>CAYJKY010000001.1:0-117815 GCA_964370825.1 uncultured Oscillospiraceae bacterium
GTAAGTTCTTACTTAACTCTTACGTGAGGTATGGCTTTGTGTCGTATTCTGTTTTTATTTGCGTGCCACCATTGAGTGACACGCTTTTTCATATTTTGGGAGGAAACATGGATGTCTGACACTTTAAAACTCTATGGCTTTAACAACCTAACTAAATCTCTAAGTTTTAACATTTATGATATTTGTTATGCTAAAACTGAAAGAGAACAGCAAGATTATATCAAATATATTAACAAACAATACAACTCTGAAAGGTTAACATCTATTTTATCTAAGCTAACAGAAATGATAGGTGCTACGGTTTTAAATATATCTAAGCAGGATTATGAACCCCAAGGGGCCAGTGTAACCTTTTTAATTGCAGAGGAAACCTTGGCTAACAACCGAAGCGGTGAAACAGTTGTAGCGCATTTAGACAAAAGTCATGTTTCGGTTCATACATACCCGGAATACCATCCGGAAACCTCTATCGCTACCTTTAGAGTGGATATTGATGTATCTACCTGCGGGAAAATCACCCCACTCTCCACCCTGGATTTTTTGATTGGTAGCTTTGAATCCGACATTATTACAATGGACTATAAGGTGCGTGGCTTTACAAGAGATTTACAAGGGAAAAAACTGTTTTTAGAGCACAACATCAGATCTATTCAAGATTATATAGACAACAAAACTTTAAAGCGTTATGATTCTATAGATGTTAACGTTTATCAATCTAATATATTCCACACTAAAATGTTGATTAAAGATTTAGTTTTACAGGACTATTTGTTTAATTCAGATGTATACGAAATACCTCCGCAAAAGAGGTTGGATATTACTAATTCGTTAAGAAAAGAAATGATAGAAATATTTAGCGGGTCTAATATCTACGAGGAGGTGTAGCATTGCACACACAGCAAAACGCCCCGATTTACGAAGCGTTGGAAGAAATGAAGCGTAACAAGCTTGTGCCGTTTGATGTTCCCGGTCATAAACATGGTAAAGGAAACAAGGAACTAACAGAGTTTTTAGGCGAAAAGTGTCTTTCTGTAGATGTAAATTCAATGAAACCGCTTGACAATCTTTGCCACCCTACCGGCGTTATTAAGGAGGCTGAAGATTTAGCGGCGCAGGCTTTTGGCGCCGCCTATGCTTTTTTTATGGTTGGTGGAACAACATCCTCTGTGCAAGCGATGATTTTATCTAACGTTAAAAGAGACGACAAAATTATACTTCCACGAAATGTTCACCAAAGTGTAATAAATTCGCTTGTTTTGTGTGGCGCTATTCCGATTTACATTAATCCTCAAACAAATAACCGTTTAGGTATAGCTCTTGGAATGTCTTTAAAGGATATAAAGCAGACCATTCAAAAACACCCCGATGCAAAGGCGATTTTAGTTAACAACCCAACCTACTACGGTATATGTTCCGATTTAAAAGCTATTGTAGAAATAGCTCATAGCTATAAAATTAAGGTGTTGGTAGACGAAGCACACGGAACACATTTTTATTTTGGAGAAAATATGCCGATTAACGCCATGGCGGCAGGTGCAGACATGGCAGCTGTAAGTATGCATAAATCCGGTGGCTCGTTGACACAAAGCTCTATTTTATTGTGCGGCAAAAATGTTAACCCAAACTATGTAATGCAAATTATCAACCTTACACAAACAACGAGTGGCTCCTACCTTCTGTTATCCAGCTTGGATATTTCAAGAAGAAACCTTGCCATTAACGGTGTGAATATTTTCAATAAGGTACGTAAATTTGCATCATACGCAAGAGATGAGATTAACCAACTTGGTGACTACTACGCTTTTTCTAAGGAGTTAATTAACGGCGACAGCATTTTTGATTTCGATGACACAAAGCTTTCTGTAAACACTTTAGATCTTGGGCTTGCAGGAATTGAGGTGTACGATTTATTAAGAGATGAATACGATATTCAGGTAGAATTCGGAGACCTCGGCAATATTTTGGCATATATTTCGGTTGGCGATAAAACCAAAAATATAGAAAGGCTAATTAGCGCGCTTGGCGAGATTAGAAGGCTATATAAAAACGACGGAAGCGGCATTATGGAAAACGAGTATATTAATCCTATTGTTAAATGTTCACCGCAAAAAGCTTTTTATGCCGAAAAAACAAGCCTTGCACTCTGTGATTGCGTTAATAATATATCCAGCGAATTTGTTATGTGCTACCCACCCGGAATTCCTATTTTAGCGCCCGGTGAGTTAATTACTGATGATGTAATAGATTATATCTCATACGCTAAAAGCAAGGGCTGTGTTGTAACAGGTCCGGAAAGCCGAGATGTAAGCCGTTTAAATGTTTTAAAGGAGCGGTTAGATGGATGATTTATGGTATAGCGAGTATCACACTCCTAATGTAAGATTTTCTATTAAAATCAGTAAACAACTTTATTCCAATTCAAGCGAATATCAAAAAATAGCTGTTTATGATTCACCGGAGTTCGGTAAATTTTTGACTTTAGACGGAGTTATGATGCTTACGGAAAAGGACGAATTTATCTACCACGAAATGATAACTCACACGGCAATGGCGGTTAACCCAAACATTAAAAATATTTTAGTAATAGGTGCCGGCGACGGTGGTGTTGCAAGAGAACTTTCAAAATATGATAGCATTGAAAATGTAGATTTAGTGGAGATTGACGAGGAGGTTGTTAAGGTTTGCAGAGAGTTTTTGCCTAAAACTGCCTGTGGGTTTAACGACAAGCGCATTAACATTATTTTTGAAGACGGCTTGAAATTTATAAGAAAAATACAAAATAAATACGACTTGATTATCGTGGATTCAACCGATCCTTCCGGTCCCGGCGAAGTTCTTTTTACTAAAGAATTTTACGGAAACTGTAACAAGGCACTTACCACTGACGGAATAATGATAAACCAACACGAAAGCCCATTTTATTCCGAAGATTCTAAAGCAATGATAGATGCTCACAAAAGAATACACGCGGTGTTTCCTGTTTGCAAGTTGTTTCAGGCTCACATTCCGACTTATCCGTCCGGCCATTGGCTTTTTGGCTTTGCATCTAAAGGGCTACACCCGATTAACGATATCCATGCCGATAGCTGGAAAAACAATAATATAGAAACAAAATATTACAATACAAACCTACATAAGGGCTCTTTCTATCTACCGAGCTATGTAGAGGAGGCACTTAAAAAGTTTGAGAAATGACAAGAGGAACGAGTCATGTAATATTATAAAACTGAAAGGGGTATGGTGAATAAAAACACACAAACATTTATTGCCTGCGATAGCGATTTTGAAAACAGCGATGTAGTTATTTTTGGTGCGCCATTCGACGGCACAACATCCTTTAGACCCGGCACAAGATTTGGACCAAATGCTATAAGAACCGAAAGTTTCGGAATAGAAACCTATTCGCCTTATTGCGAGAAAGACCTAACCGATTACAATACATTTGACGCAGGCGATTTAGATTTACCGTTTGGTAATACTAAAAGAGTTTTAGATGAAATCGAAGTGTTTACAGATGAAATTGTAAACAGTGGCAAAACTCCGCTGATGTTAGGCGGTGAACACCTAGTTACCCTTGGTGCAGTAAAATCGCTTTTAAAAAAATATCCCGACCTTCATGTTATTCATTTAGATGCACACACCGATTTGAGGACAGATTACCTTGGTGAAGAACTCTCTCATTCTACCGTTATAAAGCAGGTATGGAACCTAATAGGTGATGGGAAAATATACCAGTTTGGAATTAGAAGCGGCGAAAAATATGAGTTTGAGTTTGCTAAAGAGCACACCTTTTTAAACAAGTTTGACTTAAGCGGTTTTGACGCTTTACCGGAAAAATTAAAAGATAAACCAATTTATTTTACCTTAGACTTGGATGTTTTAGATCCTTCGAATTTTTGGGGCACAGGCACACCTGAGGCGGGTGGTATTAGTTTTAAAGAGTTAATGGACGCTATTTTGTTATTAGGAAAACTTAATATCGTTGCATGTGATATTAACGAGTTATCACCCCAGTACGACACAAGCGGAGCCTCTACTGCTTTGGCGTGTAAAGTAACAAGAGAAATATTATTACAAATTCATAAAGGAGATTTATAATGGGAAAATGCTTAATTATTGGCTGTGGCGGTGTTGCAGGAGTTGCAATTCATAAATGTTGCCAAAATTCAGAAGTTTTTGAAGAAATTATGATAGCGAGCAGAACAAAATCTAAATGTGATGCCGTTAAAGAAAAATTAGAGGGAAAAACGAAAACCATTATTCATACCGCTAGGGTAGATGCCGATAACACCGAGGAACTGATCGACTTGATTAATGCGTTTAAACCGGATGTTGTTTTAAATTTAGCTTTACCCTATCAAGATTTAACTATTATGGACGCCTGCCTTGCTACTAAAACTCATTATATAGACACCGCAAACTATGAGCCGATAGACGAAGCTAAGTTTGAATACAAGTGGCAATGGGCATACCGTGAAAAATTTAAAGAGGCAGGAATTTGTGCCTTGTTAGGCAGTGGGTTCGACCCCGGTGTTACCGGTGTTTTCTCTGCATATGCGCAAAAACATTATTTCGATGAGATTAACTATATCGATATTTTAGACTGTAACGGAGGCGACCACGGCTATCCATTTGCTACAAACTTTAACCCTGAAATTAACATTCGTGAAGTTGCGGCAGACGGAAGCTACTGGGAGGACGGGAAATGGATACACACAAAACCCATGGAAATTAAACGAGTTTATAACTTTGAAGGCGTTGGCGAAAAGGACATGTATCTATTACACCATGAAGAGATAGAAAGCTTGGCTTTAAATATTAAAGGAATCAAAAGAATTCGTTTCTTTATGACTTTTGGACAATCCTATTTAACCCATTTAAAATGTTTGGAAAATGTTGGATTAACCTCTATTAAACCTATCATGTATGAGGGCAGAGAGATTGTTCCTATTCAATTTTTAAAAGCTCTGCTGCCGGACCCCGCAAGCTTAGGTCCAAGAACTGTAGGCAAAACAAATATTGGCTGTATTTTTAAAGGCAAAAAGGACGGCAAAGAGAAAACCTACTATGTTTATAATATCTGTGACCATCAGGAGTGTTATAAAGAGGTGGAAAGCCAAGCTATTTCCTACACAACCGGTGTGCCGGCAATGATTGGAGCGATGTTGGTAATGAACGGTAGCTGGAACAAACCGGGTGTTTATAACATCGAAGAGTTCGATCCGGACCCATTTATGGAGGCACTAAATAAATGGGGATTGCCATGGGTAGAAGATTTTAACCCAACTATGGTAGATTAATGGATAAAAGCTTTTATAATCTGCAAAGCCCATGCTATGTGGTGGATGAAAACTTACTTTTAAAAAATCTTGAAATATTAAAATCTGTTTCGGATAGAACTTGTTGTAAAATTTTGCTTGCACAAAAAGCTTTTTCAATGTTTGCCGTTTACCCATTGGTATCCAAGTATCTTTGTGGAACGACTGCAAGCGGACTTTACGAGGCAAAGCTGGGTAGGGAAGAGATGGGCGGAGAAACTCATATTTTCTCTGCGGCATACATCGAAGAGGATTTTGACGAAATTTTAGAGGTTTGCGATCATATCAGCTTTAATTCCTTCAACGAATGGAACAGGTATAAGGCAGCTGCAATTGCTAAGGGTAAAAGTTGTAGCATTAGAATTAATCCGGAAATATCTACTCAAGACCACGCAATTTACGACCCATGCTCTGAATTTTCAAGATTGGGTGTTACACTTGCTAACTTTAAAGAGGATGAAATAGAAGGCATAGAGGGCTTGCACTTTCACACCCTTTGCGAACAAAACAGTGATGCGTTGGTAGAAACTCTTGCTACCGTTGAGGAAAAATTCGGTAAGTACATTCATAGGATGAAATGGGTCAACTTTGGTGGTGGGCACCATATCACCAAACCCGGATACGACATAGACACGCTTGTAACAGTAATTAACTCGTTTAAAGAAAAATATGGTGTAGAGGTTTACCTTGAACCGGGCGAGGCAATTGCACTTAATACCGGATTTTTAATTACAAAGGTATTGGACATTGTAGATAACGGAATGAAAATAGCCCTGTTAGATGCATCAGCTGCGTGCCATATGCCGGATGTTATAGAAATGCCATACAGACCCCCACTGGTTAACAGTGGAGAGAGCGGTGAAAAGCCCTATACCTATAAGCTAACAGGTGCCACCTGCTTAGCAGGCGATATTATCGGCGACTATTCCTTCGATAAAGAGTTGAATATCGGAGACAAATTAGCATTTAGCGATATGGCAATTTATTCCATGGTTAAAAACAACACCTTTAATGGAATAGGTTTGCCGTCGATAGCGGTTAAGAGATTAAATTCAGAGATAGAAATAGTTAAAAGCTTTTCATATCAGGATTTTAAAACGAGGCTATCTTAGCCGACAGCTAACCTTCGCAATACCCTTATGAAATCACTTTTTCAAGTTGATTGATTATAAATGTAAAAGCAAGATGCACACCGAGAACTTTCGGTGTGCATCTTGCTTTAGGTGGAGCTTGTGATCCGATTCGAACGGACGACCTGCTCATTACGAATGAGCTGCACTGCCAGCTGTGCTACACAAGCATAAAAACATATTAACTGGATATAACAAAATAATTATATCATAAATAAAATATTTTTCAAGCGTTTATATTCATTTAATTTGAAAAACGATATAGCCGTTTTTACCGTACATAAATAGGTGTTTTGATGTGAGTTATCCTACTGTTCATGTTAAATACTATATAATCTTTTTTACTCTGCGTATAAAAGTAACTATCGTGGTAGGTTCGCTGACTATCCCCGTTTTGCCAATGCAACCACTACGATAGCTAGGTCACCCTCATGTGTAACAGAAACACAGGCCTTATCGCCTTTTAAAAATCTTCGTGCCCTTGGTGCAAGCTTCAAATACGGTCTGCCGTTTTGCCGATGTAGCAACATAACATCGGAGAGTGCAAACTTTGTCATAATACCGCAGCCTACCGCCTTAGCATATGCCTCCTTTGCGGCAAAACACGCAGCGGCCGTTTTGGGGTTAAAGTTGCGCGCGGTAAGCTCGCAAAGCTCCTCGCGGGAAAAAACCCTTTTAATAAAATGTTCGGACTTTATGCTTTTTTCCATCCTACTGATAAGAACGGCATCAATTCCTATTCTCAAGGCGAACTCCTTTTTGATAAAAAGTTTAATAATAATTTGGAATAAAATTAAAGCTGGAGGCTAAAATACATGTATAGCAAGATTATGCAAAGAGGAGAAAAATGGAAATTAAAAGAGGTGAGGTATTTTACGCCGATTTAAGCCCTGTTGTGGGCTCGGAGCAGGGCGGTGTACGACCGGTACTTATTGTGCAAAACAATGTAGGAAATCGACACAGTCCAACGGTTATTGCCGCAGCTATAACAAGTAAAACCGGTAAAAATCCACTGCCGACACATATACCTATCAGCAGTGCGGATTGCGGACTCTCAAAGGATAGTGTGATACTTTTAGAACAGCTGAGAACCATAGATAAACAGCGGTTAAAAGAAAAAACCGGAAGCATACCCGATGTCAGCCTAAGACAGGTAGATGGTGCACTCGGGGTAAGCCTCGGGCTGTCGTAACAAAGGGAACGATAACATGTTAGAACTTTTTAAAGCCTTTGTAATAGGCGGGTTACTCTGCGGAGTATGCCAGATAATTATGGATAGATTTCCGGTAACTCCGGCAAAGCTGTTGGTTGGTTTGTTCATACTTGGCGCTATTCTTTCCGCATTCGGACTTTACGGGCCCATTGTGGAGTTTGCCGGTGCGGGTGCGACCGTGCCTCTACCCGGTTTTGGGCATCTGATGATGCAGGGAGTCATTGAAGCGATCGAAAAGGATGGGATTACCGGCGTTTTAACAGGCGGTCTTACCTCTGCAGCGGCCGGAATATGCGGTTCGGTGCTTTTTGCATCCCTTGCCGCCTTGCTGTCACACAGCCACCAACCGGAGTAGTTTTGTCGCAATAAATCCGCCCTTACAGATTAAAGTTTGTAGGGTTGCGGATTTCTTTTTTTGTAATAAAAAGCCTCTTTAAAACCGATTTTTTTCAGCAGCTCGGTTGCCTCCGGTATTCCGAGCCCTACATCTCCGGCACGGTGTGCATCACTACCTATTGTAATCAGTCGTCCGCCCATATCATAATAAAGACGAAGTATCGACTCCTCCGGAAGGGTGCAACCTATCGGCTGCCTAAGTCCGGAGGTGTTGCATTCAAGCGCTATGTTTTTCTTAATTAATAGGGCAAACAACTCCTTTACCTCCTTGGTGTAAAGGGTCATGTCGCAGGGGTGCCCCACCTGATAATAATACCTGCAGGGGTAGGTAAGATGTGCAAGTGTATCACCATATTCCCGTTTAACGCTCTCGATCAGTTCCTCAATATACCGACGCATGAGCATATCTCCGTCGGAGAGTACCCTCTCGGCATCGATATAATAAAATTCTGATTCATCAAAGGCGTTATGCTGGGAAAGAATTATCTGGTCATAGTCATGCATAGCCATCACCTTTTTGGCAACATCTGGATAATGGATTGCCTGCCCGAGTTCGGTGCCGTTTAAAACGGTTATTCCCGCCTCATTGCTAATAGACTCTATCGCCTTAACCGAATCGAACGAAAAATCAATGTCCTGCCAAAACTCGGGCTTATGGTTGTGTTCGGTGTCGACATGGTCGGTAAGACAAATTATTGAAATACCCCTCTCGACGGCACTTCTACATATCATGCTGAGCTCTGAGTGTCCGTCGTGGCTGATGATGCTGTGTAGGTGTGTGTCTGTTACGGTTTTTTTATGCATTAGATCCTCGTTGTTTAAAGTTCGCCGATTTTTTTGCGGCACTGAGAGCACAACATTTTACCGCTGTAGTCCTTAAGCTTTTTGTCTCCACCGCAAAATACACAACTTGCCTCGTACTTCTTTAATACAATTCCATCGTTCTCGGTAAATATTTCAAGCCCGTCACCAACCTCGAGGTTGAGGGTGCGGCGAAGCTCTATCGGTAAAACAACACGACCGAGATCGTCGATTTTTCTTACTATTCCTGTAGATTTCATGTTTTCTCCTGTTAGAATTACATCTTCAACCATATTCTAACATATATTTACAATTATGTAAATATTTACCATTGTAAAAAATCGAACTTAGGCGATTTTTATCACATTGTATAAACTTTATGAAAATTACCTATTGCTATTAATGTATTTTTCCAGTCTTGTTTCGGTGCTTTTTATAATGTTAAGAAGGCTTGGGGCGTATAATGGGTATTCGGTAATAAGATGTTCGGTATTCATTATGAATGCAGAGGTGTCCTTTACCGAGGCACCTAGTCCAACCTCCTCGCCTTTGAGTATAGCACGTATTTTTGCTTCACAGATAAGCATCTCGGCGCCTGAATACCCCTCGAAGCTATTTTTTGAAACGGAAAACAGGCTGTCGGTATTTTTGGAATTAGAGCCGTATATATATCTAAACAGCTTATACACCGAAAGTGAAAGGTAGGCGGATATTTCACCTACAAGTACCTTGTCGGGGCAGCCGTTAAGTTTATCAAAAAGTATGTTGAGTGAGTTGGAAATCAGTTTTTTATTAAGGGTAGGAAGAACACTGCCACGATAAGCACTGTCCTTTGTTGAGGAAGGGTCCGGAATGTCCTCCACCGAGAGTGCCCTACCGGTACGTTCGGCACTTCGTCCGAGAAGATAGTCACAGGATACACCGTAAAAATCGGCTGCCTTGACAACAAACTCGAGCCCACACTCTCGAATGCCCTTTTCATAGTGTGAGAGCAATGCCTGAGAAACTCCAAACTCCTTGGCGGCTTGTTTTTGCGTAATTCCGCGTTCCTTTCTGAGTAGTGTGATTATTCTGCTGAAGTCACCGGCCATAAAATGCAAACCCCTTTACGTTAAAAATTTATAATATTACGTATTGTAAATTATATTGCATAAAAAACGTTTTGTAAAGAGAATTTTGCTATTTTGTTGAAATTTGTAGGATATGCTAATTTTTTGTAATAAAACTGTATTAATATACCCAAGGTAAAACACTTTGCATACCATGATTATGATCGAGAATATAATTGTATGAATGTAAAGATATGAAATTTCACATTCATTGCAATGCAAAGATTTAAATTTCACATTCTTTGCATGGAATATTTTGTCGAAATATGTTATCATTTGATATATTATTTTTTTAGGAACAGAGATTATCTATGGATCGAGTGCAGTCATTTATGCTGAAAAATATTAGGGTGGTGTTTCTATCCGTGGCTGTGCTATGGATGGAATTAACGTTACGCTTTTATGTGTTTGGTGTTAGTTTCGGTTCCGATTATATTCGTATTCTGCTGTTCAGCCTACCGATTGCCGGAGGTCTTGCGCTTTTATCTTCGATGTTTAACGAGACTGTTAACAGAATAGTTATTGCTGTTGCTGTGGCTGTACTGAGTGTATGGTACGGAGCGCAGTGCGTTTACTATAACATTTTTAATGCAATCCTGCTTTTGGACAGGATAGATTTGGCAGGTGAGGCACTGTCCGGATATTCGTCCGAAGCGTTTGAAGGGATTGTGTCCTCAATACCTATTATCATTGCAATACTTGTTCCGATTATTGCGTATGTAGCGGTTAACATTATACCTTGTACTCGACGAATACTAAAGGAAAATATGTATAGGGTTGAGCTTAGGGTAGCGTTTATATACCTTGCATATATTTTTATAGCACAGCTCGCTGCGATATTTGTTGTTAATGTCTCAACCGACGGTATTCTCAGCCCAAGGACAATATACTACGAATCAGGCTCGCCGGAACTATCGCTACAAAGCTTTGGCAGCCTTACAACAATGCGGTTGTCACTCGACCAGATGATGGGAGGAGAGGAAGATACGACAAAGCAACAACCGGAAGAGGAAGCTGTAATGAACGATATTGCTCTACAGCCTCCCGCTGAGGAAGAACCCGAGCCGATTATACCCGAGGTGGTATACGACGCAAATATTCTTGCGATTGACTTTGAGCAGCTCATAGCACAGGAAACGGATGAGGACATTATCGACATGCATCGCTATTTTTCTAGCAAAGAACCAACGATGCAGAATGAATACACAGGAATGTTTGAGGGCAAAAATCTGATTTTTATTACTGCCGAAGGGTTTTGGAAGTATGCAGTCAACGAGGATTATACCCCTACCTTATACAAACTCGCAAACGAGGGCTTTGTGTTTGAGAATTTTTATAATCCACTCTGGTGGGCAAGTACCACCGACGGTGAATTTGTTGCCACTAACGGGCTTCACCCACTAAACTATACCCGTGCGTTCTATGAGACGCATGACAACCTTATGCCCTTTACAATGGGTAACATGCTGATGGCGGAAGGGTATCCTACCACGGCATACCACAACCACACCTATGATTACTACAATAGGAATTTAACGCACCCAAATATGGGCTACGACTACTACGGAGTGGGAAACGGATTGGAGATGGTGGAGAGCTGGCCTGCATCCGACCTTGAAATGATGGAGGAAACATTGCCACAGGCTTTGGAGGGAGAGTTGCCGTTTCACAACTACTACATGACGGTAAGCGGACATCTCTACTACACCTTTGACGGAAATGCCATGTCGAGTAAAAACATGGAGGCAGTAGCGGATTTGGACATGAGCGAGGAGGCTAAGGCGTATATAGCCTGTAATATAGAGCTGGACAAGGCACTTGAATATATAATAACCGAGCTGGACAAGGCCGGCGAGCTTGAAAACACGGTTATATGTCTGTCCTCCGACCATTACCCCTATGGGCTTTCGAGCGATACTACCACCGAGTTTCACGGAGAACCGCTTGATGAAACGGAACTTCATCGTAGCTCGTTGATACTCTGGAGCGGTGACATGGAAGAACCGGTTTATGTCGATAAGGTCTGCTCCTCGGTAGACATTCTGCCAACCCTTTTAAATCTATTCGGCCTTGAATACGACTCTCGCCTGCTGACGGGAAAAGATATCCTTAGCGACAGCCCGGGAATTGTATTGTTTTCAAGTCAAAGCTTTATTACCGATGAGGGGAGATATCTTTCGCTTTTGGACGAGTGGCAACCAAACCCGGACAGCGAGACAACCGATGCCTACGCCGTTGACACTCTGCTCGGGTTACAACAGCAGTCGGAGTACAACGAAAAGATTATCATGAATGACTACTACAGCTATATTTTCGGATAGATTATTCTTTATACATCATCAGAATATTCGAGAATATCGCCGGGTTGGCATTTAAGGACCCGGCATATTTCATTTAAGGTGGAAAAACGTATGGCACTTATCCTGCCGGTTTTTATGTTGGAGAGGTTAACATTGGAAATTCCCACCTCGTTTGCAAGCTCGTTTAACGACATTTTACGGTCTGCCATGACCCTGTCTAATCTCAAAACTATCGCCATAACACCCACCTATAATGTTTCGTCCGCTTGCCTTTGCAGGGATATTGCATGTACCGTGCAGTGGTATATTAACATAAGTGCCATTATCTCCACTATCAAAAACAGATCTATGTTGAAGCTAAGGTTGTCCTTTAGGTAGGAGAGCGGTGCATCACCGAAAAGCAGATTGCTGAAAAATGGTGCGATAATAAAGTTTGTAAAAAGACTCTGGAAATAAGTTTCAAGAATCATTATACACACCATGAAGATAATAAGGTGCTTTGTTGCCTTTTGTAGCCCCTCGGCAAAGGGTGTGTCTGCGTTAATTGTGGTGGTTACCTTCTTCATGGATAATAGATATACACCTAACAGCATGTAAAAAAGCAAGGAGACAACAGCGGTGACAAGTATAAGAGCTTTACTCTGCTCTCCCGCTATATCGGTGATATCTAAGTTCATAATATCAAAGCCCGGCGCACTGATGAAAAAATTTACAGCTTCGTAATAGTTCTCGGATGAGGAAAAAATATCGACAGGTGTGGTTGCAGTATTAAATATGCTGTATATCGACAGCAACAGTGCAACCGAAATTGCCGCTATAAGTGCATTTAAAATATTGCCTATCAAACTCGATAGTCTTTGTATTTTCTTATTATTAGTCATAATAACACCTCATTAGTCTATAGTCGAATTATAACACCATGTTTAATGTTTGTCAATATTTATTTAACGATAAACGTTAAATACAGTGCATTTTAATTTTGTTTTTAGAGCTTGAATATTATGTTAATCGGTGTTATACTTATAAAGTAAATACAAGGAGATGATATGGACAACAATAACCAATACGACTATACTTCGCACCCGGATTATACCGGGCAACCTTACAGTGACGTCTCGGAGCATTTTCGGGGGTTTTATTATAGGCGCGATGAGCTTCGGGCAAGGTTTGTCAAGTGTAAAAAAAGTCTTAAAAGGTGGCAGACTTTTTTTACCGTTATGGTTGTTTTAGCATTTATTACGGCGGGCGCATTGCTTGTGCTTGTGTTTATTCCGATTGTTGGTCTAATTTTTGCCACAATAAAGTATAATAAAATAAAAAAGGAACTCAAAGCCGTTGGAGTAGAGTATAAAGAGGAATATTACAGGGCATCAAGTGCAAGTTCGGACTACCCAAACTATGGTGGCCCTACGGGAGGTCCTGATTACGATTTTGATGATGACTTTGACAGCGGGTTTGATGGCGGCTTTGACGGTGATTCTGATGGTGGAGGCTACGACGGCGACGGTGACAGTGGCGACGGCGGTGGCGACGGCGGTGGTGACGGCGGTGGTGACGGCGGTGGTGGTGACGGCGGTGACTAACCTGTGCAAGTGGCACAGAGAAATTAATGTTTTTTGTGCATATTGTAGAAAATTCGATTATTTCATTTACATGTAGTGCGATAACTGGTAATATATCACTATCATGTTACGAAGAATCGATACATGGTAAGTGCGAACATATAGGAGAACCGAATGGATCCCGATAGTATTATGACCTTTGCCGCTGGCTTTGCTACGGCATTTTTTCTATGTTTAATTGTAGGGTATTTGCTCTACCGATACCTCATTAACCCAAGGCGAGCCCTCACCGAGGAGGAGGTTAAGCAGATGGTTCAGGATGCCGGAGAGAACGATGTAATCGACGCTGAGCAGAGCGAGATGATTGACAACATCTTAGAACTTTCCGATGTTACCGCTATTCAGATAATGACCCACCGAACCGAGATAGCGGCGGTGGAGATGAATGAGAGTATTTCGCATGCGATGGAGCTTTCGCTTGAGGAAGGGTTTTCGAGGTTGCCGGTTTATTCCAAAACACTTGATAACATAGTGGGTATACTTTATATTAAGGACATGCTCTCGGATTTTGCGAACTCGAAAAGTAGTGTCGATCGTCCAATTCATGAGGTTATGAGACAGCCTATATTTGTTCCGGAAAGCTGCAAGGCAAGGCAGCTCTTGATTGAGCTGAGAGAAAAACATACCCATGTTGCAATTGTTGTGGATGAATACGGCGGTACCTCCGGACTCGTTACCATGGAGGATATTCTCGAGCAGATTGTGGGTAACATCTGGGACGAGTATGACAGCGAAGATGAGGAGTTCTCACGTGTGGATGGCGGTGTAATCTGTGATGGCGGTGTTGAGTTAGAGGAGCTGTTTAACTTTCTTGACCTTGAGGTGCCGGAGGCAAATGAGGAAGAGGAAGAAGAATACGAGACGGTTTCAGGATTTATAATAGCCAAGATAGGGCATATTCCGACGAAGGATGAACAGATAATATTAGAGCACGGCGGTGTAAGCTTTACCGTGCGTGAGGTTAGCGAACGCAGAATCGAGAAGGTTTTCTGTTTTATTATTGAGGAGTTGGAAGATGGAGAAGAAGATTAGCTCCGAGCTGGTTTACAGTGGCGGAGTTGTTAATGTTTATCACGATAGGGTGAAAACCGAAAAGGGGAATACGGCAAGTAGAGATGTGGTACGTCACATGGGCGGTGCCGGTATTATTGCTATAGATGAAGGTGGAGATATCTACCTTGTGCGGCAGTTTAGGTATGCGGTGGGTGAGGAACTCATAGAGATACCCGCTGGCAAGTTAGAGCCGAATGAGGATCCGATGGTAACCGCAAAGCGGGAGCTTATCGAGGAGGCGGGGATATCGGCGAATGATGTAAAGCCGATAGGTAAAATAATCCCTACCTGTGGCTACTGCGATGAGGTTATATATGTATACTATGCAACCGACATAACTCCGGCACAGCAAAATCTTGATGAGGATGAGGAACTCACGGTATTTAAAATGCCACTTAAGGATGCGGTAAAAGCGGTTTTATCGGGAGAAATTATTGACGGCAAGACCGTTTATGCAATATTAGCGTTGAACGAGTTGTTGAGGGAGTAGCCGGCATATTGTCGTTGCTATGTCCTGCATGACAACATTTTTATTGTTACACTATAATAATGAAAGCAAAGCTTAATAATCGTTGGGGATTTCGTAACCCTATTCAGATTATTAAGCTACTTTTTTATTTAAACTTCTATATCGCTTGCATTTTGTTATATGCTATGATAGAATGACCTTGTATTATAGATGTATCGACATGTCGCATAAAATCTATAATATTATGTTAATTAATTAAAATAATAAAAGGGTGAAATCATGTCAAGTGTTTATTCAAAATTTGCATCATTAAAAAACGCTATTCCGGGAAACAGAGAGAAGTTTGACTTCGAGTATTCGTTCGGTGCCACAAGGCATGAGTTGCAACACATTACTCCTCCATCGGCGGTTAACGAGAGAATTATTTCGGAGATTGAGTTTGCCCTTAGTCTTTCGAGTTATGAGGATGGAAAGTATGACGACCTTATAGAGAAGGCTATAGACTATCTGCTTGCGTGTGTTGAGCGGGATGGAGTTCTGACCAATTCGTCCTGCGAGCAGGCAGAGCAGATGCTCGCGTCGCTCGAGGCGGTTGCAAAGGAGTGGCGAATTATTCTGGTAGCCCATGCACATATTGACATGAACTGGATGTGGGGTTGGCAGGAAACTGTAGCCGTTGCCCTCTCGACCTTTAGAACAATACTGAATATTATGGATGAGTATCCCGAATTTGTCTTTTCTCAATCACAGGCCTCCTGCTACAAAATCGTAGAGGAGTTTGACCCGGACATGATGGAGCAGATAAAGGAGAGGATAGCTCAAGGTCGTTGGGAAACCACGGCAACGGCTTGGGTAGAGACGGATAAAAATATGCCGTGTACCGAATCGCTGTTGCAACATATACAGCAAACAAAGCGGTACATGAGAGAGGTTTGGAATGTTAAGGAGGAAAGTCTTCAGATAGATTTTTCGCCCGATACATTTGGGCACAGCGCACATATACCGGAGATAAACACCTATGGCAACGTAAAATATTATTACCATTGTCGTGGGCTTGGTGATCAACATACACTGTATCGTTGGCGCTCACCTTCCGGTAAAGAGGTGTTGGTGCACCGTGAATATGATTGGTACAACGCATCGATAACACCCCACATAGCAATGAGCTTAACTAAGCTTGCAAAACGAAATGCGGGATTGAAAACCGGGCTGATGGTTTACGGCGTGGGTAACCATGGTGGTGGTCCGACAAGGCGAGATGTGGAAAAGGCTATCGCCATGAAGGGATGGAAAATCTATCCTCAAATTGAGTTTGGTTCTCTGCGTCAATACTTTGAAGAGGCTGAGAAGGTGCGTGAAAATCTGCCGGTTGTTGATAAGGAGCTTAACTACTTTGCAACCGGATGTTATACTACACAGAGCAGAATAAAGATGGGCAACAGGGCAGGCGAACGCAGCCTGATTACCGCAGAGACATTTTCGGCTTTTCATAAAATGCTGTTTGGAAGTAAGTTGCGTGGGCGTAGTATGAACACTGCATGGCAAAATTTGCTTTTCACGCATTTCCATGATATTTTAACAGGTTCCTGTGTTCAGGAAACACGCGAACACGCTATGGGGCTTTATGCCGATGTTACAGCGACAGCACAAACCTATACAACAAATGCACTCAAAGTTATATGCGAAAATATCGACACAAGCTTTTTACCGCATGAGGACATAAGCTCCTCGCAATCGGAGGGTGCCGGCGCCGGATACGGCCTTGACTCCTACACCGGAATTCCAAATGTAGAAAAGGGTGCCGGTATATCACGTGTCTTCCATATTTTCAACTCGCAACCCTGTCTGCGTAAAGAGGTTGTGGAGATTACGCTTTGGGATTGGTATGGTGACATGAGATATGCTGAATTTGTCGACAGCAATCAGCGTGTGCTAAAGCATAAATTTGTCTCCGGAACGCCTCAAAAATATTGGGATCACATGTTTTTGACCGTTTATGTTGAGGTGGAGGTGCCATCGATGGGCTACACCACCGTGGTTTTAAGAGAAACACCACGCAGTGAGTATATTCACTATATTAACGATAAACCGGGTTCACGGGAAAGAACCGAATATATAAACAAATACATTGTTCTTGAAAACGAAAATATAATAGCGGAGTTTTATTATGGCGACGGGCAGCTAATCTCTCTAATTGATAAATCAAGCGGAGTAGAAATGCTCTCGACGGATAACAAGCCCGATCTATATCTGGTAGACACCGAGGCGAGAAGTTCGGATGCGTGGCGTATCGGTAAGTACAAAAAAATCAACGAAATCAGCGAGGTTATGGATGTAAACGTCTTCTCGGATGATGGAATTATCAGCGGGTTTGAGGTGCACCGCAAGGTATTAAACTCAACAATCAGGCAGATTGTCAGCCTAAAAGGGCAGGATAAATTTATACGCTATAACCTTGAAGTTGAGTGGAATGAGCATGGCACGACTGAAAACGTTCCGGTTTTAGTATTCCGTTGCCCCCACGGTTATGAAGCACAGGAGTATATATATAGTGTTCCCGCAGGTGTGATAGCCAGAAAAGAGCTGGACAATGATGTGCCAAGCACCCTGTTTGCTACAGCGATTAATCCAAAAGGAAACTCGTTGATGCTGACGACCGACTGTAAGTACGGGTATAGAGCCTATAACCAAACACTCTCGGTAACCTTGATAAATACTGCTACAGCTCCCGATAAATTCCCCGAACGCGGCATACACAAAATAAATATCTATCTCGGAGTAGTGAATAACGATGTAAAGGTTATGCACAGCGTCGCAAATAATGCTGTTAATCCGCCTATCGTTATGTCCGGAAACAGGCACAATGGTAATCTGCCTGTCAGCGATTCATTCCTGAAAATGTCTGATAGCAGTGTTGAGCTATCTACCGTTACGCTTTCCGGTGACGAGAACCTTTTGGTAAGATATTCAAATCCATTAGGGGAAATTCAAAAATTTAAGCTGAGCTTGACTAAGGATGTCGAAAAAGCACTTTATGTCGACCTGGATGAAAATATTCTTGGCGATGCAACGGTATGCGACAATATCGTTGAGGCTGTCTGCAAACCATTCTCAATAGGCGCAATTAAAATCATTTTCAAATGATGGCTTTGACCACTCAATGAGTATTTCCGATCCTTACCATGGTAAAAGGAAATCATAATTATACAATCGGTATAAAGTATGCTGTGAGCATAACGACGAAAAAATCAAAACACCAACACTTACATGTTTATAAGTGTTGGTGTTTTGTATTATAGTAAATTAGCTTGAAAACAGGCTGTATTGGCTAATGTTATCCTACTGTATTATTCATCATATCCCATAAATGAATCGGATATGATTTTTTTGTCGCTTACGTTCAGCTCGCCTAACAGCTCTCTTGTTGATGTTATAACAATCGGTGCTCCCGAAATATAGTAAAATGCAGAGTCGCCGTAGTGCTTTGCGAGCTCTGTGATTTTTTGGGTGGTTTCCTCCCTTGTGGTGGTCTTGTAAAGGTTGATTTTAGGGTTGTTGTTCGCAATTTCGGTAATCTCATCACAGTAAAGATAAAACTCAGTTGAGGCGTAAACAACCTCAACATTCCGATTTTCGTTATGCTCAAGCTGTTTTAGCAATGCCCTGATTGGGGTGACTCCGACTCCGCTTGCAAACAATACAACGGGTGATGTTTCATCCTGTATCTTAAAATCCCCAAAAGGTCCCCTAATAGAAACTGATTCACCTTTTTTCATCGAAAGCATTGTCTTTTTAAACTCGCTCGGCTCTTTGCCTACTCGGGTTCCGAGCATAACACACCCCTCGCTCATAACAGAGGCGATACTAAATGTTCTGCAATCGTTGCCGGATATAATCTTGCCGGGTAGGCTGAACACCCCAAACTCACCCGGTTGCCATGTGATATTCGGACATGGAGAAAGTTTTACTTCATAATAATCCGAGTGCGGATTATTGATGGATTCGACCGTTAATGTAAATGTATTAATTGAAATTTCTGCACCGTTGTTCTGCATCTTTGTTCTCCTTAAAATCGTATTGCTGTTGTTATTTTATATTGTCTGTTTCTATTATTACATTTTTTTATAACTATTTCAATAGTCAAAACAACGGTTTTCAAATTAAGGACATTCATTTTCAATTTATGATTATTGACTTTTTTGACGCCATGGTGCTATTATTACGACAAAGATAGATTGAAATTATTATCTTTTTACTCCGGATTTATGCAAATGCACCAAAATTGAATGAATCATTATAAGAGGTAGGTAGTTAGTATGAAAAAAAACAAATGGCAATTTAGAAATTATCAATTATATTTAATGTCAATTCCGGCACTTCTTTATTTTGCAATTTTTCATTATGGTGCACTTTACGGTATTCAGATCGCATTTAAAGATTATAGTGCGGCACATGGTATCTGGGGGAGTAGATGGGTAGGTTTTGAGCAGTTTGAGCGTTTTTTTAGTGGATATAACTTTGAACTGATTCTCACTAACACCCTTTTATTGAGTGTGTGGACGTTGGTATGTACCTTTCCAATACCGATAATATTAGCCCTGTTAATCAATCAGGTTGAGAGTACAAGGTTTAAAAAGGTTTTTCAGTCGGTTACCTATGCGCCGCATTTTATTTCGCTTATTGTTGTGGTAGGACTGCTTTTTTCCTTCCTTTCGCCTCGAACCGGAATTGTAAATATTATCTTGCAAGGATTGGGTTTTGAACCAATATTTTTTATGGGAGAGGAGTCATGGTTCAGGCCGCTATACATAATAACCGAAATATGGCAACGCTCGGGTTGGAACATGATTATATATCTTGCGGTTTTGACCAACATCAGCCCTGAGGTTGTGGAGGCGGCTGTGATGGACGGCGCAACAAAGCTTCAACGTATTCGATATATCAGTATTCCGTCCTTAATGCCGACAGCAATCATACTGCTTATTCTTGCCACAGGAAGAATAATGAGTGTAGGATTTGAGAAGGTTTTCCTAATGCAGACACCGCTGAACCTTAATGTGAGTCAGCTTATATCCACCTACGTGTATGAGGTTGGTATCATTAAGGGGCAGTTCAGCTTTTCTACCGCAGTGGGACTTTTTAATTCGGTGGTTAATCTTCTGCTTTTGCTGGCAGTTAATGCCTTCGCAAAGAAAATAGGTCAGGAAGGGGTGCTGTAATGAAACTTTCGTCTAAATCAGATAAGGTATTTAACCTGTTTAACTACCTGTTTTTGTCGATGATTATGGTGCTGGTGCTCTATCCGCTGTATTTTGTTTTGATAGCCTCCGTAAGTGATCAGGATTTGGTGAACTCCGGTCAGGTATTGTTTTTTCCAAAGGGTCTGACTCTTGATGGGTTTGAGAGAGTTTTCGCATATCCTAATGTATGGATAGGATATAGAAACACTGTGTTTTATACCGTCGTGGGAACGGCTATAAGTGTGACCGGAACACTGCTGATAAGCTACCCTCTTTCGCGCGTTGACTTCAAGCCACGAAAGATAATATCCTTATTGTTGCTAATAGTAATGATATTTCCCGCAGGAATGATACCGAGATATCTAATTGTTTCCGGTCTTAACATGGATAATACTCCCTGGGCACTGCTTATACCGAGCAGCATATGGGTGTACAACATTATTATCGCAAGAACATTTTTTGGTAGCACAATACCGGGAGAGTTGCACGATGCCGCCCAGATAGATGGTTGTAGTGACTGGAGGTTTTTCATTAAGATTGTAATGCCGTTGAGTATTCCGCTGTTAATAATAATGTGCCTTTATTACGGTGTGGATAAATGGAACTCCTACTTTGAGGCGATGATATATATAAGCGAGCCGGACTATCAGCCGCTACAACTTATACTAAAAAACATATTAATTTCCAGTCAGGTTGCCTCCCAGTCACTTAGTGATGCCGAGTCTGCGGCAGAACAGCTAAAACTTGCAGACAGCATAAAGTATTGCATAATCATTATTTCTACCGTCCCGATGATGGTTGCATATCTTCTGCTTCAAAAGCATTTGGTGAAGGGCGTTATGCTCGGAGCTATTAAAGGGTAATCGACAGATCTAAATATAGAAAGGGTTGAAAATAAATGACGAATAAAAATGTTGTTCTGTTTATGGTTGATCAGCTTTCGGCGAAATGGCTTGAACATGCTATTGATGAGGATATATGTCCTTTGCCGAACATAAAAAAGCTGATGCAGGGGGGAACAACCTTCAGCAAGGCGTACGCAAATAATCCTGTGTGTTGTCCGGCGAGAGCCACAATTGCTACCGGAATGTCAACAAGAGGTCATGGCGTATTGCAAAACGGATATATTTTAGATCCTAAGCTACCGACCTTTATGAAAAGCCTTCAAAATTCGAGCTATAAAACTGCCGCCATAGGAAAATTGCATTTTAGACCCCATTATGAAAACTTAGATCACGACTACAGGGTATACGGGTTTGATGAAATTCATATTACGGAGGATTGTCGCAGTGGAGAATGGCTTGACTGGGTTCGCGAAAACTATCCCGAGCATTACGATAGCGTTCTTGCTACAATCTGGACTACACCTATCCCGGAGTTTTCACAATATGGCGAGAACAAAGAAAATTTAACTGATAGAATATTAAAGATAAAAAAAGACTTTAAATGGGCAACTGAAGAATATCCACGAAATACATCACACGCATATGCACTCCCTTTTCCTAAGGAAGTTAGCCAGACTGAATGGATTACAAATCATGCACTTGACTATATCAATCGTATCGAAAATGAGAATCCGTTTTTTGTTCAGATTAGTTATGTTCAACCGCACTCACCTTTTGGTGTGCCGGGAGAATATCTTGATTTAGTTGATGAGAAAAAAATTCCGCAGGCTGTAAAAGCAGAATGGGAAACCGATCCCGATGCACCGGTTCATTTTAAATCATTAACGCCAAGTATATCGGACGATCAGGTTTATGAAAGAAAATGCTACTTTGCAGATGTTTGCCATCTTGACGAACAGCTGGGAAAGGTTGTAGAAGGTTTAAAAGCAAAAGATTTGTTGGATGATACATATATAATCTTTTTTGCAGATCACGGGGAGCTTTTAGGTGATCACGGTCTTTATGCAAAGGGCGCCAGACATTACGACGCATGTATTCGGGTTCCGCTTATCATATCAGGACCTGGTATACAAAAAAATTGTTTATCCGATTGCTTTGTACAAACTGAGGATATTGCACCCACTATCCTTGAGATGACCTCGGTTCATATGCCGGAAGTTCCTGCGTTTGGAGAGTATGCTCAAAACAAGGTGAGAAACCTGCCGAAATCGCACGGCAGTTCACTTCTTGGGATGTGTAAAGGGGAACGCGGAGCAGTACGCACCCAGGCATATTGTGAAAGTTATGGTGCACTCACAATGCTTGATTATACCGACTATGCGAGAAGTGTAATAACCGACAGGTATCGATACACCTACTACGCAGGCAATGGTGGTGAGCAACTCTTTGACCTAATAAATGATCCGGATGAAACAATTAATCTTTCAAATGATACAAGATATTCCGACCATAAAACATTGCTGATAAAGGATCTTTTAGAGCATGTTGTGTCTCAGGATTGGCCTAAAACCCTAAATAATCTGTTTTCATTTGGGGTGCATTAGCAGTAGTGCTGTTGATGTATAATCGAAAGAATTAAAAATAGTTTTGGATATATTTTTATTGTAAGAAGGTTGTGATTATTGAAGTTTGTGGCGTGTTAAATATCATGCATGTCCATACAACAATATTCATTTAACTTAATAGTACGTAATTAATAATATGGAGGAAAGACTATGCTTAAAAAGAAAACCTTGTCGGTAACCGCTTTATTGCTAAGTGTGATAATCACGGTTACATCATGCTCTGCTCAAGAGAGTAGCTCCGGCACGACAACGGAATCGGACCAATCGGCAACTATTCAGGAGGGGGTAGCGGAGGAAAATGGCGTTAAATTTTACACCGATCAATACCCTGTAGTTGATGAACCTATAACAATTACCATCGCAACAAATCAAAGCGCACTTACTGTGGTTGATTTTAACGACATGCCTGTAGTTCAAAAATTAGAAGAGTTGACAGGTATACATGTGGAGTGGGATGTTTCTGCCATGGATGCATACGCGCAACGAAAGGCGGTTGTATTTGCCGGAAATGATCTGCCGGATGGAGTGTTTGCATTAACCGATGAAGAGGTGTTGAACTACTCGTCGGATGGGCTAATTATACCTTTAAATGATTCTATAGAGCAGTATGCACCGAACCTTAGCTCCTTGCTGGATTCTCGAGAAGATATTCGTAAAATGCTCACATTTAGTGATGGCAATATCTATGGAACTGTATCCGGTGAAGAGCAAAGATTTATGGTGAATCCGGATGTTATGTATATAAATCAGCAGTGGTTAGATAATCTTGGCTTGGAAAACCCAACTACATATGATGAGTGGGTTGACGTTTTGCGCGCATTTAAGGCTGAGGATGCCAATGGTAACGGAGATCCGAATGACGAAATTCCGTTTACAGCGGTATATGACGGTTCTAACACATCGCAGAGCATTTTCTCGCTATTCGGAATGTTTGGAATGCTTGATACCCCAAATCACATAAATGTTAGTGATGGTGAGGTGTATTTTTCAGCAAACACCGAGGAGTACAAACAGGCACTAATAAGCTTTTCTGAATTGTACGCTGAGGGACTTTGGGACCCTGAAATTTTCACACCGAATACAAGCCAATATATTGCTAAGCACTCCCAGCTGGAGCCTTCGATTGTTGGATCGTTCATTGAGTATGTTGCTGAAAACTACAATGTTGTAGAAGACGTTCAGGAGGTTTTCACCTTTTTACCTGCACTCGTAGGACCTGATGGAGATCAGATGTGGAACAACTACACAAATCTCTCACGTGGTGCATTTGCGATAACCATGTCTGCAGAATATCCGAATATAATGATGAGGTGGGTAGATGCATTGTATGATCCATGGATGTCATTAGAGTGGGATAAGGGTTCGCTAGAAGGCGGATTATATAAAACTGAAGACGGTAATTGGGGATTCTCCGAGTTGCCGGAGGGCACAATAAGAACCGAGGTGCGCTTTAATGAGGCACCGGTGACCGGTCCGAGGTTCCTACCCGAATCTTTATTTGAAATTCTCGAAAACCCAAATCTCCCGGCAGTGATAAAAGGCGAGTATTTTGATGTTAATAGTCAGTATTTTGCCGAGGAAATATATCCGATGGTAATTTACACATCCGAGCAAACACAATCTTTGGATGTGCTGAGAGCAGACATTAATCCCTATGTAACCCAGATGACGGCACAGTTTATTACCCAGGGCGGAGTAGAGGAAGGATGGGACGAATATGTGACCACTTTAAACAATATGGGTCTGGAAGAACTTGTGCAAATCAACCAGGATGCGTATAATAGTTATATGAATGGATAATAAGATTATATATTAAAAAATACGAAAGGCATCTTGTGATTTTTAGCTATCTAAAGGAGATACGGTCGATACCGCTAAATAAAAGGTATCTGATGACAATACTTGTTACCTGCTATCTGCCACTTTCAATACTGCTTGTTTTTGTTTTCTTTTCGCTGTTCACCTTTATCGAAAACCAGGTTTATAAGAGCGCAGAGGAGCAGACTGCTGCACTGCTACAGTCGATGGACTCCAAGTTGAGTGCAATAGAGAAGGAAGAATACAGATTGTCAGAGGTGATAAGAGGTTTATCGACCGGCTCGATAGCTAAGGATTACGATGCCTTTCTTATAGATTCTGAACTTAAAAAGTTTAACTACGATGATTACGTTTACGATATAGTAATATCATTTAATGAAACAAACAGGGTTTTTACCACGAGAGGAACCTTCACCGACAGTAGCTATTTAGATGATTTTTACACATACGACAACGGTGTTATGCTGAGTGAGATGCTAAGCTACGAGCAGGACACCATTGTTCCGCAGACCGAGGTGATGATAGGTGCCGGAACCACAAAACAGTTTGTAACCTTTGTCTATCCCCAAAGACGATACAGTGGCGCAACTATTCTGTTTTTAATAGATATGCAGTTGTTTGCCAATATCGAAGGGTCCTTTCTTCAAAACTATGAACACAGCTATATTATAAGTAACGGTGCAGGTGATAACATCTGCATAGTTAATAATCTAAATGTTGATATTGTAAGCTTTAATGAAAGTAAAAGCAGTTTACTTGACCAAAGTTCCGCGGTTCAACATAACGACCTGCTGCCAATAAGCTACTTTTATTCCATGCAGCAATCAAGGCAAAGCGGATGGATTTTAACCACCTTTTTAAAGGAAGAGGATGTTTTAAATGAGCTTAACAGTCTGCTACTACTCTCGTTTATAATGTTTGTTGCGGTGGTTACAGTAGGGTTAATACTAAGCATCGTGTCCAGCAACAGCCTGTACAAACCGTTGTTTTCTCTAAAAAAGTATGCCGAAAAGCTCGACATCACGACCGATGCTACCGATAACAATGCAGTTGACTATACAAAAAATGTTATACGTGAGCTATCCGATACAGCCGTAGCGCTGTCCGAGCGACTAAAAGGCTCTTACTATGCGCAGAAAAATTTTCTTGTGCAAAATTTATTGCGAAATAGGTTTTCCGACATTGAGGAGTTTAACGAGATCGGATTACCTCTTAATGTCAAGATTGAAATATCGGAATATATTGCAGTGTTTCAGATACGCTGTAACGAGCTTGGAGTAGGGAACACCGAAGGCAGGATATGCAAAGAGCTGGAGTGGGAGAGTAACAGCCGGATAAAAATACTGTCGGCAGAGAAGATTGAACGAGGCATTGTGGTTGCGGTATGTTTTTTTAAGGATAGAGATAGCTATATCGAATCTATAGAGGCAATAAAAGCAAGGATAGAGGAAACGCTCGGTGTTAAACTTTATATTTCTTCGGGCAACATTAAAAACAGGTTTGAGGATATTGCGAAATCTTTTGCAGAGTCTGAGGTTGCCGACGAATATAACCGTCTTCACTTTAGCAGTAATGTTATATGCTATGAAAGCCTGCGCAACTCGGCGGTTACCGAGCTGAATTACCCTAAGCAGTACATGTCGCTGCTTAAGGAAGCACTTGAAAAGGGATCGACCGAGTCGGCGGTTACGGCTATAGAAAATGTATTTAACAACATCAATAACGACATGTTTAGCATGTATCTTGCAAGATGTGTTTGTTACGATCTTATATCCTGCGTAATATCCGGATTTTTAAATACCGGGCTTGAGGCGACATATGTAACTGGAATGGTGAATTCCATTATAAGCTACGATAATTTTGAGGAGCTTAAGGTACGTCTTATTGCCTGTTGCACGAGTATATGTAACGACATCCGCGCAATCGACAAAAAGGATGAGCTAAGTGTGGAAAAAATTAATCTTATAATCGAACAAAATTATGCGGGTGGAGGTGTTACCGAAAAGAATATTGCCGCCATGTTTAATGTTTCGCCGTCCTATCTTTCACACTACTACAAAAACGCAACCAGCACCAACCTTTCTGCGGTTATACAGGATAAACGAATAGAATATGCTAAATTTCTTTTGCTTAACACAAACGATGCTGTAAAGGATATATCAACCAAGGTGGGGTATTTCGAGACTTCAAACTTCATCAGATGTTTTAAAAAGAAAACAGGAACAACGCCGGTGAAGTTCAGACAGAACCACAATTTTAGTAACGGTCAAAATTAAGAAAGGAATTATTATTAAAATGAAACGACCTAACATTATTTTTGTTTTAACGGATGATCAAGGCTATAACGATCTGAGTATACAGGGTAGCCGTGAGATAAACACGCCTAACATAGATATGATGGCGGAACAGGGCATCAGGATGACAAACTTTCACACCCAACCGGTGTGCGGTCCTGCAAGAGCGTCGTTAATGACAGGGTGTTACCCACAAAGGCTTGCACAGATTGAAAATAATCGTATAGGATGCGGTGGGGGACATCCGCTAATACATAACAAGGAGGTTCTGTTACCCGAAATACTAAAGGGGTGCGGCTACTCCACAGCAATGTTGGGTAAATGGCATTTGGGTATGACCTATGGAAGCAGTCCGACCGAAAAGGGGTTCGATTACTTTTTGGGTACGACCGGCTCTAACGACGGCCCTTGGTTAAACCTCGATGATTTAGAGTTTGCAGAGGGTGTTTCACGCGAGATGCCACAGGACAGCGAATTTAACAATACCGCCCTTATCTGCGGTAAAACGGTAGTTGAATTTCCAATGATTCAAACTGGAATTACCACAAGGTATACCGATAAGGCTATCGAGCAGATAGAGGCGTTCAGCAAGCAGGATAATCCGTTTTTTCTTTATATTGCACACAACATGCCACATATACCTTTGCACCCCTCTAAAGAGTTCCTTGGGAAAAGTAAATACGGATTGTATGGCGACTGTGTAGAGGAAATAGATTACAACATGGGTCGAATAATGAAAAGCCTTGAGGACAACGGGGTTGATGACAATACCATAGTAATATATACTTCTGATAACGGCCCATGGCTGTTAAAACATCTTATTGAAAAACGTCATTGTGGCAGTGCCTGGCCGCTTCGCAACGGCAAGGTAACAAGTTGGGAGGGCGGAACGAGGGTTCCATTTATAGCATGGATGCCAAATCATATACCGGCGGGACAAATTTCTTCTGAGTTTGCGGCATCAATAGATTTAATGCCAACGCTCGTAAAGCTTGCAGGAGGTGAAATGCCGACCGACAGGGTGATAGACGGTTGTGATATATGGGATATACTTACCGCAACACCACAGGCAGCAAAGGTGCACGATGAATATTATTTCTATGTCTGCAGAAACTTACAGGCGGTAAAAAAGGGAGACTGGAAACTTATTCTTCCGATACAACCGAATATCGATTGCATGATGAAGTTTTGGGAGGATCATTTAGAATATGTTGAAAAACCTCAGCTTTATTATATGCCTAACGACATGAGCGAGAAGAATGATCTGTCGGAGAAGTATCCTGATGTGGTGGAGCAACTTTTAAAACTTGCAGAGGTTGCGAGGAAAGACCTGGGAGAAGGTTATCGGGTTGGTGAGGGTGAAAGATTCTTTGAGGATATGCCGGTATGCTCGACCCATATAACCTTTTAGCTTGAAATAGATGCGAAAAAAATCCTTGACACTCTGAACACGCCAAAAGGTAATATCCTTTGGCGTGTTTTATATTTATAATCAATCAACTTCAATAGCAAAGCGATATGTCGTTATCGCTTTGCTATTGGATGCACACAGAGTGTGCAGTTGAACGACTATATTATCTATCTGTGAAGCATCCTAAATGCCTTTGGGGTGGTGTGTTCGTGCTTTTTAAAGAGGGTGAAGAAGTTGGAAACGCTGATAAATCCGCAACTTTCAGCTATTCGATTTATCTCCATGTCGGTGCCGACCAACAGTTCTTTTACCTTTTTAATACGTTCAAGAACAATATATTCGGTTAAGGATATTTTGGCCTCCTTCTTGAAAATGCGCCCGAGATAGACCGGTGAATATCCGAGTTTTTCAGACACGAACACTATTGAAAGATTTGGGTTTTCGAGATGAGCCTGCACCTCGTCCACCACCCTTGCGTGTAAGCTGTCCACTGCTTTGACGGTGATGTTTTTTAGCTGGTTTTCAACCGTGTAAAAGTAGTTTTTATATAGCTTTTGCAGTTCGTGTAAAGTGTTGTTTTGCGATGCAGACATGATTAAATGTTCGATGTCGAGGTCTATGTCGTTGCCGTATGTCCCAAAAAGTCTTCTGGAGGTTATACCGGTCTGGTACGCTATCTTTAGCTCGGTCATCTCTCGAAAGCCGGGAGCGTATTCGCCGGTCAACATAAGCATCTGTTTTATGAGCTCTATCGCATGATCAAAGTTTGCGTTCATTATATTTTCGGAATATTCGGCAAGTAGTTTTTCATCATGGCGGAAATTGTAGTTTAGAAGCTGGTTTTTGATTTCGGTGTCCTCTATGACCGACGGGTTTTCTGTGTAATAACTGTAATAAGCTGTCTTTTTTAATGTTTGATGAACAGCACCTATTGTCTGCTCATTATCGGTTAATCGTGTAAAAGCGATAGATATCGGTGTAGAAAGTTCGGTAGTGAGGCGATAGGAGATGTCGCAAAGTGTTGCTTTGAGATTGTAAGGCTCATCCTCTATCATCAAGCTGCCGTAAAGAAATATGGAGGAGGTGTTTGTGTCGCAGAATAAAAAGCCGTATTGCATCAGACATTCTCGAAAATTTCGAAGCAAAGGGTCAAACAACTCACATTGTTTAATTTTGCCGTTGTCATAGGTTACAAGGAGAGACAAGCCGATGGGATTATCCGAAAGGGCGCCTAAACTCTCCCTCTGGTCGATATAAAGATTCTGCCTTGTGTGGTTGTTCTCCAACGCAAACTTAAGGGTGTTTATCATTATTGTGCGATGAAGTTTCTCTTCGGCAACCTGATAGTTTTGTAACCTTGAAAAAGCAGATTTCATCTTTGGGTAGAATCTTTTAAGGATTAAAAATGATATAAGCATAAGCAGAACAAAACAGGATACAATTATTATTGAGTTTAGCCATCTAATCCAGATTATAGGTGCGAGTATGTCGTTTGAATAGTTGGCAACAATCAATCTGCAATCCAGCCTCGTGTTAATATCAAACCCTAAAAATAAATCGCTCGATTGCACAAAAACGGGGAGATGCTCTGACGATTGAAAATATTCCTCCGTGTCCATAGTATATATTTGTTCTACATAATTGGGATCTCCTTGGGAATATATCAGCATATTCTCGTTGTTAATTATTAAAAATGGTAGATCGGGGGCAATTTGAAGGTTGTTTACAATCCAATCCGAATTTATGTTTATTACAATGTAGTCTAATTTACTGTCAAAACCGTATGCTCCTTCGTCAAATACATATGAAATTACATCCTCATTGTCGGCGTAAATATTATTTATTAACCTGCCACTCCTTTCCGGATTAGATGAAAGATTGCTCAAACCGGCATACTCGGTTTCGGAGATGATGCCCCTTTCGGTGTCGATAATAAAATTGTCTGATACAATGGTTATACTATTGACGTAGGTGTGGATGGAAGTGTAGCTGTACAGATGATATCGTATCTGGTTCATGAGTTCTGTTTCAAGACTTTTTACAATGCTATCGTTTATGCTGTCGTTATAGTATATTTGAAGAGACAGCGAGTTTAATGTGGAATGTATAAAGTTGAGTGTGTCGGAGGTTGCGGACATAAGTGTAGTCTGCTCCTTGTTGGCGAGGTCGGAGTAGGTTCTCTCGAATGCAGTTTGTATAATAGTTAATATCGGAACTAATACAACAGCTGAAATAACAAGTATTAACACCATTATTTTAAAGATGCTGATGTTGTTAAACCAGATAACAAATCTTTTGTTTATAGAACTCATAAAAAAACACCCTCAAACATTACACGAAAATCCACATACTTATTTTACACAATTATTGATGATTAGTAAATAAAAAAATGCAATTTGTATAATTATCGTATCGTGAATATAAAATCAGAAGTCGTATAATCGGATTTTAGCACAAAAGTTTAATATTAAATCTATACATTTGCGACTTTTCATTTTATATTTAAAGCACGAAAACATTTGTTGAGGAGGAAATAATGAAAAAGCGAGTACCGGCATTATTATTAGTTTTTGTTTTGTTGATTTCATACCTAGTTTCATGTGGGGCGCCCCCGGCTCCTACCGATGAAACCACAACAAGCGAGGCTAGCGATACTTCCACCGAGGACAGCACCGACGAACAAGGCGAAGAAGATTCTACTGAGGAAACAGCTGCAGGCGAATACGATACGGTAGAATATTACTCCACTATCTCTGAGTATACCGAAGCAACGGGTGAGACGGTAACGGTGACAGGCGAAGCACCTGAGCTTGCCGACATGGTTGCATCCGGAGACATAGCATCGGTTGAAGAGCGTGTTTCGGCTGAACCTATGGTTATGGTTCCGCTTGATGAGGTTGGAAACTACGGCGGACGCATACGTATCGGAGCGACCTCTCCGGTTACCGGTAGTGCAGAGTCCTGGACTATGAGAACAGAATCACTGCTTATTATCGACTCGAGTCTTAGCGGAGTTGCTCCAAATGTTGCTAAGGGGTTTGAGTATAACGAGGATTATACCGAGCTCACCTTCTTTTTACGAGAGGGCATGATGTGGAGTGACGGCGAACCCTTTACCGCCGACGACTTTATGTTTTACTATGAGAACATGCTAATGTCGGACGATATCATACCTGTAAAGCCATCACACTATATGGTTGGTGGCGAGATGGTTGAGTTCGTTAAGGTGGGCGACTATGAAATTAAGATGGTTTTTGCCGCGCCTAACCCGACTATAATTAATGTTTTTGCAAACGGAAACAGAATGTATCACCAAACCGTTCCATTTGCACCAGCACATTATCTCGAGCAGTTCCTGCCACAGTTCAATTCCGAGGCGGACGCAACAGCCGTTGAAAAAGGGTACACCAACTGGGCTGCATACTTTAGTTATATCTACCCCGATGAAGTTCAGGCAATGATGGAAGCCGGCGTGCCCTCAATAGACCCATGGGTATTGACCGAGGTAGACGATGTTGGTAACAAGTTCTTTGACCGCAACCCCTACTTCTGGAAGGTTGACACCGAAGGCAATCAGCTTCCTTATATAGATGGGCAGGACAGACTGTTAAACGACATGCAGACCATAGAGGTTATGGCACTTGCCGGCGAGCTTGACGCAGTTCTGCAGTTTACCGATGTTTCGCAGTACCCGCTCTATGTAGAGAACGAGGAGAACGGTGACTACACCAGCTATATGTGGGTTGACGGACGTGGACAGGTTCTTGCAAATGTTAAGCTAAACCTTAATCACCCCGATCCTCTTAAAAACGAATTATTTAACAATCTTCTGTTCCGCGAAGCATTATCGCTTGCCATTAACCGTGACGAGATAAACACCATAGTGTTTAAAGGGCTTGCCACACCGCGTGCCGGCACAGTTGCTCCGCAGGTCAGCTACTACGAGGATGCACACGGTAGCTATATGGCTGAGTTTGACATAGATATGGCAAACCAAAAGTTGGATGAAATGGGACTTACAGTAGGCGATGATGGATTTAGGGTTACAGCCGACGGCGAGCCTGTCGAGATAAATCTTGAGTATGCCGAGGTTGAAGGTAACACCACAACAATAATGGAGATGGTAAAGCAGTATTGGGATGCTGTAGGTGTAAAAACCTCCATCAGAATTATCGACCAAACTCTTTATAACAGCAAAAATGCTGCAGGCGAGCTGGACGCATGGACATGGAATATGGATAATACTACCGAAATCGGTTTCCATGCAGGCTCAAGAGTTCTGTTGCCAAATGCTGTGGAGTGGCTACAGTATTATAATACCGACGGAGCAGAAGGAACAGAGCCTTCACCGGAATACATCGAATATATCGAGACCGGAAATGAATTAGCACAATACCCCATGGGAGAGGGAGATTATTCTGCACTCGGCAAACAACTTCTCGACATAAACATGGAAAATATGTGGAATATCGGAATAGTAGGCATGACCCCAAAACCAATGCTGATATCCAACAAGATAGGTAACACACCGGCGGCAGGTCTATATGATTACGATTACCGTTTCTGGATGATTTTCCACCCCGAGCAGTGGTATTACAAATAAATAAAAAACAGCAATAAAATAGTGTCTAAGGCCGCCACATAAAAAAGAATGATCTTACATTATGTGGCGGTCATTTATAATCAGTTAACTTGAAAAACGCACTGTTTTTCCAGGTTAACCTACTGTATTTTACCACAGGCACAAAAAGGGGAGGAAAACAAAATGCTTAAATATGTTTTAAAGCGGTTTGTCTATATGATAGTCATGTTAATTGTGGTGTCGTTTGTAGGGTTTTTTATAATCCAGCTACCACCCGGTGATTTTATAACCACCTATGCAGCACAGCTTGAGGCAAGCGGCGAATCGTTGCAGATGGATGAAGTAGAGGCTCTAAGGGCACAGTATGGGTTGGATGAACCCTTTATGGTGCAATACTGGATATGGATTACCGGCGTATTGCAGGGAGACTTCGGTTATTCCTTCGACTGGAAAAAACCGGTGAATGAGCTGATAGGGGATAGGATAACGGTGACGATTATCATATCGTTGGTTACCCTGATAGTAACCTATATAACGGCGATCGCCTTTGGACTTTATTCCGGCTCTAAACAGTACGGAGCGGTGGATTATTTTTGCTCAATTATGGCGTTTATAGGTATGTCGATACCAAACTTTGTACTTACAATTTTTCTCGTTTACATAGGCTTCCAGCTTACCGGATCCAGCATGACAGGGCTTTTCTCGCCGGAGTATGTGGATGCACCATGGAGCATAGGCCGCCTTATTGACATGGCAAAGCATATGCCGATTGCGGTTATCGTAGGTAGTTCAATGGCGATATCCTCGCTGTTCCGTGTAACCAGAAGCACAATGCTAGACGAGATAAATAAAACATATGTAACGGCGGCACGTGCAAGGGGATTAAGTGAAACAAAGCTGTTGCTGAAATATCCGGCCAAGGTTGTGATGAATCCTATAGTAAGCTCGATGAACTGGGTGCTTCCAAATATAATTTCGGGCGGTACCATCATCGGAATAATACTTTCGTTACCAACCATTGCACCGCTGTTGTTAGATGCCTTGAAATCGCAGGATATGTATCTTGCCGGTATATTGGTGGTGTTTTTAGCATTTCTTGCAATACTCGGAACCTTTATATCGGACTTAATGTTGTTATTTATCGATCCGAGAATACGCTTAGAGTAGCTACCACATGATGTGAAAGGAAAGACGAAAACGTGAGAAAAAACAAAAAAGATAAGCAACAACAGGTTTATGTCGCATCACAGTGGAAGCTGATAATGATGCGATTCAGACGACACAAGCTCGCAATCGTCGGACTTGTTATGCTTATAATACTTTATTTTAGCAGTATATTTAGCGGGTTTATCGCACCATATTCACCGGAAAAAATCAGTCCGGAATTTGTGGATTTTCCACCGCAATCGATACATATCTTTAACCCAATCACAAACCAATTCTGCGCACCTTTTGTATATAAGTATGAAGGTGAGATGGATTTAGAAACCTTTGCAATGAAGTATTCAGCGATCGAAAACGAATCTTATCCGGTGGAATTTTTTGTTAAGGGTGACACATACAAGCTGTTTGGATTAATCGAGACCGACATACATCTTTTCGGCGTAGAGGGTGGAACAATACATCTTTTCGGCACTGATAAGATGGGAAGAGATCTGTTTTCACGCACATTAATTGCCGGCGGAACATCACTTTCTATAGGACTTGTCGGGGTTATGTTGAGCTTTGTGCTTGGTATTACCATGGGCGGTATTTCAGGTTACTTTGGCGGTGTTGTAGATGTGGTTGTTCAGCGTATTATCGAGTTTTTGATATCGATGCCTACCATACCTATATGGCTTGCACTTTCTGCGGCATTGCCTGCAAACCTTCCCTCCACCTATGTGTATTTTGGTATTACCTTAATATTATCGATTCTCGGATGGACAGGTCTTGCTCGTGTCGTTAGGGGTAACTTTTTGGCGATGAAGGGTGAGGACTATATCACCGCCGCTAAAATAATGGGCGCTTCGGACGGATACGTAATCCGGCGACATTTAATACCCGGTATTTTAAGTTATCTGATAGTTCAGCTCACCTTAGCAATTCCCACCATGATACTCGGTGAGACAGCGCTAAGCTTTTTGGGACTCGGTATTCAACCACCAAGTATATCCTGGGGAGTTTTGCTTCAGGACAGCCAGGATTTGAAAAATATAGTGGTAAACCCATGGATGCTGATACCAACATTGTTTGTTATCGTTACCGTGATGTCGTTTAACTTTGTGGGCGACGGTCTGCGTGATGCGGCCGACCCATATAAGCATTAGGGAGGTGAATATGAGCGATACAGTATTAACCGTCAAAAACCTCACGGTGGAGATAAAATCAGAACTCGGCAGGTTGCGTGCCGTTGATGGAATAAACTTTGAACTTAAAAAAGGTGAGATTCTCGGCGTAGTCGGCGAGTCCGGATGTGGAAAAAGCGTTACATCACAGGCTATTTTAGGACTGCTTCCCCGAACCGCCGAGATAGGCGGAAGTATAAAGTTGCACCAAAGGCAGGGGCAATCCCTATCCGACCCTTTAGAAATCGCAACGCTAAAAAATAACAGTAGATTGCGCCGTTCGATAAGAGGGCGAGACATTGCAATGATATTTCAAGACCCAATGTCGGCTTTTTCACCTGTGCATACTGTGGGAAAACAGATGTCGGAGGCAGTGCTTTTACATGTGACAAAGGACAAAAAAGAGGCGAAACGAATAACTATCGATATGCTGAAAAAGGTAGGCATTTCAAATGCCGAGCAACGGTATGACGAATATTCGCTACAGTTTTCCGGTGGAATGAGACAGCGTGCGATGATAGCAATGGCGCTAAGCTGTGAGCCGGGAATACTGATAGCCGACGAGCCGACTACGGCACTCGATGTCACCATTCAGGCGCAGGTGTTGGAACTCTTAAAGGATATACAAAAAAAGTCCGACATGTCGGTAATCTATATCACCCATGACCTTGGTGTCATTGCCGAGCTGTGTGACCGAGTAATAGTTATGTATCTCGGGCAGATAATGGAAATTGCCGATGTAAAAACCCTGTTTAACAATCCGATGCACCCATACACACGTGCAATGCTCAAATCAATTCCTCGTCTTGAGGATAAGGGCAACCGAAGCCTACACACCATACCGGGGAATGTACCTGTGCCGATAGGTTTGCCTCCAAGCTGTCCTTTTCATGAACGATGTTCCGAGTGTTTTTCTGATGAATGTAAAACACAACGACCGACGCTCACCGAGGTAGAAAGCGGGCATTATGTTTCCTGTTTCAAATGCACAGATGGCAAGGGGGTTGAAGATGGAGAATAACACTATTCTTAAAGCCGAGGGCTTAAAGATGCACTTTCCGATAAAAAAAGGGCAGTTCGGACGTGTTACCGGATATGTTAAGGCGGTTGATGATCTTAACATAAATGTTTACAGCGGCGAAACACTGGCCGTTGTGGGCGAGTCCGGTTGTGGAAAAAGCACGCTCGGTCGCTGTATTATTCGTGCACATAAGCCAAGCGACGGTAAGATTTTGTTTAACAGCAACTCGGTCGGCGAGGTCGACATGTGCACCATAGACAGGCAGACTCATTCGGTTGTAAGGCCGGAAATGCAGATGATTTTTCAGGACCCTAATTCATCGTTAGATCCACGTATGACGGTTTTCAACTGTATAGCCGAACCATTTGTAATAAATAAAAAATACAAAGGCGACGAATTAAAGGCACAGGTGGAGAACATTGCAGACAGGGTGGGGTTAAATGTAAAGCATCTAAATCGTTACCCACATGCTTTTTCGGGTGGTCAACGACAGCGCATAGGCATAGCAAGAGCGCTGATTACCCAGCCGAGGTTTATTGTGGCCGACGAGCCGGTTTCGGCACTTGATGTGTCGGTTCAGGCACAGATAATTAACCTATTAGGCGAGCTACAGGATGATTTTAAGTTGACCTACCTGTTTATATCACACGACCTACGTGTGGTACATTATATATCGGACAGAGTAATGGTTATGTATCTCGGCAGAACGGTAGAGCTGTGTGAGACAAGAGAGCTTTATGAGCATCCGCTTCATCCCTACACAAAGATACTTCTCGGTGCTATTCCGCTACCCGATCCGAATCGTACAACCAAGAGGGTGGTTTTAAAAGGAGAGATAGCAAGTCCGGTGAATCTTCCGTCAGGCTGTGCGTTTCATCCGAGATGTGATTATTGTATAGACATCTGCAAAAAGGAAACACCAAAGCTAACCGAGGTAACACCCGGAAGGTTTTGTGCCTGTCACAGGGCGGGTGAGTTATAATTCAAAAAGGGGAAAATAATATGGAACATACAAATATTATTTTAATTAATGTAGACGATATGGGCTACTCCGACCTTGGATGTTATGGCTCGAGCCTAAATAAAACGCCAAACATAGATAAACTTGCAGAAGATGGGATGCGCTTTACCGATTTTTATGCTGCCGCACCACTCTGCACCCCGTCAAGGGGTGGGATGATGACGGGCAGCTACCCTAAAAGAATTGATTTTGCAAAGTTTAATATTTACGACTTTAATGACGAAGAACATATTTTCCAGACCCATGGGGTTCTGTTTCCGGGCCAGCCGGAGGGACTTAATCCATCGGAACGTACAATAGCCTCGGTTCTAAAAGAAGCCGGTTATAGAACAAAAATAATTGGTAAATGGCATCTTGGTGATCAGCCGGAATTCTCACCCCTTAACTATGGTTTTGACGAGTATTTAGGACTTCCGTACAGCAATGATATGGGCTTATCACCGGATTTCGGTGCATGGTCAAAACACCCAAAGCTTGAGCATGTGCCACTTCCGCTTATGGAGGGCAACGAGGTAATAGAGGAGCAGCCCGACACCAGCTATATAACCGAGCTTTACACCAATACTGCTGTTAAATTTATCAGAGAAAATAAGGATAATCCGTTTTTTCTCTACTTTGCCCATATGTATGTGCATTTTCCGCTGTACCCGAGAGAAAGATTCATGAAGGAGTCGAAAAACGGAAGGATGGGAGCGGCACTCGCCGAGGTGGATTGGAGCGTAGCTGCAATTGTTTATGAACTTGAACGGTTAGGCCTTACCGACGATACCCTTATACTTCTTGTTTCGGACAATGGTGGCGGAAAGCATTCTCAAAATTTGCCGCTCAGAGGATTTAAGGCTACCTGCTGGGAGGGAGGACAGCGTGTAAATTGTATTGCAAGATGGCCTAACAAAATTAGTCCGGGCTCTATCTCAAACAGTATTACCTCCATGCTCGATTTTATGCCTACATTTGCCGAGATAGCAGATGTGGAATTAGACGACGGAGTGATAAGGGATGGTTTTAGCATGATGCCACATTTTATAAATCCCGAAACAGCAGAATCTCAATATGAAGCTTTTTATTATTATGATCAAGATGTTCTTACCGCGATTAGGATTGGAGACTTTAAGTATCACGTTTTATCAGGCGAGTTGTACAATCTAAGGTCTGATATTGGGGAGAGCAATAATGTTGCCGACGATAACACGGAGATGGTGAAAACGTTTATTAGGTACGCCGAACAGGCAAGGAAGGACATGGGAGACGGTGAAATTGCTGGTGAAAACTGTCGAGCTAAAGGTTTTGTGAAGAACAGCAAACCGCTTGCCTACTATGATAAGAACAAGCCCTACATTATTCCTTTATACGATCTTTATGATTAAAAGATATTATGTAATAAATAGGAGAAGATTATGAAAAAGCAAAATGATATTTTATTTTTTATGGTGGACCAGCTTTCAGCAAAATGGCTTGAGATGGCGATAGAAAATGACATCTGCGATCTACCGAACATCAAACAACTCATGGCGGAAGGCACATATTTTTCTAACGCTATAACCTCGAACCCTGTCTGTTGCCCCACCAGAGCAACGATTGCAACGGGACTTACCACCAGAAACCACGGTGTTTTGGAAAACGGCTATGACCTTGACCCTAATCTTCCTACCTTTATGCGCTCACTCCAGGAGGCAGGTTATCGCACCGGTGCATTCGGCAAGGTGCACTTTAGCCCGCATTATAAAACCCTTTATCCCGACTATAAACAGTACGGTTTTGATGTTACACATATCACCGAGGATGTACGTGGCGGTGAATGGATGGACTGGGTGATTGAAAATCATCCCGATTATCTCGACGATGTGCTGGCAACCGTTTGGCCACACCACATGCCGGCATTTCAAAGCTATGGCGAAAAGGGCGAGGACTATGGTGCACGCATTAAAAAAATCAGAGACGAGTATGACTGGACGACCGAAAAATATCCGGAAAATAGCATACACGCCTACTCGCAAAAGTTCCCAAAAGAGGTTTGTCAAACCGAATGGATTACACGACATGCACTTGATTTCATAGAGACTGTGGACGACGAGACACCAATATTCGCACATGTGAGTTATGTTCAGCCGCACAGCCCATTTAACTGCCCCGAAGAATATCTTGAAAGGGTGGACGCATCAAAGATTCCTCAACCGATATACGCTGAATGGCAAGATGATCCCAACACTCCGGAATATTTCCAGGCGAAAACTCCGATTAAACATGAAAATGAAATGCATCAGCGTTTGGTATACTTCGCAGATTTAATCCATCTTGATGAAAAGCTCGGAGAGGTTATATCCGCATTAAAAGCTAAAGGTAGGTATGACAGCTGTAACGTGATTTTCATTTCAGATCATGGCGAGCTACTCGGTGACCACGGTTTCTACGGCAAGGAGGAGCGCCACTACGATGCCTGCATAAGGGTACCGATAATTGTTAGAGTTCCCGGGATAGCCGGCGGTAAGGTTTGTGAGCAGTTTATCCAGCATGAGGATATCTGCCCGACAATTTTAGAAATGTCGGGTTGCAGCCTCCCTCCGATACCATCCATGTTAGGCCCCTACCTTAAAATTGATCCGGCAAGGCTCAGCGAGAGCTACGGAAAATCATTAATATCTCTTTGCAAGGGTGATGAAAAAGATATAAGACCCTTTGCATATGTTGAGAGCTATAACCCGATATGGTCGATAGAGTACATCGACTGGGCAAGATCGGTGAGAACCGCCGAGTATCGCTATACCTACTATCCAAACGAGAGCGGTGAACAACTCTTTAACATCAAGGAAGATCCAAACGAGCAGCATAATCTTGCCGGTGATGCAAAATATGCCGAGCTAAAATATAAGCTTAAAGGTATTTTGCTTGAGATGATAATTAAACAGGATTACCCTAAAACCAGAAGAAACTTGTTTAATCTTGGCGTGCATTAAACTTTAACGTGTTGCTTTTCAAGTAGTATCAATATATAATAAATGTGGGGAGTGTTTTCTATATCTCCCCACATGATTATGTTTTTAGGAGGTTGAGCTATATGAAGTTTGTTTACAGCGACCTGAAAGGTCTTGATTTTAATGCAAACATTACGAGGAGAGACCCGAGTCCGGTAATTAAAATAGAAGGTAAATATTATTTCTATTACTCTAAAACTCCGAGCATAGACGGGTATGATGCAACCATTTGGTATGCAGTATCTGAGGATGGAAAAAGCTGGAGTGAGGGTGGAATGGTGCTCGATAAGGGCGAGGGCGATGCCTTCGATGCCGGTGCGGTATTTACCCCCACAACGCTTTTGTCGAACGGCTATGTCTATCTGTTCTATACCGGGGTGAGGGCTGATTTTTATAACCTTAGTCTGGAGGCTAACGGGCTTACCGCAATAGGACTTGCCAAATCTAAAAATCCACAGGGCCCGTTTGAGAGGGTTTACACCGAACCTATTTTGCGAACAGGTATATCGCCGGAGTTTGACAGTCACCGTGTGGACGACAGCTGCATTATAGCCCATGGCGGGAAATATTACATGTACTATAAAGGTAGACAGCTACATCTATCTCCAAAGGAAACTAAGATGGGGCTTGCGGTTGCCGATAAACCGGAGGGACCTTACATAAAATACGAGTCAAACCCTGTGCTGGACAGCGGGCACGAGGTTTGTGTATATCCCAACAACGGTGGCTTTATGGCACTGACTACCGATACCGGTGAACAGGGCAACAGCTATCTGTTTAGCAGTGATGGGATTGCTTTTAATAGGCTGGGTGAGCTTATTGTCCCACAGTCGGTCGGACCTTACCGTGAGGATGCATACCAAAACGATAAAAGTTTTAACCTTAGCTGGGGTGTTTTTCACGATAACAGGGATGGCAGACCATATCTGAGACGCTTTGATGTTGAATGACTATATAATTAACCCATTATAAATAATGCAACCCACACAGCAATAGCTCCGCCAAAGGCGGAGCTACAGAAACAAAAATATTGTGGTTTTTGCTTGCAAAATAACGAACGAAGTGAGTTAAACAATATTTCCAATAGATCCGGCTTCGCCGGAGATTATGCTATTTCACTGTAATTTCAGCAATGTCTATACTTCCGCTGATTACGTTTACAAAGGGGGTACCGTCCTTTATTCCGACGTTTGCATATCCGCTGTCGGTGGAGAGGAAGGATGTGAAATCGCCCTTAATCTGTGGTGCGATGGTTAGCTTTTTTGTGTAGGCATCGTAGCGAATACCGGTGTAAGCCTCTATCAGTGCATAGGAGGCGAGTGCCCTTGCGTACCAGTGTCCACACTCATACTCATCGTAGGGGTTGCGCACCTCGCCGTTGTATCGACTGCGAACAGCCTTCACAATATCAAGTCCCTTTTCGGTTTCTCCCATGTAGATTAGGTGGGCAGCTACCTGATATTCAATACCTGTCCATACCTCGTCACTGTACACAAATGGAAGTGCAGGTTTGTTGCCGTTCGGCCAGCTACAAAGAAGTAGTCCTGCCTCGTCCGCCATGCAGTATCCGGGGCGCTGTGGGTTTGCATGCTCCGAAAGGTCGGTCTTGAAATTGTATTTATAAATACTGTTTAGATGGGTGGTTATACGATCGCCGTTACCGACAATGCCAAGTCCGCTGACCTGTGCCATCCAGAAACCGAGCACTCCGTCGGATATACAACCGGTGCCATACTGGTATTTCGGACCGTATTTTTTAACCAACTCTACAGCTTCGGGCGAGATGAAGTCGTTTAACGCCTCGGTACCTGCCTCCGGCAGCTTTGCCTCTAATGTCTCCCACTCTACCTGCTGGTAGTAGTATTCGCCGTTGTAAAGATTATCGTCGAGATATTTGATTCCCTTATCCATCAGCTCGGCATATTCCGCAGTGTCTTCGCCCAATATTTTTCCTATCTCTACCATCGCTTTTAATGCACCGATATAGAAGGAGGAGCACATTCCATCTACACCCCAAAACTCAATGTCATAGGTGTTGTGATGGGGCTCTCTTAAAACGCCCTCACGCTTTTTATCCCAGGTGGTTATGCAGTAGTTGAGTGAGGATTTTGCAGCCTGCCAATATCCACGTAGCCAGTCGATATCACCGCAAATTAAAAAGTCGCGGTACAGCTTTATTATTCCGCCGAGCTGTCCGTCCGAGGCGGCATGGAAGCTGTGGTCACACGCACCGATTGGCAGTGATGCACGGAAGTTTTGATGCCCTCTTTCGTCCTGCGAGTCCACAAACTCGGTCTCTCTCATGCTACGCTCAAGATCGGGGAAGAGGTGACATATAGCCTGTGCGTAGTTCCAAACATGGGTACAGCTTCCTGAACAACAGCCACAGCTGTCACAACAGCCTTCCCACGCCCACAACCTGCCGTCGGTCTGGCGCAGAATGGTGGGTGACTTTATTATGGTGAGGTTTGCGGCAATAGCCTCGATTGCTTCACTCGGCAGTGTCATTGCATAAAAAGCGTCGGCAAATTTTCTACTCTCGTTGTAAAGACGGTCACGGTTTTTAGAGAGGAAATCACTCGTCTCGTCGATGGAGGAGAACACCGAGGAATACCAAGGCTTATATCTCTCGAGTGACAGATCAATCTCCTCGGAACAGCAACCGTGTAGGCAGGCTTTTTTATCCTCAAAGTCATGTCCGATACGTAGCTTTGAATCCGGCACGTACCAGCAGGTGTTTAGCGTAATTGTTTTGCTCTCGCCGGGTTGTAGTGTAAACTCAACTGCAAGCGATCCGCCGGGTACCGTTGCACCGGGAATATGCTCTGCCTTGCCTACCATTTTTCCGTCGTTTGATTTTTGAACGGCACGGCCCGCCTCGATGTCGTTCCACAGCATTGTCAGTGTATCAAACCAACCACCACGGAACATTGCGGTGTTAACCTTAACATCCTCGTCGTCGATAAAGGCACTGTAATGACCCTGCGACCAAGGATGCTCGGCAACGGCATCCTGTGACAGTGTAAAGCCGTTTTCCTTAGCGGTTACATAAAAACCTTCGTTTTCAACCGACATAAAGTTCATGCTACTGTAGTAGTATACAGCGTCTACAGGTTTGTCGGTGGTGTTTTTAAAGGTGTAGCAGATAACTGCAAAGGGGTAGGAGGAGTCGTCGGTGTTTGTCGGGGTGAAGGGACTCCATGCCGAGAGTGAGGTTTCAAGCGGAAACTTCTCGTCTGCAAAGGATATATTTGCAAAGGGGAATTCGGCGTAAAACTCTGCCGATTTAAAGCGTGGTAGACCATAGGCTTTACCCTGTGAACCGTTTGCCTTGGTGAGGTTAAGTTCGTTTTTCGGTTTTCCCTGCAACGGTGAGAGTGCGCCGCCGAATATTTTATACTTCGGAACAGGCCCCTCGATAACACGGCTTTTGTTCTGCTCGCCCTTTACAGTAACGGCAGAAAACATGGTCGGCTCTAAGTTGGTGTCAGGTGCGTTGCGGATGGAAAAGCCGGAGAATGAGCCGTTGCCCTCAATGTTGTACATTCCGGCACCAATTCCGCCAAGGGGAAAGCCTACAAAGGTAAGGTTTTTGTCGGTGAACTTTCTGTGTTTCATAATTATTTTCCTTTAACTATAAAAATTTATTTTAGGGTTAAGTCAGAGTCTGTCCAACACAGCTCGGATAGGTATAGCCCGTGTTCATTCAGAGCCTGGTCATCCTCAGGTCCACAGCTCGTTATATACTCCTTATCGTCGACCGTGAAAATCTCACTGGCATGTCCATATAGGGTTGTGACCCTGTTTTCCGGCTTGAACTCGTCGAACCTGTTCGACACATAGACATGTGTCTCGTTGTACTGGTGGTGTGCGTAGGTGAAAAATAGGTAGTACAATCCATTTCGCTTAACTACGAAGGGGGATTCACAACCGCCCCAGTTCAGACCGTCCGAGAGCTGAAAACAATTTTTTGTGTCGGAGAGATCGGTGAAATCCTTTGTCACGGTAACTGATACAGCAGAACCACCCGGGTCGGGGTTGCATATGTATACGATGTAGTCATCGCCTTCCTTGATAATACACGGATCTCTTTTAGTATGACCAAGGTTTGTGAATATAGATTGATAGGAACGCTCAAAGTTATACAAGCTTTCCGAGTATGCAAACTCAAGAGCCCTCTTGCCATCTAAAAATGATTCGAAAATCATCATATATTTGCCAAGGTCGTCACGCCAAAATACATAGGGTGCGCCCACATATTCGGCACCGCCACGGTCATCTACGGCGAACCCAATAAACTCGAATCCCTGCTGATAAGGATTTTTAGAGACCGCATGTGAGATGTGTGGATGCCATGCATACAGCTGCTTATCAGGTTCGGGGTAGGGGTTGTTTATTCCGAAAAAGTGGTAAAAACCCTCATCATCCTTAATTATGCAGTGGTCGTTTATATACCATTTTTTTTCATTAAGCAACACATTGGGTTGCATTACACATTTCATTGCACCCTTTAAATAGGGAACCTCTATTTTCATGTTTATGACCACTCCTTTTGTCGTTAGCTCTTTAAGCCGGATAGTGAAACACCACGTAGTAGTTGTTTTGAGAAAATAAGATAGATTACGGTGGGAACTAGCAGTGACATGATAACTCCGGCGAGGATAACCGAAATGCTACCGTCACTTCTCATTCCGTTGAGAATACGAATACCAACCGGTATTGTCATCTGGTCAAGGTCGGACAGGTAGATTAACGGACCCATAAAGTTATTCCAAGAACCGAGGAAAGCCTGCAGTGTTGTAATGATGAGCACCGGTTTTGACATGGGTAGAATGATTGTCAGATATATGCGAAACCTTCCGGCTCCATCTATGAATGCAGCCTCATCGTAACTTTTGGGAATAGTCATCATAAACTGGCGCTGTAAAAATATTGCGAAGGGTGCAATGATTGCCGGTAAAACCAAGGAGTAGTAGCTACCTACCAACCCGAGTGCGTTGATGAACAGAAACACGGGAATCATGGTTGCCTGTGCGGGAATCATAACACCGGAGAGGAATATAACAAACAGGGTGTTGCGTCCTTTAAATTCCATTCTTGAAAATGTATATGCGGCAAGTGTTGTGGATACAAAACTTAACGACACTGCAAGGATAGCCACGATAAAGCTGTTTTGAATAAAAGTAACAAACGGAACTCTTTCAAACACCTCAAAGTAGTTTTCTATCTTAAAGGAGGTGGGGAAGAAACTTGGTGGCATATCAAAGGATTCACCGGGAGATCTGAGCGAGGTTGCAAGCATCCAACCAAAAGGCATGAGCATTAAAATACACAACCCAAGCAAAAATGCACATAATATATATTGGGGTAGATTGTTTTTAAGTTTTAACATAATTTAATTACCATTCCTTTCAAGGTGTTTATTCGTATCCATAGTTAACCCATTTGTTTTGGACGGTAAATTGAATTATGGTTATGGTTAGAATGATAAGGAATAACGAAAGTGCAACCGTAGCACCATAGCCGATGTTCATGGAACGGAATGCCGTCTCATAGATATACACTGCGACTGATTTTGTAGCTGTACCGGGTCCGCCGTTCGTCAACAGGTAGGGCTCATCGAATATCTGGAAAACACCTATCAGATTAGTAATTATAACAAAAAACATCGTTGGGGTCAACAGTGGCAAAGTTATCTTGAAAAACGTTTTTGTGCTGGAAGCGCCGTCTATCTGTGCCGCCTCGTAGTATACGTCCGGTATGTTGGAAAGACCGATTATATAATATAGGAAGGTTGTTCCTATAAACTTCCAAAAGCTAAATATTGCGATGGTAACGTAAGCCATGTTAGGATCTGTTAGCCAACGGATATTCTCATAACCAAACTGACGGACATAATAGTTTAGTACGCCGGTATCGGTTGCGAAAATATATCCCCAGGCTATGGCAACCGAGGCGGTGGTTATAATCGCAGGAAAGTATATGGAGTTGCGGAAAAAGGTGGATAAAAACTTTATCCTGACGCGTGATACAAGATATGCAAGCACTAAACCGCCTGCACAGTGTACAATCGGGAGTATCAGCAGGAACTTAAGTGTGTTTAGGAACACTATCGGTATCTGCGGATCGGATAAAAATCTTTTTATGTTAGCCATGCCGATAAATTCAGGAGGCTGTATCAGGTTGTAATCAACAAAGATAAGAACAAAGGAGAGAATTATCGGGCCGCCGATAAAGCAGATAAAGCCGATAATGGAGGGGGATAAAAACAGATAGGCAAGCAAGGTGTCCTTTTTATGCTGTGCTCTTAGCCCGCCCTTTGGGGTGCGAGTTGCCTTGCTAGGTGCGGTGTTTGAGTTGTTCATATAGTAATCCTCTTTAGCGTTGGGGGGAATTCGTAAAAAAGCAGAGGCGGGGTAATCCCGCCCCTACATAGGTATCTTCTTTTTAATTTTATTAGCTTGCGAGGATGCTGTCGATTTCCAGTGCTGCCGCATCAAGTGTAGACTGAACGTCTGAATTGTTTACAAAGATTTCGGACATTGCACGGTCAACTACTATCTGTACATCTGCATATTTTACCGGGGAGTGTACAGCCTTGGAAATTTCAAAGCTTTCGAAGTAGATTTCTTTGTTTATCGGGTAGTCATAGTTATTGATGGAACGATCAGCAACTATCTTGTTACCGGGAATGTTACCTGCCGAGAGATATACATCCTGGTAGGTCTCGCTACCTGCAAAGGCTGAGAATAATGCTGCATCGTCATACCTGTCGGTGCCTGATACAACTACAAGGCCGTCAATACCGAATACAGGTACTGTCTGTTCAAATTTGGGGTAGTACTGAAGAGCTACATCGGTGAACTCGTTGGTTACATAGCTGTTCATGGTCCATCTGCCGGCATAGATAATACCGATATCGCCGTCTATCATCATCTGGGTGTAGTTTACGTTTGGCTCGGGGATAGGTGCATAGCCATACTCATGGATGATATCCTGCCAGAGTTGGAATACTTCTACAGATTCCGGCTCGTTGATGGTTGCCTTAGTGAAATCATCGTTAGTGTAGCCGACACCACCGTTGTTAAATATCCAGCCCTCAAATGCAAAATACGAGTTAGGTACCGAGGTGCCGTACTGCTTTGTGCCGTCCTCACGCTCTACTGTGAGTGCTTCAAGATATGTTAAGAAGTCATCGCCGTTCCACTCTTCGGTAGGGATTTCAAGACCTACGTCTGCCAACATTGTTGTGTTAAGGTGGGCTACACAGTTATTCCATCCCATCGGGAAGGCAAGTACGTTTCCGTCAACCGAAAGAGTCTCTACAAATGCAGGCTCGTAAACACTGCTGTCGTTGAGAAGGTCGTTGTACTCGGGGTTTGCCTCAAGCCAAGGGTTAAGCGGCTCTGCAAGGCCGAGGTCGTAGAACAATTCGATACCCTCGATAGCAACTGTTGCAAGGTCAGGAGCATCTCCACCGGCTACCATTGTCTGAATTTTTGTGAAATACTCGCCCCAAGAGAAGTTAAGGGAGAGAACCTCAACCGGGATACCGTGCTCGTCGGTGAAAGGTTGAGCAGCGTTAAGGAATGTTTCCTGGTTAGAACCATCGGACAGTAATGTAACCAAAATGGGATCGCCTTCGCCACCGTTGGTAACGTTTCTAACACCACCTTCGGTGTCTTCCTCTGTTGCATCATCAGCAGCCTCGTCATCACCTTCATCGGTTGCTGTGTCCTCTGTGGTTGCGTCGGTTGTTGCGGGGGTTTCGCTCTCTTCCGGTGCACCACAGGCAACGAAGGTAAGCATCAGCAATCCTGCCAATAGTAAAGAAATCAGCTTTTTCATAAAATCCTCCTAATATTTATTTTGATATTGCGTACATCCAACATCATATTGACATTTTACTTTTTATAGGATAAAATCACAAGTGAATAGTTTTGGTTTTTCGGTAATTTTGTTGCTTTAGTTTGTACGAATATATAACACGGTTAGGAGGAATTGTGCAAAATGCACAAGGAACTATAGTGAGAATTCAGCATGTTGCTAATAAGGTCCGCCTGCCTATCGGACTTGTCTTGTTTATAATTATAACGACACTTATCAGTATACCGGTTATAGCAATGACAATTATGGCTGTTACGGTTTCACGCAATACGGTAATCAAAAATTCACATACCGAGGCGATGGCGAACATGCTTTTAATTGAGGATGCAATTGAACGTAGGTTTTCCGAAGCACACGGGGTGATTGATGATCTGAGGGCAGATTATCTGTTTTTTGGTAGCGAAATACAGCTTGACAACTATAAAACTACCCTTGTGGAGGATTTTATAATTTATGACCCTGAAACATTGAATACCATGTACAGCAACAGCTACTACTACAGAGGGAGCTTGTATTATAACTATGACTTTTTTAATGATGTAATATCACTTTACGATAACTATACACGATCCGGTGCATATATCGGACAAAATATAGAATATTACGACTATGAAAATCAGATGATGCTAAGCTCGATGCATTTTATCAATACGGTAGATGAGCAACGCTATGGGTTTTCCTTGATAAGCGAGCTGCATGGCGGTAAACTGCTGATTTCAATTATCAACCCCGATGCCATTATTGAAGGATTTGATGAGTTTTTTGACGCAAAAAACAACTATTTTATGTTAATATCGGGAACCGAAACGGTCTACACCTCTAATATATACGACAGGGTAAGTAACACCCTACACGGACTTTCGGGTTACTCCGGAACCTATATAGACAACAACAGTAGTGAGATATATGAACTGGGCAACGAGAGTGTAATTATCACCAGCCACGACACAAGCCTGTACGGGTTTACCTTGATGATGGCGACGCCGTATGAGTACATAGAAACTTTTTTGCAGGACACAAACAGAACGATATATACAATTTTTATCATAACCATAGTCGCAGCGTTTTTTGTATCGATTATTATTGCTAACCAGATAAGTGCACCTATTGTAAGGCTAAAAAAATCGATGGAGCAGTTTGCAAAGGGTAGCATTATGATAAAATCCGAGAGCTTTGGCAACAACGAGTTAAGCGACCTTAACAGCAGTTTTAATAAAATGACCGAGGATATATCGTCACTCATTTTAAATCTTGACACACAAAAGGCATTGGTGGAAAATTATCGCCTTCGACTCACTAACGAGCAGGTCAACCCCCATTTTCTCTATAATGTGTTAGAGATGATTAACAGCTTGATAAATATTGGTATGTATGAACGTGCAAGCGAGGCGACCTATCGGCTTGCTAACTTTTACAGGGGTAGCCTAAGTGACGGTGCAGATATTATCACCCTTGAGCGCGAGCAGAGTTTTTTGGCAGACTATATAGTGTTGCAAAAGATGCGTTATGTGGAAAAGCTCACTGCCGAGATAGAGATATCGCCTGAACTGAACGAATACGCAATACCGAAACTTACCCTTCAACCGCTGGCGGAAAACTCCATCTACCACGGTATTCGCAAAAAGAAGGGTAAAGGCAATTTAAAGATGTGCGTTACCAAGAAGGGCGACAGAATGGTTATCACGGTGGAGGACAATGGTATAGGCATGGGTGCAGAGAGAAAGAAGGAGCTACTCTCGCTAAACCGATTGGCACCGATAACCGAACATTTCGGACTCTCCTCAATACTTCATCGACTGAATTATCATTTTAACGGTGATGTTAAATTTGATCTTGATAGTGAAGAGGGAGAGTATACAATTATAAAAATTGATATACCGGCGGTTAGACCTGAGCAGTTTAAGGAGGGAAGATTTTGGAACAGTTAAAGATAGCTGTAATAGATGATGAATATTATTTTCGTATGTCTCTGATGAAAAGTATTGAGGAATTGTCCTTAGGTTTTGAAGTGAAAATCGTAGGTGATGCCTGTTGCGGTGAGGATGGAATAGAACTCATAAGGACTACAAAACCAGACATAGTGATGTTGGATATAAATATGCCTATGATGGACGGGCTCACAGTTTTAAAACTTTTAAGGGCTGAGGGTATAGACTGCCATGTGGTGATTATATCCGGATACGCAGATTTCGAATACGCAAAAAAAGCGATACCGCTTAATGTAAGCCAGTATCTACTCAAACCGCTGCAAAAAAGTGAGTTAAAGAGTGCAATTGTAAAGATTGTCGACGAAATAAAAAAACGTAGCATTGATGAGCCGGATGCAGAGGATAAAAAGACAAACCGCTCCTACAGTCCGGTTACAAACAGGGCGATAAAATATATAGAGGAAAATCTGCACGACAGCAACCTTTTAGTTTCTACAGTAGCGGAAAAATTAAATGTTAACTACAGCTACCTCTGCACCGTTTTTAAAAAGGACACCGAAAGTTCGTTGAACGAATACATTGTATCAAGGCGAATGGAAAAGGCAAAACAGCTGTTTGCCGAGGGTATACATAAGGTGTCCAGCGTTTCAAGGCAGCTCGGATATGCCGACCCATCATACTTCAGTAAGACATTTAAGCAAACCGAGGGTATGACACCATCAGAATATCTGTCTAAAATCACATCGACTCTATAGCTTGTTTGCTATGACAATTTAGTCGTTTTTATTCCGGATAAACACCAGCACATGCCAAAAACAATTAAATTCATTGTTACGATGGTGCTACCTACCGGTGTGCCGTAAAGTATAGAAATTATTATTCCGCTGAATGCGCAAACAACCGATATTATCGAGGAGGATATTATCACCGCTTTAAAGTTTTTGAATATTCTCATGGAGGCGAGTGCCGGAAAAACCACTAATGCGCTGATTAAAAGTGATCCCACAAGGTTCATGGCTACCACAATTACAGCAGAGATGGTTATTGCAATTATCAGGTTGTACAGGTCTGCTTTAATGCCGGTTGCCTTTGCAAATGTTTCATCAAAGGTAACCGAAAAAATCTTGTTGTAAAAGAGTATAAAGATAACAATTACCGACACCGACAGCACAAGGCTGGTTATAACATCGCCCTCGGTGAGGGTGAGTATTGACGTCGACCCGAAAAGGGTGGTGCAGACATCGCCGGCAAGGTTGGTGGAAACATTGAATACATTCATTAAGAGATAACCGACGGCAAGCGAGCCTACCGACATCATCGCTATGGCGGCATCGCCGTTTATCTTGGTGTTTTGCCCTATCCTAAGAAGTACCACAGCTGATATTGCGGTTACCGGAAACACAAGTGCATCCTGATTGGCGATATCCAATACAGCGGCAATCGCTATGCCTCCAAATGCAATATGGGAAAGACCGTCTCCGATGTAGGAGAGTCGCTTTAACACAAGGGTTGCACCGAGCAACGACGAACAAAATGCGATAAGGATACCCACTATAAAAGCGTAGATAACAAAATCATAGGACAGATAGTCAAGTAGAGTATTAAGCATTTTTTAACTCCTCGTATGCCTGTGCGGTCATGCAGTTTACACCGCAGTTATTTAAACACAGGATTAGGTCGGCATCGGATATTGCCTCGTTAAGGTTGTGTGTAATCATAATTATGGTGATACCCTCTTTGTTCAGGGATTTGATAAGCTTGTAAAATTCTGACGTTGTCGCAACATCTAAACCTGCGGTAGGCTCGTCTAAAAGTAAAACCTTTGTCGTTGCACAAAGTGCTCTTGCAAGCAAAACCCTTTGCTGTTGACCTCCTGAGAGTTCGCTGTAGCTTTTTTTGCCCAGCTCTAAAATGTTAAGCCTTGCAAGCATATCCTTTGCAAGTTGCTTTTCTACCTTGTTATAGAAGGGTCGCAAGCCCATTTTGTTTAAACAACCGGATAGTACTACCTCATAAACCGAGGCGGGAAAATCTCGTTGAACCTGTGTCTGCTGCGGTAGGTAGCCTATGTCGATGGCAGAGAGATTTTTTCCCATTGTTATACTGCCCTCTATAGGGGGCAGTAATCCCAGTATCGTTTTAATAAGCGTGCTTTTGCCGGCACCGTTTTCTCCTACAACACAGGCATATGCACCGGCAGGTATTGTAAAGTTAATATTGCTGTGTAGCGGGGTGTTGTTATACCCCACCGAAAGATTGTTGCATATAATTTCCATAAGCACACCTTAATATGGTTATTCGGCAAGCGCAAGCTTTAAAGCCTCTAAATTTTCCTGCATAATTGTATAATATGTTGCGCCCGATTCAATGTCCTGTGTCGAAACTGACTGCATGGAGTGTAGGGTAGCAGTTTCGCTGTCTTTATCTTCGCTACTGTTGTTTACCGTCTCGGCAAGCTCTATAAGCCCGTTGTCAAGGACAAGCAGTGTGTTTATATCTAACTCATCTACCTTTTCGGCAAGGAATTTTATTGTTTCAAAGGTTGCCTCTGTCTCGGCGGCACAGCCCTGAAAAGCCGCGTAGTAGTTAATGTCATAATCACTCATTAAATAAAGAAAGGGGAAACGGTCGGCAAAAATGAGGGTGTCTCTTTCTGACGCTGCTATCGCCGTCTCATACTCGGTGTTAAGCTCCTCTAATGTTGCAATATAGCTTTCGGCATTTGCAGTATAAACCTCGGCGTTTGCCGTGTCGAGTGCAGAAATTTCCTTTGCAATGCTCTCACAAACTAACATTGCGTTACTCAGTGATAGCCAAACATGCTCATCCTCATGACCGTGGGCTTCGTCGCTATGATCGTGGGTATCTTCCTCATGATCGTGGGTATCTTCCTCATGATCGTGGGTATCTTCCTCGTGGTCGTGAGTATCTTCCTCGTGGTCATGAGTGTCTTCCTCATGGTCGTGGGTGTCTTCCTCGTGGTCATGGGTTTCTTCCTCGTGGTCATGAGTATCTTCCTCGTGGTCATGGGTGTCTTCCTCGTGGTCATGGGTGCCTTCCTCATGATCATGAGAGTCTCCTGTGCCATCAATCTGCATTCCCTCAACGGCAACCTCGTCCATCACAAGTTCGCCTAAACTGTCAACCACGCTGAATGCCTTAAAGTTGTCGTTTGCAGGGATTGTTATTATATCTGTGACCCAGTCGTGCGAAGGACCACCGTTATAGATAAAGAGGTCGGCGTTTTGTATTGTAGCGACCTCCTCGACACTCGGCTCATAGCTATGGATATCTACGCCGGTGTCCATAAGCAAGGTGACTTCGAAATTTTCTGAATTATCCCCTAAAATCTGATTAACCCAGTCGTATTCATGAAACGAAACGGTGACTATGCTATGCTTTGCTGTGTCTGTATCAGCCGGTGTGGCGTCAAGGTTGGTCGATTGCGGTGCCGGGTCGGAGGTACAAGCCGACAATAGCAAAGCGGCTGACAGGGTAAGCGTTGTGAAAATTCTTTTGTACATGCGTCTCTCCTTTATGATTTATTTATTGTGAATTTGCGAACAATTTTCACATTTGCCTTGTAAAAAAGCTGCAACATTGTTTATGGAAAAGTTTAGTTCATCCTTTGCAAAGCCAAAGATCATGTTTGAAATATGTCGGTTAAGATGATACACCCTGTCACAGCTCTCGCATTTTAGGTGTATGCTTCCAACACAGCAATCCGGGTCGACAAAGTGGTAGTGCGCCTCAGATTTTTGACCGTCTATAACCTTGCTTATCAGCCCGTCCTGCTCCATGCTTTTAAGGTTTCGATAAATTGCGCTCAAGCTGATATCCTCGTTACTGCATTTTTTTTGTATGTCGGATGCAGAAAGATATTGATGTCCATTGTTTTTGAATATTTCAAGCAGTTTTTGCCGCTGTTCCGTTTTGTATCTACTCATATCAAATCCTATATTTTTGAATTTGCGATTGATTTGCAAATTTATTATACTATCATATCGATTGTTTGTCAAGTTAAACTACTATATAATCGTAAAAAAATATCCCGGCTAAAGTGTTGTCATAAAGCCGAGATATAGTCACTTATAGTGGTTTGATTGTTAAATGTTAAACAGCCTCAATATTTATCACCGAGGTTACATCGAAGTCGAGCTGTTCCTTGATTTTATATTGCAACTTCTTTTTAAAGATAGGTCCGTCCACTACAAGGGTGTGATATTCGCCGTACTCGCCACATATGTCTATACCATGGTGTCGAAATTCCTCGATCATGTCGTTATCGATAGGACGCCCTAACAGTGATTTGGGTAGCCTTTCGTTATTAACCGATTTAACTATACAGCGATACCCGTTTGATAACAACTCACCAAGTATTACCTCACGCTCAACATGCCAAAGCGGAAAAAGTGTATTAACATTGGCGGCCTTGCATCGCTCATCTGCCCATGTCTTGTGGTCTGAAATGTCTATATCACCGAAAACGGCAACCTCTGCGCCGAGCCGAACGGCCTCTTTAAGCTGTGCTTCGATCACCTCATTGTAGTCACCGCCTGATGATTTACCGAAGAGCATCGGAATGTCAAGACAATCGGATACCGCATTCATCATGTTGTAGTCGGCACCGTGAAAGTAGGATCGCTTTTGATCCTCGTTAACCATTACAAGCAGTGCAACCGGTGTGTGCCCCTGTGCAAGCATACGGTGAAGTGCAAGGGTGCTGTCCTTGCCGAAACTGTAGGATAAAACAAATTTCATATCTATATACCTCGGGTAAAATATCGTTTTAGGCAGTCAACGATGTATTCGGCATCACCATGTTTTAGATTGATGGAGTTTACAAATATCTCGTCGGCCTCGCCGGTGTGATCGCTATCCAAAAAGTAGCCTATATCTATTGCAGGATCACAGCTGTTGTAAAGAAATTCCGCGCAGTCGGCACCGGTTGCCCCTGTGAGTTTTATCATAAGTCGAGGTGCTTCCTGACCAAGCCTGCCATAATCGCAACGAGTCATTGTTACCGGCTGTGAAATCAATCCCTTTTCCACAATATCGAGCAGTTCATTTTGCTGCTGTCGTTTTGTGTTCTCGTTTAGCTCGGAAAGCTCCTTGATTGCGGTGTAAAGCCCAACATATTCCTCCTTGCCTACCTTATACGGTCTGCCTATAGCAACATTTGGACTTGCTATTTTATGGCAAAAATCGGCAATATCTTTTCTGCCGACAAAAAAACCGCTGCTCTGAGGGCCTTTTATGTATTTTCCACCGCTGAAAACCGCACCATCGGCGGCTAAGGTTTTTGTGTAGTACCAAAGGTTGGAAAAGGGCGGTATCTGTGCCGCGGCATCAACGAACACCGGAATTTTCAGCGAATGAGCAAACTCTATAACCTCACCAAAATCCGGTGTCTGCTCCTCATACATAGTTCCGGCAAATAGCCATACACCGGCGGTTTTGCCGCTGACTGCATCCTTAAGACCATCAAGAGATGGATCGGCGGTAACAACCTTTGCACCGGAAAGTTCGATTAATCGCCAGTAGGGGAGAGCCTCAATTTCTGTTTGAGGCGTGAAAACTATAAACTCATCCTTGTCACATCCGGAGGTGTCCGGCAGACGTTTTGCCGTCTCTATGTTAAAGTTGCTCATAACAGCCGAACAGCAAAGCACAATACATGCCGCACAACCGCAGGAGACAAAAGCCGACTCGTTGTCGGTAAGTTCGGCTATTTTATTTCCGACGGTTGCCGAGAGTTGTTGTATGTTTACAAAGCTCTCACCTGCCTCGCCCATCGCCTTTAATACCGTGCCGCTCATTACCGAGCCGCCGATTTTTGTATAGGTATCACTTGCATTTATTATTGTTTTTAATCCGAGCTCCTTATATATACCCATCTATATAGCCTTTCCTTTTCTTAGCGTCCTGCCATGCAAATCACCGGTCGGGTTGCCATTGTGCAACACAAGCTTTCCGCTTATGAGAAGATGATGCATACCCTCGGAAAGCCGTGTAGGCTCGCTAAAAGTTGCCCTGTCGGTAATGTTATTATAATCAAAAATTGCAATATCGGCATCCATGCCCACCGCAAGCTGTCCTTTGCTTTTGAGATTAAATCGCTCTGCGGGGTATTTGGTTATCCTGTTTATCAGCCGCTCTATAGGATACCCTTTTTGTTTTGCGAGCCGCAACAACCGTGTAAAACTTCCGAAAGCACGTGGGTGTGGGTGGCTGCCGTAGGCTATCGAATCACTGCCAACGGTGTAAAACGGCAGGTCGAGTAGTCGGAAAAAATCATCCTCCACCGCACTGCAATCGGTATCCTCTGCAAGGTTATAATAATAGCCGAATTCAAGGTCATTTTGCAGTAAAAGTTCTACAATTACATTCAGCTCGTCCCACCCGTTTTGTTTAGCAACCTCCGCAAAGGTCATCCCCACAAGGTGAGGGGTCCCCTCATGTTGAGGGGTTTGTTTCAAGGTGGAAATTATTGCTCCGCTCGGTGGCATCAGATAGCTATAACGTTCTGCCATGTCATCGAGTATTTTTTTGTGCAGAGATTTGTCGGCAAGCCTGTCCAAGGCAGGTTGCAAACCACCATCCATAACCCATGGAGGAAGAAAAACCTCGCCAAATCCGGCGCCGACAGCATAGGGGTAAAATTCAAAGGATATGTCATACCCACCCTCGATAAGCTTGCTGTATGGAGCGGTGAGCTCCTGTGTCATGCCTGCAGTATCGAGTGATGTTCGGTAGTGCAGTATGTGAGTTTTAACACCCGTCTCCATAGAGAGGTTCACCATCTCCTCGTCACCGAGATTTCGTGGCTGTGTGTAGTTATCACGTTTGTGGGATAGGAATATTCCATCCTTTTCTTTTATAGCGGTACATATCTCGACCAGCTCGGAAAAATCGGAATACCCTGCCGGAAAATATGTAAGACCTGTAGAAAACCCGATTGCACCTTGATCGATGCATTCGGCAACAAGCTCTGCCATCTGCTTTTTTTCCGACGTTGTTGCCGGACGATTTTCAAAGCCTACAACCGCCGCACGTACAGCGCCGTGGGTGACTGCTGAGGCAACATTTAATGCTTTATTGTCTAACGCACAAAGATAGTCATCAAAGTTTTTAAAGTTGTGTATCTTTGAATTATACGGACCGAGTATTCCGGAGTACAGCGATATAATTTCCTTTGTTTTCTCTTTGTCGAGCGGTGCAACGCCAAGCCCGCAAAGTCCAACAATTTCGGTGGTTATGCCCTGTGTTATCGCACCTGTGCGCTCCGGCGATTCCATAAGAACAAGCTCGTTGTGGGTGTGTATATCGATAAAGCCGGGGGTTACGGTGAGCCCGTCAGCCATTATCTCGATAGCGTTGTCACAAACAATGTTATCCGAAATCTCGGCAATAACACCATCCCTGACAAGTATATCACCTTTAAATGGATTTTGTCCGGAGCCGTCTACTACAATACCGCCTTTAATTAATATGTTATTCATGATGTCATTCCGTTAATTCAAACATTATCTCTATCTCTACCGGAATGTTGCCGGGAAGCACGTTAACTCCTATTGCCGAACGAGCAGGAAGTTTGTCCTCACCGAAAATTTCTGCTATAAGTTCGGTGGCACCGTTTGCAACGGCAGGCTGTGAGTAAAATTCATTATCGCTCGCTACTAATGCTAACACCTTAGTGAAGGATTTAACCTTGTCGAGTCCAACATTAGCCTCTATTTGTGCGAGCAGGTTGAGCATACATCTCCTTGCCGCCTCTCTGCCCTCATCAAGTGTGATATCCGAACCGAGCTTTCCTCGCTTAAATGTCTCTCCATTTAGGTCGGGACCACATCCGGAGCAGTATGCCATGTTTGCAAACTGTGCAACCGGCTTATAAACTCCTCCTTTAGGCGGTGCGGCGGGAAGGGTAATTCCGAGCTCTTTCATTCTTTTTGCAACGTTAAGGGACATAGTTCACCTCATAAAGTATTCTTTGACTATTATTGTATTATTATCGAGACGATATGTCAATCAATTTTTCACCTGTTTTGCATCTGAAACATGGAGTTTTATAGACAAAATTTTTAGAATATGATACAATTATGTTGTATATTACAGTGGGTATCGTGTATGAAATGCTATTTTTCTAAAATTTGTGTACTTTTCAGTCTATCCTTTTTTATTTTCACAGCCTTTCCAACTATTTCGGTGCATGCGCAAACTCTTGCGGGTGAGGGATATCGTTTTGACACCGAGTCAGGTCTTTTAACATTGACTTCAGCTGCGGGAAGTACGGGGTGGAAGGATGTCGACACCGGTATAGATAGGTCACATATTCGCTCGGTTATGGTAGAAAATACCGTAACCGAACTGGGAGAGTATGCGTTTTTTCGATGTGAATATCTCTCTTCGGTAATCTTTGAGGAGGGGAGCGTATTGAACCTTATTGACAAAGATGCATTTAATCAATGCACTTCATTGACAGAAATTATCATCCCGAAGAGCGTTACCGCTCTTGGTGAGGGCGCATTTTATCAGTGCAGTGCATTAACCACGGTGGAGTTTGAGCAGGATAGTCTACTTGGGTTTATCGACACTTCCGCATTTGCTTTTTGCGGAAATCTTAAGGGGATAATAATTCCTAACAGTGTGACAGGTTTTGGTATTAGAGTATTCCAAAACTGTACGTCACTGGCCTCGTTAGAGTTTGAAGAAAATAGCCTTCTTTCAAATATACAAAGTTCATCATTCCGGGGATGCTCCGCACTTACCGAGGTTACAATTCCCAAGAGTGTGCAGGTGTTACACGCAGATGTGTTTTCGGATTGCTACAACCTTACATCGGTAACCTTTGAGGAGGGCAGTTTACTAAATCGTGTGTTCAACTATGTTTTTTATAACTGCTATGCCCTTACCGATATTATTCTCCCTGCGGGTGTGTTAAGTTTTGGAGGCGACGAAGTGTTTGGTGAATGCCATAACCTAAGCTTTGTATATTTTGAAGGGAATTATCATAGCGAATTAGAGCCGGCTTTTTCTCAAATAGCCGCAAAAAAATACTATAAACCCGGCACATCCGGTTGGGACGGGATAAATGCTACTCCGGCATATACCCTAAGCGGAATAATAACCGCCACAGATCTGCCGGAAGGTTTTTCAACCGTTGTAACACTTAAAAACGAAGCCGGCAATACACTCCACACAATAAGAACGGTTTCGGATGGTGAGTATGTGTTCCCTGTAACCGAAGGTAGCTACGAGATGATGGTGGATAACCGTGATTATCTTGTGGCAATGATAGAGGATATAGCCGTTTTTGATGCCGATCTCGTCGACTATAATCTAAATGTTGTAAGAAGAAAGACGGGTGATGCAAATCGAGACAACTCGGTCAACAGGGATGATTTAATCTATATAATGCAAAACTACAACCAACCCTCATATTATGCAGCTGTCGATGTTTTTTATGACGGTAAAATTGATTTTAATGACCTCGCACTGGTAAGAAACAGTCAATACTACGGTCGGTAATGGATAATCACCAACACCAAATAGAAAAACACACGCCTGCGGATTTACCGTGTGCGTGTGTTTTGGTTTAAGAGGGTATCGTTTTTCAAGTTGATTAATTATAGTTGTATACCTTTACAGGGAAGGAGTTTTTTACAAGCTCTCTTGCAGTAGCAAGGTCGGGGATTTCGCCAAGACCTATCATCTGGGTTATGATGTTGCCGATTGCAGTCGCCTCAACAGGACCTGCTACCACCCTTTTGCCGGTGGTTTTTGCGGTTAGTGCGTTTAGGTATTCGTCTTTACAACCGCCACCCACTATGTTAATGTTGTCAAAGCCGTGTCCTACAATCTCCTCAATCGCCTTTACCGTTGTTGCGTAGTAGTAGGCAAGTGAGTTGTAAACCACCGCCGATATCTCGCCGGGCGTTTCGGGCACATCGAGGTTGTGGGTTTTACAGTAGTCCTTAATTGCGGTTATCATGGAATCCGGTGCGAGGAAGCAATCGTCGTTACAGTCCACTATTGTTTTAATGTCGGAGGCTTCGGCAAGTTCGCACAGCTCATCAAAGCTATACTTGTCATCATACTCCTTTTTCACATTTTGAATCATCCAAAGACCCATTATGTTCTTTAAGAAACGGTAGCGATACTCACGTCCGCCCTCGTTTGTCATGTCTCTTTCTCTGGCAAGCGGTGTGCAGATGGGGTGTGCTCTTTCGGTTCCCATTAGTGACCAGGTGCCGCTGCTTATATAGATAGTCTCCTCCATGGTTGGAACTGCGGCAACAGCGGAAGCGGTGTCATGTGAGGTCGTGGATACAACCTTACAGCTGTAACCCACCTGCTGTGCAACCTCGGGAAGAAGATCGCCAAGCTCGGTACCGGGAAGGGTTATAGGCAAAAACATTTCTCTTGGAAATCCGCAACGCTCAATTATTACGTCGTCCCAATTCTTGTCGGCAGCGTTCAGGAGGCCGGAGGTGCTTGCCATGGTGTAATCACAGTTCTTTACACCGGAAAGCTTATATAAGAAAAAGTCAGGTGTAAACAGAAGTGTCTTTGCCGCAGACAGCTGTTCTGGATAGCCTTTCTTTAATCCCATTAGCTGAAATATGGTGTTAAAACGTGTTTTCTGTATTCCGGCACGGCTGTAAAGCTCGTCTTCCGATATAAGGTTGAACACCACCTCGTCCATTCCTTCGGTTCTCTCGTCACGGTAGCAGACGGTATCTCCTATCATGTTGTCCTTTTCATCAAACAGCACAAAGTCGACACCCCAGGTGTCTACCGACACCGAAGCCGGAATTTTGCCTATCTCGTTGCAACGTTTCATGCCGTCGGTTATTCTTGCAAAAAGGTCGTCATGATTCCAACATTTATGACCGTTTCTGGTAGAGAATGCGTTTTTAAAACGAAAAACCTCCTCGGTCATCAACTTTCCGTCATCAACCCAGCCGAGAATATGCCTTCCGCTGGATGCTCCGATATCAATGGCAAGATGATATTTTTTTTGCTCGTTCATATCTATGACCATGCTCCTTTCGTCTGTAAAATCCCATGTGAGTTTCGCATGGAATCGTTTTGTGTTTTTGTGTTTCCATTTTATGCGATGTGCTCTATTGCGCCAATTTTTTGTATCTTTCCACAAGCACGTTTAGATTAGAAAAGTCGCTGTATATCATGGCATCGGAAAGATTTTTTGCCGCCGCACTCTCATGCCCTATCAGTGCATATGTAGAATCCACCAAATGTGAAAACTGTGCATCGGTAAGTTTTTCACATATAAAACTCTGGCTCGGCATATTGATGTCCTCACCGGATATCTCAAACATGTTATATCTGCGACAGAGTGCCTGAACCCTTGCGAGCTGTTCGGTGGTGTTGCGTGCCGGCATGTAGGTAACCGCCTTTATGTTCAACGCCTTAAGCTCTTCAAAAAGCAGGTCAAGATAGCTGTCCTCAAACTGCTGAGCCTTTTTATCGCCGGTTACACTGCTTCCTACATCGCCGAGGTAGGGATATGCGAGAATAATTCCATTGTCGTTGCATAACTTTACAAGTTCGCTTATGTCTGGCAGCTCATCGGTTGCCTTGATAAATATTTTGTCAACAAGGCTGGATTTGAAAACTCCGAGCAGGATGTATAATATATCAGCCGGGTCGGAGGATATTTTTTCCTTTACAGAGTCGGGTACATCACAGCCGATTTTTTTAATAAACTCAACACTATCGGTTGCACCAAAACTGTTGTAAACCTTGGTTGCAAGCGCATACAGCAGATGACGCTCGGTAATGCTTCCGCCGTCATGCGACATGGAGAGCGGCACCACATCCTTATCATAGTCGATGACAATGCCATGCGGCGATGTGAGTGCATTAATGTTGTCTACCATTCCGCGGTTACGCCTTCCTCTTGCTTCGCACACAGGCTTAAAAAACTCTGCTACGGCATCTATGCTACGCTCCGGAATGCCATGTAGTGCCATGTAGGTGACGCCTGCCTGATCGGGATTGTTGGTGTGTTTGTCGCTAAGTCTTGTGTTTTTTACCGAAACTCTTACCTCTGCACCGACGGTAACACCCATGTCGGCAATTTTGCCAGCCTTTAAAAATTCCCTTGCACCTCCGACACTGTCATGATCCATAATTCCGACGGTGTTAAGCCCTGCAAACCATGCCATATATACCGCCTCGGTGGGGGAATATGGCGAAAAAGAATATGTAGTATGTACATGATTGTTGCAATACTGAGGTCTTTTGCTCGGCATCTTTTCGGTAGCTATTTTATTTTCGAGTGCGGACAATCGCTGCTGCGCTGTTCCGCCGTGTAAGTCCAACATGTTTATCTCCCAGCCTTTCTGTTAGCTTTTAGTTTAGCATTATCTGACCGCCGCTGACCGGCAAAGCCTGTCCTGTCTCATATTCCTGCTCAACAAGGTAGTAAAGAGCCTTTGCCACATCCTCGGGGAAACAGCCTCTGCCGAGCGGCACCTGTGCCTCGTAGAAGCGGCGAACCTCCTCTATCGTCGTGGCACCCGGAACTTTACCTGCCTTTAGATACTGCACAAAAAGTCCTCTCTCAGGGTCACACCACAGCGGACCGTCAAGATAGTTTCCGGGGCAGATGGAGTTGACCTTGATGTTATAGGGTGCAAGCTCCAATGCAAAGCTCTGGGTAAGTCCTATTCCACCGAACTTTGAACCTGCATAGGCGAAATTCTTTTTACTGCCGGCAAGACCTGATTTTGAGTTTACCTGTATGATGTCGCCTATCCAGCTGTTGTCCGCCTCATACTGTGCCCTCATGATGGCACCTACATATTTAACGGTAAGAAAGTATGCCGAGTAGTTAACCTTTGTAACAAACTCAAACTTATCATACTCCAGCTCGTCTATTCCGCCGGCAACCAATACACCGGCATTGCTTACAAAGAGATCGATGCCGCCGAACTGTTCTACAACAGCCGATACCATGTCTGCTACACTCTGCTCCTCGGCAACATTTACCTTTACGGCAAAGGCACGCTCGCCGAGACGGTCGGCAACCTCCTTTGCAAGGTCGTAGTTAAGGTCGGCGACGGCAACGTATGCACCCTCATTTATCATGCACTCGGCAATCCCAAGGCCGAAGCCCTGGGCGCTGCCGGTAACTATGGAAAGCTTGCCTCCGAGACGTCCCGGAATATCTTTGCGGTTTTTAACATTCTTTGCGGCTTTTGCGATTGTTGATGAAATGTCAATCATGATTAGACACCTAACTTCGCCTTTCTCATAATTTCTGTGTCGGTGTAGTCCTTGCTTGGGGTGTAGCCTTCAAGCGGCATTATTCTGCGGTGGAAGGAGTCGAGGAACCACTCCGGCTGTGGGAAGAAAAGATGCTCGAACTCAAACGCCGGTGTAATCCAGTTTTCCGCACCGAGTACGAAGGGAGGAGCATCGAGGTAGTCGAAACAGAGCTGGGTGATGTTGCTTGCAAAGTCGTTTAGGATGTTACCTCTGGTACAGGCATCGCTTGCAAGTATAATTCGTCCCGTCTTTTTAACCGACTCCACGACCTTTTCATAGTTGAAGGGGACAATGCTTCTTGCATCGATAACCTCGGCAGAAATTCCGTATTCCGCAAATTTATCTGCGGCCTCTAATGCAGGGTAAAGGGTAGCACCTATGGTCAGAATGGTCAAATCGCTACCGGTACGCTTGATGTCCGGCTCGCCGATCGGAATTTCGTAGTATTCCTCAGGCACACCGCCCTGATGAAACTGTTCGCCGATATCGTAGTATTTCTGGCTCTCAAAGAACACCACCGGATCAAGTCCGGAGAGTGCGGAGTTCATTAGTCCCTTTGCATCATATGGGGTTACCGGATATACAACCTTTAGTCCCGGCATGTGTGCTGTGAGTGCGCTCCAGTCCTGCGAATGCTGTGCACCGTATTTACTGCCCACCGATACACGAAGTACCACCGGCATGTTTAAAAGACCTGCCGACATGGACTGCCATTTTGCCAGCTGGTTAAACACCTCATCGCCGGCACGACCGAGGAAGTCGCAGTACATAAGCTCGGCGATAACACGTCCGCCTGCCATACCGTATCCAACAGCACTACCGGCAATTGCCGCCTCGCTGATTGGTGAGTTGAAAAGACGGTGGTAGGGGATGCTGTCCATCATGTTTCTGGTCACGGCAAATGCGCCACCCCAGTCACGAACATCCTCGCCGTAAAGAACCAATGTCGGATCCTCATAAAATTTCTCAAATATGGATTCAAACAGTGCGTCACGGAGTGCGTAAATTCTGTTTTTGCTTATCGCCTTTCCGTTTTCATCGAAGGCGAACCTTGCCTTATTTTTTAAACCGGCATAGCGAACATTTTCCTCCTTGGTGGTTAGAACGTCCGGCTTGCGGTCATCCATTACCATGCGTGTCTCATTCTTGAGCATAAGATCGGCAATGATGTTTTTATTGTCGTCCAGCGACATGTAGGGGGTTATATTTGTATCCTGAGCTATCATAAAGACATCACGGTTACGCTTTCTTGCTGTCTCTATTGCATCGGTTGCCTCCTGCTCGGAGCAGACACCGGATTTTACAAGCTCGGCTTTAAACCATTCGATGGAATCAACATCACGCCACATGTCAATCTCCTCCGCACTGCGGTAGGCAGAGGCATCAGATGTGGAGTGACCCGAAACACGGTAGGTGATTACATCAAGAAGCACAGGACCGTCGCCGCTCTTGATGATATCTTTTTTACGACGGAAAGCATCTATAACTGCAAGGGGGTTGTAGCCGTCTACACGCTCGGCATGCATCTGGTTTTTAGCAATGCCGGCACCCATTCTTGCAAGAAAATCGTATGCCATGGTCTCGCCACGTGTCTGACCGCCCATTCCGTAGGAGTTGTTGTTGAAGCAGAAAATCACCGGTAGTCCACCCTTAACACCGTCATCCCAAAGGGTACGGTACTGATCCATTGCGGCAAAGTTCAGGCTCTCCATTACAGGGCCGCAACCCATCGAGGCATCGCCGATGTTACAGACAACGATACCATCCTTTTTATTGACACGTTGGTAGAGTGCTACACCTGTTGAGGTAGGGCCGCTACCGCCGACTATTGCATTGTTTGGAAAAATGCCAAAGGGGGTGAAGAAGGCGTGCATAGAACCGCCGAGACCGCGGTTAAAACCGTTGTCACGGGCGAAAACTTCCGCCATTGCTCCGTAAATATAGAAATACTTAGCCTGATCCTTTACGTTGTCGAATTTAAAATGCTCGTTAATAATCTTAAGGTTAGCACCACCGAAGAAGTTTTCCATTACCTCGGTAAGCTCGGCATCAGACAGTTTCTCGATGGAGGAAAGTCCCTTTGCGATAATCTCACCGTGACTACGGTGGGAACCTAAAATATAATCTTCAACATCCAGTACAAACGCCTGACCTACTGCGGCTGCTTCCTGACCTGCCGAGAGATGTGCGGGGCCTGCATAGGTGAAGGGGTGATCGTTATACTGCCCTTTAACCTTAATCTCGTTGAGCATACTTTCAAACTCACGTATGCTCGCCATATCGGAGAGTATTCTTAAAAACTCCTCCTTAGAAAAGTTAGCACTCTCCTCCTTAACACTTTTGTTATAAGCGTTTACCGGTATGTCGGTAAAGCTTATTACACCACTTTTTCTGATCTCTTTTGGATCTACAACTAAATTTTTTGGCATTATATGTCTCCTTAATTTTATAATTCAAATAAAGCTTCTCTGATTATTTCGCAGACGGTGGGGTGGGGGAATACTAATTTTTTTATTCCATCTACCGGCAGTTTGTTTCCTATCATGAGAGCCGCTCCGTAGATACTCTCGGAGGAAGCGTTGCCAACCATCGATACGCCTAATACGCTGTCGCTCTTTTTGTCGTATACAAGCTTTATAAATCCGTCGCCTTTCTCATTTTCGGCAAGATAACGTCCGCTGTACGACATCGGAAGCTTTACACACTCGATATCAAATCCCTTTTGTTTTGCACTCTGTTCTGTCTCGCCTACCGCGGCAACCTCAGGATTTGTGTAGATTACCGAAGGGATAGCACCGTACTCCATAACATCGGTTTTTCCCAAAATGTTGTTTACCGCAACCTCCGCCTCACGATAGGCGGTGTGTGCCAACATCATTTTACCGTTTACATCGCCGATTGCATAAACGCCCTCAACGTTGGTGCGTAGGTAATTATCGGTAACTATCGCACCACGCTCGGTATAGATGTTTAACGTTTCAAGTCCTATGTCGGAGGTGTTAGGTCGACGACCTATAGAAAGCAAAACCTTTTCGGCATCAACCGAAACTTTGCTTGTGTTCTCCTCAAAAACAACACCATCGGTTGCTATCGAGGTTACCTTACAGCCGAGCCTAAACTCTATGCCTTTTTTCTTGTAGTTTGCAAGTAGATTTTCAGCTATGTCTCCATCAATCGGGCCGCCTACAGTGGGAAGCATCTCCACAACCGTCACACTGCTTCCGACCGAGTTGTAATACGATGCCATCTCAAGGCCGATAACGCCACCTCCGATTACGACGAGTGTTTTAGGTATCTCGGTAAGCGCTAGAACCTCACGGTTGGTCATGGCAAAGCCGGATTCTACCGCCTCTTTTAAGCCATCGATAGGTGGTAACATCGGGCTACTGCCGGTTGCGATAATAATCTCCTTTGCGGTATACTCGTTACCATCACATGTTACGGCAAAACCGCCCTCGATACGACCTTTTATCTTGGCATCTCCGCTAACCACCTCGACACCGTGCTTTTTCATCTTCATGCCCACGCCGGCAACAAGTTTTTTTACGATTTTATCCTTGCGAGCTATGACCTTTTTTTGGTCGATGGAGGCTCCCTCCACCTTCACGCCGTAATCCTCGCCATGGTTTGCGTAGTCAAAAATCTTTGCACTGTGTAGCAGAGCTTTAGATGGTATGCATCCCTCGTTAAGGCAGACACCACCGAGCGAGCGTTTTTCGAAAAGTGTTACCGATTTTCCTGCGGCTCCTGCCCTTTCTGCGGCACAGTATCCGCCGGGGCCACCACCAATTACAATAATATCCTTCATATATCCTTCCTTTACTCTACTAATAACAGGCTGAAACTTGTAAGCGCCTCACACACATCCTTAAGGAACTTAGCAGCAGGTGCACCATCGATTGCACGGTGGTCAAAGGTCAATGAGAGCCCCATGGACTGATAGCTTGTCAGCTTGCCACCAACCGTTTTAACACGCTCGGTAATAGAGCAGACACCTAAAATTCCCACCTCGGGAGGATTGATGACCGGTGTGAAACTCTCGACACCTAAGTTGCCGAGGTTTGTAACTGTAAATGTTCCGCCGGCAAGCAGATCCGGGCTGATGCTTCCGGACTGTGCCGCAACAGCCACCCTTTTCATTTCGGCGGAGAGTTCCGGCAATGTCAGCTTTTCTGCCGTCATAATTTTGGGAACAAGCAGACCCTTTTCGGTGTCTACCGCTACACCGAGATTTACGGTGTTAAAGCGTCTTGTTTTATCGTCAAAATAGTTTGCGTTCATCTCGGGGTGTTTTAGTAGCACCTTAACCGTTGCAAACAACACAAGATCATTGAGGGTGATTTTTTCCAACCTTGGATCTTTGCTGTTCTTAAAGGAGGCACGTAGCTTCATTATTTCGGTGGCATCAAAAGAGCTGTTAAGTGTTACCTGTGCCATGCCGGAGAGGGATGCATGCATTGCTTTTGCGATAACCTTGCGAACGGTGGTGTGCGGAATATCCTCATATGCATCGAGAACCGCATTCGATGTGGTTGTAGGAGCTACTGCGTCAATGGTGGCGGCAGTCGGGCTATTCTCAGGTCCGTTTGCCATAACCCTTTTTATGTCACGCTCGATAACCCTTCCGTTAGGACCGGTGCCGTTCGCGGAGGAGCTGTCGATTCCGTTTTTTGTAGCGAGTGATTTTGCCCTGGGAGAAACACCGTTTGATGTTCCAAAAACAACCTGTGGAGTAACCTCCGCTACCTGTACGGCAGTTTTAGTCGGTTCGGCGGACTCGACTGTTGCGGTTGACTCTATACTGCCCCCTGTAGCACCGAGATGTGCAAACGCATCTCCATCAGCGCCTATTGCGCACACATTGCCGAGTGCAGGAACATCGTCACCTTCGTTGTAGAATACGGCTAAAAGTTTGCCGTCCTCCTCCGAAGCTTCGTCAAAGGAGGCTTTGTCGGTTTCATAGGAAAAGAGGAGTTCACCTTTGCTAACTGTATCACCGACCTTTTTGTGCCATTTTGATAGGATGCACTCCTCCACCGTAATGCCCGGCTTTGGCATTACCACTGCCTTTGCAACAGGACCGTTTATCGGTGTTTCTGGCGGTGCAACGGCTGCCGGTGCAGGATTTGATGCGGTTGTCGGGGCTGGTGCGGTAGCAGTAGGTGCGTCGCCGTTCGGGCGAAATGCCGAAACATCCTCACCCCTTGTGCCGATAGCACAGATGTTGTTAAGAGCCGGAACATCGTCCCCCTCATTGTAGAACACTGCGAGCAACTCGCCTTCCTCCTCCGAGGTTTCGTCGAAGGAGGCTTTGTCGGTTTCGTAGGAAAAAAGAATATCGCCCTTTTTAACCGTATCGCCGACATTTTTATGCCATTTTGAAAGTATACATTCCTCCACCGTTATTCCCGGTTTCGGCATTACAATAGCTTTTGCCATCTGAATTTTCTCCCTATATTTTTTTACCGTTTTCCATAATGTAGTTTTCTGCCTCGACCGTCCAGACCTTGTTGGGGCAAAGCTTTGCAAGCTCGGCAAAGAATGTGTCGGTCTCGCCTAACTTTTCAAAATCATCGATGGCGGTAAGTGGCATACTCACATGGGTGTAGATAAGCTTTTTTCCACCGGGGATTTTGGGAAGGTTGAGTGTGGTTTCAACCGTAGAGTCAAGTCCGCCCACGTGGGTAATCATGAATGTTGGGTTAATTTTTCTTTTGCGCAGATATCCCAAAACCTCAATGAGGTCATCGTTATTTCCACCGGAGGCAGCCGCAAGGTGGCTTGCATTGTAGTGTACATTGTAAAAGTTAAGCGGTGCTTTAAAGCCGGTGTCGCTTGGACCGGCAAAAAAGTTAAGACAGCCGTCACGTGCAAGAATGGTGTCGCCCTGCTCTATCAGTGCCGGAATAGGTGCCATAACGAAAACATCGTCGTAACCCTTGCCGTCGGTTAGAGCCATTAGTATTGCAATCGCATCACAGTCGGAGGTGTTTTGGTAGATAAGCTCAACACCACACTCCTTTGCATACTCCTCCGAGAGGTAGGTTTTAGCACGTTCTATCCTGCCGGCGTCGATGTCGGTTACTACCACCTTTGCAGGCTTAACATCCGAGGCCAAGGAGTGCTGAATGGCACATATTCCCATCGGGCCACACCCTGCAATAATACAGAGGTTACCACCTTTTTTTATTCCCATCTCATGCTCATAACTGCCCGGCTTTGTATGGTAGTTAGCATTAAAGGAACCTACGACACAGGAAACGGGCTCGGCAAGTGAGCCAAGGAAGAATGCTTCGCCGTCATACGGTAAAAGGCAGTTCATCTCCATTACCATCTCAGGAATAATGATGTAGGTGGCATCGCCTCCGATATATTCAAAGGAGTAACCGGGTGCATCGAGCGAGCCTTTATAGTTTAGTGCAGGCTGGATTGCAAAGCGTTGACCCGGCTTGAATTTGTCGGCATGTTTTGCACCAACCTCGACAATCTCACCGCAAAATTCATGTCCCAGAATTACCGGGTTTGTTGCACAGTTTGACGGAACACGCTTGTGATCCTCGCCCTGAATTGCCGCCTTATAGGATGACATGCAGAGGGTGTCGGTAACAACCTTTGCAAGTATCTCGCCGTCGGTGATTTGAGGTAGGTCAAACTCCTCAACCCTTATGTCCGATTTACCGTAAAGTCTCAATGCTTTAGTCTTCATTCTTTTTACTCCTTTTTTCCGGTTTTCTTACGTTAAATACTATGCTTTTGTTTATCGACCTTATATGTTTTTTGTACTCGGTCGGAAATGCCTTGCTGGTAACAATTACATCCACATCGGCAGGGGTGCAAAATGTATAGTGCATGGATCTTGAAAGCTTGGTTTCATCGATTAGCATAACCACCTTGGCGGACTTGGATATAACATGCCGTTTTAGCTCTGACTCGGTCTGGTTTCCACAGCTGAACTCGCTGTTCGGAGCATAACCTGAGGCAACTAAAATTGCGGTGTCAAAGTTTACCCTTTTGAGCGAGTTTATTGCATCGGGACCTGAGAGTGAAAGGTTTTTGCCGTTGAGTTTTCCGCCGGTGAGATGCACCTTGATATTCTTTTTTTGGCAAAGAATTGCCGCAACATTTGTTCCGGAGGTGTAGACGGTGATGTTTCTGTCGGTTAAAAGCCGTGACAGCCAGTCGGTGGTTGAGCCGCTGTCCAAAAATATCAGGCTTTCTTCACCTATATATTCTATAGCCGCATTGGCAACAGCCGTTTTCTGTTCCTGATTTTCTGCGGCGCGTTTTGTAAATGCCGCTTCTTGATATTGTGAGTTTGTCCGCCTCGCCCCACCTCGTATCTTTATTAAATGTCCCTCGGTGGCAAGTGTGTCTATGTCCCTTCGCAGTGTCATTTGGGATACATTTGGGAAAATTTCGGATAATTCCTTTAAATAAATAAAATTATTTGCATTGCAAAGGCTTAAAATTTGTTCCTGTCGTTCGTTCATCCTTACCTCGGCTTGTTATTTTATGAAATATTATGTTAGATTAATAACATTATTATAACACGTTTTGTTACATTGTCAACATGTTTTGAGGAAAATAAATGCAAAAGTTTTTCTTGACAAATATCTAAACCTATGTTAGTATAATTGTCCTTTGAAAAATGAATAACAAACTATATAAGGGGGTGAAGCCATGATTGAACTTAGAGGAATAACCAAAACCTTTAAGGTTGCAAAGAGAGATTCGGGTTTTAAAAATGCGGTTAAATCGCTGTTAAAGCCGGAGTATAGCTACATTAAGGCGCTAGACAAGGTGAGTTTTAATATCTCGGACGGTGAGATGGTAGCCTACATAGGTCCTAACGGTGCGGGCAAGAGTAGCACCATAAAGATTATGAGCGGAATTTTAACCCCCGACTCCGGCGAATGTACCATCAACGGGCGAACACCATGGAAGGAGCGAAAGGCACATGTATCCGAGATAGGTGTTGTTTTCGGGCAACGTTCACAGCTGTGGTGGGATGTGCCGGTTGTCGACAGTTATGAGCTTATTCGTGACATCTACAAAATTGATGAGGGAGATTATAAAAAGACGCTCGGCGAGCTTACCGAGTTGTTAAACCTCGAAGAGATATTGAGAACTCCGACAAGGCAACTCTCTCTCGGACAACGCATGAGATGTGAGATTGCCGCCTCTCTGTTACACCGTCCTAAAACGCTGTTTTTGGACGAGCCGACAATCGGTCTTGACGCGGTGTCAAAAATTGCGGTTAGGGATTTTATCAAAAAGGTAAATAAGGAACAGGGCACTACCGTGATACTCACCACGCACGACACGCAGGATATTGAGGCGTTGACCGAGAGAGTGCTGTTAATCGGCAGAGGCAGAATACTTATAGACGGAAGGTTGGAGGACATAAAAAACAGAAACTCCAGCCTAAAGACCATAACGATAGACTATGCCGGCGAAGGGTTGCCGGTTTTACCGGACGTTGCGGTAAAGGAAAACCTAAACGGACACGCCATAATTGTTATAGACACAAAAAAAGTCTCGGTATCCTCGGTGATATCCGAGATATCAAGGACGGTCGAGATAAATGATTTTTTGGTAGAGGGAGAGAATATAGAGGATACCGTTGTCTCACTCTACGAAGAATTTAAAATATAGAGAGAGGTAGGTTATGACTAAATATCTCTCCTTTTTAAGGATACGTTTTACCAACAGCCTACAGTATCGAGCCGCGGCAATTGCAGGTCTTGCAACCCAGTTTGCGTGGGGTGGGATGACTATATTGATGTTCTCTGCCTTTTACGCCGAGTCACCGGAAAATTTCCCTATGAGTTTTGAGATGCTCTCAAGCTATATATGGTTGCAACAGTCGTTACTCACCCTTTTTATCATCTGGTTCGGCGATAATGAGATATTCGATAGCATTATAAACGGCAATGTGGCTTACGAACTATGTCGACCGGTGGATATCTATTCGATATGGTTTACAAGAAATGCGGCAATCAGGCTGTCTAAGGTGGTGCTTCGCTGTCTGCCTGTGATTGTGTTTGCTTTTCTTCTGCCGGAACCTTACAACCTTTCACTGCCTGTCGACCTAAAAACGTTTTTGTTTTTTTTACTATCGGCACTGCTGAGCTTTGTGCTTTCGGTATCGATAATGATGCTCGTATATGTTGCCACCTTCTACACGCTATCGCCAAGAGGTGTTCTCACCATAGCTGCAGGTTTTACCGACATACTCTCGGGTCACATAATCCCGTTACCATTCTTTCCGGACGCACTGCAAAACATATTGTTTTTACTGCCGTTCGGCTCGCTACAGGGCAGGGCATACCTCATTTACGTGGGATATATCAGTGGTGACGAGATATACAGCTCGCTTTTAATTCAGCTGTTCTGGGTGGTAACATTGGTTGCACTTGGCCGATACCTGATGGGAAGAGCACTTAAAAAAGTTGTGGTACAGGGAGGTTAATATGGATATTTATTTTAAATGTGCCGTGATGCGTTTTAAGATGGAGATGCAGTATAAGGTCTCGTTTTTTACCGGAATTATAGGAAGAATTGCAATAACAATATCTACCTTTATCGGTGTATATTTTATGTTTGATAGGTTTAACTCGGTGGCAGGATTCACCCTTTCCGAGGTGATGCTCTGCTATGCAGTAACTCTGTTTGCATTTTCCTTTTGTGAGTGCTTTGTGCGAGGCTTTGACATCTTTCCACGGCTTGTCAGAACCGGCGAGCTGGACAGAATATTGTTGCGACCACGCAATGAAGCGATGCTTGTGCTGTCCTCCGAGATAGAGTTTGTGCGCCTTGGCAGTCTTTTGCAGGCGGTAGCGATGCTGTGCTATGCCATACCGGTAAGCGGTGTGGACTGGACTGCCGACAAGGTTTTCACCCTTATACTTATGCTGATTGGCGGTATTATAACCTTCACCTCATTATTTATACTCTATGCCGCGGTGAGTTTTTTCACCATTGAGGGGATAGAGTTTATGAACATTTTTATCCATGGTGGCAGAGAATTTGGTAGCTATCCCTATTCCATTTACGGGACTACCGTGCTGAGGCTTGTTACCTTTATAATACCTCTGGCACTTTTTCAATACTATCCGCTACTCTATATTCTTGGCATGACCGACAACACCTTTTACATGTTTACACCGATTTTCTGTATACTATTCACGGTGCCGTGCTACGCTCTGTTTAGGTTTGGACTCAGAAAATATAAATCCACCGGCTCATAAAAAGCAGGGCTGATACATGATATATGCATCAGCCCTGCTCAGGCTGTCGAAAAAGTTCGACAGCCCCGAGAGGGGATGCATCCCCTCCCGGTACCCTCCCCCACAAATGGCTTAAACGCGAAACATGTTCGCATTGAAGCCATTTGTTGATGTGAAATTTGCCGCGCATGTCGCCAAACTTCACTTTTATAAGAGTATTACAGGTTTTTTTGACACTCTGAACAGGGCTGATACATGATATATGCATCAGCCCTGCTTTAATAGTTTTTTTGTATTTAGAATATCTGTTTGCCACCGTTAGGGCCTGCGGACTCATCGTAGATTTTATCTACGGTAAAGGTCCAAACAGCTTTTGCCTGTAGATTCATTGCCGCAAACTTTTCCGAAATCGTGTCATACAGTCCACCTTCGGTGTGGCGCTTTTCAACCTTACCGACTACTAAATATGACTCTGTACCCTTAACTGCAAGCAGAGCAACCTTGTCGTTCGCATTTAGGTTTTCGCTTGTTGTGTTCATAAACACCTCAGCAACCGCCATGGTATTATCGTCGATAACCATTACGCTACCGGCAACTATGGAGTGTAGCTCGCCCTCGCTTGACACCGTGCTTACTACCTTGACACTCTCGTTGTCTGAAAACAGTCTGCTTACATTTTCTAATTTTTTCATGTTATTTCTCCTTACTTTACTCAGTTTTTGTGATTGACTTTATTTTTAATAGCTGGTATAATAATAACACCGCTAAATTCAATTGTCAACAACGCAAAAAAATATGAGGAGCTAAGAAAAATATGAGCGAGTGCAAGGCAAACCACTGTCCCTGTAACGAGGAGTGTCCGCTACAGGTGGCATTAAAAAGGATAGGCGGCAAGTGGAAGATACCTATTATCTGTACCCTTTCTGGTGAGCAGGGGATAAGGTATAACGAGCTTATGAAAAAAGTTACCGGAATAACTAACACCATGCTTGCCTCATCGCTGAAAGAGCTGGAGAAGGATGGTTTGATAACAAGGGTTCAGTATAACGAAATGCCCATTCGTGTGGAATATTTTATTACCGACAAATCAAGGGACCTCATGCCGACCCTTCAGGCACTTGCGTTATGGGGGGCGAAATAGCTGTTGTATTCTTAAAAATAATTAAGATAGAAGGATCTATACCCTACCGTATTTTTTTTAGATAAGGAGATTAACTTGTTCTCAATAATAATACCGGTTTATAATTCGGAAAAATATTTAGGCAACTGCATTAGAAGTATAGTTGAGCAAAATTTCAAGCAGTTTGAAGTGCTTTTGATTAATGACGGAAGCACTGATGGTAGTGCAGATATTTGTAATAAATGGGCTCAACAAGATAGCAGAATAAAAGCTTTTCATCAAAACAATGCAGGTGTCTCATCTGCAAGAAATAAAGGCATAGAGAATGCAACCGGTGATTACATATTGTTTGTTGACAGCGACGATGCTGTTTCACCAAATTATTTTGCATCAATTCATAATGCTGTAAAAAACAATGATGTTGATCTTGTTCACTTTAGGGTTGATACATATTGTAATAGCATGGTTAACAGTAGTACATTTAACTTTAAAGGGTTGCTTGATATTAAAACTGATACCGAGATATTTATTAGTGAGTTAAAGGATGCGTATGTAATGACAAGGGCGTACAAAGCAAAGATATTTAAGGATGACTTTATAAGGTTTAATAAATCATTAACACTGTGGGAGGATACCGATTTTATTTTACGGGTGCTGTCAAGGGTGGATAGTGTTTACATTTTAGATGAACCACTATACAATTATTATATTAATGAAAATTCGACCACGGTTAAGGGACATTTAACCGCACATGATGATGCTTTAATTTTTTTAGAGAACTACGATAATGTTATGAAAAACCTGCAAATTCACGAAGATGATTTGATTGTGAATTACAGAAAATTATTAAGGCGAAAAATGGCGTATGGTCATTTTAGATATATTTGTGCTAACGACAAAAGGATAAATCATAAGAGGTATGCCAAATTTAAAGAATTGTTTGCAAATAAATCTTTAAAGGATGATGTATTGTCGGAACTTAAAAATGATGAAAACAAATTTTTTGCACTGATATACATGATAATATTAAGGTTGAATTCTCCACTGGTGCTTAACCTGTTTATTAAATTAAAATCAGCTATTATGAAGTAACGCATAGAGGAAATACAGAAATGAGATTTGTGGATATAATTATTCCCGTTTACAATTCAGAGAAGTTTCTAGACACAACACTTGAGAGTGTGGCTAATCAGCATAAAGACATTGAGTACTCTATAATACTGGTTAACGACGGAAGCACTGATAATAGTGCGGAAATATGCGATAAATGGGCTGGTAGATACGACAACATTATCGTGATACATCAGGAGAACAAAGGTGTTTCAGCTGCAAGAAACGTAGGAATACGTTCTGCTGACAGTGAATATGTGGCGTTTGTAGACAGCGATGATGAGGTGAAGTGCAACTGGATATCGACCGTTTACAATAGAAACTTGAACAAAAACGCCGATATAATATCGTATGGAATAGAGGATGTTAAGGATGGAACCATTATTAACAAAAATACGGTAGAAGATTTTTATGTAAAAACCGGTGAAGAATTTAAAAAATATTTTACCGATTATCATGATAAAATACTCGGGTCGGTATGCCTGAAATATTACAAGCTTAGCTTAATAAAAGCGAACGATATTAAATTTGATGAAGGCGTAAATAATAATGAGGATATGCTTTTTGATTATAGCGTTTTGATGTGTAGCAGTGAAATTCTTAACATTGATGAGGCCTTATATATTTATAAGTCTAGAGAGGCATCACTATCTAAAAAAGGGGATGTTAATCAACTTAAAACAATAGATAAAAAAATTACCGCTTATAATTTATTACTCGGTAAATTAGGGTATAATGATACAAAGGATGAACTACTGCACAACATGAAAAAAACATATATCAGCTCTTTTTTCATTAGTTTAATATCGTCAACAACTAATTATTCGTACAGAGAAAGACACAGTATTTTAAAGGCTTTATATAATGATAAAAAATACTATAGCTTTATTGATCTGGATAAATATAATATTGGTGGAATAAATCGTATTTTAGCTAATATATCGATTAAATTCAAGATTTCAGCTGTTTTAGCTATCCCATGTAATCTGAAAAAAATCCTCGCTGAAATGAGATGAACTAAATGTTTTTATCTTGTATTAAGAACTTTAAACGATAACCTTAACAGCGTTGCGGTAATGCATCCCGTTACTATGGCAGAGATGCCGAGTAGCGGGGTATTTGCGTAGGCGAGCAAAGGGCTGTACAAAAAGGCGACCGCAATAAGTTGGCCTGCGTTGTGTCCGAGTGCTCCGGCTACACTTACCGTGAGGTAGCCAATTTTATCCTTGAAAATTCGTAGTAGAAGCATCATTGCAATGAAGGCAATCAGGAAACCGCATACGCTTAAAATTGCCGAAACGGCACCCCTTGTAATCAGCACAAAAAGAGATTTTAAAATTCCGATGGAAAATGCCGTCCTGCCATCCATGGCAAGCATTGCATACATCACGGTAATGTTTGCTAGCCCTAATTTTATTCCGTATCCCGGTAGCGGAAACATCAGCTCAACCAACGAGAGTATTACGGCAGCCGCAAAAAGCAGAGCCGTTGTTGTTAGCTTTTTAACCTTATCGCTTTTCATCCTACCGTTACATCCGTCCCTTCACCTACCACCGTTACTATTACATCGTTCGGTAGACATGCCGCTATCTCACCTGCATGTGAGAGATTTCCGGCGTGGATACAAAGTTTGTCCGGACAGTCCGAGGATATAAATCGTATTCCTGTTTCGCCATACTCTAGCACCACCGATTCATCAGCAGGTAGGGTGTATGTTTGCGTCTCACCTCGAAGCATTACCGTCGCTACGGTTTCACAGTCATGTTCAATTTTTGCAGCTATTGCGGTTGTGTTTGGTGACAACAAAAACATTGCGGCCGCAAAAACTGCTAACAGCAACAATATAGTAATTATCTCTTTGTATGATTTTGTAAACTTCACCTATGTATCTTCCGACATTCTTTAAATTATTATACTATATTAATTTGCTGTTGTACAGCTATAATATTTCGGCAAGGATGCTGTTTTGAAGCATAAGACCCCTATCGGTAAGGATAAGCTTTTTGTCGCCCAGCCTAAGCAGAGATTTTTTTTCGAGAAAACGTATTTTTTTGAGCTGATTTGCGCTGAAGGTATACCCAAAGCGGTCATAAAGCTTTGTCAGTGAAAGTCCGTTTGTGAGTCGGGTCTGTAACATTATATAATCCTCCGCATCACAACTTCCGTCGGCTATAGGTTCGCATCCGTCTATAAATTGTTTGGTGTCGGAGGGATAATAAAATCTTTTACCATCTACACAGGAGTGTGCCGAGGGGCCGATGCCGATATAGTCGAGACAGTCCCAGTATCTCATGTTGTGTTGTGAATATCTTTTATCCTTTGCAAAGTTGGAAATCTCATACCTGTTAAAGCCATGTTCCGCAAGGACCTTTATCGCAAATTCAAACTGTAATGCGGTATCGTCGGTGCTTGGCATGGAATCTGACTTTGAGTATAGTGGTGTACCGGGCTCAAGTTTTAACATGTAACAGCTGACATGAGACACGCCAAGTTCGTCTGCCGTCTCAATAAATCGTGCAATATCGTTGTTCTGCTGATGTGGTATGCCAACCATGAGATCTATCGAGATGTTATTCATTCCGAGCGAGGTGGCAAGTTTTACTGCATTAACAGCCTTTTCGGCAGTATGCAGCCTGCCAATTGCCGAAAGGGCAACATCGTTTAGACTTTGAATCCCGAGCGATAGACGATTGACACCCTGTCTTAAGGCGGTTTGCAAAAACTCCGCTGTAAGGCTGTCCGGATTTGCTTCAACGGTAAACTCACCGTCAAAGGATAAAGCTTTACATATCCTCTCAAGCTGTTCGGGTGTTAAAAGTGAGGGTGTTCCGCCACCGACATAGACACTTTTAAACACCCTTTTTGGGGTGCGGTGAATAAGTGCATCTATGTAATTCTCCGACACAGGCAAGCTACCACTGTGAAAGTCACAGTAGTAGCATCGGCCGTTACAGTAGGGGATATGGATGTAGAGCGAACAGTCCTTCATTTTACCTTTAAAGTTTAGTGTGCACTATCTATAGTCTATACTATTTTATACCGAAAATCAATCTTAAAATTCCTCTCAAACACTTAGGGCTTTTTACCACCACAATCTGCATAGCTTCCTCCCGTCATTTCAATATGGTTGTGAAAAACAAAAGAACAAACACAACGGCAAGTATATATCTGGCGCTGTCAAGCCCAAACAGCAGTACCGAAAGGCCGCCTATAAGTACTAACAGGAACAACAGCCAAGGAAATTTTGACCTGTTTTCACCGCCATCTCTTCGCATAGCCTTCTCCCGTATCACAACCGCTTAGGCTATACTATGCTACAACTTGGTATAGCGTTACAACACGGGCTTATACCAAGTGTAAACAGGCAATTAATCACCTGTTTACACTTGACTAAACATTATTTTAGTGGTATTATAATTTAACTATGTTAACAGACATTGGAAAGGAACGGCTATTAGTATGAAACGCACCGAAATAAAAAAGTTATATGATTTGATGAAAAACGGCGGTGAGGTTACCGAGGTTACCGTTGCCGGATTTGTAAAGACGGCACGCTTTGGAAAAAATGTTGCCTTTGTTGAGCTGAACGACGGCAGCTGTTTTAAAAATCTACAGGTTGTAATAAATCCAAACCTCGAGAACTACGACGAGATTGACGGTGTAGGTGTCGGTGCTGCGTTGGTAGTCGAGGGTGAGTTGATACCAACGCCGGACGCACGCCAACCCTTTGAACTTTCTGCTAATAAGGTTGTTTTAGAGGGTGCTTGTCCCGGCGATTACCCCTTGCAAAAAAAACGTCACGGTGTGGACTTTTTGCGCACCATACCGCACCTTCGTCTGCGTACCAACATAGGTAATGCGACCTTTAGGATAAGAAGCGGGCTCGCCTTTGCTATACACGACTTCTTTTATAATAACGGCTTTGTGTATCTTCACACACCGATCATAACCGGTAACGACTGCGAGGGTGCCGGCGAAATGTTTAGAATTACGACCCTGCCGGCGGATAATCCTCCGCTTACCGAGTCGGGTGAGGTGGATTTTTCACAGGATTTCTTCGGTGGTCCCGCATCACTTACCGTTTCCGGTCAGTTAGAGGCTGAGGTAGGAGCTCAGGCACTCTGCAATGTGTATACCTTCGGACCTACCTTTAGGGCAGAAAACTCCAACACTCCGCGCCATGCAGCAGAATTCTGGATGATTGAGCCGGAAATTGCATTTGGTGATCTTTTTGACGATATGCAGCTTGCAGAGGATATGTTAAAGCATGTCGTAGGGCATATATTAAACAACTATGCCGACGAGCTTGCGTTTTTGGATGAGTTTGTACAGAAGGGATTGGTAGAACGATTAAAACACCTTATCGATCGTGAATATGTTCGCATAAGTTATACCGATGCCATTGAAAAACTTGCCCCATACAATGATGGCTTTGAATTTAAGGCGGACTGGGGGTGTGACCTACAAACCGAACATGAGCGTTGCCTAACCGAAAAGGTGTTTGATGGACCTGTGTTTGTGTATAACTACCCCAAGGAGATAAAATCCTTTTATATGCGCATGAATGATGATAACAAAACCGTTGCGGCAACCGATTTGTTGGTTCCGGGTGTCGGCGAGCTTATCGGTGGAAGCCAGCGTGAAGAGCGTTACGACCGCCTTTGCGAGAGGATGAAGGAGCTGGGACTCTCTACCGAGGACTACGGTTGGTATCTCGACCTGCGTCGTTACGGAACTACAACCCATGCAGGTTTTGGTCTTGGTTTTGAACGTCTGGTTATGATGGTTACCGGAGTCTCCAACATTCGTGACGTCTGCCTCTTCCCAAGAACCACCGGAAGATTTTAAATAAAATTATCAAACCGATTTAAAACTAAAACTCGAGAAACATACTATCGTTTCTCGAGTTTTTGCATTTTATTTTGAGTTTCTAACTTCTTCTAACGTCGGTTTTATGTTTGGAGAGCCGAATTCGGCACGGGTTACCTTTGGGGCTACCCACTTTACACCGTTATTAATTATTCTCCTTACATGCTCATTTTGAAAGGAGGAATTTGTCTCATGTCCCGGCTGGAAATAAAAAATCTTGCCGTGACCTCTTGTAAAGGTGCAAGCACTTCTAAAAACCTCTCCGATGTCGAACCATCCCTCAAATATAACGTCGTCCGGCTTTGGTATATCGAAATACTCACCGTAACACTCCTCGATACCGAGCTCAAAGTTAGCAGGTACACCTTCGGCGATAGGGTGGGTGGGATTTACACAGAACAGTCTTTCGTAGGTATCATCCCTCCATCGTAGGTCACAGGTAGTTCCGAGCAGTGCCTTAAATATCTTGGAATAGTGGCCGGAATGGAGAACTACAAGCCCCATCCCTTTAAGAACGCTTTTCTTCAGCTTTTCTACCAGTTCATCCGACACCTTGTCGTGTGCGCAGTGGCCCCACCATATTAGAACATCGGTAGAGTCTATAAGCTCATCCGACAGGCCTTGGTCCGGCTGATCAAGGGTTGCGGTGGTAACCGATACCTCGTCACCTAACTCCTTTACAATACCCGCCAACGTGCCGTGAAGACCATCCGGATGCAATTCACTCATTATTTCACTAAGTTTTTCTTGTGTTTCGTGAACATTTTCATTCCATACAGTTACGTTAATCATGGCTCAAATATTCCCTTCGAAATTAATGATGCTGTTTTGAAATTTCAAGTAGCTTGAAGGTGATTTTTGCGCCGTTCGGGAGGGTAACCTCAACCTCGTCACCTACCTTTTTGCCAAGCAACGCACCGCCGACCGGTGACTCGTCTGAAATCTTGTTCTTTCTCGGGTCTGTTTCGAGGGAGCCTACAATGTCATACTCGCTCTCGTCACCGTCGCTGTCAGATATTCTGACATGACAACCCACCGACACAACATCAAAACTCAGATCGTCCTCGTCAATCTCGGATGCATTTTTTAGCATAGATTCCAGCTGAATTATTCTGCTTTCAATAAAACCTTGTTCGTTTTTTGCCTCATCATATTCGCTGTTTTCTGAAAGATCACCGAAGGAACGTGCAACCTTAATCTTCTCGGCAACCTCCTTGCGTTTGACGGTTCTCAGCTCCTCTAATTCTTCTTCTAACGCAAGCAAACCCTCATGGGATAACACAATTTTCTTGTTCAAATCGATACCTCACACTCTTAAAATAAATAAAATATCATAACTGTGATGCAATTTCTTGCATCACAGTATGTTTTATCCTGTCTCATTGAAACAAAATTATACTACTTTATATTAGCTTTGTCAACCTTTTTTTAGGAAATTGTACAATTCTGTGTATTTCTTTGCCGAGCTTGTCCAGCTGTAATCCGACTTCATACAACGAATGGCAAGCGATTTCCATGCCTTTTTATCGGCATACAACGACTTAGCCCTTGTACAACAGTCATACATTTCATGTGCATTGTAGTTGCGGAAGGTGTATCCGTTGCCGGTTCCGTCACCATTGTCCTTTATTGAATCGTTAAGACCGCCTGTTTCGCGCACAATCGGCACGGTGCCGTAGCGACAGGAAATCATCTGGGAAAGTCCACAAGGTTCGGATTTAGACGGCATTAAAAACATGTCTGCACCGGCGTAGATTTTCCTTGCAAGGTCCGGCACAAACCCGAGATAAACGCCTACACGGCCGGGATTTTGTTCGGCAAGATAGTTGAGAAACGCCTCATAGTTTCCGTCACCGCTACCGAGAACAACGATGGAAAATCCATCATCTATCATCTGCTGTGCCATGTGCTTTACGAGGTCGATGCCTTTATGGGTAACAAGCCTTGTCACCATTGCTATTATGGGGCGACCTTCATCCTCAAGGTTAAAATATTCTATCAATGCTTTTTTGCACGCCGCCTTGCCTTTTGCAAATGCGCGTGTGGTATAAACCGAAGCAATCGCCTTGTCGGTTGCCGGATTGTAGCCATCGGTGTCTATGCCGTTTAAAATGCCTGAAAGCTTATATTTTTTATCCCTAATAATTGCATCAAGACCGTATGCAAACCAGTTGTGCTGAAGCTCCTCTGCATAGGTAGGCGATACGGTGCTGATTGCATCTGCAGCTTCAAGGGCACCTTTCATAAGGTTTATTCCGCCTGCATATTCTAACAGGTGACGTTCCCAGTCTCCCATACCGATAACATCCCGAAGCATATGATCGTCATATCTGCCTTGGTACTGAATGTTGTGGATGGTGAAAAGTGTCTTGATCGGATCAATTTTCGGATTGCCACCGTAATTTGTTCTCATCAAAACCGGCACAAGTGCCGTCTGCCAGTCGTTTAAATGTAGGATGTCCGGCGAATAGTCGATATAAAACAACATCTCGATTATCGCCTTGGAGAAAAATGCGAATCGTTCGCCGTCATCAAGATATCCGTAGATACCTCCGTCCCTGAAAAAATAGAACTGATTGTCTAAAAAATAGTATTTGGTGCCGTTGTCCTCAATCTCGAAAACTCCGCAATATTGAGTTCTCCATCCGAGGTCGACATTAAAGCTGCAGATAAACTTTAATTCGTCACGATATCGCTCGGATATTGTTCGGTATAAAGGCATAACGACCCGGCATTCCTGCCCGTCAATTTCTCGATTTAATACGGCAGGTAGGCTTCCCGAAACATCTCCGAGTCCCCCGGAGTTTGCATATGGTGACGCCTCGCTTGTGCAAAAAAGTATCTTCATCAATTAACTCCCATATAATATATTTCACAAAATAAATAATCCGCTATACAGTTTCACCTTTATTTACATAAACCGGATAGTTTACCGAACCTTTAAGCTCACAGCCTTCGGAAACCTTAACATCCTTGTCGGTGATGACCCTGTCCAGTACTGCCCCAGACTCCACTATTGTATCCTGCATTAGTACGCAGTTCTTTACTACGGCACCTTTTTCAACCCTTACACCTCTGAATAAAAGACTGTTTTCAACAGTTCCGGCTATCAGAGAGCCGTCGGCAATGACCGAGTTTATCACCTTGCTGTCCACGGTGTACCTTACCGGCGCATCATCTCGCACCTTGGTATATACCGGTTGTTTAGATGGAAAAAGTTTATCCATGTTATCGTCAGACAATAACGACATGTTAGCCTCGTAGTAGCCTTTACGGTCTGTTATAAAGGTAAAGTAGCCCTTGTATTCATAACCCTTCATTACGAGTCGACCGATACATTTGCTCATCAGCTCCTTTTCGATAAAGGTGCGATTGCGGATGTGCCCTTCACGTATCATGTCACAGAGAATTGTTCGCTTCATAACAAACACCGAAAGGGCGATGTTACGCTCACCGGAGTGAAAATCGTCGCAAAAAATCTCGGTTATGTTGCTCTCGTTGTCCAGCGTTAGGGTGATATTGTTATCCTTAAGTTCCGGAGATATATCTTGCTTTACATATACCGCTGTTATGTCGGCACCGCTTTGACGGTGGGAGGCGAACAGATCACGATAGTCTATATTTGCAACAAAGTTACAGTCTGCAAGTACAACATATTCCTCGGAGGCCTTATCAAGGTAGCCAAGGATACTATATAATGCACCTACCTTGTTGTCGGCATAGTATTGACCTTCCGAAAAAGGAGGGAAAACACTTATTCCGCCGCGTTTATTAACAAAATCCCATTCCCTACCGTTTCCTATGTGATCCATCAGGCTAACATAGTTTCGGTTTACAATGATGGCGCATCGCTCTACACCTGCAACCGAAAGTCCGGAGAGAGGAAAATCTATAAGACGATATCTTCCGCCAAAGGGAATTGCAGCGGCGGCTCTTTTTGCGGTAAGCTCTCCCAGCTCCTTGTCATGACTGTTAGGGAAAAGTACAGCCAATGTTTTAGAATTTATCATACCGACTCACCCTCCTTAACATCCTTTTCTACCATAACCTTAGCGCCTATTTTAGCGCCCTCACCTACGGTGATTCCTTCACCGAGTACAGTGATACCCCACCCGGATATATCGTCAATTTCCTCCGGTCGTACACCGACCTTGGCATTTTTCTTTATTACAACATCCTCAGCGACGATGGAATAATGAACCTCGGCACCCTCCTCGATAACGGCACCCGGCATTATAATGCTATCACGCACAACGGCACCCTTGCCAACCTTAACTCCGGCAAAGAGAACAGAAAAATCGATATGTCCCTCTACAAGACAGCCTTCTGTAATCATAGAGTTTTCAACGACTGCATTGCCGAGAACCCGATGCGGAGGAAGCCCCGGACTACGTGAATATACTCTCCATCTGGAATCCCAAACATCGAGTGCGACGTTAGGATTTAAAAGATCCATGTTTGCTTCCCAGAGGCTCTCTATCGTCCCGACATCCTTCCAATAATGGTCAAACGGAAATGCAAACAGTCGTTGATCGTCGGCAAGCATGGACGGAATAATATTCTTTCCGAAATCATTTGATGAGTCCTTTTGAGTCTCGTCCTGTTCGAGGTAACTTTTAAGCTTATCCCACTTAAATATGTAAACTCCCATCGAGGCAAGGGTGGAATCTGAGTTTTGAGGTTTTTCCTCAAATTTGGTGATGCGGTTCTCATCGTCAACCGTCATTATTCCAAAGCGCTTTGTCTCCTCCTTAGAAACGTTTAACACCGCTATGCTACAGTCGGCATTTTTTTTCTTGTGGAAATCAAGCATTGCCGAATAATCCATCTTATATATATGGTCGCCGGAAAGGATTAAAACATACTCCGGATCGTAGCGACAGATAAAATCAAGGTTTTGATATATTGCGTTGGCTGTGCCCTTGTACCAGTCTGAACCGCTCGCCTTTTGATATGGCGAGAGCACATGCACACCACCGTACAGCCTGTCAAGATTCCAAGGCTGCCCATTTCCGATGTATTCATTTAAAACAAGCGGCTGGTACTGGGTAAGCACCCCCACCGTGTCGATTCCGCTGTTAATGCAGTTGGATAACGGAAAATCGATAATTCTGTATTTACCCCCAAACGGTACAGCCGGCTTTGCAAGCTTCTTTGTTAAGGTATACAGTCTGCTACCCTGCCCACCGGCAAGTAACATTGCTACACATTCCTTCAAAAACCCCTCCTTAATTTAATGTTATTTCTATCTTTCCTTGTTAATAAATATTGTGGACAACGGCGGAACACTAATCTTGATGCAATTGTTATGACCGTGTCTCAGTCCCGGAGTGCTGATGATATCAACATCATTTTTGTGGCCGGTACCACCGTAAATTTCTTCATCCGAGTTAAATACTTCACGATATATGCCGGAGGTAGGGACACCGATAATGTAATCCTCACGCAAAACAGGTGCAAAGTTTGATATGCAGATAAGCTGTGAGCCTCGCTCGTCGTAACGTGAAAAAACTACGATGTTTTGTTCGCTGTCATCCGAAACCAGCCAGGAGAAACCCTCCATGCTGCTGTCCAGCTCCCAAAGGGCGGAGTTGCTACAGTAAAATCTGTTGAGTGCCTTGACATATCGCTGCAGCTGTAGATGATTGTCAAAATCAAGTAGCGTCCAGCTTAATGATTTATCCGGTTTCCATTCGATAAATTGACCTATTTCACAGCCCATAAACAACATCTTCTTGCCGGGGTGTGACATCATATAGCCGTAAAGTGTACGTAGATTGGCAAATTTGTTTTCGTAATCTCCCGGCATTTTATTTATCATGGAGCACTGTCCGAACATGACCTGATTGTGGGTAAATCCCACCACATAGGATTCGCCTGCCGTTCGGCTGAAGTTTTCGGTAAGCTGTTGATGATAATTTTTTCTGAAAAAAGGATCGTTAGACATGTAGGATAATATATTGTCCGTCCATGTCGAATCCATCGACAGGTTAAACCCAAGTCCGCCACGTACGCTGTCGTGTGTAATTGTCGGCCAACCGCTGTCGTCCTTTGCTATGGTTATTATACTCTCGTCACGGCGATGAAGCTCCTCGTTAAGTCGCTGTAAAAAGGCGATACCCTCTAAATTTTCACTTCCGCCAAAATGGTTTTGCACCCATTCTCCGTCGCCTCTTTCATAGTCAAGTCGTAGCACCGAGGATATGGAGCTTAGCTTTATACCGTCAAAATGATAGACCGAAGTCCAAAAGACGGCTGCTGATATCATGAAACTTTGCACCTCTACACTGCCATAGTTAAACAACGTCATACCGATTTTGCGATCTAACCGATGTAAAAGATTCGGCTCCTCATAAACATGACCTCCGTCGAAAAGGTACAACCCCTTATCATCCTCCGAAAAGCCCATTATGGGTATGTCTAAAATAACGGCGATCCCCGCCTCGTGTAGCCGATCGATAAGAAACATTAAATCAGCCGAGTCTCCAAACCTGTTGTCCGGCGCAAAGAAACTTCTCACTATATATCCGTAAACCGAACGTATGGTCGGAAAGGTTATAGGCATAAGGAGTACATGGGTATAACTCATCTCGGTTACATATGCAACCAGAGTGTCGGCGATGGTTCTGTAGCTACAGTTGGATTCATCGGAATTCCTTCTCCAGGAGCCGAGATGCAACTCGTATATGTTTACCGGGGCAGACTTGGAATTTCGGCTTGCGAATTCTCTTTTAAATCCTGCATCTTTCCAGTGGTAGTTAAAGGGGTTTGCAACAACGGAAAACGTATCGGAGCTTACCTGAACACTTTTAAATGCATATGGGTCAGGACGGTAAAGCTTTTGATCATGTTCGGTTATTATTAAATACCTATATCTATTGCCGTATCCCGCACCGGGAACAAAACACTCGTAAAGGCCACTTTCCGAGATTGGGTACATCAAGTTTTCTTGCTCGTCCCAGTCACAAAAGTCTCCTGTAACAAATATTTCCTTTGCATTGGGCGCAAACACCCTAAACACAATGCCGTTTCGAAGGTTTCGAAAGGCTGGGTGTGCCCCCATAAATTTATAACTCTCACAGTTTACTTCATGGTGAAACTGCGAGTAGACCTCAATATCATTTGTACTAAATAAATTTAACATAGTGCCATCCACGTTCATTCAAATAAAAATCTAATTCGCCAAACTTTTCGTAATACTCTTTTATAATTATATTGCGCCATGTAAAAACTATTCCGCCAAAGGAAAATTATCTATCCATCCGGACAAATTTAAGATAAAATAAATACTTTAACTCCGCAATCGTGCGGAGATTATATAGATTATAATAATACCACAATCGATAAAAGTCAACCCTTTTTACACGCTTTTTACCGTATAAGTGGTTTTTTAGCATTAAAAAGAGGAGTTAGGGCAGAATTTACATCGGGAAATGTTCATTATTCCTGTGCTTTATATGATAGCGGCCACTTCACGCAATCTCCTGAGAGTATATCGTAATGGCTATCGGTGTAATCTGAGTTCCTTTAATATGATTATCTATAATAAAAACGATGTTATATTAAAATAGTGATGTTTTATTGAATTTTATTGATTTAGGTTGAAAAAGATATAAATAGATGTTATTATTATGTAAAGGTAATAAGGTATAAAAAGATTAGTTATGACTAAAAACAGCAATAAAAAAATACTTTTAATGCTTTTCTGTATACTCACGCTGACGGCAATATTGCTTTATAATTTTAACGGAACTGCCAACAGTAACCTTAGCAGCATTACTGCTGAAGGGATTGAACGGCTTGCGGTTCAACAACAGCTTTCCTTTGATACGGAGTTAAAAAAACAACAGACCGACGTTGAGGTTATTGCAAAAACAATTTCTCTTCTCATAGATACCCCTCAAAATGCTGTGGATTACCTTAATATGGTACAGGAGGATTTCGGTTATAACAATGTAATTTTTTTGAACACCGAAGGTAAGCATATCCTTGACGACAGCAACTATTCCGGCGAGGTAATGAACGAAAAGGCCTTTAACGCCGCTATCGGTGGTGAAACCTTCACCTGTGAACCGTATGTATCCTCGATAACCGACAGTATGGTGGTCGGTGTGTCAACTCCGCTGTATAAAAGCGATGAAATAATAGGTGTGATGATAGCGGAATACAGTACCGACTATCTTACCGAACTCCTCAGAAACGCCGTATATGAAAGTGCATGGGCAATTGTGGTTAATGACGATACTGATGTGTTAATTACGACCAACCCCGATATTCCGGAAAAGTTGCCTTTAGATTATGCGGAGTATGAGGATGGTTATAGCCATGAACAGGTATTGAGCGACATAAGAAACAAGAATGTTAACCTTGTTTACTTTAATATGCTGAATCAAGAAAGGGTTGCCTCCTACCGTCCGTTATATCTTAACGATTGGACAATATTTTATGTTATGCCGAAGGCAATGGTTACCGGGGTTGCCGACAGCATCTCGAGAGATCTAATGATGATAAGCACAATAATTATAGTTGCTTTTGTGGGCTTTATTGTTTTTCTGGTTATTACCGAGCGAAGGAACATAAAAAGGATAGAACAGGTTGCCTATTACGACCCGCTGACGGGGCTGCGAAATCTGGCAAAGTTTAGAATTGATGCTGCCGAGATGATGCATAAAAATAAGGACAAACAGTACTATCTTGTAAAGGCAGATGTTGTTAACTTTAAGGCGGTAAACGAACTTTATGACTACGGTACCGGAAACTGTGTTATTAAAACGATAGCAATGGTCGGGCGGGAAATGCCACAGGAATCCTTCATTCAGGCAAGAATGGGCCCCGATGAGTTTATAATGTTGGGAGACGAGACAGTATTTTCCGACATGACAACCACCAGCTATCGATATGAAAAAAGGTTTCACGAGTTGTTGAACTGTGCCGAGGATCATCAGTTTTCTTTTAGACTTGGCAGATATCATATCGAGGATAGGCAGGAAGATATCAACGATATAATTAGTAAGGTGAACATAGCCCATTCAATGGCAAAACAGGATAAGACCGCACACATGTATGACTATGTCGAGAAGTACAAGGAGCAGATTTTATCCATGACCGACATCACCAACAGGATGCGTTCGGCATTGGAAAATGGTGAATTCAAGGTTTTTTTACAGCCTAAAATTAGCCTTAAAGGTGAAACAGTTGTCGGTGCTGAGGCGCTTGTTCGATGGATTCCCGATGATGGAAATGTTGTTTACCCAAACGATTTCATACCGATTTTTGAGGGCAATGGATTTATTGTTGAGTTGGACAGGTATATGCTTAGGTGTATCTGTGAACAGCAGCGCAATCGCCTTATCGAAACAGGAGAAATACTTCCGGTATCGGTTAATTTTTCGAGACTAAACATTAAAAATCCCGACTTTGTAGATTCGATAAAGGCAATTGTCGATAGCTATGAAATACCGCCGGAATACATAGAGATAGAGCTTACCGAGACCATTACACAGGAAAACAGCGATCAGGTTGATGCACTTTTTGATGAGCTTAGTGCAGCCGGATTTGTGGTGGCGATAGATGACTTCGGCAGCGGCTATTCCTCGCTCGGAATGCTTAAAAATATTAACGTTAATATTTTAAAACTGGACAGAAGTTTCTTTCTTGAGCATCGTTATGGAAGGCGCGGAAACCTTGTTGTAGATGGAATTGTATCCCTTGCACATCAGCTGAATATGACGGTGGTTGCAGAAGGGATAGAGGAAAAAGAACAGGTGGATTATTTAACGCAAATCGGTTGTGACTGTGTACAAGGATATTATTATGCAAAACCAATGCCAATAGCAGAGTTTGAAGAGAGATATTTTAAGGAGGTTACCTCATGACCGGATTGTCGGAAAACTACACCGAAACATATCTAAAGCATCTGTCAAACGAGCAGTTGTTTAGGATATTTGATGCAATTCCAATGGGAATAAATGTCTGGACTTCAGAACGTAAGCTTATATATACCAATCAATATCTTGTTGACCTTTTTGCCTGCAAAGACAAGGAGGTGTTAACTGAGACTTTCTTTAAATTTTCTCCGGAGTTTCAGCCGGACGGAGCAAGGTCGATGGATCTTGCCGGGATAAACCTTGATTCTGCGTATGAAAAAGGTTTCCTACAGTTTAACTGGATGCATATCACTAATGACGGTGATGAAATACCATGTGAAATCACCATGCATGTTATCAACACACAGCTGATAACGCTCATAAGGGATCTGCGCCCTCAGCTTGCCGACTATGAAAGCGCCCAGTTTGCCGACGGCTTTTTCTATAACCGAATTACCGATAAGGCGTTGTTTAATGCTGCGGCTGAGCTTTCAGACGAGTGGTTTTGGGCATATGAAATGAAAACAGCTGAGATGCAGTTTTTTGGCAACGGCATAAAGATACTCGACCTACCGACCGATAAAAATCCATTTCCCTCCGGAGTTGTGGATAGCGGGATAGTACATCCGGACGATTTGGAGGAGTTCTTACGGTTTGACGCCGAGATGAAGAAAGGAAATCCCGGGCCATTTGACATAAGATTTTATCTTCCGGATAAATCATTTCGGCACTATCGAATAATCTACAACATTACCAAGGATAAGCAGGGCAATCCGCTTTATGCTATAGGAAAAACCTTTGATATTCATGAGCAAAAAATGTTGGAAAAAAGGTCTAAAACCGACCTTTTGACCGACTGTCTAAATAAAATTTCCACAGAAAATGCCGTTGAGGAGATAATAGCTAAAGATGGCGGATTGTACCATGCACTTTTTATTGTGGATGTGGATAACTTTAAGGCGGTTAACGATAACTTAGGCCATCAGTTTGGAGACCGAGTTCTTAAAGAAATCGCCGATAAACTGCAGATGAATTTTCGTGAAGAGGATATAATAGGGCGCATAGGCGGCGATGAATTCATTGTTTTTGTTCAAAACCTTTCAGATGCCGATACGGTAATCAGAAAAGCAGAGGCTGTTTCCAAGGCGTTTAAAAACAGTTATTCAGGTGAAAACGGCGACTATAAAATTTCGGGAAGTATAGGTGTTGCGATGTTCCCGAAGGATGGTGCGAGCTATAATGAGCTTTACAATGCCGCCGATAAGGCACTTTATCAGTCAAAAAGAAAGGGGAAGGATTGTTATACCTTCTATTCGGAGGAGTTTGCAGACAGCGGAAAAAAAGCCTTGACCTTGTTGGAAAACGCAAATAGGCTGGAAAACACCTATTTTGATCCGGAAATGATTTCCGGCCTGTTTGATACCCTCTATGAATCCTCCGACCTAAGCAAATCGCTTGACATGGTGATGAGGTACATCGGAAGGAGACTTAATGTCGACAGGTGCTACATCATTGAAGCAGATGGTGAGGGGGAAAGCTATAGCGTGACGCATGAGTGGTGTAGCAGGGGGATAGAGGCACAGATTGATATTTTTCAAGATATTCCGATTGCTGAATTGCAGGTGTTCTATGATGCTATAGCGGTTGAGGGGGTGCTTTACAGTAATGACGTGGAGCTGTTTGAAAAGGATGATGCCTATCAGCACATGAGAGGACAGGGGATTAAAAGCTTTTTGCTGATACAGGAAAAGGGCAGGGCGAATACCCACACTGTGATGGGACTTGACGATTGTACACGTAGCAGAGAATGGAGTGAAAGAGAAATAATCAGCCTAAGATACGCCCTTAAAATAATATCAATATTCCTCCTTAATAATTAAGGGCTTTAACAACGGTTGATTTATTATATATGAAAATAATTATTATATTTAGCTTAATATCATTTCTGTTGACAGGGTGCAACAGTGCCGCCGAGGGTAGTTCCTCCGATGCTTCTGCCGTCTCCAATGTTGAGATAGGAGTTTGCATTGACGATTTTAACGACAACTATCTCTCGGTCGTAAAGATAGGGTTAGAGGAGATAGACAGTGCCGACGACAGCATCTCCATAACTATTTTAAATGCCGAGGGTGATGCAGAATTACAGCAACAACAGCTTGAAACCTTGCTTTCGCAGGGTGTAGATGTTGTAGCGGTAAGCATTGCCGACCCCGAGACGACGGCGATGTTTTGTGCCCTTGCCGAAGCAGAGGAAAAAAACATCGTGTTTTTCGGTAATACTCCCTCTGCGGAACAGCTTGCCGATTACGATAACTATACCAATGTTTTGGCAGACGAAAATTCCGCAGGCAGATTACAGGCGGAGTTGGCCCTTGAGCATTATGAAAACGGAATAATGCTCGACAAAAATAACGACGGAGTTATGCAATATCTGCTGTTAAAGGGCGAGGAAGGTAACACGATTAGTTTGGTGCGCAGTGAGTCGGTAATCGAGACACTTGATGAGGCGGACGCAGAACTACTCGGGCAGATAAGCACTGATTGGAGCACTGACAACACGGTAGATAGGCTGACGGAGTTACAGAATGAAATTGACCTTTCGTCGGTGGAGGCAATACTATGCAACAGCGACGGAATTGCCCTCGGTGCATTGGAGTTTTTATCATCAACCGAAAATAGTGTCGCTATATACGGGATAGATGCAATTCCACAGGCTGTAGATGCTGTAAAGAGTGGTAGCTTGTTCGGAACAATATATAACGACCCCTACCGTATGGCAGAGGTCGTTTCGGATACTTCGGTGGACATCGCAAGAGATGTTCCTGCTTTTGAAGGTACAAGATTTATCGATGTGCCACTTACAAAGGTGTCGGCCGAATAATATAGTAAACCCACTCCTAAAATCATATAGTCCGGGTGTTGAAATTTCGTTTAATCAATTTTTTTGACAATGTGTTGTCGACAATCGCAATACGAAAGTATTTACTCAAACTGTCGAATTGTTTCGACAGTTTGCCGACGCCTTGTTAAACAAAATTTTACCGACGCCGTCTTTGTAAGCTTTTTAAAGTGGTATAACTATACAACTTTCACTAAAGGTAGAGTTATAACAATTTATCGGCTAAATCTTTGCATTCGGCGATGGTGTCATCCTCCGGGGTCTCATTGCAGATAACCACTCCCTCCACCGTGAGGGAGTTTTCGTCGCAGTCTGCCTTCCAACTGTCCATCCAAGGGCCGCCACCCCAACCGTAGGAGCCGAACAGCACAAGTTTTTTACCCTTTAAACCGTCCTTTACCGCATCCCACATCGGTAAAAAATCGTATTCCTCAAGTTCCTCGGTGCCGGTTGCGGGACAACCGAAAGCAAACCCGTCAAATCCATCCACCATATCCCTTGTAAAGGAATCAGCGGTAAACAGCTCTGTCGAATTGCCGGACTGTTTAATGTAATCGGCAATTTCATTTGCCATCTTTTCGGTGTTGCCTGTTCCACTCCAGTATACAATTGCTATGTTTGCCATTTTTTTCTCCTTTCATCAATGTCCCCCACCTGTGCAAGAGACGTTATTTAAGCTAACCGCATAGCTCGTCTGCCAGTGCGGATATCGCCGTTACAGCCGTGTCATCCACAGCTGAATTTACAGTAACCTTATTTTGGGCATAGGTGATGTTTTTGCACCTTTCAAGCATTGAGGTCATAACCTTTCCGGCTATCGGACCCCAGGAGCCGTTTTCTATGATGCCTACAGTTTTGTTTTGGAAGTTGCGCTCGGTTAAGCCGTTGATAAACTCTGTCATAACCGGAAAAATACCGGAGTTATATGTTATCGAGGCGAGAACAACATTGGGGTATCTAAATGCCTCGGCAATTGCCTTTGACATGTCACAGCGTGCAAGGTCAAAAACCTTAACATCTCCGCAACCATTTGCAGATAGATTTTCGGCAAGCATTTCGACCGCCGTCTCGGTGTTTCCGTATGCCGAAGCATAGGCTATTACAACCCCTTCTTTTTCGGCGCGATTTGACGACCAACTGTCATATAGTTCGATATAACCCGACAGGTCACCACTAAGGTGAGGACCATGTAGGGAACAAATTGTGTCTATTTCAAGTGGGGCAAGCTTTTTTATTAATGTCTGCACCTGAGAGCCATATTTTCCGACTATACCGATATAGTAACGGCATGCCTCGTCCGCCCAGTTGGCAGGTGTGATTTTTTCATTGTCCTCGCATACGCCAAATGTACCAAATGCATCGGCAGAAAAAAGTGTTTTGGAATAGATTTCATAGCTTACCATAACCTCCGGCCAGTGCACCATCGGTGCAAAGATAAATTTAAAGGTATGCGTTCCGGTGCAGAGGGTCTCGCCGTCGGCAACCACTTTTTTGTTAAATTCCGGTAGGTTTTTGTTAAATCGAGCTATCAGTGCAAAGCTTTTTGTATTTGCAACTATCTGCACATTCGGATATTTGGTTAAAAATCCCGAGATGCTTCCGGCATGATCCGGCTCCATGTGCTGTAGTACCAGATAGTCCGGCTGTCTGCCGTTAAGAGATTTTTCAAGAGTTTCCATCCACTCTGTGGTAAATTTCTTATCCACCGTGTCAAAAACGGTGACATAATCGTCCAGCACAAGATATGAGTTGTAGCATATGCCGTTTGGTATCCTGTATTGACCCTCAAAAAGGTCGGTTTTAAAATCGGCTACGCCTATGTTAATTATGTTGTCGTTTATTTTTTTCATCCTTATGATTGTTCCTTTTGTATTGTCTGTCAATTGATTTCACAGTAAAGCTGTGAATATGTCGTTACATCTGCTCCTTTTAATATTTCAGATATTTCAGCCGGACCTGTACTCCCCTGTTTATATCCGTAGATGGGCAGTTCCTTATCATAGTATTGCTGTTTGATTTTTTCGATATACCTCCAGCTGAGATATATTTGATCCCATCCGGAAAACCAGCGCCTATCCGAGACTAACGCCGAGTATAGCAACCTCTCATATGCCTCAGGTGTGTTAATGCGGTAGGAGAGGTTGCAGTTTTGGCAAAAGTCCATCTCCTCACCGGTGACCCCATAGCTGTCGCCCGGTGTCTTTATGTTAAAGCTTAGTGTTACACCCTCATAAGGCTGTATCTTAAAGATAAGCACATTTGGTTTTTCCTGCCCATCTAGACGCTTGAAGGTCACGATTACATTCATCTCTCGGGTACACATTTTTTTACCGGTGATTATGTAAAAGGGAACATCCATCCATCGTTCGTTGTCCACAAAAAGCTTACAGGCGGCAAAGGTCTCGGTTACCGAGGTTTTTGCAACACCCGGTTCGGATAAATATCCGTCATACCTTGCAAGCAGTAAACTTTCCTCTACATTAAGCCTCTCGACCGGGCGAAGCTCACTATAAACTTTGGACTGTTTCGCCTTTAAATCATCAGCATCCTTAGGTGGCTCCATTGCAATAAAGCTAAGCAGCTGCATAAGGTGGTTTTGAACCATGTCTTTTAAGGCACCGGAGTTGTCATAGTAGGTGGCACGTGTCTCGACACCGACCTCCTCGCTTGCGATAATCCTTACATTGTCAATGTTATGCCGATTCCAGCTGTTTTCAAACAGAAGGTTATGAAATCGTATGGTCAGAATGTTTTGTATCATCTCCTTGCCGAGATAATGGTCGATTCGATAGATGCTCTCATCTCCAAAACAGTCCGAAAGCCTGTCGTTAAGTCGCTTTGCATGTTCAGGGGTCTCTCCGAACGGTTTTTCTATAACTATCTTTGGGTTCGATATGCATTTTAAAGAAATTATCCCTTCGGAAATAACCTCGAAAAATTCCGGTGCGACAGCATAGTAAAACATGTTTTCCTTGGAGGTGTTTTCGCAAAACAGCTGTGTAAGCTTTTCATACTCGGAGGAATCGGTGAAATTCATCTTAAGGTATACGACCTGTTTTGCAAAGCTTAAAAACAGTTCCTCCTTGTAATCAACTCTACTGTATTTTTTCACCCAACCTTTAACTATGTCTATATAGTCGTCACGGCTGTAGTCACGGCGACCTATGGCAATTATCCTGTCTGTTTCCTCGATTTTACTGGTAGCATATAGGTTATAAAATGCAGGCATAAGTTTGCGGTAGCAGAGATCTCCGGTGCCGCCGAAAATGGTTATGTTTCGATTAATGTCGGACATACTTATACCTCATCCATATAAATGCTGACACCCTGCGGTGTATTAACCTCGGAACACTGCTTTACTATCCTGCCATTCTCTATCGAAAGGCATATAAGCTGATCGGTATATCGGTTTGCAACCAGCAGATATCTGTCGTCGCAAACATTTAAAATATCCCTCGGGTGATCGCCGGGTAGCTTGTAGAACTGGGTAGGGCTCGGCAACCCATCCTCAATGTTCAACATTGTTATTATATTTGCAAATCTTGTGGAGACCATTAAGGTTTTACCATCTACACTCATACGTATCGCCGCACTGCCTTCGCAACGTTTTAGATCGGGCGGTAGCAAGGAGACACGACCGATCTCGGTCAAGCTGTTGCCTTCTATTCGATAGCTAAACAACTCGTTGCTAAGCTCGGTAACAAGGTAAAATATTTCGCCGTCTTTCGACACCACTCCGTGGCGCGGTCCGCTGCCCTCTGGCAGTTCTATCTCATTTAGAATATTCAGATCCTTGTCAATAATAAAAACCTTATCCATTAAAAGTGCCGGGAGTATAAGCTTATCGTCCAAAACGGTTATCTGATGACAACCGGCGGCGTCCTTAATTAATATTTTTTTAACAAGCGACAGCCTGCCGTCGGAAAATCGAACCTTTGCAACGGTTCCCGCCGAGTAGTTTGCCGTGTAGATGAATTCGCCGTAGGCATCGTCGGCTATATGGCAGGGTGTGCCGACATCATAGGCTAAAAGATCGAGCACCCTCCCGTCCCTTGAACAAACCGCTACACCATGTCCGTCACCCGCACCATATGTAGCATAAATGAATTCCTTGTGACCTGCGATGATATATGTTGAGTTTTTTATCGGGCTGAATAGTTTAACATCTGAAAGCGTGCCATTAGTCTCGTCTAACCTAAAAGTATAAATACCGTCTCCACCATTAGAATAGCTACCCACATATCCTTTAAGCATATTATGTCCATCCCTTTCTATGGCGATTTTTCTGCATCACCTGTATAAATTATACCATTGCATAGGTGCAATTTCAACTGTGAGATATCACATTAATAGTAAAGGATATTAATAATAAATTCATCAAAACGTTAAATCAAGAAAAATTGATTTAAAGGGTTGACAGATGCTGAAAGATGATGTATAATAAACTCATCAAATAAAGTTGATTTAAGGGATGAAAAAATGGATTATACTGCTCTGGAAACAGCCAAGGTGTTCAAGGCGCTATGTGACCCTATAAGGGTTTCTATAATAAAAAGACTCGCGGAGAGTGAGAGATGTGCCTGTGACCTGACCGAAAGTCTTGATATTGCGCAGTCGAAACTATCCTATCACATGAAAATTTTGTGTGAAAGTGGGATAATCGAGTGTTGGTATCAGGGCAAATGGACCCATTATCGGATAAGTGAAAAGGGAAGTGCAAAAGCGATTGAAATGCTGAGCAAGCTGACCGACACTTCCGAACAACAGCTTGATAAAATAAGCTCCTGTTTTTAACCGCATATAAACTTGTTGTCAGGCGCTTAAAAACAAATTAAAAAGCATAATATCGCCACCGATTAGTGTGGCGATAAAAAAACCACAACACATCAAAAATTTTTGATTTAAGAAAGGCGAAAATCTATGGATATTATCAAAAGCGGCTGGGATTTTTTTCAGGGACAAATTCTCGGTATGAAATGGCTCAACGACCTTGTGGGAGGGCTGCTTTTCTCATTCGGTATGGATATTACATCTCCGGTCGGTGCAAGTGTGCAGTTTTTTATCTATGATGTGATAAAGATAACGGTGCTCCTCTGCTCGCTTATATTTATTATATCCTATATACAGAGTTATTTTCCGCCGGAGCGTAGCAAAAAAATTCTTTCGAGATTTAACGGAATATGGGCAAACATTGTGTCGGCACTTCTCGGAACCATCACCCCGTTTTGCTCCTGCTCCTCCATTCCGCTTTTTATGGGTTTTACCAGTGCCGGCCTTCCGGTGGGAGTGACATTTTCTTTTCTGATATCCTCCCCGATGGTAGATCTCGGAAGTCTTGTATTGCTTATGAGCATATTCGGTGGAAATGTAGCGATAATATACGTGGTTTTAGGTCTTGTTATTGCCGTTATAGGCGGCTCGCTGCTGGACAAAATGGGTATGCAAAAGAATGTTGAAGATTTCATCCTAAACGCCGGCACGGTAGATATAGAATCTCCCGACCTCACCAAGGGTGAGAGGGTTATGTTCGCAAAGGAGCAGGTTGTCTCCACCTTCAAAAAGGTGTTTCCCTATATACTGGTGGGTGTAGGCATCGGGGCATTTATCCATAACTGGATACCGCAGGATATTATAGAGTCTGTACTCGGAACAAACAATCCCTTTGGTGTGCTGCTTGCAACCATCGCAGGTATTCCGATGTATGCCGACATATTCGGAACAATACCGATTGCCGAGGCATTACTCGCAAAGGGCGCACAGCTTGGCACGATACTCGCCTTCATGATGGCGGTTACAACGCTAAGTCTCCCCTCCATGATTATGCTGAAAAAGGCGGTCAAACCAAAGCTATTGGCAGCGTTTATTGCAATTTGTTTCTTAGGCATTGTCATTGTGGGATATGTATTCAACGTAATTCAACCATTTATTATTTAATAAGGAGAAATTAATTATGGGATTATTCGGATTTGGTAAGACAAAACAGGAAGAAAAAGTGCCTTGCGACTGCGGTGGAATGTGTACACCTTCTGAGATAGCGGCAAAAAAGGCAGAGCAAAGCGGCTGTTGTGGTGATGTTTCGGCTGAGTCCATGTCGGCGGCACAGGCGGCAAACAGCGAGGGTGCCTCGGTAAAGGTGCTTGGCTCAGGATGCGCGAAATGCAATCAACTCGAGGAAGCAACAAAGGATGCACTGCGCGGGCTTAACATGGATGCTGAAATTGACCATGTAACCGATTTTGCGCAGATAGCAAGCTATGGCGTGATGACAACACCGGCACTGGTAGTGGACGGAAAGGTAGTATCCTATGGTAAGGTTTTAAAATCTAACGAGGTTACTGATATCCTAAAAAAGGTTAGGGCGTCATAATGGGTGAAAAAAATATGAATCAAACATGGGTAAGGGTCGAGGACTACGACTATGATAACAACGAATTTAAGCTGAACTGCGAGGGGAAACCGAAGGTTGCGTTTGTCTGTAACCACAACTCCTGCCGTAGTCAGATTGCGGAGGCACTCGGAAAACATCTTGCATCGGATGTTTTTGACAGCTACTCTGCCGGCACAATAATAAAGGATAAAATCAATCCCGATGCTGTGCGGATGATGAAAAAATTGTTCGACATAGATATGGAGAAAACGCAGTTCAATAAAAAAATAACCGACATACCGCAACCGGAAGTGGTTATCTTTATGGGATGCAACGTAGCCTGCCCGGCGGTGCGCTGTCAATATAGCGAAAACTGGGGGTTAGACGACCCAAGCGGAGAGGACGATGCATTCTTCGAGCAGACAATAAATACAATACAGGAAAACATGCTTAGACTAAAGGATAAGCTGAGTAAAGAAAGTTAAGAAACCCCGCAGATACGTAGATTAATTGCGAACATTTTACATATGAAGAACCTACCTACAGGGCACTCATAAGGACGTAGTCTTTTGTGAGTGCGCTTTATGTTTGCTCTTCTGCTTGCGTTTTTAGCTTTTCGCCATGTAAAAATCATCCGAAATATTCATTCGAATCGGCCGGAGCTTCTGTTCTGTCCTTATCGGTGTATTCACGCATAACCTTTGTGACAGAAATTTTATAACTTTCAAACAGTTTGTTTCTGCCCTCGAGCTGACTCATTCTATGTTCTGTTATGCTGCGCCATTTTGTCATTGCTTCTTCACTTTCCCACACGTTCATAGATAATATTTTTCGCTCATTTGCTAAACTTTGAAACCTTTCAGCCGATATAAATCCATCGAAGCCGTTTAGCATAGGTCTTAGCATTGCGGCAAGTTCTAAATATCTTGCCATGCATGTGTCGCCTGTATCAACATCAACAGCCGGCACTACCTCAAAAAGTACAATATATTTGCTCATTTGTTTTCTGCCTCAATTTTAAGTATAAATTCTTTCATGGTCAGCCCACCTGCATAGCCGACAAGTTTTCCTGATGCCCCGATAACTCTGTGACAAGGCACAATTACCGTTATTGGGTTTTTGTTGTTTGCCATACCGACAGCACGGCTGGCTTTTTCATTTCCGACAGCTATGGCTATATCCTTATAGCTTCTTGTCTCGCCGTAAGGGATGTCGCAAAGTGCATTCCACACCTTTGTTTGAAAAGCAGTGCCCACCAATTTATACGGAATATCAAACTGCTTTCTTTTGCCGTCAATGTATTCTACAAGTTGATTATATGCTCTGTCGGTAAGTTCTGTTTTTATCCCGAAATCACTTATATTCTCGTCAAATATTTTCTTGAAATAGGTAATGTTTCCGTCGGCATATTTCATTTTGAAGTAGCCGAGTTTTGTTTCGTAAATTGCAAAGTCTTTCATTTTTTGTTTCCTTTCCTATATGCGGCAGGGGATATGTTCGCCCTCTCCTTAAAGAATTTGTAAAATGCCGATAAACTGCCAAAACCTATCGAGTAGGCAATGTCAATTACCTCGTCGTCTGTCTGCTCTAAAAGCCTTATAGCCTCTTTATATCGCAAATCGTTAACATATCCGATGGGGGTCACGCCATATTCTTCCTTAAAAACCTCCACCATTCGCTTGCGTGAAAGTCCCAGCTTTTCTATTTCTGTATTCAGAGATTCAACCTCGTAAAACATACTGTCAATTAACTTTTTTAGCTTTTCTGCAATATCCTTCATCGGTCGATAGTCAAGCAGATCACTTCTGCACCGCTTGCAGGGTCTGTAGCCGGCTTTTATACTCTGCGCTGCAGTTTTGTAAAACTCTATATTTTCTGTTTTTGGGGCTTTGGATTTACAGGAGGGTCTACAGTAAATACCTGTTGATTTCACTGCGTAAAAAAACACAGTGTCATAACTTTCATCATTTGAAATCACGGCATCATACATCTCATCAAAAGTCAAATTAAGCTTATTGTCCATAACACATCTACCTTCTTATCATGGTTTTTATTAGTTCTTTTGTGGCCTTGTCTACCTTTAGTGACTCGCGAATTTTTTGTAAAGCCTTATTATATGTAAAATCATCTAAGTTGTTTTCATTAAGGTATTCCATTGTTTCGGCAGGAAAGTTTACATAACATACCTGTAAGCACCACGCAACCGCCATTTTTACATAATAGTCATCGTGAGTTATTACATCACAGATAAATAAAATGTCGTCGAGGTATTTCTTCTCCATATAATGAAAAAGAAACATAACCACAGCAAATCGTATTTCATATGCACTGCTTGACTGGTGATACCTTTGCAGGAATTTCCATACTCGCTCTTTATGCTGACGAACTATTTTCAACTCGTTGCAAAAACTATCACACAGCGACCAGTTTGTGATTTTGGGAACATACAACGCTATTTGTTCAAGAATTACCTCGATGTATTCGTTTGTGTTCCCGATAATTAGTGCCTTTAACATAGTTTCCTCAAAATATATGTCGTTCGCATTGTCAAGGTAGTCAATGGGGTTATCCTTAGCTATTTTTTTTGCTATCTTTCGCAGCTGTGGAATTCTCACCCCTATTAGGTTATCACAGCCTGGAATTAAAGATATAGCAAACTCTTTAAACTGATCATCGGCAAGAGCAAATAGCTCTTTTCTTATTTCGGTTTCTCTTTCATACATCCTTGTTTACCACCATATGAGTCTTTGTAAATCTATTATACTACATATTGCAGCAAAAATCTTCCGAAAATTGCGTATTTAATTTTGAAAAATAATGTTATGGTAGGAGCCAATGTTTGTATCTGATTGTTGACAAAGGCAATCAAATTATGTTATATTTTAAACAGCGGAAGTATCGATTGTTCGGCATTTCCGCCGTTTAACGATTTATTAATTAACGTCTCCGCATCGTCGGAGCATGGAAGGGGTACTATGACTATAGGGGACATCAAAAGTATACTTGACGCGGAGTTTGCCTGCGGCGATAGCATGAGCGATAACGAGGTTCATACCGCATGTTCCAGCGACCTAATGAGTGATGTGCTTGCCTTTGTAAAGGACCAGGCGGTGCTTCTTACCGGACTTGTAAATACACAGACAATACGCACCGCCGAGATGATGGACATGGTGTGCGTTGTGTTGGTTAGGGGAAAACGCCCCACACCGGATATGTGTGTGCTGGCAAATGAGCGTGGAATAGCAATTTTGTGTACCGGACATACCATGTTTGAATCGGCAGGCAGACTTTATGAGCAGGGGTTGCGTGGCGGTGAGGCAGTAGTTTAAGAAGGGATGACGTTATAATGAGTAACAGTAGTGACATAGTTTTAAACTACACAGTGCCGGGCGATGATTTTACACGTGCCGGCGAGGTATCCAGCAACGTTAAAAGCACCCTGAAAAGTTTGGGGCTTGATCCACGTATAATACGCCGAGTTGCTATAGCTCTTTATGAGGGTGAGATTAACATGGCTATACATGCAAATGGCGGAGCTATAACGGTAACATTAACCGATCTTGACATAGAGATGCTATTGAAGGATACCGGCCCCGGAATACCCGACATAGAAAAGGCGATGCAGGAAGGTTTTTCCACTGCATCTGCCGAGGTTAGAAATTTAGGGTTCGGTGCAGGAATGGGCCTTCCCAATATGAAAAAAAATGTCGATGATATGGACATTCAAACGGTGCTCGGAGAGGGCACCGATATCCGTATGAAAATCAAGCTTGACGAATAGTTTGTTATAAACATCGGGTTTCGTCAGGCGGGAGGGAACTGTAACACAATGGAAAAAAGTTTTCACTCGGTAACCCTTGAAGTTGAGAAATGCAAAGGGTGTACCAACTGTGTTAAACGCTGTCCTACCGAAGCGATAAGAGTTCGCGCGGGTAAGGCAAAAATAATAAAAGAACGATGTATTGACTGCGGTGAATGTATAAGGGTATGTCCGGCTCATGCCAAGCTGCCCATTGTGGATTCGCTGGTTACAATAGATCGATTTAAGTATAAGGTTGCGCTTCCGGCACCTGTGCTGTTCGGACAGTTCAACAACCTCGGAAGTATTTCGACTGCCATATACGGGCTGTTAAAAATTGGTTTTGACGACGTTTTTGAGGTGGCAAAGGCGGCTGAAATCGTGAGCGAAAAAACAAGGGAGCCAGAGTTCTTTAATTCGCTTACAAAACCTGTAATAAGTTCTGCATGTCCTGCGGTTCTTCGGCTGATAAGGGTGCGATATCCCGAGTTGATTGACAATTTGCTTCCACTTAACGCGCCCATGGAACTTGCTGCACGGCTTGCAAAGCAGAGAGCGGCAAAGAAAACAGGGCTTAAACCGGAGGAGATAGGTGCGATATTTATATCTCCCTGCGCCGCAAAAATGACAGCGGCAAACAGCCCTCTCGGCACCTCCTATTCTGCGGTGGATGCTGTTATTGCAATACGTGATGTATATCCCTTGCTTGTAAAGGCGATGAAAAAGCGTGAGGATGATGATATACTCTCAAAGGCTGGGAGAATAGGTCTTTCCTGGGGCACTTCGGGCGGTGAGGCCTCGGCAATACTGCGAAACAACTATCTTGCGGCGGATGGAATTGAAAATGTTATTGAGGTTTTGGATAACCTTGAGGACGAAAAGTTTGATGATCTCGATTTTGTGGAGCTCAACGCCTGTGCCGGTGGTTGTGCCGGCGGTGTTTTAAATGTTGCAAACCCTTATATGTGCAAAACCAACATTAAAGAGCTCACCAGCTATATGCCGGTAAGTGGTCCAAAAGCAAACTTTGACGACATAGATGAGCTTATTAGGCTTGACCGAGAGATAGAATACCTTTCGGTGCTCAAACTTCACCCGAACAGACATAAGGCATTGGAGATGATGGCGGAGCTTGTGCAGATTGAGTCACGCCTATCCGGCAAGGATTGCGGCTCCTGTGGTGCACCTTCCTGCCACGCAATGGCGGAGGACATTGTTAGAGGATTTGCAACCGAGGATATGTGCATATATAACCTGCAAAAAAAGATTAAAACCGCGGCCGAGGAGCTTAAAGGAAATGTCGACATAGAGCATGTTATTAGAGAACTTGATAGAATTTCGGAACGATTTTTAACGATAGACAGCCCGGAGGAATAATTTTGATAATATCAGAATTTATAGAAAAAACCGGTTTTGCCGTTCTGTGTGAGGGCGACGGTGAGCGTACAATTGAAAAAAAGATTTATTGCTGTGATCTGTTAAGCTACTGCATGACTAAGTCGCCGACCGACGGTGTGTGGGTGACCGTCATGGGAAACGCCAATGTAATCGCTGTTGCGACACTCACCGATGTTGCCGTTGTGATAATAGCCGATGGCACCGAACCGGAGGAACTTGCACTTGCCAAGGCGAAACAGCATGATGTTACCGTATTGAAGAGCAGTAAGCCGGTCTATGAGACGGCGGTTTTTGCCGATTCGGTACTGTCCCAATGATACACTACGACCTGCATATTCATACTGCATTGTCTCCCTGTGCGGATGATGCAATGACACCTAACAACATAGTAAACATGGCGATGATAAGCGGACTTGATGTCATTGCAATAACCGACCATAATACCACAAAAAATTGTGAGGCGGTTTTAAAGGTAGCTAAGGAAACTCCACTTACCGTGATATGCGGAATGGAGCTTTGCACCTCGGAGGAGGTTCATGTTGTTTGCCTTCTGCCAAGTCTTGACAGTGCAAACTATTTTGAGCGCTATGTTGCAACCAAAAGCATTGATATGAAAAACCGCATTGACATATTCGGACATCAAAGCTTGATGAATGAGCATGATAACATAGTGGGCGAGGAGGAACGAATGTTGAGTATGGCAACCTCAATTTCGGTAACCGACCTGCATCATATCCTCAATCACTACGGTGGTGTTGCGGTTCCTGCACATATTGATCGTAGCAGTAACGGAATTATATCCGCTCTCGGCACTGTGCCGGAGGATTGCTATTTTGGAGCGGTGGAGATAAAAAACATTGAACAGTTTAAAGGCACCCCCCACTATGATGAGATAGCAAAACGGTACAACATCATCACCGACAGCGATGCACACTACCTTGAAAGCATAAAGGAGGAGGGTGACACCCTGCCGGTGACAGCAAGTTTTGAGGAGATAGCGGCATATCTTGCCATAAAATAACACTACCCGAAAGGATAAAATTGGATTTAATAACCTCTCGAAATAATGTAAAAATATTGCACATCACCTCGCTTCTTAGGGATGCAAAACTTAGGGATGAGAGTGGCTTTTTTGTAGCTGAAGGTGTAAAACTGTGCAGGGAGGCGGTTGCTGCAGGTGTAGTCTCGGAACTGTTCATAACCGAGCAGTGTCATGAGAAAAACGAGATTAAGTTCGACGGGAAGGTCAACCTTCTAAAAACGCATGTCTACGATAAGTTGACCACCTTAAAATCACCGGAAGGAGTCTGCGCCCTTTGCAGAACAGCCACACAAGCTGTCGATCTAAAAAAAGACGGGCGATACCTTGTGCTTTACGACATACAAAATCCGGAAAATGCAGGCGCCATGATAAGAACCGCCGCCGCATTTGGGTTTGACGGCGTTATTGGCTGTAAAGGCATAAGCCTTACCTCGCCGAAACTTCTGCGAGCCGCTGTCGGCGCGAGCTTTGTTATACCGATGTTATGTGTGGGAGAGGAAAGGTTGTTTCCACTGCTACGTGAAGGCGGAGTCACAACGGTTGCAACATCACCCGCCGCCTCTGTTGGGCTTAGTGGGTGTAATATTACCGGAGGGGTTGCCATATTAATAGGTAACGAGGGCAACGGGCTTCCGCAGGAGATTATCACCGCATGTGACCATGCAATAAAGATTGAAATTACCGGCATTGAATCGCTTAACGCCGCGGTTGCTGCCGGAATAATAATGTATCGTTTTAAGGAGACAATTTATGATTAACTATCTCGCACTTATAGTTGCCGCCGTAGTCGGCTATCTGCTCGGCTCGGTCATGTTTGCCGTGATTATATCCAAGTATTTCTACGGTAGCGACATAAGAACGCTCGGAAGCGGAAATGCCGGCATGAGCAATATGATGCGAAACTTCGGGAAAAAAGCCGGAATGGTTACCTTTTTAGGCGATACCCTAAAGGGCGCGTTTTCGGTTGCTCTTTGTACCCTGCTCGCCGCCTTTGCCTTTAACGGCGATGAGCTTACCATAATGCTCTCCTCCTATGTTGCGGCATATGCAACCGTGCTGGGTCATATGTTCCCGATATATTTTGGTTTTAAGGGAGGAAAGGGTGTTGCCACCGGTGTGGGATGCGTGATGGGTCTGTATCTTCCGGTTGCTCCGATTTTACTTATCATATTTTATGTCGTGTTTAAAACTTCAAAGATGTTTTCACTCGGAAGTATAGTTGCTACATTCTGCTTCCCAATTATACAATTAGTATTAAATGCTGTCGGATTTACAGATTTTGAGCCGATTGCTATAGTTTTATCGGCGGTTTTGTCGGCAATGGTGATAGGAATGCACTATCAAAACATTAAGCGAATTGTGACAGGAACAGAGACGAAGTACAAATCGAGCAAATAAAGGTATGAGTCATAAATATTTTTACATAGATAAAAAGGGTGATAACGTTATACTCTCGAGGGAGGATGAACGCCACCTTTTGCGTGTTTTGCGCAAAAAAAAGGGGAGCGAGATATCGGTGTCGAGCGGTGATGGGCAGGATTATCTCTGCAAAATCACCTCGATTGACCCATTTGAACTCATAATAGATAGAGAGGAAAAACCAACAATACAGCGTCGGGATGTCGGAATGTTTCTATCACTTGCAAAGGGTGACAAACTTGCGCTGATGCTTCAAAAATGCACCGAGCTAGGCGCCACAAGGTTTTACCTGTTTCCCACCGAAAACAGTGAGGGCAGGGCAAAAAATCAAGACTTTAAGCTGGAGAGATTTCAAAGGATTATCATCGAGGCGGCAAAGCAGTGTGCAAGGAGCGATATACCGACGATACAATTTGCATCAGGCATAGATGAGGCACTTGAGCTGTGTGATAAGGATTTTTATTTCTGCCACGAAAAAGCAGACGAGCGTCTTACACAAAAAAAACTACCGGAACGCATTTCTATATTTATTGGTCCGGAGGGCGGCTTTAGCGAGATTGAGGTCGATAAAGCTAAAACGGCAGGCGGAACGCCGGTGCTTATATCAAACAATATTCTCAGGTGCGAGACCGCCGCAATAACCTCGCTCGCAATAGCGATGGAGCTATAAAAAAGGAGAACTATGTATAAGGTTACAGGATTTCAAAACACTGTTTATGCCCTGGGAATAGCAGGGCAGAATGTTTTGTATAATTTTATGTCGATATATATAATGTTCTACTTCACCGACCTTTTGGGCATTGCAAACGAGTCAGCGACTGCAATTGTGTTTATTGCCAGCATCTGGGATGCAGTTAACGATCCGGCAATGGGACTTATTGTGGATAAGACCAAAACGAGGATAGGCAAGTTTCGCCCCTATCTTATTGGCGGTGCACCGATTTTATTTGTCACAACGGTTTTATGTTACAGCTATTTTGATACCTCGCCCTCGGTTACGGTTGCAATAGCGGCAGCGGCGTATGTGCTGTGGGGAATGTGCTATACGGTAAGTGATATACCGCTATGGGCTATTACCTCGGTTGTATCGGAAAACCCTGCAGAAAAAAATAAGATTATTACTATAGGAAAGATAGGCGCAACGATGGGTGCGGCACTCTGTGTGCTGTTTTCGGTTACCCTGCTCGATGCTTTTGGCGGAACACGCTCTATAGATGCATATTTTTATGCCGCATTGGTGGTGGGTGGTATTGCCGCAGTATCGGTTCTGGCAATCGGGGTATTCATCAAGGAACGTATCGTTCCCACAAGTGAGAAGATAGGTATAAGAAAAAACATACAGACGGTAACCAAAAACAAATCACTTGTACTGCTTTTGGTAGCGCTGTTTGTACTAAACACTATAAATGGAATACGTCAGGCGGTGCAGATTTATTTCACCACCTACGCCTGGGGAGATGAAGGTTATGTAACCTTGGTAGGTGTTTCCTTGGTAGTGGGAACCATTGTGGGTATGGGAGTAGGTCCTGTGCTTATTAAAAAGTATGCAAAGAAAAAGATTCTGATGGTAAGCAGTTTAATCGGTGCCGCAGTTAACTTTCTTCCATATATCTCGCTACAAAATATACCGCTCGGTCTGATATCTCTCGGATTCAGCTTTGCAAGCGTAGGTATTATGACCATAACCGCAATGTCCATGCTGTTGGATTCCATAGACGTATCACAGCGTATGCTCGGATTTAGGGGTGAGGGTATAGTGTTCTCCCTTAACACCTTTGTTACCAAGCTTAGCGGTGCTTTTTCACGTCTGCTGCTTGGGATATGCCTTATACTAATGAATTATCAAGAAAATCAGCCGATAACCGAAACAACTATAAACTGGTTTAGCGCCCTCGCATATTTAGTGCCTGCGGTTGCGAGTGTTGCTACGGCGGTAGTTATAGCAAGGTATAGCACCTCGGAATAGAATGTATTCGGACAAACACATACAAGGTGTTTAAATGAGTAAAATAGTTAAAGGTTATCCTCTTTGCACCTTGGATATGGTGTTCTTTCATCCGTGAGACCTAAAAGGTAGTCGACGCTAATTTGATGAAACTTAGCTAACTGTATTAATACATTTGTAGGAACATCATTTTCACCGGTCTCATATTTTGAGTAGCCGGTTTGTGACATGTTTAAAATTTCTGCAATTTGTGACTGATTTAAATCACGATCGTTTCTTAAATCCCTAATACGTTTGTACATCTGCATCACCTCAAGATAATTTTATCTAATCTAAAATAGATTGTCGACTTTTAACCTGAAACAGGTTAAAGTTTTATTGAGGCATAACAATGTAATATGTCAGCAACTTAAGGAGTGTACACATGAAGATGAATAAGATATACCATAGCAAAGAAAAACGGTGTTACCGTGGCACAGCTGAAACGTGACATACAGGAGGCGATAAACCAAGCTTATATACACTCGCCAAATGATGGCGTTACCAAGGCATACCAAAACCGGATACCTCGCAAGGGTGAATGTGATGAATTTATACTCTATGTTGACGGGGAGATAAAAAACAAAAATAACAGCAGATGGCGATGAGCACCATCTGCTGTTTACGAAGGCTGACGCTATTCTTTTTTTAAAGGTTATCCTCTTTACACCTTGGATATGGTGTTCTTTCATCCGTGAGACCTAAAAGGTAGTCGACGCTAGTGGAATAATAACCGGCTAATTTTTCTAAAATTTCAACCGGAACAACCCGCTCACCACGTTCGTATTTTGAATATAAGCTTTGGTCACACATTAAAAAATCGGCTATCTGCCTTTGCGTCAAATCACTATCTTCACGTAAATCTCGTATTCTCATTCTCATATCACCCTCCTAAGTCATTATACAGTAGGACAATATGTACTATTGACTTATAGGACGATTTGTCCTATAATGGTTATGAGATTTACCGTGAAAGGTGAGCGAGTATGGGACTAAATAAGATTTACCGTGAAATAGCACAGAAAAATGGTGTTACCGTGGCACAGCTGAAACGTGATATACAGGAGGCGATAAACCAAGCTTATATACACTCGCCAAATGATGGCGTTACCAAGGCATACCAAAACCGGATACCTCGCAAGGGTGAATGTGATGAATTTATACTCTATGTTGACGGGGAGATAAAAAACAAAAATAACAGCAGATGGCGATGAGCACCATCTGCTGTTTTATATAATCAATCAACGCTTGATTTTGAAAAACATATTGCTTTTCAAGCTGAACTACTATATAGCTATTTTAGCGGTTTAGTTTTTCACCCTTCACCATTATTAGATATTAGCCGTGTACATCCTACAGCTTTTTAGCTATCTTAACGGTTATTTCCTTTTCGTTATCGTCGGTTATTGTTACGGTGGTGGTTGGGTTTGCTACTTCGCCTATGTCGGCAAGAGTCTCGACACCGATGTATTTCAGCCACTCCTGCGAGATATCTGCACAAACCTCAACATCAATTCGGTCAACAATATTACAACCTATCTGTTTTCTCGCATCCTGGATATTACGAACGATATCCCTCGCGAGTCCCTCTTGTTTTAGCTCGTCGGTAAGGGTGATGTCCAGCGACACCACTATGCCCCTGTCCGAGGCGACATGTTGTCCCTCCTTTGCGTTATAGGATACAAGGATGATTTCCGGTGCAAACTCGGTCTCGACGCCGTCAATCATCACAAATGCAGCATCCGTCTCCAACCTAAAGTCACCCTTCTTTACCGAGGCGATAATCTTCGGCACCATGTCCTTATAGCGGTTGCGAATTTCGTTAAAGTTGGGGTCATACTTAATTGCAGCTATTGATGCAACGTCGTCTAACAGCATAACCTTTTTAACATTCAGCTCCTCGGCAATAACCTCGGTAAACGCGTTGACAAACTCGCTGTGGCTGCTGTTTGCAAGTGCTATTCTCAGCTCGCTTAGCGGTTGACGGTTTTTAATTCTGTTCTTGTTACGGATGTTTCTTGCAAGGCTTATTACATCCTGCACCACATCCACCTGATAGATAAGGTTATCGTCACGATATTTTTCCGGAACACTCGGCCAATCCTCAAGATGTACCGAATAACCGTCGGTTAAGGTCTTGTAAACCTGCTCCGAGATGATAGGTGCCACCGGTGCAAGTAACTTTGTGATATTTACAAGCACATAGTATAGGGTGTTATACACCTCGGTTTTTTCTTCCGACATGCCGTTGCTCCAGAACTTGCGGCGTGAACGGCGGATAAACCAGTTTGTAAGACCGTCGATAAGGTCAAGTAGATATACAACATAACGATTTACCTGATAGGCATCCATGTTTTCCGAAATCAGCTTTTCCGTTTCGTACAGCTTTGCTAAAATCCATCTGTTAAGCTGGTCGGTAACCACCGGCTCTATGAGTGTCTGCGGTTTAAAGCCGTCAATATTTGCATAAGCAATATAGAAGTTACAGGAGTTCCAGTAGGGTAAAACTATCTTTTGGTATGCCTCCTGAATACCTACATCGTCGAACATAAGGTCGCCGATTAACATTGCATTAGTTTGGTATAGGTACAGACGATAGGCGTCGGTTCCGTACTTCTGCATAAGCTCCATCGGGTCGGTGTAGTTCTTGGAGGATTTTGAAAGCTTTTTACCGTCCTTGGCAAGAATTGTTCCGTGTACCACACAGTTGCTAAAGGCTGTTTTGTCAAACAGCGCAACCGAGAGTACATGTAGATAGTAGAACCAGCAGCGTATCTGGCCGGTGTACTCCACGATAAAATCACTCGGAAGATGAGACTCAAACCAATCCTTGTTCTCAAATGGGTAGTGCTTTTGGGCAAAGGGCACCGAGCCACTCTCAAACCAGCAATCCAAAACCTCCGGAACACGGCGCATGGTTTTGCCGCAACACTCACATTTAAAGGTAATGTCGTCGAGGAACTGACGGTGTAAATTGTCAGGTTTTTCACCGCTTAACTTCTCAATCTCCTCGATACTTCCCACAACTACACGGTGGGTACAACCATCGTCCTCACACTCCCAGATGGGAATAGGTGTGCTCCAGTATCTGTTTCTCGAGATGTTCCAGTCACGTGCATTTTCAAGCCACTTGCCAAATCGTCCCTGTTTTACCGTCTCGGGTACCCAGTTAATCTGCTCGTTTAGCTCGATTAATCTATCCTTAATTGCGGTAACATCGAAATACCACGCATCCATTGCACGGTAGATAAGCGGATCTTTACATCTCCAGCAGTGTGGGTAATTATGCTCTATCGTTCCGTCGGCAACACACTTGTTGTTGTCATACAGAAAGCGGGTGATAGTGCTGTTAAGTTCAATTACATTCTTTTCGCCCTTCTCGTCATAAAAGTCGGTAATCTCCTTAGTAAAACGTCCTTTTTCGTCCACAGGGTTTACAAGCGGTATTCCGTGCTCCTTACAGGCCCAGTAGTCGTCCTCACCAAAGGCAGGCGCGGTATGAACTACACCAACACCCTCGTCGGAACCGACATGCTCGCCGGATATAACCCTAAATGCTCCCTGCTCTTTAAGCTCGGCAAAATAGGGGAAAAGTGGTTCGTAGGTAACGCCAACAAGCTCGTTGCCACTACAGCTTTTAACCACAACAGGCTCCTGTCCGAACACCTTAGGGTAGTTCTTAAGGGTGTTGGTACAGGCAACATATATCTCACCATCTGTCTCCACAAAGGAGTAATCAAGATTCTCGCCCACAACGAGAGCAAGGTTGGATGGTAGCGTCCATGGAGTTGTTGTCCATGCGAGAATATAGGTGGGTTTACCGTTTACATTAAGATCGGTTTTAAACTTTGCAATCAGCCAGCGATCCTGACGAAGTCTGGTAGAGTCGGATTCTCTGGTGTCGGATATCGAAAGAGAGGTTTCACAGCGCATACAGTAAGGGGTAACACGATAGTCACGGTAGATAAGCCCTTTGTCGTAACAGGTCTTAAATGCCCACATTACGCTCTCCATAAAGCCGGTGTCCATGGTCTTATAAGCACCGTCATAGTCAACCCATCGTGCCATCTGCTCTACGTAGGTTTTCCAGCTGTCGTTATTTGCCGAAACTATCTCAAAACACTTTTCGTTAAACTTATCTATGCCGAGCGAATCCTCAATAATATTCTTGTCGTTGATGCCGAGCTGTGCCTCCGCCTGGTTTTCGATGGGAAGCCCATGGCAGTCCCAACCCCAGATACGTGGTATGCGGTGTCCCCTCATGGTGTGGTACCTTGCTATCATGTCCTTAATAAAGGAAACAAGCACGGTGCCGTGATGAGGCTTACCGGTCGGAAAGGGTGGGCCGTCGTAAAAGACAATCTCTTCCCCCTTCTTTTCGTTAACAGATTTTTCAAATATCTGTTCCTCTTTCCAGAAATTCAATATTTCCGATTGCATCTCGGAGATTTCGGGCTTTGCTGTTAGTTCGTTGTACTTCATTAAATAACTCCCTTGCTATTTTATTACCTTTTTTAATGGCTTTGCGACGGCTGCGGTTATCAGCACCGCGGCGAGCGTCTCGAGTAATGTATTTATACTCAGTATGGTGAAGAAAAGTTCTGCGAGAGGAAATGCAGCAAAAAACAATGCAAGCATTCCGAGCACCAATCCCGAGTGAATAAGGGTGGAAAGCAGTGCCGAAACCGATACGGCCAACCACTCGTTACCTTTGAAAATCTTTGTCGCGAACACTACAATATAGTAAGCGACCACGCCAAGCAGTATTCTTGGCAGTAATGACATGACAAGCGATGTGATAGGATTTCCGGAAGTAAAGGGGGAAAACATCATGTCGATAGGTGATCCGGGTCGAAAGGTTGCCTCGAAAATTGAGATTGCACCGAACCCCGCGCCGGAGATTGCTCCCATTCTTGGCCCAAGCACTATGCCGGTAATGATAACCGGAATGTGCATTACGGTAAATGCAGGAAGTGCGGGGATTCTGATGATCCCTATTCCGGTCAGGTTAAGCACCACCAAAAGTGCCAACACCAAGCTAATTCTTACTAAGTTTTTGTTTTTCATCTGTTTTACTCCTTTGCTGTCGTTCCACCTTAAAAATGTGGATACAATGCTTACGTTATACAGATACTAAATTTGTTACCTCACCTATTCTTTGAAAATAACAAGTACAGCCCTTTTAAAATTAAGGCTTCGTCGTGCACGGGCTTGTTATAAAGATACGGCACTATAATTCCGGAAAGACCACCCGTTAAAACAACGGTGCAGTTTTCACCTAATTCCTGTGTGTATCTCGAAATCATCCCGTCCAGCATGGAGGCTGTGCCGTAAATTATACCGGACTTCATACAGTCGATGGTATTTTTACCGATAACCTTGCCGGGGTTTTCAAAGCTTATTCCGGGCAGCTGTGCCGTACCGTTAACAAGTGCCTCCATGGATAGAACCATTCCGGGGATAATAGAACCCCCGACAAATGCACCGCCCGAATCCACGACCGAAATCTTGGTAGCGGTTCCCATGTCTATCACTATACACGGGAGAGGATACTTCTCCTTTGCCGCAACCGAGGAACACACAAAGTCAGCACCCAGCTCGGCAGGGTTGTCCAGCTTGATGTCGAGTCCGGTTTTGATTCCGGGGCCTACTACGATAATTTTTCCGGTGATAATCTTTGAAATTGCACGCTTTAAGATTGGTGTAAGCTGTGGCACTACAGAAGATATAACGGCGCCCTCGAACTCCTCAGGCACAGCGTTATATAGATCGAAGATACTCTTTATCTGTACAGTGTACTGATCCTCCATCATTTTTTTATCGGAACACATTCTCGAGGTAAATATATTGCCCCCATCATTTATTGCCGATAAAACGATATTCGTGTTGCCTATATCTACTACAAAAACCACAAGATAACCTTTTAGATTTTCCGTACCTATATATAATAACGTTTTTTTGGTTTAATTGCAAGTGTGAAACTATATATAATGAAAATTTTTTGCAGGATATTAGGGTGCATTTAACATTCGCATCGTCCGTCAATCATTATTGCAATAGGTTTCCTTTATAGTGTTTAATAGCATTAACACCCTTTTGTCTTTTATATTGTAGGTTATGGACTGCGCTTTTTTATCATAGTCGAGTATGCCGTTTGCCTTTAGCAATGCAAGGTGTTGAGACAACCCCGACTGTGTAATGTTCAGCTTCTCAAGCAAAGAGCCGACTGATTGAGGTCCCTTTGAAAGCTCACAAAGTATAAGCAGCCTGTTTTCGTTCGCAACAAGCTTTAATAGGTCTGCTATCTCCTTTGCTTTTTGTTTCATTTCTTCCATGATTGTTCTCCTTTGTGTTTAATATGGCATACTGACTGCGTCATTGTACCCATAGGGCAGTAGACACAAAACCCGCGTGGCTTGTATAACGCCATTGTAATAAGCCCTAAGATGCTTGAGGTTAGCATTACACTGTAAAAACCAAATGCATACTGAGCAACCCAATCCGGTAGGCTGGTAGTGTTAGCAAATGACCATGGTATTTTAAACGTCCAAAACAATGTGATCACCTCGGTTAGGTCGGTACTACCTGCGAAGACAAGATAGGTTGTAAATACCATATTCATAAACATTAACATAAAAAATGATAAAAATCCATACCTAAATGCTCTTGTCCTCGTAAATTTCGGCATCGGCTTGTTTCGAGATAGCTTGCTACCCAAAACGGAAAACAGCTGCCCTCTGCCACAGTAGCTGTGACAATACCCCTTATTACCGGTAGCAACTGCAATGATCAGCGGAGTTAAAAAGAAAACCATTCCTAACCATGCAAACATAATATTGAAAAAACCCAATACAAAGTATACAATCTCTACAACCCATAGATAGTCGTTCCATCTTTTAGTATTCATTGGATACCTCCGCTGTTTTGATCTCTATAATTGATGCAGGACACTCCTTGGCACATTTGCCGCATCCAACACATCTGCTGCCGTCAACCTTGGCTTTAATTCCATCCGTTATGGAAATAGCCCCAAAGGGACAAGCCTTTAAACATGTTCCGCACGCCACACATAAATTATCTATGACGGCATATCTTTTCTTTCGCATCATTCTCCTTCTCGTGATAAATACAGTAATTAAGCAATTACTAATATACTATACAAAAGATGTTTTGTCAATATATATCTATATATATTAAATATGATTATGGAGGCTAATATGCTACCATCATAAAAGTATAATAAAGAGAAGAATCAGAAGCAAGCTTTAATATATATAATATGGTAGTGGTAATGCAGGTAACATTAAAGAAAGAGAAATAAGCAAAATGCAGGATGGATATAAGAATGTGTGCGGATATAGCATATACTATAAAGGAGTGCAAAGTAAAAATATCAGATAATAATAGATATATGATAGACAATAATCAGTTTGTAGAAATGTAATAACGTGAAAATGTATTACAGTATAATGCCTTATATATAGAAGAGATATAAGGCTGTCAAAAATAATTTAAAAAAACTTTTAAAAAAGTATTGACTTTGTATTGTTGTTATGTTATTATATTTGAGCGGCCAAAAAGTACAGCAAAAAATGCCGAAAGAGAACAAAAAATAATTTGAGAAAATTAAAAAAAGTTCTTGACAAAAGCAAAAACACATGTTATAATGAAATGGTGACTGTGTGAAGCTAAGACTTTAACGGAAGCGATAATAACAAATCGGACATCGACAAAAAACTTTAAAAAAATTAAAAAAAAGACTTGACAAACTCCGAATAAAATGTTATTATAGTAAAGCACCCCAAGCGGTGCAACGGGAACCTTGAAAATTGAACAACAAAGTAAAATTACTAAAATTTTTAACAAAAAACAAGGTAAAATTGCTTGTGACAAAACCCTAATTCGATGGTAAGAGAAATGCCATTAAAAATAAATTTTCTCGTAATTTAAACGCATAGCGTTTGAGCAAAAGGTGTTTTAATTCAAGAGAAATCTTGATTAACAAACTATTTAATTAAGAGTTTGATCCTGG
>CAYJKY010000002.1:0-116631 GCA_964370825.1 uncultured Oscillospiraceae bacterium
AAAGATTTGTGTAAGAGGTGTGACAATGATTAGATAGTAATTCAAATAAAAAAATGATAGTGATTTTTGATCGAAAGTTATTTTGCTTTGGTCTTTATTTGTTATTTTAATTCGGATTGCTAATGGTTCGATAGAACCTATTTTGTCACACTATTTTTATACTTGTGGGAGGGTTTTGTCTATCTCACGGTACTATATGTGTATACAAAAGCTCCGACTACGTTGCGACTATAACGCTAACATTTTATTATATTATTAGCATTATAGTCACGTTAGCGAAACTTCGCTATCACAGTCGGAGTTTTTTATTTTATGAATTGAGGAAAATATTATGAGTATAGAAAAAATGGATGAATTTTTTACAGCACGTGTTGAAGGGTATGAAAACCAAATGCTATATAATGTTGAGGGCTGTGCAGAGGGATACAAGAAAATGGCAGAGCTTGTAAAGGAGTTATTTACAAATGAACAACCGCTTATACTGCTCGATTTAGGCTGTGGCACGGGTCTTGAGCTTGACGAGATTTTCAAACTTTTACCCGAAACTTCGGTCACTGGTATAGATTTAACACAGGCAATGCTTGATAAATTGCAGGAGAAACATGGAGACAAAAATCTAAACCTAATATGCGGTAGCTACTTTGATGTAGATTTTGGTGAAAACTGCTTTGATATTGCGGTGTCTTTTCAAACCATGCACCATTTTTCGCATGAGAAAAAAATAGGTTTGTACGAAAAAATCAACAAATCACTCACAGAAAACGGTGTGTATATTGAGTGTGACTATATGGTAGAGGAGCAATCCGAAGAGGACTTGTATTTTTCCGAAAACGCAAGGTTAAGGGCAGAAATAGGCGTGGGGGAAGACGAATTCTATCATTACGACACGCCTTGTACTATAAAAAACCAAATTGAAATGTATAAAAAGGCTGGATTTAGTGATGTAAGAAAAGTTTATCGTGCGGAAAATACGACTATTATTGTGGCGAAGAAGTGATAATATGAGTATAGAAAAAACTGTATTTCGTATGAATCACAAATTGAAGAGGTTAATGAGTAAAAATGTTTTTTAAAACTAAAGATTTAATTGTAAAAAAATTCACCACAAGCGACTCTAAGACTTTCCATAAAATTTGCAATAACCATTTTGTTACTAAATGGATGGATGATTGGAAAATGGATTTTAATCAAGTTTGTGATTTGCTTCAATATTTTATAGGCAGTTATGAAGTTAATAATCCAAGAGAAAATTCAATAGCTATGGCAGTAAGGTTAAAAGAAAACAATCGCCTAATTGGTATGTGTGGATTTGGTGCAAAAGAAGAAATTGGTGGAGATGTGGAAATCTGTTATTTTATAGATGAAAACTACAGTGGAAAAGGTTATATGTCGCAGGTGGTAACAGCAGCAATTAAATATTATTTTGAAGTCTACAATGAAGCGTATTTATGTGCATTAGTCGATGAACAGAACACCGCTTCTCGCAAAATATTAATTAATAACAGCTTTAAGCTTATGCAAACGAATGAAAACCCTCATTATAGATTATATCAAAACGATATTAAAGGAAAAATATGACCAACCATAATATTATAAAAATCAGAGAAAACTCAAACTTAACCCAAACTGCCACACAGTGGTTTCACAGTAAATGGGGTATCCCTCAAAACGCATATTTAGACAGCATGAACGAGTGTGTAGGTAAAGGATTTCGTGTGCCCCAGTGGTATGTGGTCATGCAAGGTGATAATATAATTGCAGGGCTTGGTGTTATAGCAAATGACTTTCACGAAAGAAGTGACTTAACGCCAAATGTTTGTGCTGTATACGTTGAAGAAGAGTATAGAAAGCAAGGAATAGCCGGCAAAATACTGAGCTTTGTGTGTGAAGATTTTCACAAAAACGGAATTGATACACTTTATCTTGTCACCTCTCACGTAGGGTTTTACGAGCGCTATGGTTGGAAATTCCACTGCATGGTAAAGTGTGATGGCGAGGAAGATTTATCGAAAATGTATGTACATATTGCGAAAGAAAAATAATATAGCAATTTAAATATCGAAGGTGTTAAAGCCAACAATGCCACCTGCATAGAAATAGTCACCTGCCGACACGTGGGCATGGTTCTCTGCGTTAATAATGGTGCCTCTGCTACTTTGCTCAAAAGAACCTAATGGAACATTGCCGTTAAAGCCTGCAATTCCATCAACATACGTAAAGTTATATCCTATGTTATCTTCCATTCAAGCGATTTTGCATTTACATATGTAACGTTGATCAAGTTGTCTATACAGCTTGAATCAGCCCAAAAAACTCCATTTTCATCATGCTTTAGGGTGCAATCATACGATGCATCCTTGACAGGTTTAAGGTTGCATCTACTAACCCCTTTAAAATGCAGCTCCAAGGTTTTTCTTTTTGATTGGCTGTTAAGCGTAATTATCAAAATATCCTCCCCGAAATTCATAGCACCTTTTTTATCTACAAATGAGCCACTGGTGAATATAACATTTACGATACAGCAATCATGAAATCCGTCGTATGCTTCCAAAAGTGTTTCAATATCCTTTGAAGATTTTATACTTTTTAGGTTGTTGATAATCATCTCTCCTCACCTCTTTTTTTGTTTTTTCGAAAACGTAAAACTATAAATAATATTGATACAAAAATAATAAATATAATAGGTGCGAATATAGGCATAAGCATATGAATGTATGGGTTTTTTAATGTGCTAAAAATATTTTGCCACCAATTTTCATCTATCTCGATTTTCAAGGTTTCCACCGGCAAGCTGTCCGACGTATATTGAAAGGTTCGATCGCCTACCTTTTCGAAATCGATATTACTCTGGGTAATGACCGGCATGTCCTCGTCAAGATATAGCATTATTGTTATTGCAGTGAAATCATTCCACATAGCGGCAGGTGAAAGGTAGTACTCTATCTCCCCTCTTTTGGCGCTGAAATCGTATTCCGGATATCCGCCAAGCTGATAGCGGTAGGCAACAATAACGTCATATTCCTCATTTGGATCAAAATCCATCTGAAATGTAATTGTGTCCACCATTTTACCATCATTCATCTCGTCATTATTATCGGTAAGAACAACGTATTGCCAGTCATCCGTTTCAACCTCTAATGAGTAATTTAACACATAACTCTCTACGGTAAAATCTACTACCGTCTCGTCGACAGTTACCGAAACACCGCTGTAATCGATGTTAGGCGATAAAAACATTGAGGGTGTTGATACATTATCGTCGGTGGTGTTTTTCATTCGATATGACGCGATGATATCTGCATACCCACCATCGACGGTGATATTCAAAAATTCCGAAACAACGGTAATTTCCTCATTCTTTTCAAAGGTAATTGCGGAACCGATGTCTGCCTGCTGAGGCGCCGCCATGTTTGCATTTACCGGCAGTGACATAAAAAGCACTAAAATAATAATATTTATGGATATAATTTTTAAAGATTTTTTCATATTTCCTCCTACTCTAACATCTATAACTCCTTATATCTCTTTTTGTGACATAATTTTTTATTGTAATATAAAAATTATCTTGTGACATATAATTGTTTTATGTTATAATCATAGCAATAATGATTTTTAGGAAATACAGTTTATGTTAATTATGTATCTCGGCGCAATTGATACCGAGAGTGATAGAATAAAATTTGAACAGATTTACAAAAAATATAACGGACTTGTTTACTACATCGCATTAAAAATGTTGAAGGGTAATGCTGAAGCAGAAGACGCAATGCAGGAAACATTTTTGCGACTAACAAAACATTTAGATAAATTTGATGATATAAGCAGTCACAAAACCAAGCGTTACATCGTTATAGTTGTTGAGAATATTTGCAGAGATGTTTTGAAAAGAAGGAAAAAACATCCAATGTTAAGTTTTGACGAGGCTATACATGTCGAGCCGACATTTAATCAAGCCGAGGAAAATATACTCGAAAAAGCGTCCGCAGAATTGATTCGTACGGCTATGTCAGAACTACCCTCAATATATAGAGATGTTATAATACTACGATATGTAGACGAACTGTCGGATAATGAAATTTCAAGACTTTTAAAGATCTCGGCAGCTGCTGTACGAAAAAGATTACAGCGTGCAAGACAGATGCTTGCAGCTGCACTTAATGAAAAAGAGGTGATATATCTTGAAGACAAATAGCGAAAAAAAAGGATTAACCGAGGGTGCAAAGCTTTTTGCACAGGACTGGATTTCCTCCTACCCTGATGAAAAAGAGCTTGAGGGTATATACCGCTATTCTCAAAAGCATCAAAAGCGAATGGCACGTATGGCTACTCACCATGATAAAATTTTCTATAGTCTCACACGTAATACAAAGCATGCTGTAGCAGCCGCAGTGGTTGCGCTGTTTATTACGGGAAATATTTTTGTACTGCTAAACACCGAGGCAATGGCGGTGGTTTCAGGTTTTTTTGTAACCAGATATGAGGAGTTTTCCGACATTTTTTTCCCGACGGACAATTCCACCCCGCAGACCATACTTGAAATATACGAGCCAGGCTATCTTCCGAGCGGATTTGAAATTGTGTCTACTGACGTTATGAATGCTTTTTACATGGTTGAGTACGTAAACGATTCTGAAAAGCATATCGATTTTATTCAGGGCACACTTGGAGGAGGTTCGACCTTAATTGATACCGAGGATGCCGATGTTGAATATGTGACCATAAACGGACATGAGGCAATGCTTGTATATAAACACAGCTATGATATTTACTCAATTATTTGGAGCAATGATCAATACAGCTTTTACATTACGGGCACTTCCAGCCGAGATGATATCATTAAAATGGCAGAATCTGTTGAAGTTTTGCCATGATAAAAACCATCATTTAGCTATTGCAATTAATATTAAAGTGTAGTATAATGATGAAAATCATTTAACCGAGGTATTCGATATGATCGTTAAAAAATATATTCCTGTAACCACTACCGGATAGGGCTACTTTGAAGCTGAGTTGCAATGCAACCATGCGACAGAGGTTAGCCCTTAGGTCACATGGTTGCAGGAAATAGATATAACACCTTGCACCATAATATGAGTGTAAGGTGTTTTTTATTTTGAAAGGAGGTGTTTGCTCCGATGACTAAAAGAATGATTGAGAGATATTCTCAGGGGCGGCTTACCGCTATATCATAATTTTATAAACAATAATTATGATATATAAGAGGTGCAGTATGAAAAGATACAAAGTATTATTAGCAAATAAATTATCAACAGCAGTAAATGCAGAATGTTTATATTGTGAGGAAAGCAACAAAGGCTTTTTCTGCGATTATGACATTCCACCAATAAACCCAACAATCTTTTACGAGATATCAAATAGCATCGTTGCCGATGAAATTAAATGCGTTTTTGAGCTTGATAGTTTTTCCGGAGTATATGAAAACGGTGATCCAAGCAAGCGAATGCTACAACGAATATATGTAACTGCTTTTTCGTCTCAATCTGATTTTGATGAATATAAAAGATTTGTAGAGGAAGCTTTTAAGTCGGACCATAAGATAATTGGCAGTGAATTAAAGCTGTTTTCGAGCTCTAATGACATAGGTCAAGGGCTAAATTTGTGGCATCCTAAGGGGGCAATGCTACGCTACCTTCTTGAAAGTTTTGGTCAAAAGGCACACATTCTAAATGGGTACGACTGGGTATATACACCGCATATCGGCCGTTCAGAGTTGTGGAAAACGTCCGGACATCTCGATTTCTACAAGGATTCCATGTACAGCCCTATTTCCATTGACGATGAAGAATATTACCTAAAGCCGATGAACTGTCCTTTTCACATTAATATTTATAACAGCGAGATACATTCATATCGTGATTTACCCATAAAATATGCTGAATATGGTACGGTTTATCGTTACGAATTGTCAGGTGCTTTAAGTGGGCTAACAAGGGTACGAGGATTTACTCAGGATGATGCACACATAATCTGCACTCCGGAACAGGTTGAAAGAGAGGTCACAAATGCTCTGAAATTCTCTCTGTATATACTGCGTTCATTTGGCCTTGATCATTTTCAACCATACATTTCAACAAAGCCAAAAAACAAATCAATCGGCGATGTAAAAGATTGGGACATGGCAATTGAAATATTAAAAAAGGCAGTTGTATCAGCTGGTCTTAAATATAAACTGGATGAAGGTGGCGGAGCTTTTTATGGACCTAAAATAGACTTAAAACTTAACGACAGTTTAAACCGCGAGTGGCAGTGTAGTACTATTCAGTTTGATTTCAACCTACCTAACCGCTTTAACATGTCATATATGGGGAATGATGGGCAAAAACATACACCTTATATGGTGCATCGTGCGCTGTTTGGTAGTTTAGAAAGATTTATTGCTTTGCTTATAGAGCATTATAAAGGCGATTTTCCATTATGGTTCTCTCCTGTTCAAATCGGCATTGTACCAATAAAAGAGATTCATAATGATTATGCTAAAAAACTAATGAAAAAGCTTAAAGCGCTTGATTATCGTGTAAAACTCAATGATAGTGACGAAAATATGCGTAATAAAATAAAAAACTTTCAGCTTGAGAAAACACCTTATATTATTGTAGTCGGTAACACTGAGGCCGAAAACAACACTATTTCTGTTAGAAGCCGTAAATATGGTGATATGGGAATTATGAATATTAATGAATTATACGAGCATTTAAAACCGCAGATTGATATTGGTATACCTAAATGTGTAGTTGAAGACTAATTTCATAACTGTATTTTCCAAAAATATACCGACCGCCATGTTGTTAGTTTCTATGTCTAACTTTTGGGGGTCGGTATATGGTATAAGCTTGTTTCCTTGTGGGTATCTGTGTTATGCAGAATAGATAAAATGCTTTTTAGTTATCCATCAGAATGTCAACCGCAACACGACTGCCGGGTTGTATAATACCACGAATAAACTCTCTTACCTTCTCATGTTCAGGGTGGGTGTCGTATGCCTTCAAGGCCTCGACGCTTTCAAAAACCGAATGAAGGCACGCATCACAGTTACCGGTGCCATCGGTATCGGTATACACCTCAAGCGATATTATTCCGGGTATGATATCCTTTAATACGTACAGCTTATCCTTTATGAGTTGTTTGTTTTGAGCCTTGTTTTCTTCCTTTAGTTTCCAGCTGACTGTGTGTAGATAGTTTGCCATAGAATTAACCTCCTTTTTTATTGTATAATAATTTATCTATCATATTGCTAATCTTAATCGCAATATATGTTATAACCGCATATGCAGCTATAATTACAAAATAGGAGAGTGCCGCAAACTCCACCGTTGATAGGTTATGTAAAAACGGGCGGTTAGTTTGATAAAAATAATTTCCGCCGGTAAATACATTTGCAACTAATGCAGACACAAAATAAAAAGTAAATCCGATTGAAGCATTTCGATAACCTATCCAGGATGGTCGCCATCCGTACGAAACCACCGCAAAGATGGGAAACAGCACGGTGATCAGATGATTTATCATATACGATAAACCGCTAATATGGGTGAAATTATATACCTGAATAGGATAAAAAAGTGAAATAAGCGCAAAGATACTGTAATAAATCAACGGATCCAAAATTTTTTGCTTTTCGGTTATTAAAAATATTATTGTAAGTGCTGAGGCTACCCTGCAAAGCTGCAGCGGGAGTCCCTCTGACCAAAAATAAGGGGTGAAAAAAGCATACCATCCATACAGGAAAAAAACCTGCTGAATTGCAAGAATAATTAAAAATCCTTTGCGAATTATACTTTTGTTATCTCTCACCTTTTGATAGTTTTTAACAAACAGAAAAACTATCAAAAAACAAAATATAAGATATATTATGTGTGATGCTCCGTACAGCTTTACAAATGGTGCGTCGGGAGACAAAAAGTTATTTAACATTTAATTATAGACCTATAAAATTATATTACGGATTATATCCATTCCGTACCTTTCTTATCGAGTATAGCGGTTCTGATAACTGTTATATTACCCTTTTCGAACTCTCCGACCTCTGAAAGCCAATCTGTAAGGAGTGATGGGCCTACAGTAAGCTCGCCTGCCGGAAGCTTTATATTTACAACATTCATCTCCCCTTCTAAGTCGAGAATAGGGACATATTCCTTAAGATCAATAAGTTTTTCGCTACGTTTTGTTTTTTTAGTTACCTCGACCTTTTCCACCTTGTTATATTCTTCAATCGCATTTTTAAACGCAAAAGAGTTGTCTGTTGTGTGTAATTCATAGGTTGAATATCCGATGTCTGCCGGCTTTGATGAGGCTATGTACATAGAAAACACCTTTATTCCATTAGGCAAGCATCTGTTGACTTTTTCAATCCATTCATTACTCGGTGTTACCTCACTTTTAAAGTCTACAGCGTCACATACCGTTTCATGGGTAAGCGACAGCGGCAGAGCGAAGGTCATGTAAATATGGGGGTTAAACCCGTTTGAGTACCAAACAGGTATACCGCTCTGCCTTAACGCTCTCGACATCACCCTTTGTAAATCCAAATGAGATATATATGCACACTCGTTATATTTTGCAAATCTTGCTCTAATTACAAACACAATCCACCCCCTCGGCATCTGATTTAATACCACAACCCGAGCACTCTAAATTACATGGTTGGGTTGTCTCTTCATTAACTGCTTTCTGATATTCTCTTTTCAAAAAATCTCTTGAAACACCATAGTCGATATGTTGCCACGGAAGAACTTCACTGTCATCACGCTGACGATGAGCATAAAATTCGTGTGAAATTCCATTACTTTTAAAAGCATTTTGCCACAGCTCGTTATTAAAGTGTTCATGCCATCCGTCCATGCTACATCCGGAGCGAAATGCCGTCTCTATCACAGCAGAAAGTCTACGGTCACCCCTTGCAAGTGCAGCTTCTAATACCGAGACATCCGCGTCATGGTAACTTACCGAGATTTTTTTGGAGTGTACCGAGGAAAGCAACAGTTTTTGTTTCCGACGAAGTTCATCATATTCATCCTGTGCCACCCTTTCGAACGGAGTGTTTGGCTTCGGAACAAAACAGCTTACACTTATTGACACCGTAACCCCCTTACCTTTTGCACGATTAGGGTTTGTGTAAAACCAGTCAATGACCTTTTTGGCGAGTTCGGCAATACCTACAATATCCTCATCGGTCTCGGTGGGAAGCCCCATCATAAAATATAGTTTAACCGAGCTGTAACCCGAATTAAATGCTGTTACAACGGTGCGTTGCAAATCTTCTTCGGTGACATTTTTATTTATCACATCCCGGAGTCGTTGCGTTCCGGCCTCCGGTGCAAAGGTTAATCCGCTACGCCTAACCTTACTTATCTTCTCTGCAAGTTCCGGGCTGAAGTTATCTACCCTTAGCGACGGCAACGACAGATTAATTTTAGCACCTAAAGTCCAGTTTAACAGGTTGTCAAGCAGTGGTTCCAGCTCGGTATGGTCACTGCTTGAAAGAGAGGTTAAAGAAATTTCATCATATCCCGTTGATTCACATATTGTTCGTGCCGCATCACACAACGAATCGGCAGAGCGCTCTCTGAAAGGACGATATATATACCCTGCCTGGCAGAATCGACATCCCCTTATGCATCCACGAAGTATCTCAACCTGTGCACGATCATGAACCGCACCTATCATGGGTACGGTAAAGTTAGTCGGTGGTGCAAATTCACTAAAATCTTTTATCCATGTTTTTTGTATCGGTAGCGGTGCACCGTTATTTGATAAAATTTCTTTAACAGTATTGTCATCGTTATATATAACATCATAAAGTGATGGAACATAGGCACCCTCTAAAGCTGAAAGCTGTTTAAGCGTTTCTTCCTTTGTTATGCCTTTCGCCTTAGCTTCTTTGATAATTTGACATAGCTCTACATTTACTCTCTCCCCCTCCCCGAGTATAAACAGGTCGAAGAAGTCGGCAAGTGGTTCCGGGTTACACGCACATGGGCCGCCTGCAATCACAAGCGGAGAAAGCTCATTACGATCCTTTGCATAGAGAGGAATGTCGGCAAGCGATAGCATCGCGAGAATATTTGTATAGGTAAGTTCGGATTGCAATGTAAATCCTACTACATCAAAATCACAAAGAGGAGTTTTACCCTCTAAAGAAAAAAGATTAATTTTTTCCTTTACAAGCTGTTCTCTCATGTCGGGCATTGGCATAAATACACGCTGACACCAGAGCCATGGTTCATTGTTCATAATCTCATACAAAACCTTTAAGCCGAGATGTGACATTCCAATCTCGTAGCTGTCCGGAAAACAAAACGCAAAATTGATATCAACTTCATCTATATTTTTTACCACCGAAAGCCGCTCACCGCCAATATAACGTGCCGGCTTTTGCACATTCGGAAGAATCTTTTTTAATTTACTATCTAACATTATCCTTTTCCTATTTTTTTCATTGTGATTATTATTATAATGCTAATCAATGAAATTTGCAATACCGGAGACCCGTTATACAACAATAAATATATCATTCCCGATATAAGTAATGCCGAAGTGACAACAAAAACATAGTCAAGAATATGTAAAAAATCAGTAGGTGAATAAAGGTATAGAAGCCTTCCGCCATCGGAAAACTCTAATGGAAGCAGGTTAAATGCGGCAACTGCAAGGTTAGAAACAATAATAAAATAAAAATTGTAGCTTGGATTATAACATGAAATTATTGAGTATATAATTACCACCGCTATATTAGCTGCAACACCAAAGAGCAGTATCAATGCAGTTGCTTTTTTTGATGCATTAGGTAGATTTATATGTATCCCGCCTATTCTGCAACCGAGCTTTGGAATCTTTCTTATAACTAAAATATATGCTAATATATGTCCCAGTTCATGGATAATTGCCGCATAAAGTCCGTATCTTGCAAAAGTTCCTCCAAAATATAACCCCGCAAACATTAATACCAGTAAAGATGTTGCAGAGCTAAATATGCTATTTAAAAATCCCATCAGGATATGCATATTCCGGATTAACCCTGACACCATCCAGTATAAAGGATAGATGAAGGTGAACGCCTGTTGAGGCGCCTGTTGTTCCCATAATACCCAATACTTCGCCTGCAGTAATTTCGTCACCGGCTTCAACAGAATAGCTGTCAAGATGTGAATAGCTGCTCACAAATCCATCGCTATGATCAATTTTAACATAGTATCCTGCGACTGAATCATATCCTGCATCCTGAATTATTCCATCTGCAACAGACATTATTTCGGTACCCTCTGCTGACGCTAAATCAAGACCGCTATGGAATTCCGGCATGCCGGTGATAGGACTTATTCTCGAGCCAAATTCACTTGTTATTCTGCCGGTTTCCACAGGTGATACTATCGGAATTTGCAGCTGATACTCGGATTCGCTGGTGGGATTGGAAATGAATTTTTCATAGGCAATTTCCTCAGACCCCTGTGCCGATTGTTCGGTGACCGAGGTGGGAGGCACTATTGTATCGTCAGTTTGCTCATCAACGGTAGAGGTGTCGTCAGCTTCACCGACAGTAGAGTCAGAGCCAATCTCACCCGTGCCTGCCTGAGGTAATAAATTAATTATGTCTAACGCTGCCTGCTCCTGCTCAGCTGTTAAGGTGTTATACATTACAGAGGAGTATGTCAGCCGAATTTCTTCATATATCCCCGGAAATAAAGCCTTAGAAACAAGTGTCACCATCAATATTACTACTGCAGATGCAATCTGCACCTTGACAAGCAGATATTTATGTTTTGTTTTTATCTTATTATTTGGTTGGTCGTCCTTAAATACCAGACCGCTTTTTATAGCCCTATTTGTCGGGCGTGCAAAAAGAACATCGGCCGGCATTTCATATTCCTGTTTTTGCCACATAGCAAAACCTCCTTTGTGTTTTACTATACAGAATATGATAAGCCAGCCAATTTTAGAATATTATCGCATTATGTAATAGTTTAACCTGAAAAACAACACGTTTTTCAGGTTAAGTAATTATAAATGTTTTATCGCTGTTGAAATCATATCAGCCGAAATAATTTCAGCGGATATAAAGCCTTTTTCAAATTTTTTAGCATTTTGTTTTGGAATAACAAATCTATTAAATCCAAGTCGTGACGCCTCGCCGATACGCTGTTCTATCTGTGATACTGCACGCAGTTCACCACCAAGCCCCATCTCCCCTATAAAGAGCGTCCTCTCATCTACCGGCCTGTCGTTTAATGCCGATATTATCGCAATAGCCACAGCAAGGTCACAAGCTGTTTCGTCAATCTGAATACCGCCTACAACATTGATATATACATCGAGTGTTCCAAAGGGATATCCGGCACGTTTTTCTAAAATTGCGATTAATAGATTTGCTCTGTTATAATCAAAACCTGAGGTGGTGCGGCGTGGTGCGGAATAACTACTTTTAACCACCAGCGCCTGAACCTCTGCAAATATCGGTCTCGAGCCCTCCATGGTGCATACAACACAGCTTCCGCCAATCCCTGTAGGTCTTCCCTCAAGTAGTGTTAGGGATGGATTGGTAACCTCTTTTAATCCGTTTGCTGTCATATCAAAAAGACCAATTTCGTTTGTGGAGCCATATCTGTTTTTTGCTGCACGTAGTATACGATAGGGCAGTGTTTTATCACCTTCAAAATATAAAACGGTATCCACAGTATGCTCCATAACCTTAGGACCTGCAATCGCACCGTCTTTGTTCACATGTCCAACAACAAAAACCGGAATTTCATTGCTTTTTGCCGTGTATAAAAGCTGTGATGTACACTCCTTAACCTGGGTAACGCTACCCACCGAGGAACTAACCTTTTCACTTTGCATAGTTTGAATAGAATCCACCACTGCAAGTACCGGTTTTGTTCTCTCAATCAGTGCACATACCTCTTCTATTGAGGTTTCGGTAGCAAGAATAATCCCCTCTCCTTTTATGCCGAGTCGATTTGCACGGAGTTTTATCTGTCTTATTGACTCTTCACCGGAGATATACAACACTTGACCACCTTTAGAAATATGATGGCATATCTGTAACAACAGTGTAGATTTACCTGCTCCCGGTTCACCAGATAATAGCATAAGTGCGCCTACAACAATTCCGCCGCCAAACACCCTGTCAAGCTCGGTAATTCCGGTCGTAATCCTATAATGTCCCCCGAGGTTTTCATCTACCTCCTGCAGGATATGTGTTTTTGTTGTTCCCATAGGACGAATTGAGGATTTTGCACCTTTTATCTCACGAACTTCATCCTGAACAAGGGTATTCCACTCCCCACAGGAGGAACATCTTCCCATCCACCTCGGAAAGGTTTCTCCACAGTGACTGCATATAAAAACAGTTTTAATTTTTTCCTTCATCGATTTATTCCGGCAGGTATCACAAAGTTAACAATCTTTTCGATAACCTCAATGTCTATATTATTTACATCAAAACACTCGCCATCAATGTTAACGGTAAAAGGTTTTTCAGCAAAAATTTCAACCTTTTTCACCCTTCTTGCCTCAAATAGGTCGCGAAGTTGAGGGGCGATGGTATCACCATGAAAGTGTTCACCCTTTTTATACTGGCTGATAACCTTTGTAACTCTTGCAAGCCCGGTCTCCTTAACCATACATAACTCTAATATGCCGTCGTCTATAACGGCTCTTGGTGCGGCACAAAATCCTCCACCGTAATATTTACTGTTTGCAACCGAGACAAGCAAAAAACTCCCCTCAAATCTTTCACCGTCTGCAGTTATGACTAGACTCTGCCCGAGAGGTTTTGTAAGACGTTCAATAATTGACATATTATATGCCATACTTCCGCCGCCAAAAAGCTTTAGCCTACGGTATTTAGGGATGTTTTTGGCAATATCTGCATCTAAACCGACCGAACATATAGCAACACCAACCCTATCCCCTAACTTAATGATGTCGATAGGAATTGATTTACCGTCTAAAATGTTTGATTTAAGGTCAAGAAAATCCTGTTTTGCTCCTATACTATTGATAAAATCATTTCCGGAACCGCAAGGTACCTGACATATATCGACATCAGAGCACCCTTGTGCCGCATTAACTACCTCATTCAAGGTTCCGTCACCGCCACAGCTGACTATTCTTAGCTTGCCACCCATATTAATATGATTTTTTGCAATCCTATATGCATCATTTGGTGCGGTAGTTAATTCAATTTTTCCGTTGATCCCATATTCTTTATTAAATTCAATCAATTTTGGCACCAGAGTAAGACTTGAGTCTCTTTTCCCTGCAACAGGATTAACAATAAACAGGTAACGATCAATCATTTTTTGTCCTTTACTTTTATTAGCCGATGTTAATCTCACCCTCATTGAATGATATACTTGAGCTGCCGTAATTTTTATCAATGCTCTTATTAGCTACGCTTCCAAAAAACACTCTAACCGGAGGGAACAACTCTCTTTTAATATTCACTCTACAAAATTCTAATGCATTTCCGCTTTCAACTTTTAATGCAAGATCGGTCTTTAATCGTTTTAACATCATCATCATCGTAGGTTTTTTTGCCATTAGTTTAACAAGTAACTCTTTACGATCGGCAGATATTTGATTTTGTTGTTCAAGAATTTGAAGGTACTCTATGTTCTTACCTATAAGCTCCATCTCCTCCTCTATCTCTGATATTGATTTTTCAAGTTCATGTATGTGTTGATTTAGCTTATGCGTCATACCAAGGTGTAATATTGTCGGAATGTTCACCTCAGAACCGATGACATTTGCTTCAATTTTTTTAACTGCAATTATTTCACCACCCGAAATCACCCCTTTGCCTGTTGAGACTATTATATCTTGCTCCGAGGATACGTTGCTGTTAATAATCACCTGTGCCGAAACGGATCCCTCTGCATACATTTCACAGTTTTCGATAAACATCGCTTTGATGTTACCTTTGGCAGAAATCTGTCCTTTTTGTTGTCCGTTTATACCATAACCTACCGTTATGTCGCCGCCTGCATGAAGGTTTGCACCTTCTACCGAACCGGTAATCTTTATATTTTTCTTTGAGTTGATTGTATAGCCGAAAAAAACATCTCCATTAATTACAATATCACCGGAAAAATCAATATTTCCTATAGATGAGTCAACATTACCTTTAATTGTAACAAGTTGTTCAACCGAAAATTTACCCTGCGAAAAAACAAGATTTCCACTAACATTTGATATTAAATGTGTTCCGTCGGCAGATATTGCCGTATTTGTTCCCTGTGGTACAACCGGCGGTTTCCCCGGGCGGCCTATAAGTTCTTTACCCGATACTCCCGTACCTGAAACCGGAGGTATTGCATTTACCACATCGGCAATAATTGTTCCCTTTTCAATATCGAGAATAAAACTTAGCTCCTTTAAATCTATATCACCGTTATCAAGCAATTGCGGTTTTATATCACGCTCACGACTGAAATGCTCAACAACATATCCATCAACGCCATCCTTCTGAGCGGTTCCGCGTGCAACAAGATGTGAACTTGTGTACAGACCACGTTCAATCATTGTTTTTATTGCACCTTCATCAATACCATAATTCACATCGTTTTTATTTAAAATTCTCACAATCATATCAACAGGAATTTTCTTTAAATCCTGCATGATAATCTCATGCTGCTCTTCTTCAAATACCGAAAGAATTCTATCGACCTCAATTTTTATTCCTGCTAAAAGATCTCTTGATTTATCAATCTTGCAACAAGAAGCTATAATATCCTCGGTCAACAGAGAAAATTCAGATTCCGGTGTGGTCACATTGTCATTCATAATTATGCCTATGCTCCTTTCCTTCACAAAAGCCCATGTTTGTTTTGCATAGGCTCATTATTGTGTTCTCTTGATTTTCTATATTCTTTCTAACCAGCTCAACATTATTTATTTTACAGGAACCATTCGCCTTTGTGAGCAGATTTTATTTTCATTGTTCCGGTGTCGGCATCAAAACTTTGTGTTCGACCAAAGCTGTCACCAACATCTGATGCTAAAATTGGTATTCGAAGTGCTGAAAGTGTTGCTTTTACTGCAGTAACATTTCTATCTCCAATGTTTGAAATATCGCTGTTTCCCGTTGTGGCAAACATCTTTGCACCGCCGGCAATCTTCGCCTTTAATGAAGATCGCATAGCCCCTGCTGCAACCATTTTATTTATCAGTAGAGGTATAGCCGTGTCTGCATACTTCATATCCTGCCCCTTAACAGCAGATGCACTGGCAGAAGGTAGCATTATGTGGGACAAGCCCGCTATTTTACGTAAAGGATCGTACAAGCATATGCCGACACATGAGCCGAGTGCATATGTAATTAAAGTATCTCCGGTCTTCACAACATTTAAATCAGAAATTCCAACTACTACAGTTTTTCCCATAAATTTACATTCCCAGTGATTTCATTAACTTGTCTAACGATTCAACATCAGGTATCATCAATATTGAATTGCTACCCCTTCCCTCTTCAATTTCGAAGCCATCATCAATTAATATTATGCTGTCACTAATATTTGCAAAGTGAATTGCCGGTACGCTTAATATGGAGCCTAACATATCCTCGTTTAACGAAGGTGTGGAGATGTTTATAACCAAGCCTGTAAGCATTGATATGGCATTTACATAGGATGCAGCCATAATATTACCAATCTCTTGAAGCATTGATATTCCCATTTCATCAAGCTCGGAATAGTCGGTAATCTCCTGTCCGAGAAGCGCATTAACGGTAATATGTGCAAACTCCCTATCGAGCAGGAATAGCATCATGCCGTTAATATCATCCGACAATGTTACCAACATTCCAATAAGCATCTTTTCGGGACCGCCAAGTCTCTCGGTTACAACATTATAATCAAGTATTTGTATTGTAGGAACCTTAATGTTTGTCGGTCTTCCAAGCATGTTAGAAAGAGCAGTAGCGGCATTTCCACTGCCTATGTTGCCAATTTCTCTGAGTGCATCAAGCTGCATGCCTGATAACTCATCGTAGCTTTGTATAGCCATTATTCACCTTTCTTCATCATATAGTCCGCCAAAGCGGAGATTTTATCTTAAATTGTTTACAATTTCTTGAATTTGGTCGGCGGCCTGTACAACCTTAGAGGTTAAGGTAAAACCTTTTTGTGTTGTCATCATTTTAACCATCTCGTCGGCCATATCTACAGTGGATAACTCAAGTGCACTTTGAATTATTTCGTTATCGACTATATCATCCCCGGCGGCAGAGGTAGGCGCACCGGAATTTGCAGATTCAGCGAATGAATTGTTGCCTACCGGTATAAGTCCGTAAGGATTTTCGAAATTATATATTCCGACAACCTCAAGCACCTGCGACATATCAATACTTTCGGTGGTGGGATCCACCTCAAGCTCTATTCTATCTCCATTTTCATCCAAAACAAAACGTCCTGTGCTATCCGCTAGATACGGAGCATCACCAAACATACTGATAATAAAGCTACCGTCCCTTGTGTACGCCGTAGAACCATCCGGCTGTTCTAATGCAAAAAAGCCTTCTCCTACTATCGCAAAATCTGTATTGTTTCCGGTAAAGTTTAAACTACCTTGGCTAAAAATCACATCGGTATAATCAGATTTAACACCATGTCCTACCAGATGATCTCCATCAACGTTGGTATCAATCCTTGAGTAGATAAGATCAACAAAGGAGTTATTTGTCTCTTTATAACCTGTTGTGTTTATGTTTGCCATGTTATGTGCAATGGAGTCAAGGCTACTTTGGTACGCTACCATGCCCGAAACGCCTGTGAAAAATGCTATGTTCATATTATCCTCCTAAACCTTTTAAAGCGATGAAATTTGTGTTACTGTTTTCTGATTAATAACATCTACCATCTGAAGTGCTGCACTGCAGGATTGAAATCCACGTTGTGCTTCCATCAAAAGTGTATACTCTCGGTTTAAATCTATGTTTGACCTCTCAAAATGCCCCTGAAGTACCGTCAGCTGTGTTCCATCAACATTGTCAGTAGCAGCAGCCTCGTTAGTATTTAGGTATAATCCGTTATTTAGCTGTTGAAGGTCATCATAATCTGCGGGAACTCTCAAACGAAAGGTGTCTATCTGATTACCCTCAGAGTTGTATATTGTTCCATCCTCGGTCACGGTAAAATCACTTGTTCCGAGGAAAATTTCGCCATTTTCGCCAAGTACCCTTCCAATTCCTCGTAAAACAAGGTATCCTTCCTCATCAATATCAAAGTTTCCGTTTCTGCTGTATGCTACCTGTCCTGTCCCCTCCTGCGCAATGGAGAAAAATCCATCACCGGTAATAGCAAAATCAAACGGACGTCCCGTCTCCTCTACAAATCCCATATCAAAATCGTTGAAAACCGTATCAACAATCCTAATCGGAGATTGCGAACCGATAACTTCTGAATTACCGGTCTCAAGCCTACTGGTAAGCTCCTGTTCAAAGGTTGTGCTTACTAATCTCTGACTACGAGCCCCCGGAGTTGAGGAGTTTGCAATGTTATTTGATATTGTATTTAATGTACGTTGCTGCATCAAAACCCCTGATGCCGCGGTATAAAATCCGGTTAACATTTTTAAAATCCTTTCCGATATTAATACTAATAGATATATTCCTCTAAATATGTTTTAAGCTTGTTTAGTGCCTTTACATGTAACTGGCTTATTCTCGATTCGCTAACCGACATGATTTTTGCTATCTCAAGAAGCTTTAATTTTTCAAAATAGTAAAGTGATATTATTGTTCGCTCTCGCTCTGAAAGCCTTTCGATTGCCTTTACAATCTCTTCCTTTTGTTCCTGCCTGAACAGTCCTGCATCAAGATGGGTTTCATCATCAGATATGTCCTGTCCTCCATCCTCCTTGTCCTTATGATAAAGTTCATCTAAGGATATAAGAGACGCTTTTGAAAGTTCGGAATATGTTTTGGACAGCTGTTGTTCTGTTACGTTTAAATATCCTGCAACCTCGGCGAGGGTTGGTTCTCTCATAAGCCGATTGCCTAAGTTATACTCTGCCTCCTTAATATCCTTTGAACTTTGTCTTAGTCTGCGCGGTAAAAAATCCTGACCTCTTAAATAATCTATTATGGAGTGTTTCACTCTGGTAAATGCATAAGTCTCGAATCGAACATTTTTTGTTTCGTCATATTTATCAACACATTCAATTAATGTAATGATTCCTTGATTGACAATATCCTCCATCTGTGCATAGTTAGATGTCACCCCCCTCATTTGGCCGGCGATGGCCTTGGCAATGTAGCTGTAGGACATAACAATTTCGTTTCGAAGGTTAACATCCTTCGACTTTCGATATTGTTCAAACAATCCCTGCATTACCTCAGAGGTTGGTTTTTCATACTGCGGCATTAACCTTTAACCTTTCTGTATTCATTCAGCTAAGCGTGATATTGGCGAGCGCCTGAATTTGTAGGGTTTGATCAATTTCATTAAATGATAGAACGGTTACTCCGGGGAAAAATTGATCAATCAGCTTTTTATAATATATTCTAACTACCGGAGAAGTAATAACAACCGGCTGCTGTACAATATCCTTAACCTTGTTTATCTCCTTAGTAGAGGCATTAATAATGCTTTGAATAACATCAGGATCAAGTGCAAGATAACTTTGTTGATCGACCTTTTTAACGGCCGCCATGATGGTTTGTTCTATCGAATTATCGATACTGATAACCTTAAGCTGTCCTCCTTCGGCAAATCTTCGTGAGATTGTTCTCTTGAGCGATTGACGTACATATTCGGTAAGCATATCCGTATCCTTAATCGTCAGTGCATAATCCGAAAGTGTCTCTAAAATAGTTTCTATGTCCCTTATCGGAACTCCCTCCTGAAGAAGGTTTCCAAGTACCTTTTGAAGGTCATTAAGAGAAACAACGCCGGGGATTAAATCATTTACAAGGTTTTCATTTGTCTTTTTAAGGTTGGTTAAAATATTGTTAACCTCCTGCCTTGTCAGCAATTCGTGTGCGTGCTGCTTAATAACCTCGGACAGGTGCGTAACCATTACGCTGGTCGGATCAATAAGGGTGTACCCCGAAACCTCTGCCTTAACCTTTTTGTCGTTGCTAATCCATTTAGCAGGAAGACCAAAGGCAGGGTCAACGGTGTCAATACCATCGATGGCAGGTGTATCCTCCGGTGGTGCAAGTGCAAGTAGATGATCAATAAGAACATCACCCTGTGCTACCTGTTCACCCTTAAGTTTTATCAGATACTGGTTTGGGTTTATATGTCCGCTATCCTTAAGATATACCGACGGAACAACAATACCCATATCGGTCGCAAACTGTTTTCTGAACATCACCACCCTGTCAACAAAGGTGCCGCCCATACTCTCAACAACAAGTGGAATTAAACTATATCCAAACTCCATCTCTATCGGCTCAACCGTCAAAAGACCATAAACATTTTCAATGTTTTTGTAATATTGAGCCTCGCTGGTAATTTCTTGAGTAGGTTCTCCGGGTTGTTGTTCACCCTCAGCAAGCGCCTTTAGTCCTCCGGTACGGGTAAGCACAACACCAAGACCAATCAATATAGATGACATAATAATTAGCTGGACTTTCGGAAAACCGGGGATAAGCATCAAGGCTGCTACGGTTATACCGGCGAGGATAAGAACCCTTGGTTGTGATAGAAACTGCCTTGAGAAATCGTCATTAATATTATTTTCGGAAGCACTTCTCGTAACCATCATACCGGTGGAAACCGAGATAAGTAGTGCCGGTATCTGAGAAACAAGACCATCGCCAACCGTTGCCGTTGAATAGATGTTCATTATGGTTGTAAAATCGCCTACACCGTTTATAAAGCCAATAATAACTCCGCCGATAAGGTTGATTAATGTAACCAGGATGGAGAGAATAGCATCACCCTTTACAAACTTTGAAGCACCGTCCATTGAACCGAAAAAATCAGCCTCACGTTGTATGTTAGTACGTCTTTTTCTCGCATCTGCCTCGTCTATCAGCCCGCTGGATAGGTCAGCATCTATAGCCATCTGCTTACCGGGCATAGCGTCAAGGGTAAATCTTGCGGCAACCTCGGCAACACGCTCAGAGCCTTTGGTAATAACTATAAACTGAACCAATACAATGATAAAGAATATGATAATACCGACTACGGCGTTGCCACGGATTACAAAATCTCCAAAAGTTTGCACAACCTCGCCTGCATAACCGTTGTCAAGAAGAATAAGGGTAGTTGATCGAACATTTAGACCTAGTCGGAAAAGAGTAGTAACGAGTAGTAAAGAAGGGAAAATTGAAAATTCAAGAGCTTCCTTGATATTCATGGTCATTAATAGGATAACAAAAGATACCGCTATATTGATTATAAACAACATATCCAAAACGTAGGATGGTATTGGGATTATAATCAGCAGTATAATTACTACCACGAATAATGATATGACGCTTGAACCTTTCACTTAAATTCCTTTTTTTTAATACTGTATACAAATGCGAGCACCTCTGCAACCGCAACATAGAAGGACTCCGGTATCGGGTGATCTAAATCTACCGATTCATACAACGAGCGTGCAAGTGGTTTGTTTTCGGTAATTACGACATCATGCTCTTCTGCCGTTTCAATGATCTTAAGAGCAAGATAATCGGCTCCTTTTGCTACAACAACCGGTGCAGCATGTTTTTTTGAATCGTAGGAAATTGCAATTGCATAGTGTGTGGGATTTCTGATAATTACATCGGCGGTCGGTACTGACTGCATCATCCTACGCTGTGCCATCTCCATCTGTTTTTGCTTACGACGTCCCTTAATTTGTGGGTCACCCTCTGTCTGTTTATACTCCTCCTTTATGTCATCCTTGCTCATCCTGAGCTTTTTCTCATAATCGTAGCGCTGATAAATATAATCAAATACCGCTATTACCGCAAATACTGCTACTAATGTGAATAATAATGAAACAACCAGATCTCCGAAAAATGCTAAACACTGATCTATTGTCATATCTATCAGGTTTGGGATTGTGTTAATCTCGTCACCAAGCGTAAAGTATGCAACAATACCGAGGATGGTAAGCTTTAATATGTTTTTTGTTAACTCTACAAATGCTCTGAGTGAAAACATGTTCTTTAGTCCGTTGATGGGGTTAAGCTTATCAAACTTAAACTCTAAAGAACTCCAGGTAAACAACATCTTTGTTTGTGCTGCCGTTGCAACAATCGTTGCTACTATGCTTATCAAAAGCAGTGGAGCTATTGCCAATAAAGCTGTAACAATAACTTCTAAAATCAGTTCGGTCAATGTCTGTTCATTTATAACTTCAATTGTTTCACCCTTTCCAATAAAATTTATTACTGTAGTTTTTAGGGTGTCGAAAATCTGTGGTGCGTATAATTGAAGTGAAAACATCATGACCAAAAGGCTGAAAACCATTACTACATCACGGCTTTGAAATACATTACCTTTTTTTCGCTCCTGATTTTTTTTGTGCGCCGTCGCCTTCTCTGTTTTTTCTCCTGCCATTTATAAACCCCGTTTTAACCTATGCGGCTATAGCAATTATGCCATCATATATTGTATCCAGAAGTGTTGCCACATAGTTATCAATAAATATTGAAACCGGATATGCAAGTGCGATTAAAAGAAATATACCTACCATTATCTTTAGTTGAATATTAATGACCATTAAATGCATCTGCGGAATTAACTTCATCAATACTCCCAGTATAACTTCGATAAGCAATGTTCCGACCAAAAATGGCATAACCAACCGAAGAATTAGCTCTATTGTTGCTGTAAAGGTACTAAGCAAGAAGCCTGCCATGTTGTAATTAAAATCTGCGCCTATCGGTATTAAAATATATGAGTTAACAAATATTTCAATTAGTGAGAGATGAGCATTTGTTGCAAAAAAATAGAGTACGAAAAAAATGTTAAGATACTGTCCTGAAATGGATACCTGGATATTTGTTGTAGGGTCAAACGCCTTTGCCATTGCAAGACCAAACAATAAGTCCATGAAGTCGCCCGCAAAAAATATCAGATAATAAAAAAAGGAGAAAATCAAGGAAAAAAATATGCCTACTAAGAATTCCTTTACGACTAAAAGAACATATAACAAGTCCATTGTTGGGTCGATTGCCGAGTGGTCAAGTGTCGGATATACCAGAATAGATACTATTAAAATAAATGCTAATCTTAACAACACCGGAACCTGTCGTCGTGAAAGCACTGGGTTCGTTAAGAACATGGCGCCCATCCTTACAAAGACGAGTATCATTGCGAGCATATTTGTATAAGCTAAGCTGAACATTCACCTTCCCGTCACATTGTCGCCATTATTTCAAAGAGATTTCTTACGAAATCTATCATGGTATTCATCATATAGGATGCACCGAGTAAAAGGAATAGTGCAATAACTATGAGCTTCGGTACAAAGGTTAGTGTCTGCTCATGTATCTGGGTAGCCGCCTGAAATACTGCAATAATCAAACCTACTACAAGACTAACCACCAACATTGGCACTGCAAGGCGAAATGCGACCAACATCGCCTCCCTTAATATATCAAGAACTTCGGACTGATTTAACAATTAGTGCACCTCATATATTAAAGCTGTTAACAAGCATTTCGAGCAATAAACCCCATCCATCTACCAGAACAAAAACAAGAAGTTTGAACGGTAGTGAAATCATTGCCGGCGGAAGCATCATCATTCCCATAGACATGAGGGTTGAAGCAACAACCATATCGATTATCAAGAAAGGAATAAAGATCAAAAAACCGATTGTAAATGCTCTCTTTAGCTCGCTTGTCACAAATGCGGGAACTATCGTCTCCAATCCTAACAGTAGCTTGCTTTCGTTATCATCAATATCAAATCCTGTAGGTAATGGACTGTTTGATATCTCTAAAAAGAGGCTTAGGTCTGAGTGATTCGTCTGCATTAGCATAAACCTTTTTATCGGGACCTGCGCCGCCTCCAATGCCTCGCCACTGTCAATTTCATTGTTTACATAAGGTTCATATGCAACCTCTTCAACCTCGCGAATAATCGGTTGCATAATAAAAAGTGTTAGGAAAAGAGCTAGACCGATAAGAACCATATTTGGCGGTGTTTGCTGTGTGCCGAGAGCCGTTCTCGTAAAGGAAAGCACAATAACAATTCTGGTAAAACAACTCATCAACATTATCATTGAGGGTAGCAATGATATAGAGAGAAGCAACATTAAAATTTCAAGGTTGCCGAGGGTATTGTCTGCTTCCGAGGTTGTGGTGAGATCTATGGATATTCCGGACTGGGCATATGTGGTGGTTGTCATTAAGGTGAATATCAATGTACAAAAAACAGCTGATATTATCCCTAATTTTAATCCTTTTCTGGCTGCATTCCGGGTCATTAAACTAAATATCTTCATCTCCCCTTTCCTTTTTATTTCCAAAATACTTTGAAAGGGCAGTGTTTTTAAGAACTGTTGAAAAATCAACACCCTCCGGCTCCATCGGAGCATTTAAACTATCCTTGTCAAGCTCACATATGAGACGAATAGAGTCCTTGTTGACAGACAATAATAATGCTTTATCCGCTACGGTAACAACCAGCAGAGACTTGTCATAGGATAACATTACTCTATCGCATAACTTAATATTATCCCCTGCACCTTTGTACCGGTAGGATTTTGCTATGAGCTTTGTCGCATAAAATGCAAGCACACACACACCGACCAGTACAACAATTATACCCAATATTTCAAGGATGGCTTCCATTACACCTCTTAAATAAACAAAAATATTTTACCCAAAGATTTTTGCGATAGTCTGAAGAATTCTGTCTGCCTTAAATGGTTTAACAATAAAATCAAGTGCGCCGAAACGTATTGCGTCGACAACCATAGACTCCTGTCCCATAGCACTACACATAACAATCTTAGCATCCGGAAATTCCTTTTTAATTGCCTGTAATGCTTCAAGACCATTAACATTAGGCATTGTAATATCCATAATTACAAGGTCGGGCTTTTCAGCACGGTATGTATCGATAGCTATCTGTCCGTCAGCAGCCTCAATAATATCAGTAAATCCGTTTTTTGATAACGTGTCCTTAATCATCATTCTCATAAAGGCAGCATCATCTACAACCATAACTTTTTTGTCCATAATCTTTTTTCTCCTATTAAATATTCTGAAGATTGTTTAATACGTCCTGAACATTGAGTATTTCAGTAATTCTTACACCAAAATTATCCTCAATTACAACAACATCGCCTCGCGCCATAAGCTGACCATTTACAACTATATCGACCGGAGCCCCCGCCTGTTTTTCCAGCTCCAAAACCGTACCATGAGCAAATTCCATAATATCCTTAATTTTGCGTTTGGTTTTTCCTATTTCAACGGTAATGGTCAATGGAACATTCATCAAAAGATTGATGTTTCCTGATGGAACTTCAAATCCTCCTGAAGGCTGATCGAAGGTTGGAAACTGTGCCGGATGAATTTCCGAGGGGGGTGGTGCAGTTGCACGCGGCAACGGTGCTGTAACAAGTTGTGCGGAATTTCCGATTTGTGCCGGCATTGCAGCAGACTGCTGATGTTCTATCGGATACGCTTGTTGCTGTTGACCCATATCTGAAGATGTTGTAGGTTCAGCGACATTTGTTTCTTCGGGTAACGAAACAGCATCATCTCCGCCCATAAATTGACCAATTATTTCCTTGGCGAGATCAACAGTAAGCACGCTCATAAATTGACTTTCGGTAATGCCTACAATCTCAAGATTAAAGTTGATGCTTACAACTGTTTCATCATCAGATAGACCAAGTGCACCTTTAAATGTATTTTCCTCATCCATTACGGTTGCATTCGGAGGTGAAATATCAATTCGCTTACTTAAAAAATCTGACAGAGCACTTGCCGAAGCACCCATCATCTGATTCATAACCTCACATGCGGCACTGATACTCAGTTCATCGAATACAAAATTATCATCCGGAGGATCTTCGATACCCATCAATTGATTTAAAATCAACTGCATGTCTGACTGTTTAAAAGCCATTACATTAGAACCGGAAACACCTTCTACATACACAATTTTCACTATCATCGCCGGTTCAAGGTCGGTGTAATCAATGTCTGCCATTTTCATAACAGTAACAGAAGGCGTTGTGATTACAGTTTGCCTGTCCAACATGGTGGAAACAGCCGTAGCAGCACTTCCCATACTAATATTCATGACCTCGCCAATGGCATCAATCTCCATTGGTGATAACGTTTTTTCATCTGCCATATTCATTTCCTTCACTGATATACTTTATTGATTCTTACTGCTTTATTATTTTTACTAAAGCCCAAGGTTCCTTGAAAATAGGGCTTATCGTTAATTAGGATGTCAACATCTCCGGTGATGGGTTTCTTGAGTTGTATGACGTCGTTCGGCTGTAATCTTAAAACATCAATTAATTCAAGTTCGATTTCATCGAATACAACCTGAAGATCAATATTGGCCGAAGAAAGCGCATGTTCAATATTATCCTTGCGGTTTATCTCCCGCTCTGCCACAATTTTTGACTTTGTTCCTCCTCGAATATATTTAGGTACAAATTCACCCATCAACTCTCCGAGATTTGCAGCCGGCAGACATACAGAAATTGTTGATGTTGCTATTCCTACCTTGAGTTCAAGTAAAACAATAACAACAATGTCCTCCGGTGAAAAAAGCTGTAGCAACCTTGGGTTTGTTTCAATTGAATTTAGTTTTGCTGAAACCGGAAGTAATGTTCCCCACGCCTCCTGAATATAGAATGACATCTTCGAAATAACATTTCGCATGATGTTTAACTCTATTTCGGTAAAATCGCGATCTACTCCGCTTCCTTCTCCCGTTCCGCCGAGCAACCTGTCGATTACCGTAAAGGTTACTCCGCTTGAGAATTCCATTATTGTGGTCATCTCATCGAGATTTTCATTCTCAGGTCTTAATTCAATTAATCCCAAAAGTGTGTTGTCCGACAGGGCATTGTTAAACTCAAAATACCTCTGTTCCTCAACCTGTAGAACCTTCACCTCGCTAAAGGTGCGCAGAATACCTGAAAAATATGAGGAAAGCTGTCTACTGAGATTTTCATGAAGATTGTCGATAAGCCTAAGCTGTTCCTTGGTGAATTTTTTAGGTGATCTAAAATCATACTCCCTAATTTTTCTTTTATCACTACCGGTACCAACGGTTTCTTCAACGACCTCCTCAGCAGTTCCGTCGCTTATTCCCTTCAACAGCGCATCTATCTGCTGTTGCGAAAGAACCTCTGCCAACTATTCCTCACCTCACTTTCATAAATAAATTGTTTCATATTAACTCTGACCACCCTCTCCAAAATCTGTTGGTGTTGTGTAATCGTAATGGAAGGCTGGGTCCAATCCTCGTTCGGTTATTTCTGCAAGTGCTTCGGGGTCGGTAGGATCAAATCCGGTACCTATAATCATCAACTCCACCCTTCGGTTTTGAGCTCGTCCCTCCTCGGTAGAGTTGTCGGCTATTGGATAGTTTTTGCCGTAGCCTATTCCTATTGTTTTATAAGGAGGTATTCCGGCGTCATCAAATACCCCTGCAACCGCATTGGCTCGATCGGATGACAAAATCCTGTCATTAACATAAGAAATTCCATCCACCTGCGCAGTATACCCGTTTATTCTGATGTTACTGACCTGATCGTTTACCGCAACAAGTGCCTCAGAAATGTAATCCAGTATAGGTACAGCAGAATCTAATAAAACTGCCTGGTCAGGATGAAAAAAGATGTTGTCGTTAAATCTTACAAATACAAGATTGTCCTGCTCCTCGACATGAACACTTCCCTCGAGTTCGTTTTCCGATACATATTGTTGAAGATATTCATAAAGTTCATTCATTGTTTGAGGAAGCTGATTGGATGTTTCGGGATTTAACTCCTCATCAGGACTAACAGTTCCGTCACCCTGATTGGTGCCCATCTCGGTTCCTTCACCGTCCGGAGTGACAACAACCTGTTGTGTCTCGGCTTCGGTACGTTGGAAGGACTTTACTATCATCTCGAATTTTTCTGTATCTACCGAGGATGAAGCATATAGCAAAACAAAGAAACACAACAGCAAAGTAACCATGTCGGCATAGGTATTTAACCAGTCGTTAGCGCCACCGCCACCGTCTGACTTATTTCTTTTAGCCATATATCTCCCCCCTTTCCGTTAATAATCTCACTATTCAGCCGGTGCGGCATCTCCTCCGCCTTTGCCTTTTTTACCGCCACCCTTTTTACCGATACTCGCCGGTAGTAGTAACATTAATTTTTCGGCAATAAATTTTGGGTTCTCTCCCGCCTGTATCGCTTGAACGCCTTCGGCAATAAGCATTTTACAGAGATACTCCTCCTCATGCCTTACAGCAAGCTTTGTTGCAAGTGGGGCAAAGAATATATTTGCAACGATACTACCGTAAAGTGTAGTCAACAGTGCAACAGCCATATTAGGGCCGATATCATCGGGATTTCCCATGTCCTGTAACATATTAACGAGACCTACCAGCGTTCCTATCATACCGAAAGCAGGTGCGTAGGCAGCTCCCTTTTCATAAAACGCCCTATCCCTTGCATGACGATCATCTAGGTATTGAAGTTCGCTATCGAGCAGTTCTTTTACCTTTTCTGGGTCGACACTGTCAACAACAAGCATAAGGCTATTTTTTAGAAACACATCCTTGGTTTGGTTAAGCTTATCCTCTAAGGATAAAAGTCCCTTACTTCGAGCCTCTTTAGCAAAATCAACAATGCTATCTATGTATTCAAGCGGATTGTACTTTTGCGGTTTATAAAGTATCAATATATGCTTAATAATCTTTCCGAGGCTACTTGCAGGGAATGACAAAAGTAGACATGCAATAGTACCGCCAACAGTAATAGCCAAACTCTGTGGATCCACAAAGTTAACCATCTTACCAAAGTCGACAGACATATCCTTTGTACTAAACACCATACCGAATACAATAAGCACCGGTGCTAACACCGTTCCGATAATTGATACAATATCCATAATACTTCCTTCTAAATACTAATCCTGAAATAACGATCCGCTAATGCTATCCTTAAAAACTTCTTTTCTATATTCTATCACCTTCCGAGTTATCTCCTCGGGTGTTTCTCTCACTATATAGTAATTGCCGGATAACATCCTTATAGTCGTGTCCGGCGTAGCCGTTACAATCTCTATCTGGTCTGGGTTGAGTAGAAAAAAATCATCGTTTAATTTGGTGAGTGATATCATAGGCCCCTACTTTTATGTGATGGGCGGAGGACATCCGCCCTATCACAATTCATTGGTTATTTAACGTTTCAGGTTAACAAGTTCATTTAACATTTCGTCGGTAACGGTGATAATTCGACTGTTTGCCTGGAACCCTCTCTGGGTTACAATCATGTCTGAAAACTCTTTGGAAAGGTCTACGTTTGACATTTCGAGTGAACCTGCTGCAAGCGAACCAGCACCGCCTGTGCCTGCTGTATTATAGTTTGCAGTTCCGCTGTTTGCAGTCTCCTGAAAATATGTATTACCACTCTGCAAAAGACCTTGTGGGTTTTCAAATGTTGCTATGGAAATTCTGCCGAGCTGTAGCAGCCCTAAGTCACCATGCATACCTTCAATCGTACCATCAGGACCTATCGCGACCGAGGTTAAATCAGCAACCGTCTGAGGACCGCCTTCTGTACCACCCGTAAGTTGGATAGGCTTTAAAGAAAAACCTAGTGAGCTGGAGGGCTCGGATGGAGTAGCAGTAATTGTGGGCGCTGTTGCATATGCAAAGAGCGTTTCATCCCAACCGGTGCCTGTTGCTGGGTCGAAAGGAGTTGTAGCAGGATCAGCCATGCCAAGATTACCAAGCTGAGTAAATCCCGGATGTGTAATCTGAATATACTCATCGGCATTGCCTGTTCCCGTTCCTTTTAATAAAAGCGAGCCGGGATTTGTTGCGTTGGAATCGATTGTTCCGGAATAAGTCTCTCCGCCGACCGTCATGCTTATAGTGAATGCCTGTGTTGCGGCATCATATGCTATCTGTGGTTCACCTGTTGCCCCTGTGCCCGTGAAGTTGGAGCTGACATTCTCAACCTGCATATTACCTATGCCAAATAAACCTGATGCCGGAAACCCATCAAAGCTACCCAGATTTACACTAAAGTTGCTGCTCGCTATCTCGGCACCTGTTAGTGCGGAGGCAAAGGGGTCAGGAACAATAGAGTGTGATACAGTTATAACCCCTGCAGGATGCTCAACACCACCGTTTGCTTCGGTAATTGCGGCGTTAATTTTGTTATTAAAATCATTAATATCAGTAAATGTTTCGTTTGCGTTAAGAGTGATAACTATTCCGGATGTGGTAATCTCAGCTAATGCCGGCTGTCCGGAGGGTAACATCGTTGATGATGTGAAGTTTAGCGAGATGTTACTGTCGGAAGTTGCATTTGTTGAGGTAAAGGTGAACTCCTTACTATTGATAGTTTCGGAGGCAGAAGATGCTGAGGGGTTAACCGTCGGAATTTGAATTTGAATTCGTTCGTTAGTAGGTTGACGACCGAGAGGATCTCCCGAAATACCGAGAACAAAATAACCGTTATTATCCACAAGGTTACCTGCGGAGTCAATTCTCAGCATACCTGCCCTGGTGTAAAAGGTGTTACCATCGCCATCCTGAACCATGAAAAAGCCTTCACCGGCTATTGCAAGATCAAGTGCGCTGTCTGTGGTTGTAAAGCTTGATTGAGCCATTATTAGGTCAACACCGCTGACCTTGGTTCCGGAACCAACAGAATTCGGGTTTACACCACCCTGAGTTGTAGAAGGTGCAGCTGCACCGGAGCTTGTTTGATAGTAAACGTCTCTAAACGAAACGGTTGATCCCTTAAAGCCATAGGTGTTAACGTTAGCAATGTTATTACCGATAACATCCATACGAGTTTGATGAGATCTTAGTCCGGCAACACCGGAATACATACTTTTAACCATATTTCTCCTTAATTTGGTACTGTGTAACCCTTCAAGCAGTCGGGGTTACCGTAGCTTCCGTTAAGGACCAGCTATACTATAACAGTACCATCTATATTGGTAAACGCGTTATTTTTCATGTCGTCACCGTTAACCGTGGTAACAACCGCACGATTGTTTAAATTTACAATAAACGCTGTTCGGTCTATCAAAATCAAGGGAGCGTGCAACCCTTTTTCCTCGGCAATTTTAACACCTTCTGAAAGACGTTCGATATTTTCATCTGACATATCTATGTTTCTTTCTTCAACACGGTTAACAGCATGTTTTGTTAGTGTTAGATTGCTGTTTTTCAGTACCTTTTCCTTGAGCAATTCACCAAAAGAGCCATCCGACTGTGAGTCGTTAATCTTCACATCCGAGGTCTTTTGCCCCATCCCTGACGAAATTGCTCTGATATTATCCATCATATCAACTGCTCCTTTTGTATTAGCCCTCGTGGGTTTTAATCTGTGACTTCTTATAAACCGACTCATTGCCCTGGCTATCCTTAACCAAAACATTTACATAGTAGGTTGTATTCGGAGCCAAACCGATTATTACCTCGCTGCTAAGGTTTCTTCTATCTTCCTCACCGTATACGACACCGTTATTTTTTACATCGTTAACAGTATCCATATTCTCGTTTGCCGAGTAGTAGACGGTATAGGTAAGTTCTTCTGTGGAGGTTATTTCACTCTCCGGTGCTAACCATTCAAAACTCGCTGTACTTGAGGTAAGTGTTCCGGTAAACAACGACATCTCGCTCGCATCAAGGGGTAGTTCGCTATCGCTGTTTGAAGAGCTGTGTATCTCCATTATCTGATTTAATGAATATGCATTACCGTTTACATATATTGTGTGTTCATTGTCAACAAAGGTTATTTTTTCTACGACACCTTCATCCCACTGTACCTGTCCACCGATATCATATTTTGCAACGGTAACCTCCTTGCCCACAAGGCTCATGGTATAGTTATACTTTGAGTATTCCGCAAGCTCCTGCATCTGTTGCATTGTTGCAAAGGTTGCAAGCTGTGAGAGGTATTCGCTATCATCCACCGGGTTCATAAAGTCCTGATTTGCAAGCTGTTGAACCATCAGATTTAAAAAATCCTGTACATCCACACCGTTGCTGTTAGGGTCTGCATAAACTGCATTATAGTTTGCACCGGTAGTACCCTGAACTGATGATGTATCCATTTTTCTCCTTTCCGGTTAAACCCTCGCACTTAACAGGTTGTTTGCAAGCTGTGCAATTATATCCTGTGTGTCCTGTTCTACCGTAATTTCACCGTCAACACTATAGACAGTGCTGTTTGCCCTGTTGTTGGTTTGCTGTTGCTGTGTAAAACCATTTGATATGTAATCATTTCCGGTTTCACTTTGTGATGTTTGTACCACGATAATCGTTTCTGCTTCCGGTTGATATGCCTTTAAAGTCGACTGCAATGTAGCAATTTCGGAGTTTAACAGTCTCGCAGTTTCAGCAGATGTTGCCGTCAATGCAAGGCTCATCTTCCCTGCCGTTTCTGTCATGGATACTGTAATTTCGCCAAGTCCTGCCGGACTCAATTTCACAGTAAATTCCTTAGTTTGTGCCAGATTTTGAAGACCGTTTGCCAGCTGCATTGCAATATTTTCCGCTTTAGCTGCATTTACCTGTGTATCACTGCTTCCCGCTGTAGCTGTAAACAGACTGTCTGTAACCCTTCCACTGCTTTGTGACAAACTCTGCTGTAGTGCCTCAATGTCAAGCGTTTCGTCTGCCGATTGTCCATCTGCATTAGATCCTTGCATAGCATTCGTTACCTGCATCCTTGCCAACGTGTCAGAAAAACTTTCAAGTGCCGTGCCATTTGTTCCGCTTACTGCCTGCTGTGAAGTTGTAACAGTGCCGCCAAGCAAATTAATTAGCTGTTGAACCGTATCTGCGGTATTAGTTCCACCGGTATTGGATTCACTCGATGTTAACAGGCTGTTAATTAGATTTAAGTTTGCTGTGTTCTGACTTTTTTGAATATTTGACAAAAACTGTTGTTGCTGTGTAGTCGGCATCTGTGAAATAACCTGCATTAACTGGGAAAATCCGGCGCTGTCCGTCTCCTGCGAAAAAAACTGTCCAAGGTTAGCCACAGAGTTAAGACCGGCATCTGTTTCCTGTGAAGGCATTATACCCATCATGGATAAAATGTTAGCAAGTTCACCATTGCTATCTGTATCGGCGTATGGGTTTACGCTCAAGGATGTTTCATCTGTAGCTCCGAAAAGTTGTAACAGAAGATTTATAATTTCGCTCTCCTCTCCCGTCTCACCACTGCCAAATAGCTGTAACAATAAATCCTGTATTCCGCCCTCGGTTGCCCCGAGTGATAACGCTTGTGAATTACCATTGCTCACCAAAAGCTGTTCGATTATCGCACCAAATCCCGTAGCCTGATCCGTACTGCCTGTTGTGATACTTGAAGTGGTACCGGTAGGTATTCCGTAACTCGGGTTTAGCGCAATCGCATTCATATATATTTTCACCTCCTTTCGCTACCGAATATCTCGGTTTTTCTCACCCTGTTTTTTTATTACAATCTGCCGTTAAACCGACAGTGGGCTGTGCCGTTCTTTATTATTGATATCTGTTACCACCAGCTCTTCAATACGGCTGCGTTCTTCCTTGGTTGTCTCATATTGATATTCGGAATATCTCTTATCCTTGAGCTTTTCAAGTAAGGTATGATCTTGATTTGCCTTTACAACTACCTCACGCTGTTTCTCCACAACATCATGTTGAATTTTTAGTTGTTTTTTATGTTCCTTTAAGGAATGTTTTAACGATTCTATCTGCCCGCTTAACTGTCTGATGACGATGGTTGTGGTTCCGCCAGTCATCCTTTCTTTTAGGTGATTAGCTTGGTCGTTTATATCCCGTTGGGTCTTCTCAATAAGTTCATATAATGCATTCTCTTTTGCGATCTCTAATGCAAGGGTATTTTTCTCAAGATGCAGCAACTGTTTTCTATATCCAAGGACCTTATCCAAAGAAAAATTAAAGTTTTTCACTCTGTCACCGTATATATATAATAAGAACAATTCTAACTAAGAACAATTATACTACACTTTATGCAATAAATCTACTATTATTTAATATTTATGTGTAAAATTGAAAAAAATTTTTACCATTTAACTGTAAAACTGACAACATGTCTATAGAATTGATATTTCTAACGCTTTTAAAGTATCGTTAAAGGAGATTTTTTCATTAACACCCTGTTTTATAAAGTCTGTCATTCTGTCAATATGCCGAATTGCATCGTCAAGCGCAGGGTTCGATCCATTTTTGTAAGCGCCTATCATTACAAGATCCTTGTTAGCTGAGTAGGTAGAGAGCATATTTCTAAACTTCGAAGCAAGGGCTTTGTGTTTATCGTCGGCGACACTGTTCATAAGCCTTGATATACTCCCTAAAACATCGATTGCCGGATATTGATTTTGCGCAGCCAAATCCCTTGAAAGAAGTATATGGCCATCAATTATTCCTCGAACAGTATCTGATATCGGCTCGTTAACGTCATCCCCCTCCACAAGCACGGTATAAATACCTGTAATGCTACCTTTTTCAAAATTTCCACATCGTTCAAGTAACCTTGGCATAACCGTATATAACGACGGTGTATAGCCACGTGCTACAGGTGCTTCGCCGATAGAAAGTCCAATTTCACGCTGTGCCATTGCAAACCTTGTAAGGCTGTCCATCATGAGCAGAACATCCTTGCCCTGATCCTTAAAATATTCGGCTATAGCCGTTGCAGTCAGTGCACATTTAGACCGCATCATTGCAGGTTGATCAGAGGTCGCAACCACTACAACCGAACGTGCAAGTCCTTCCTCGCCAAGATCCCTTTTAATAAACTCGACAAGTTCCCTGCCACGTTCACCCACAAGCGCAATTACACTTATATCTGCAACAACATTTCTTGCAATCATCCCCATGAGCACGCTCTTTCCAACGCCGGAACCGGCAAAAATACCGATTCTCTGCCCTTTTCCAACGGTACAAAATGCATCAATTGCCTTTACACCTATCTCGATAACCTCGGATATGGGCGGACGTTGCATAGGGTTAGCCGGAACGCCTCCGATTGGGCGATATACACATTCCTCAATCGGTGGGCCGTCATCGATTGGTTTTCCCATAGCATCAACAATTCTACCGACGAGTTGGTCACTCATGCCGACCTTCATTTGTCCGCCGGTATTTTTCACTATACTTCCTTTACCTATTCCTTCAATATCACCATATGGCATCAACAAAACTTTGTTTTCTTTGAAGCCTACTACCTCGGCAGTTAAAGGAGTATTATTATCAGGCAACAAAAGCTGACAAACATCACCGATGTTACCCGGTGGTCCGTCAGCCTCGACCGTAGTTCCGATAATCCTTTCGATACGCCCAAGTTTAGAATATAGGTCACTGCTTCCAAGCAGCTTTAAAAAGGTGTTTACTTCCAATTTTCCCTCCACCTGTAAAGCAACCGCACTATCGACGCACCGGTAATTTCCGATACAAAACAGTTCCCATTTATCCGCTCAATAAGATACATTATTTATTGATGGAATCACATCACTATTCATGGTGCTTTAGAAAGTTTCCTAAGTTTTCAAATTGTGTTGATATAGATACGTCTAAAAGTTCTTCATCAACCTCAAGTACACAAAAATCAAGCGGCATATCCTTGGCAACTATGTCAAACATAGCCGAATCAGGATCTTTGGTGTTAATAAGCTCTTTTTTCAAAAATGCTAACAACGAGGTTGCCTCCTCAGAGACAGAAATAGCGCAATGTGATTTTATTTTCACATCCTGCAGTGCCTTTTGTATTATAGGCACCATGATATAATCATCGTTGTCTAACCGTTTTGCAAGTATTTTTTCGGTAACTTCTAACACTAAAGTAATAATGTCACTTCGTTGTTCATCCATAAAGTCATTAAAATTCAACTTTATTTCATCTATCGACTCGCTAAATGCCGCAATAGCATTTTCGATATCTTCAACCTTTTTTTCTGCACCCTCTAAAAGTCCTATGTCATAAGCTCTTTTTCTTTCAACCTCAAGCTTACGTTGCATATCTTCTTCAAGGGCTGTTTTTTGAGCCTCGATATCCCTCAAAGCATTTGAACGAATTTCTTCCGCCTCACGCATAGCCTCCTCGACAAGTAGGCGAGGATCGGGAAGTATCTCATCAGGTTCTTCATCAACCGAACTAATTACATTGTCCGAAAAGACCGGAAAATCACTTAATGTTAACTCTTCCGGTTCAGGCTCCGGACAAACTATCATTACCGGGTTTTGAGATAGGTTTAATCCGGCACCCTTATAGACGTTAAACAATCATATCCTCCTTACCACCTTTGGATATAACAAGTTCTCCTGCCTCTTCTAGCTTGCGTATGGTTGAAACGATTCTCTGCTGAGCTTCTTCCACATCCTTCATTCGAATGTTTGACAGATATTCGATATCACCTTGAACGGTTTCCTTCATACGACTTGACATGTTAGCAAAAAATGCCTCCTGAAGTTCAGGTGTAGCGGTTTTTAGTGCAACAGCAATATCTTTTGTATCTATCTCTCGAATAAAACGCTGAATTGACATACTGTCGATGTTTAAAATATCCTCAAACACAAACATCAGCTTTCTAATTTCATCGGCCAATACAGGATCTTTTTGAGCTAATTCGTCGAAAATAAATTTCTCGGTAGAGCGGTCAACCGTGTTCATAATATCCGCTATGTAGTTGATACCGCCGACCTCCATAAGGTCTACACTCTCAATGCTGTCAAACTTCTTCTCCATCATCTGTTCAACAAGATTAATATATTCCGGCGATGCCCTATCAAGCCTTGCTATTCTCTCGACAACCTCCACCCTTTTTTCCTTGGGCAGTTCGCTTATAATGTCAGAGGCCTGTTCAGGTTTTGCATAGGAAAGGATAAGTGCGATGGTCTGCGGATGTTCGCTCTGTACAATGTTAAAGAGAGTTTTGCTATCAGATTTACGTACAAACTCAAAAGCCTTACGTTTGAGTGACTTTGTAATTCTCTCGATGTAGGAGTATGCCTGTTGAGAACCAAACGCCTTTTCCAGAATATCCGTGGCATAACCAAGACCACCCTCGGAGATAACCTTTTGAGTTAAACAAAGACCGTAAAAGTCGCTTATAATTTCACTCATATCATCACTTTTCATCTTCTCAAGCTTAGAAATTTCAAGTGATAATATCTCTATATCCTCCTCCCTCAGATGCTTGTATACCTGAGAGGCAGTGTCGGCACCAAGGGCAACCATTACGGCAGCCGCCTTTGCCGATGATGTCATTGTATCCTTTGAAGGCATAATAGTTTCCCTTTAGTGACTGTGTAATTATTCTTCCGAAATTTCTTCACCGTGTAGCCATGTTCGAACAAGTTGAGCCGTAATATCCGGATTGTTTTTGGCAAACTCTCTAACCTCTTCAATAATAACATTTTCTTTCGTGTTTTTGCTGGCCTCGGTTGCATCTTTAAGCTGTTGCTTATATGCCTCAACCTCTGACTGACTGTTGAATTGAACACCATCAACAACAAGTAGTTTTGCTTCCTCTTCTGCTATCATAGCTTGACGTTTCTTGCGAGATGCAATCATCAAGATAATAATTACAATAATAATCAGCAGAAGTACGCCGGCAGATATGGCAAGGACAAGTGGATTTGCCATAAATGCGTCAAGTCCGGTAAGTTCTGGAAGAATTTCCTCCGACTCAAACGCCATAATTGAAATCTGTTCCCTTGAAACATTACTTGCTGTAGCTGCAGTTTCTATAAGCTGTGCACGTCTTTGATCGGTTAGCTCGTTATCCTTAAGGGCTATGGATACCGTTGCATCTTCTATAGTAGCCTCATCCTTTTCGACCTGCTGCTTTACATAACTTACGAGATATTGGTTGTGGCGGGTGTAGTCAACTATTGCAAGGTCACCGTTTTCATCGGTAACATAGATTGGTATGTCGGTGTTATTTTCTTCACCTACAACACCACCGTCCTCTATTCCAGCATCACCAACGGCACTATAACTCTCGTCGGTCAAAACACCCTTGTTATCCTCGTTTCCAATGTACTCCATCGACTCGGTTATCATGGTGTCATAATCGAGCGTAACTGTTGCAGATATACGAATATCTTCCGGATCATACCCGAGTGTAAGAACATTCATTATCTTATCTGAAATCTTTTGTTCTACCTCATTTTCAAGTCCCAAGCGCTTCAGTTCATACTCTACCGAATTGACGCTATCGTCGTCTGCGTTGAGCTCTATACCGGTCGAGGAATCAATAACCTTAACATTTGCCGGAACCATACTGGGCAACGCCGACGCAACTAGATTTTTTATTCCGGATATCATTTCGGTAGAAACAGCACCACTGCTGTTAAATGTCAAAAGCACACTCGCAGTACTGTCATTTGATTGCTCCTCCCAAACATAATCGTCATTAGAGGGAACATTTAACGTAACCGTTGCATCAGCAACATTATTAATTTTAACCAGCGTTCCCTGTATACGTTCCTGTAGCTGGAAAAGATAATATTGCTGCCGTTCAAACTCGGTTGTTGTAAATCCGCTCACACTGGAAAACACATCATAGGTGAGGGTGGATTTCGGAAATCCCATAACGGCAAGTTCTACAAGTAGGTCATCCCTTGATGTTCTTGGAACCATCACCTCGCCTTCGGCAGTAACCCTTGTAGGCACATTTCTTATACCGAGTTCATTTAGCAGTTCGGTGGACTCCTCCGCGCTCATACCGGGGTAAAGCACGACATATCCACTGCCGACTGTATTTAATACAACCGCCAACACAATTGCTAAAACGACAATACCAACGGCAATACCGATTGCATACCGTTGTTTGTTTTTCGGGACATTATTCCAATATGTAATAGAGTCCTGATATATTTTTGTAATACGTTCCTGCATTAAAGTCTCCGAGAAAAGTTAGTGCACTATATTTATATCTGCTGTGATATAGACTTTAGATCTGCATACGTGTGATTTCATTATATGCGGCAAGTGCCCTTGATGTCATCTGAACAGTAAGCTCGAGAGCGGCAGCAGCACGTTCTGAGTTAATGGTTACGGTATGTAAATCATCAATATTGCCAAATGCAAGGTCTACAGCGTCCTGCTGTGAAACTGCCTGTGCTTCCTGCTGTTGTTCGATTACACTTTTAAAAACATCGGCAAACGGAACACCGCCGGCTTGAGTCGATTGCTGTGATTCCGCAGTGCCGGTAAGTTGATCTATAGTCGGCATTTTAGAAATCGGTACAATAAATAAGTCAGACATTAGTAACCTCCTTTAGTGTTGCTAGTTCCCTATCTCGAGTCCGAGCATTGTCATAGCCTTGACTACATTCAACGCCGAAATATTTGCTTCATATGCACGTGTTGCAGCCATAAGGTCAAGTTGCTCCTCCGTCATATTAACGTTAGGCATCAAAACATAACCATCAGCATCAGCATCCGGGTGATCAGGATCGTAAACCGGAACAAAATCGTTCTCGTTTTCAACAATCTCTGTAACTCTTACGCCACCGGTATTTCCTGTGGTTATTCCGGTAGTTTTAGTTCCCAAAACTTCATCAAAGGTCATTCCCCTCGACTCAAAAACTACCTGTTGACGTTGGTATGGCCCGCCATCCTCGGTTCGTGTTACATTAGCATTTGCAATATTTTGGGTTATTATATCCATCCGCAAGCGTTCTGCTGTAAGAGCCGAACCTGCAATGTTTAATGATGATAAAAAAGACATTAACTACTCCTATCTTCCAAGCTGATTAATAACGTAGCGCATGTTGGTAAAGTCTCCGCTTATCTTACGTGTCAGATAGCTATACTGCGCATAGGTTTTCCAAAGTTCCAGCTGTTCCTGCTCCATGTCCACATTGTTTCCATCGACACGTATAGTATCGTTGTCACGCTCATCAAGCGTAATTGTGGCAGTAATCTCACGGTCTCCGTTTGTATTACCGGCAATACTCTCAAAGGTTTCTTCAAAGTTGACCGTCTTTGCTTTGTATCCCGGAGTTTCATAGTTTGCAATATTATCAGAAATAACCTTCTGTTTTGTCCACATTGCATCCAATGCTGCCGAGGTAATTTTGTGACTTGAATTGTTAAACATTACAGCCATGAAATTACTTCTCCTTTCATAATTATATATTACAACATATCGAGAATAAATCTATAATATCTATATGTAGGTACTACTACACATGTACCTACGTAAATTATAACAAGATTGTTAGAAAAAAGCAAGTATAAGTTTACATATTAATTTATGAATCGGCAATAAACGAGTAAATAAACCTAATTAGTTGACAAAAAAACACATAAACAGCATATTTTCATGGTGAAAACTGTCTATGTGCTTAATTAATGAGATTTATTTTGTAAAAATATACAAATCGAATACAAATATTTTGTTAATAGTTATTAAAAATTTGACAAAGCCAAGTATTCCTCAAGTGCCATGCCCTCTTCCATGATTTCATGGGAATGATTTGTACCTACAAAACGATAGTGCCATGGTTCATAGCTATACCCGGTAACCGCAACTTTATCATTTGCATAACGCAGTATGAAGCCAAAGGTTGCACAGTTTTTGTATAGCCATTCAAACTCCTCGGTGTTCTCAAAGTTTTGTTCTAAGCTGTTAAAATCCACAGAAAGTCCTATCGAGTGTTCGCTGTTGTTCGGGGGGGCAATAAAAAGTTCGGTAAGTTCCTTTGCTTCATCCTCTGTTTTCCCCTCATCTATATATTGTTGAACCCTATTGTTATAATTATTGGTCTGGCGTTCAACACTGCGATATGCGGATATTATTGTAAGGTTAATGCCTTCATCCTCGGCAACATTTATCATGTCTCGCAGTGCCTGTGCACCTACAGAACTAAATTGATAATCAAAAACTGTCTCGAGTTCAGGAACATATCCTTCCGGAATTGGATTTTGTTTATTTACAAGCATCGGTACACCATCACCTGGGTAGGTCATATCAACCTCCTCAACCTCGCTATCAACCGGGATCGAGTCCGAAATGTCCGAACCGGATAGATCTTCATCATCCTCATCACCCAAGGAACTATCCACAGAGGATGTATCAATATTCGATGATCCGTTGTCTGAGTCGCTCATTACCGAAGACACCTGATCATTATCGAGCTCGGCCATTGCCGGTTCGGCAAAGGTCGTTTCTATTAACTTTGCAACTCCAAAAACGGCAAGTAGTAATATCGCCGTACAGGTAAGTATAAAGATAAATCTATTACGTAGTATCTGTTGTTTTGTATATTTTGTACGTCTTCTTTGTCTGTTAGCCATAGTAAATTCCCTAAAACATCTTGATAAATACTATATCATAAATGTGAAAAATATGCAAAGTTATATGAAAGACTTCGACAATGCTAAGGCTTAAATCGAATATTGCTTGACCTTTGTAATATAATTGTTTACAATATTATCATGATAATGTTATTAATATATAAGGAATTATATTAAAATGGTAAATCTAAAAAAAATCAGCACCGAACAACACAATAACAATACCGAACATATAGACTCATTTTCCACATATGAAATTTTAAAAACAATAAATGATGAAGATCAAAAGGTTGCAAGTATAGTGGCAACACAACTCGAGAAAATTGAACATGCGGTTGATGCTATATATAATTCTTTTAAAGGAGGAGGACGGCTGGTCTATTGTGGATGCGGCACCTCCGGAAGGCTAGGTATATTAGATGCCGTTGAATGTGTGCCTACCTTTGGGGTATCTCCCGACATGGTAGTCGGAATAATTGGTGGTGGTGAAGGCGCCTTTGTAAAGGCTGTAGAAGGTGCAGAGGATGATGCCGAGCTCGGTAGAAACGATTTGAAAAAGATCAATTTTTCCTCCGACGATGTTTTGGTGGGAATTGCTGCAAGCGGTAGAACACCATATGTGCTTGGTGCAATGAATTATGCAAAACAGTGTAACGCGAGTGTTGTTGCAGTTTGCTGCAGCTCATCATCTGAAATGGAGCAGGTTGCAGACATAGCAATAGTCCCTGTTGTTGGTCCCGAGGTCATTACCGGCTCTACAAGGTTAAAGTGTGGCACCGCTCAAAAGCTTGTGCTTAACATGTTGTCCACTGCAAGCATGATAAAGATCGGCAAGGTATATGGCAACCTTATGGTTGACGTAAAGGCTACAAACGAAAAGCTTGTAAACCGCTGCATTGACATAGTTTGCAAGGCAACCTCAAAAACTCGCGAGGAAGCGGTTGCCGCACTTGAGCAGTGTGAGTACTCGGCGAAATGCGCAATAGTAATGTTAATTCTTAATATTACTGCTCAAAATGCAAAGGAAATTATTGATAAATCTAACGGCAATCTCCGGTCCGCTTTAGAGGTGTAACATGAAAAAAATATTGCTCGGAATAGATAGGCAGGACGAGATATTTAAAATAACAAAAGGTAAAAGAGTTGCACTTCTTACAAACTTTTCCGGTATTGATAGCAATAATATTCCTAACTACCGTACTCTTTTGCAAAATGGATGTAATCTTATAAAACTCATGACTCCTGAGCATGGGTTATACGGTGCGGCAGACGGAGAAGGGGTTTCCAACAGTATACATCGTGAAACAGGGCTCCCGATTATTTCCCTCTATGGTGACAAAAAAGAACCGAGCAAGAATGATTTAGAGGATGTGGATCTGATCATATACGATATACAAGATGTTGGTCTACGATACTTTACCTATATCTATACCCTCGCAAATATAATAAATGCATGCTCGAAATACGATAAGGCACTAATCGTTGCAGACAGACCAAACCCACTCGGATGTGAATTTATTTTCGGTAGCAGAATACCGGAAAAACACAATAGTTTTGTAGGCGGGTATCATCTACCTATTCGTTATGGAATGACGGTTGGAGAAATTGGACACTATTTTATCAAGTTATGTGGACATAGTATTCGGTATTATGTAATTACCATGCAAGGGTATAGTCGTGATTTGCGTTTTCCACAGTTAAATATACACTGGAATGTACCTTCACCAAATTTGCCGGACTATGATGCACTTCAAAGTTACTGCGGAGGCTGTTTTTTTGAGGCAACAAACATTAGCGAGGGTAGAGGAACACCGCGCCCGTTTAGGTTTTACGGTGCACCGTATATTAAGGAAGATCAGCTCGCAAAAGAACTATCAAAGATTTTTATTGATGGGTGCGGTTTTACATTTCGGGAACGTTCCTTTACCCCTTATTGTAGCAAACACTCCGGAGAAATATGTCATGGTGTAGAGATAATACCTCAGGACGATACAAAAAACTTTATCCCTCTTTCGATAGAAATGTTGCAAATCATAAAAAAATTGTATCCCGAAGATTTCTCATATAATGAATATGCCGATGTTGGTATGCTCTCCTTTTTAACCGGTGATGAGCGTATAACCCAATACGTTAACGGAGAAATAGAAAGCCTTGATGAAATGTATGTTGATTGGGACATACAGCGAGAGTGTTTTATGCAAAGAACGAGGGAATTTTATCTATATAATTAGGAGATTAGGGACATGGTAGTGCATACGCTTAATGATCAACCGCTGTTTTTAGGGATAGACGGTGGCGGAACCAAAACAATCATGGTAATCATCAATGAGAATAAAGATATAATACACCGAGATGTCGGTGGTACAATCAATATTAATGGTACTGATGTACATAAAGCATCGGAGAACCTCAGAAAACTGCTCATCCGACTTCCCTACCGTAATAATATTGTTGCTGGATGCCTCGGTATTGCCGGAATAAGTAACAAACACACACAAAGTTTTCTTGACGAGGCAAAAAGAGATGGAGTTTTCCCCTGTAATATAGACATTGTTGGCGATCATGTGATTGCACTCATAGGAGCTTTAACAGACAATCAAGGTATCTTACTTATCTCGGGAACCGGATCTATATGTGTCGGAAAGTCCAGAACCGGTGAAATTCTACGCACCGGTGGAATGGGGCATCTTATCGACGATTTGGGAAGCGGATATTCAATTGGCAGAGACATTCTCTCGGCTGTTGTAAAAATGCATGACGGAAGAATAGAAAAAACGCCGCTATATCACGACGTTTTTAATTACCTTGGCATAACTACAGTAGAAGAACTTGTTGAGTTTGTATATCATCCTAAAAGAGAAAAAAAGGATATAGCCGATATTGCAAAGCTATTGCCGAAAAGCTACGAACGAGAAGAACAGATAGGTATTGACATAAAGAATAGGGCGGCATCTGACCTTCTATCACTGTGCAAACCCTTAATAAGGAAGATGAAGATAAATCAAGGTGTAATAGCACTTTCGGGTGGGATTTTGCATAATGATAAAGAGTTAAGAAAAACCTTTGAGGCTCTTGTACAAAAAGATTTGCAGGGCTTTAAATGTATCAACCCTAAAATGGATGCAGCGTTTGGAGCTGCATTGATGGCAAGAGATTCTACCCGGCCAAGGTTAACCCCTCTGTAGATGCTGAAATTTCAAAAGACCTGTTGGAATTATTTAAACAGCATATAGTTATATCTCATGGTAGCTGCCCAAATAGCTGAAGGTGTCGGTGCTGTTTTTTAGCTGGGTTAACAGCCTTTGTATGCCGGTTTCAGCAATGTTTGCATCAAAATCTGCGTAGAAAACAAACTCAAAATCCTGTTCCGGCATCGGGCGGCTCTCAAGCTTAGAAAGGTTTACACCCATAGCAGAGAATTTGGAAATTATGTTGTAGAGTGAACCCGGGCGGTGCGGTACGGTAAACATCACGCTGATTTTATCGGCACCGGGGTATATCTCCGGTTTTTTTGATATGCATATAAACCGGGTATAATTGTTGTCACGATTCTGAATATGCTGTTTAAGTATCTCAAGTTTATACATGGCCGAACAGCCGGTATCGGCTATCGCTGCAATGTCGGTACGCTCCGAGTTTGCCACCATCTCGGCGGCGGTTGCTGTGTTATTCCACTCCTTAATTTCGACATTGTTTAACGATGCAGTGTACTCATTACACTGTGCAAGTGCCTGTGGATGGGAATATATTTCCCTTATATCTTCAAGTTTCGTCCCGGGTTTTACTAATAGACAGTGGTCAATCTTCACCTTGACACTGCGTACAATTTGAAAATTATATTTGTTCATCAGGTCGTAAACCTGGGTAACCGATCCATGAAGACTATTTTCTATAGGCAAAATACCGTAACGGCAAAGTCCACTTTCCACCGAACGATAAACAGCATCAAAGCTTTTCATAAACATGATGCTTGCGAGCGGAAACATTCTGTCACAGGCTATGGAGGAATAGGATCCGTCGGTGCCTTGACAGGCAACTACAGCCTGCTTTGGAAAGATAGGGGCGGTAGACTTTATTGCCTCGACAATTGCCATTTCCATCTTACTCTCCCCTGCTATTGCAACCTCCTGATGAGAACGTGATATATCAAAGATAGTCAGATATAGAGTTTTAATATACTGTGCGAGGTCATCCTCTTTACCCGCAACAAGCCGTGTGATTATTTCACGTTCCCTTGCAGGACTTAAAACAGGAAGATTATTCTCCTTTTTATACTTTGCGACATCTCCGGCAATTGTCATTCTTTCTGAAAATAACTCTGCTATTCTATCATCAATTTCGTTCAGACGCATTCTTGAATTTTCTAAGCTGTTCATTTTTCCTGTCTCCTTTGTTAATCATTAATTTCCTTCATTAGGCTGTGTAACCTTGATATTTTGCCTGCAAGTTTATCGAAGCTCTGTGGAGTAAGCGACTGTGCGCCGTCACACAAAGCTTTTTGCGGATTGTTATGCACCTCTATTATAAGACCGTCACATCCTGTTGCAACCGCTCCGAGCGAGAGTTGCGGCACATAACGGTAATATCCGGTAGCATGGCTTGGGTCAACGATTATCGGAAGATGTGTTTTTTCCCTCAGCACAGGAATTGCAGAAAGGTCAAGGGTGTTACGTGTTGCCGTCTCAAATGTTCTGATACCACGTTCACATAAAATAACCTCGGTGTTACCGCTTGCCATTATATATTCAACACTCATTAGCAGCTCATCAATGGTGTTGGATAACCCTCGTTTTAACAGGATAGGTTTGTTCACCTTTCCAAGCTCACGCAGTAACGAAAAGTTTTGCATGTTTCTTGCGCCAACCTGAATTATATCCACCTCATCAAAAAGATGAAGCTGTGACAAGTCCATGATCTCGGTTATTATGGGAAGTCCTGTTTCAGCTCTTGCCTCTAATAAAAGCTCAATTCCATCGCCACCCATTCCCTGAAAAGCATATGGTGATGTTCTGGGTTTAAATGCCCCACCCCTTAAAATATTAGCACCGGAAGCTTTAACAGCTCGTGCAACCTCACAAATTTGCTCCCTTGACTCAACCGAGCACGGACCCGCCATCATCGCAAAATTTCCACCGCCAATTTTTGTTCCGTTGCGAAGAGTAATGATTGTGTCATACGGGTTAAACTTTCGATTTGCCTTTTTGTAGGGTTCCTGTATTCGCTTTACCGAATCGACTATTTCAACGGATTGGATAAGCTCCATGTCAACCGAAGCTGTATCTCCAACCAGACCTATAATGGTACTTGTTGAACCCTCAATCACATGAAGATCTAAGTTTTGCCCCATCAGCCATGATTTTAAGCCACTCAGTTGTTCCTTGTCCGGATTTTCTTTTAAAACAATAATCATTTCCTCTCTCCTTTGTTGCATTAAAAAGGTGCCTGTGTCTTTTCATCAACACAGGCACCTTTAACCGTTGGTTAATTTAGTACATCAGCTGCTACATGACAAAGACACTTTACCGAAAAACTCGTTAAAGCTAAAAAAGTAAAATTGAAAGTTTACAAATTTTTTCATTGTCAGTGTGTTACCTCTGAATAACTATTATTGCTATTATAACTGCAAAGAGTTATTTTGTCAACACAAATTAATCTTAGCAATTTAAAATTATTTAATATTAAACATTACTCTCATTATATTGTCCATAGCCTTAGCAGGCATTATTGTATTCATCATTAAAGCCATCTTAGAGTCAATACCAACCGCATATCTTGCCCTGGGGTTATCAGAATTAGCAGCCTTTACTATAGCACTAACAACCTTTTCAGGCCCCGGTGCATTGGTATATTTACCTTTAAATGACTCTACAAAATTTGATACATTACTCTTATATTCCTGAGGATGCTCGACCGACTCAATCTGTTTTAATGCGACATCCAAAAATTCGGTTTGCATTGCCCCTGGTTCAATGAGGACGACCTTAATTCCAAACCCCTTAACCTCGGCTCTTAAAGCACCGCTTAATGCCTCGACAGCATGTTTTGACGCCCCATACCAACCTATCATGGGAGATGATACCTTACCGACAACGGATGACATGTTAATAATAGTTCCACTCTTTTTTCTTCTCATGTGTGGTAGGACCGCTTTTGTTACCCTTGCAAGTCCAAAAACATTCGCCTCAAACTGACGATGAGCTTCCTCCATCGAAACCGCTTCAACCATTCCATATCCGCCATATCCGGCGTTATTGACCAGGACATCGATTTTCCCCTCTTTACCGATAATATCACGAACCACCTCATCAACTTCCTTGTCTGAGGTTACGTCCATCCGATATGTTTTTGCACCGAGAGACTCTAAATCCTTCATCTTTTCAAGCCTTCTTGCACCAGCATAAACTATATGACCCTGCTTTAAAAGCTCTTTAACCGCACGATGTCCAAACCCTGCACTTGCGCCTGTAATCAATACGACCTTTCCCATATGTCAACCTTTCATGTAATTTACATTACGTTTATTATTTTTATGATATCATAACCGCAGTGTGTTGTCAAGTATTCGCAACTATATTATTTACAAATTGTAAGTAATATAGTATAATCTTATATATAAATATCAATTGAGGTGTTTAAAATGGATTTTCAAAGAGCAAGAAATAAGGAGCAATTTGAACTACGAGAGACCGACATCGTAAATGCAGCAATGGTAATATACGAAGAATTTGGGTTTGAAGGTGTTACCTTTAGTAGAATATCTGAAAAAACCAAATTTACGAGACCGACAATTTACTCCTATTTTAAAACTAAAGAAGAGATTATGTTAAGATTAATTATCATTTATCTCGAAAAATTTATAACCTGCTTTAATAAAAAACTTTCCACTGCCAAGGTTAAGGACAATGAATTTGTTGCCAATTCCTTGACAGAATGCTTTATTGAGGTGGGTGAGTTTATTCATCTTTATACCGTACTTTATTCCATAATTGAAAAAAATGTTTCGTTGGAAGCCCTTGTACACTATAAAAAGAATGCAGCTGCATGTTTTTCACAGCTGATTAATTTGATGAAATCGGTCTATACATCTTCCACCGAAGAAGAACTCGGTGAATTCTTAATATTTTGTCTGTGCTATGCAAGCGGAATTTGTCCTATGAGTGAGGAAAGCGAACTGCAAAAAGAGGCCATTATGCTATCCGAAACAGGTTATGTTACACCAAATTTTGAAAAATTATTTAATAACACTTTGCTCATTTATTTAGATAAATTGACACTTAATCTACAAAAATAAAAAATTTGTTGCAAAACAGGGTTTAATGTGCTAAAATCATTGTAAATGCAAATAATATAATATTAATGGGGAGAATTAAGTATGAACGATGTTTTTAGTGGGGTTAATTCTATGGATATTGCGGGGGGTAATTCAATGAGTAAAACCTTGATTACAAAGGATACTGTTTTAGTCGGAACAATTGCCGCCGATTCATCGATAATAATTGACGGTGGCATCAGGGGAGATGTTTTCAGTAAAAACTCAATCGAGCTTAATGGCAAGGTTGATGGAAATATGAAAGCAAATGATATATCTATTACAGACGGTGCGGTCAAGGGCGACATAAGCTCTCAGGGCAATATTCTTGTTGCGGGAGATTCTGTTATAGTGGGTAATCTTTTTGCAAGCTCGCTAGAGTTTAACGGCAAAATCAAGGGTAATGTTCGCATTAACGGACATGCAATTATTAGAGAGAATGCCGTTATTCATGGTAATCTTTCCGCATGCAATTTCACCGTTGATGACGGTGCAAAAATTATCGGTTTTGTTGAAATCCTTCGTCCTGTTGAGGTTAGTGGACAACCTACCGAAAAGATTGAAGATATTGTTGACTTTGAGGACATCGAGATCCCCGAAGATGCCGGAACACCGGATAGCACTACCAGCTCTGCCTCTGCCGAGGTTTCCGAGGTAGCTCCCGGAACTCCGTTATTTTCCACTGTATCCTCAGGAAAAGAAGAGCTTATAACTGCACCCGAGGAGGTTGTAGTCGATACTCCAACCCCTGTTGCAGCCCCTGCGCCTGTAGCTGAAGCAGCTGTAATAGAGGCTGCTGTCGAGGAAACTATCGAAGAGGTTGATGAGGTTTCCGAAGTAGCTACCGCAGAAGAGTCTGATGACTCAGACGGTACCGAAAGTTTTGTAGATGAAAAACAGAAGATGTTACAGGATCTCCGTAGTCGCATGGAAAAAGCAAAAAAGAGTGGTCAATCCCTGTAAACGGTTATAATTAATAAAATAATTGTAAATTAAAAAAAGAAAAGGGGCATCATATGAACTTCATAATGATGTCCCTTGTTTAAAGGGCAAAACAAATGAAAAAAACTGTTGTTATATACACCGACGGAGCGTGTAGCGGTAACCCGGGACCGGGTGGATATGCCGGAATTATTAAATATAAGGAGCATGAAAAGGTCGTTGTGGGCGGCGATGCCGACACCACCAACAACCGTATGGAAATGCTTGCACTGATTTCCTCGTTAGAGGCATTAACCGAACCATGTAATGTCGAACTCTACAGCGACTCTAAGTATGTTCTTGATGCTCTTGGCAAGGGTTGGGCAAAATCATGGCAGAAAAAAGGCTGGATTAAGTCGGATAAAAAACCGGCACTTAACTCCGATCTTTGGGAACGCCTCCTTGCACTTACCGACATACACGAGCTTAACCTGCACTGGGTAAAAGGACATAACGGAAATCCATATAACGAAAAATGCGACCAACTAGCTGTAGAACAGAGTATGCTGTTCAAAAAGTAATATTATATTTTTAGATCTCTTCGATTGTATCCTATACAGCCGGCTATTAACGATGTCAAGTATATAAATAGATATACAATAAGTGTAATAATCGTTTCGTTGCTCATAGTTATAGCGTTATCAACACTAAAGGATATAAACGGTGATAGATAGAGTAAAAACGCTCCGTCCTCCCCTAACAACTGACCGAGATACCCTGTCATGTAGCTTGCCAATACAACACCGCTTGCAACAGCACCGGTACCCAAATTTGCATTTATCCCGGCGATTTTAAAGGCAACCGCTCCGAAAATAAGGGCAGTAAAGCTTGTTATCTTTGCCGAACCGATTATAGCCCATACATCAAATGTTTCTCCACCGTTAATAAACCCACAGATTATACTCGAAATAATTGCAGACGTTAATACAGCTCCCACCGCTATGGTCGATGTAAAATATTTTGAAATATATATCTCTGTTCTGCTTACAGCAAGCGAGTTTAAAAATTCAATGGATTTTGTTTTTTCCTCCTTAACAATCAACCCGGCAGAAAAAGTTGCCGAAAAAATCGAAACAGCCACTACAACTAATCCGAATATCATTCCGTAATATGTAGTATAGTTTGACATGTCCGAAAGATCTTCCATGCCTACAAACTGCATCAACTCTTCAGGCATTATCTCCATTTTTGTTTGTGCTATATCCTTTACAGATGAAAATAATATCATATATAAAAACATAACGGCAAACATCGCTATACTCCAACCGATTATTGCTTTTCGGCTGACAAGCAAATTGAATTGACATAACTTCAAAATGTTTTTCATGTTTATATTATGCATTATTCTCCTTTGTAATAACCTATAAATTCGTCCTCTACCGACTTGTTTTTTATCTCAAGGCTTTTCAAATTCATTCCGGCGAGCTTTTTTACTAACTCGTTTATGTCACCATCAAGCTCAAAGCTTTCGTTTGCTCCATCAACGGTAGTGTAGCTGACCTGTTGTTTATAATTGATTTTCACCTCGGTCATATCAAAATAATCAACGAGTTCGCCAGCCTTAATAATTGCAACCATGTCACAATATTTTTCAATCTCGTATAGATTATGGCTTGACAAGAAAATGGTTTTCCCCTTCTCTTTCTCCTTCAACAGCAGATCAAAAAATTTAATCTGCATCAATGGGTCAAGACCGTTTGTAGGTTCATCGAGAACAATCAGTTCAGAATTTTTCATAAGCCCTTGTATCAACAACACTTTTTTTCGATTTCCAAGGCTTAACTCGTTAACCTTTTTAGATAAATCAAGTTCAAAATATTCAGCTAACTGTTCCACTTCCTCGAGCGATGTGTCTGTAAATTTTACTGCAAATCTAAGTAGCTGGGAACATGTGATATTATCGTAAAATGTGACTTCACTCGGGATATATGCAACCCATTCCTTAATCTGTTTAGAGCTCACCTCGCTGTTCATCCCTAAAATTGATATTTCCCCCTTGGAAGGATGTATCATGTTAAGCATACATCTAATGGTAGTGCTTTTACCGGCTCCGTTTTTACCCACAAAACCAACAATCTTTCCTTTTGGGATGGAAATCGAAAGATTTTTCACAGCCGTGAAATTGCCGTAGTTTTTATATAAATTTTTTATTTCAATTACCGACATATCGTTTCACCTAAAATTCTTTTACTAAATGATAGCATATAAATATAATCATGTAAACTATTTTTTATAATAATATAAAGGAGACAATTATTATGACCGGAAAAGAAAGAATTACAAAAATGCTCAGACATGAAAAAACTGACAGGATCGCAATTTATGAACATTTCTGGAGCGATACCTACACAAAATGGCGTGAGGACGGGCATATTGGTGCCAAAGAAAGCTTTGATGATCATTTTGATTTTGACCTTTCCGAATCGTGGCCATTTAACTTTGTTGCGGACATGGATTTTGTTCCGCAGGTTGTAGCCGAAACAGAGGACACCGTAACATATCTTGACGGTAACGGTGCGACATTAAAAAGGCACAAGCATCATGATACCACCCCGGAACATATCGACTTTATGGTTCAGGATCGTGAAATATGGGAGGAGAAAATTAAACCACTCCTAAAGATAGATCCTGCAAGAATAAACTTTGAGGAATATCGCAAGGCTAAGCAGGCTGCGGAAAAAGCTGGTAGATTTTTTGTACATGCCGGAGTAAATGTTTTTGAGCTAATGCATCCGGTATGTGGACACGAACATATGCTGGTTGGCATGGCTCTAGATCCTGAATGGGTGCAGGACATGGCAACAACCTACAGCGAAATGATAATCGGAATGCAAAAGATTTTGTTTGAGCAGGAAGGATTGCCGGACGGTATCTGGTACTACGAGGATATGGGGTATAAAGGAAGTCCGTTTATGTCTCCAGACATGTATCGTGAGATTATTAAACCGGCACACAAGGCAACCATAGATTACGCTAAAAGTTTAGGACTACCGGTAATAATGCACTCCTGCGGTTATATAGAGCCGTTGCTGCCCGACATGATAGACGCAGGAATAGATTGCCTACAGGTTATCGAGGTTAAGGCAGGTATGGATCTGCTAAAGTTGCATAAACTGTACGGCGATAAGATTTCTTTTATGGGCGGAATCGATGTTCGCTGTCTTTATAATAACGACCTTGCAGAGATTGATGCCGAGCTGAGTTCAAAAATCCCACTGGTGAAGCAGGGCTATAATTTTGCATTACATAGCGACCATTCCATACCTTCAAATGTGAGATACGAAACTTTTAAGTATTTCATTAAAAAAGGGCTTGAACTTGGTAGCTATGAATAAGACTATATTTCATTGGAGAGTTTTTAATTGTCATTTCCTCGCTTAATAAAAAGAATTGCAATCTTTATATCTGCACTGTTGCTGCTCGCATTAATAATAATGTTATTTTGGTTATTCGATGAATACGAAGCTGACGAAATAGCCGTAAATATTTACAATAATTCCGATAACATCATCGTAAGTGATGGTGTTATCGGCATACATCCTTTGGAGGAATCGGACACCTCTATTATTTTCTATCCCGGAGCTAAGGTGGAGGCAATCGCCTACCTGCCTCTACTCAGCAGTATCAGCGAGCAGTGCAATGTAACATGTTATCTGGTAGAAATGCCTTTGAATTATGCAATATTTGACAGCAAAGTCGCCGCCGATATCATTGCGGATAACCCGGACACAGAAAACTGGTATATGTCCGGACATTCACTCGGAGGCGTAATGGCATGCGATTTTTCCTCCGATAATGCAGAGTTGATAGAAGGTGTCATTGTCATGGGTGCGGCAATGTACGGAAGTTACCCCACCGCTCAATCCCTAACAATATACGGAACACTTAACAACGAAATTGCCGATGCAATCGATTACACCGACAATATTGTAGTGATAGATGGTGGCAACCACGCACAGTTCGGTAACTACGGAAAGCAGGACGGCGACCGTGACGCAACCATAACATCAGAAGATCAACAGCAACAAACTGTTGATGCGATAAATAAATTTATTGAATAATTATTTTCTTTTTAGCTAAAAACCCCATAATATTTATTGTTCTTATCTAAAACTCTATGTTTATAAATCGTTATGTACCAAATCGATTCTTCTTGATAAGATGAACTAAACGAAAGGGTTTACATTAATTTTTCAGGCTTTGAAGTGGTGCCGGGATTCTTCCCGCTCGGTTTATAAAAATCGAGGGGGATTTTCTGTTTATCTCCATGACAGGTCCTTTACCCAAAAGGCCACCAAAGGTTAACTCCTCCCCTACCGATTTCCCGATAGCCGGAATTAGCCTAACCGCTGTTGTTTTGTTGTTTATCATGCCTATTGCAGCCTCATCGGCAATTATTGCGGATATTATCTCCGGTGTTATATCGCCCGGAACAACCACCATGTCAAGACCTACCGAGCATACTGCCGTCATCGCCTCTAACTTTGACAGTGTTAAGTTTCCACACTCGGCGGCGGCTATCATACCGGCATCCTCCGACACAGGAATAAATGCACCGGAAAGACCGCCCACATGTGACGATGCCATTACTCCGCCTTTTTTTACCGCATCATTTAGCAGGGCAAGTGCAGCGGTAGTTCCATGACAGCCACACATTTCCAGCCCCATCTCCTCTAAAATATATGCAACCGAATCGCCAACTGCAGGTGTTGGAGCAAGCGAAAGATCAACAATACCAAATGGAACATCAAGGGTGCGCGCCGCTTCAATTCCCACGAGCTGTCCCATACGTGTAACCTTAAAGGCTGTTCGCTTTACAAGCTCGGCAACCTCAGAAAGATCGGCATCTTTGCCAAGTTTAGCGAGTGCCGCACGTACAACACCGGGTCCTGAAACCCCGACATTGACAACACAGTCCGGCTCACCTACACCGTGAAACGCACCTGCCATAAAGGGGTTATCCTCCGGTGCATTGCAGAAAACAACCAACTTTGCCGGACCAATACAGTCCCTATCTGCGGTAAGCTGTGCCGACTCTAATATCACACGACCCATCATCTTCACGGCATCCATATTAATTCCGCTTTTACTACAACCGATATTAACACTGGAACAAACATTATTAGTAACCGAAAGAGCCTCGGGAATGGAGCGAATAAGCGCATCGTCTCCTGCCGAAAATCCCTTTTGTACGAGAGCAGAATATCCCCCAATAAAATTTATACCGACGGTGTCGGCAGCTTTTTGCAGCGACTTTGCATACGCCACCGGATTTCCGGTGCCGGAGGCTGATAGCATCGCTATAGGTGTTACCGAGATACGTTTGTTAATAATCGGTATGCCGTAGGTTCGTTCGATAACTTCACATTTTTTTACGAGTTCTCCGGCTTTCCTACATATTTTATCGTAAATTTTATCACAGCTTGTGTTAATATCACTGTCTGCACAGTCTAAAAGTGATATTCCCATGGTTACGGTGCGAATGTCGAGATGTTCCTCCTCAATCATTCTTATTGTTTCAATTATTTCATGTACCTTCATATTGTATATTTTCCTTAAATCCTGTGCATCGAGTTAAAAATATCTTCATGCATAATGTTTATCTTCATACCTATCTGCTCACCTAACTTTTCAAGTTGATCGGCAAACTCAACAAAGCCACAACTTAAACCGGACACCTCCACCATCATTACCATGACGAAGATACCTTCCATAATAGTTTGATTAACATCTATAATGTTGGCATTTTTTTCCTTGCAACTGTTGCTTACATCGGCAAGTATGCCAACCGCATCCTTACCAATTACCGTTATTACTGCGTTCATAAAGCCTCCTTAATCAATATACTTACTAATCTACTAAAAGCGGAACAAATTCAAATTTTGTGCAGTCTACAAGTCCACGATTTGTTAGTCTAAGTTCAGGCAGACATGCAAGCGGAATTAATGCCATTGTCATAAACGGTGATTCGATATTACAGCCAAGCGTTACCCACGCCTTTGACAATTCCTCTATCCTTTCGCTTAGCACCTCGGCTGACTCAAATGGATTCATCAAACCTGCAAGAGGTAGGGCAACATGGCCCAATATTTTACCGTCCTCACAGGCGACAAGGCCGCCACCGCTTTTTATCAAGGTGTTTGCGGCGAGTGCCATGTCCTCATCGTTTGTGCCAATGACAAACAGGTTATGTGCATCATGTGCAACGGTGCTTGCAAGTGCTCCTTTTTTAATATTAAAACCCTTTACAAAACCTACGCCATGTGTTGCTGTTCCGTTATGGCGCTCAAACACAAAAGCCTTTAAAGCATCCTGAGAAATATCCGACTTAATATATCCATCTTGGGTATCGAGTATGATATGTCGCTCATAGTTGCCTACCTTCACAGGTATTATCTCCATCACCCTTACCGTAACCTTGTCATTATCAGTCTTTACCTTAAATGTTTCAGCGGTAATCTCCTCACCAACATGCATGGTGTTTAATGCAAAATCGGGATAATTTGGCTTTGGCAATTCAAAGAGAATTTCACCATTATCGGCAACAACCTCACCATCTATAAGCACGGTGGATACGTTGAAATCTTTTAGATTATCAAATAAAACCATATCGGCACATTTCGACGGTGCTATAGAACCTATCTCATTGTCCAATCTAAAGCACTGGGCACAGTTTATCGTCAGCATCTGTATTGCGACTATCGGATCTATCCCCTCCTGAACTGCACGTCTTAACAGGTGGTCAAGGTGTCCGTCATTTAGCAGGGTGTGCGGATGGGTATCGTCCGATATCAGCATCGCATAGCGTGTATCTATATTTTCATTTTCGGTTATAGACTTTGCAAGTTCCTGCAAATCATGCCAGGCAGACCCCTCTCTAAACATTGCATACATGCCAAGGCGCATCTTTGCTATTGCATCTTCTTTGCGTGTTGATTCATGGCAACAGCGTACTCCGCTTGCTATATATGCATTAAGTCCCATTCCTGTTTCCGGCATGGAGTAATGTCCGGTTATAACTTTATCTGCCTTTAACGTCTCGTTTGTGATTGCATGTACGGCATCGAAGGAGTTAATTACACCCGGGAAATTCATCATTTCACCAAGACCGACTGTAACATCTCTTTTCATGTCCTCTTCAATTTCTTTTGCCGTGATAACTGCACCACTGTCCTCAAATCCGCCGACCGCTGGTACACAGGAGGGTGTAACCAACATCGCTTTAAGTGGAGTTTTTGAGGCATCTTCTACCATTATATCCACACCGCTCATTCCAAGAACATTGCATATCTCGTGCGGGTCGTAAAATATTCCGGTAGTACCGTGCGATACCACACAGCGTGCATATTCAACCGCATTTAACATGGAGGATTCTATATGTATATGTCCATCCAAGAAACCCGGCGCAAGGTATTTTCCATCCGCATTAATCACCAATGTTTTATCGCCTATACAATGGCTTGCATCGCCTACAAGTGCAATACGTCCGCTATGTATTGCAACATCGGTATTCTCTATAATTTCCTTTGTGCATACATTAACAAGCTTTGAATTTTTAATAACCGTTTCGGCAGGGAGTCTGCCCATTGCAACATCGGATAGCTCCTTTGAACATTCATACAACTGTTTTTTGCAAAATACATTTTTCATACCTAAGCTCCTCATACATCTGTTTTTATTATACATGAATATATGTTTTTTTTCAATGTTTAAGGTGCATAATTGCAAATAATAATTTGTTTTGATATAATATATTCAAAAGATAAAGGTGACAAATGAGTTTTATACTACCGGCATCGGTCGATTTAATACTGGATACACTCAGCATATCCGGCTTTGAGGCATTCATTGTCGGGGGGTGTGTTAGGGATTTCATGCTTGGTAAAATTCCTACCGATTACGACATCTGTACAAATGCAAACCCAACAGAAATAAAGACATGTTTTAGGAATTATTTCACAATCGATACCGGTATTAAACACGGTACCGTTACCGTTGTAATTGATAATGTTAATTACGAGATTACAAGCTACCGCACAGATGGTGACTACAGCGACCATCGTCGACCCGACAGTGTTATTTTTGTCAGAAATTTATCCGAAGATTTAAAAAGACGAGACTTTACAATTAATGCAATGGCATACAACCACTCTAATGGTGTAGTGGATAATCACGGTGGTATTAAGGACTTAGAGTATCGTATTGTACGGGCGGTAGGTAATCCCGATACCCGTTTTAACGAGGATGCACTGCGAATAATGCGTGCAGTTAGGTTTGCCTCCTGTCTATCATTTAAGATAGAATCGAGCACCTCCGATGCGATACACCGTCTATGCCACCTTCTTAAAAACATTTCGGTAGAGCGTATTAACGTCGAGCTTTGCAAGCTACTGCTCGGAGATGGAGCGGATGATATCTTGTTAACATACAGCGATGTAATATCAGCTTTCATTCCCGAATTTAGGGAAGCGATAGGATTTGAACAAAACAATCCATACCATAAATATAACATTTACGAACACATCATTAGATCTGTGGGCTCTGCACCGAAATGCTTAACGGTACGGCTTGCCCTGCTGCTGCATGACATTGGAAAACCCACCTGTCACACACGGGATGAAAAAGATATTGACCATTTTATAGGTCACGAAAAAATAAGCGTGGAAATTTCAACAAAGGTTTTAAATCGTCTCAGGTTTAACTGTGAAACGATAAAAAATGTGACCGAGCTGATAAAATATCACGGCGCAGTTATTCAGCCTGTCGAAAAACACGTAAAACGATTCTTAAACAGGCTGGGTGAGGAACAGTTTTTTCGCTTAATGCAGGTAAAATATTCGGATACAATGGCACAAAGCGACCTGATTAGTAAGGAGCGAATTGACCAAAACAATGAAATTATAATTATAGGCGAGAGGATTATTGCCGAAAATCAATGTTTCAAGATAAAGGATCTCGCTATAAACGGTAGTGACATTATAGAACTAGGCATTCCTCAGGGAAAGAAGGTTGGTGAACTGCTGTCAACACTCCTTGATATGGTAATGGACGGTAGTGTTGAGAATAAATCGGACTGCTTAGTAGCGGAACTTCGCAGAATGACCTCTCAAAAATAATAATAGTTAAAAAGCGATAGTATAGTCATTTTCATCACTGTTATAACTATCCATGATTAGTAGCAGGTCAGCGGAGTTTACCGAGTCATCACCATTAATATCACATAATTTATTATCGGCATATGTGCTGCTATTCCTAAAGTTTTTCGAATTTCTGACGATGCTCAAATCATTAAAGTCAATAATCCCATCAGAATTGATATCTCCTGCCGCAAGGTATATATAATTAAATATGGAATTAGAGTGTGTGGTAAAGTCTATCTGTTCAGTTCCAATTACAACATCGGTTATGGTAAAGTCTAAATTACCTTCCTTACTTATTACAATATCATAGCTTCCGGGTTCTACCGGAGTAGGGAATGTTTCATCTAGCATTTCGGATGAATATTCGGGATTAAAATGATTTAAATCATCCGATGAATACAGGCTGATGATTACCGGTTTACTCGGATTAGCAGTTATAACATTTAGCTTTACAGAGGCAGTTGGATTTACATCATTATTCCCTCTGATAATAAACTCAGAAAATTTATCAACAGTTATGATAATGTACTTGCCCTTAATATCTTCCTTTACCGGAACTTTAAAATTTTCTTTTTCCGTCGGCTTGTTAGGATCGGTTGTGGTATGTTCTATGTTTGCATGGTTGTAATTGAAATTGTTGTTAAGATAAAGTTTTAATGTTACGGGTGTATGCAAAAGAGTATTATTTATATAGGCCTCATTAAAACTGTAAGTTGCAAGTGCTTTTATCTGCAATGCTATACTATCAACACCCTGCTGGTGCGTTGCAACCGATTGAATAATTTCAAGACTATACACGGTTTCCCAAAAAACCGGAGATGGCATACCGTTGTCTCCCCCACCTTTTTCGGAAAATGCCAAACCGTAAACCTCTGCCTGAATATTCGGTAGGGCAATGTCAGGACTTACACCCTCCTCAACGATGGGTAAACTACTTGCAACAGATAATATAGGATTGACCTTTAAAAAAAAGGCTTCTAATTGTTTTATCTTTTCAATTATTTTCTCTTGACCCCTTATGTCCTCGATAGGTGAGTTTGAAATCAACTTTGCCGCTTGTGCAATGATGTTTTTTGCATCTTCAATCTGTGCATCGCTTAATATTTCGGACTGCGGTAGCGAATTAGTTAGCACGGTTAACTTATCATACAATATCTCGGATGAGGTTTTAACCACAATATCAAAGGTAGCGGTTTTGCCCTCGTAATCGACTGTGAGGGTTTGCGTGCCTAAGGTGGTGTTGTCATAACCGGATATCATCCCGGCAGACATATTCACGGCAACTATTGAGTTATCGCTGTAGACAGCCTCGATAATTCCGCCCGAAACATCAAGTTCGTCCATCAAGGCATAGCTTGTTTTCATGGGCACTAAATAGACCGAAATTGATTTAACCGTTGCATCCAAGGTTACGTTATGAACCCTTAACTCCGGATAGCTGTATGTAGCATCGCCGTCCATCGTCCAAACATTATCGAAATTAAAACCAATGTAATTCTCAATACTCTGTAACTGCGGCGTGTTTAACCGCCATGTGTATCCTGTATAATTACCGACAGTGAGTGGTTGCCCAACCGAGATGATACGGGAAGAGTCTACAAGAGTGTAAACATTTTTAAAGGTTGAGGCTCCATCGTTTAATAATCCGACTCCTCCGGAAGGTCTGTCACCTCCCGTAATTATTCCTGCATTATAGCAATTTACCGTCGAGCCCTTTTCCATCAATCCGATAACTCCTCCAATATAAATATTGGAACTGTCGGACCCTTGCTGTTCGGTTATGGTAACATCGGCAGCATTATAGCAATCCATTACATCTGCATTTACAAATATTCTGCCGGCAACACCACCAATTCTTAACTCTGTCATGCTGTCGGCATCGGTGATTGCAGAAACCTCGACATCACCCATGTTATAGCTTGTATAAATTCTGCCGGTAGATACTCCAACAATGCCCCCAACCTGTGCGAATACCATACTGTCTGTTGACGTAACCGTACCGGTAATTACGCCTTTATTGTAGCTACTGTATATATTACCGTCAGATCCTGCAGAAATGCCTCCAACCTCTACTGAATATGGTGCCTGTGCACTCACATTGCCGATATTGTGACACATAAAAATATCGCCAGAAAATGCATCACGATTGGCTTGATACGCCGATATTCCGCCGGCAAATGCATTCATGTGCAGTGCTGTTGAGCTTATATCGGCGGTGTTGGTACAGTATTCTACAACACCTATCTCGGAGTATCCGACAATCCCTGCAGCGTAGACATTAGCATTGCTTTCTGCCACTGTTGCATTCTGCCCTATTGCAGAGGTTATATCTCCATTGTTATTGCAGTGAGATATACTTCCGTTTAATAACTGTCCGACAATTCCTGCGGCATATCCTACGCTCTCGCTGTTGCCCTTAACCATGGAATTCACCATTGCATTATTGGTGCAACGCTCCACAATTCCACCTTCCACCTGACCGACAACCCCGCCTAGAAACAGCCGTTCGGTATTAGGTGTGTCCATGCTTACAAAATTCGAATCAACCGCATTTACCGTTGCGCCATTTGTGCATTCGGTAACAATGCTGTCTTCATCAATATAGCCGACAATTCCTCCGGTATAATTATCGCCGGTTACCGTTCCTGTCACGGTACAATTTTCAATAGTTGAATTAACGATATAGCCTGCTATTGCACCGGTGAAAATGTTTGCATTTGACGTTCCGGATATATTTACATCAACCATATTTATATTTTTAATCGTTGCCCCATCTACATAGCCGAAAAGTCCCAACCAATGAATCGAGGTAGTATCAACAAGCTGATATAAGCCTATTATGCTGTGATTTTTTCCGTCAAAAACGCCACTGAAGGGATTTGAAGCCCACCCGATTGCCTCAAATCCATACCCATGATACGAGCTATAACCGGGTGTGGGTTTTATGCCATATTCGTAAAAAGCTCCCCCCTCTTCAAAGTCTGAAGACAAAAACTCAATGTCATTCATCAAAGTGTAATGTGCGGTCGGTTCGTCAAACACCATATTGAGATGTTCCCTGGTCGTAATCTGATACGGATCCTGTTCAGTTCCGCTACCGAGCATATCGACATTATCACCCTGTGCATATCCCACGGTGGAAAAAAACACAAATATTATGGCACAAAATAATATATTCTGTAAAAGCCTCTGTATCATATTTAAAACTCCTATATATGCACAACGACATAATTCTACAGCAATATATATAATAAGTCAATATCTTATATACCCCTTTACATTACCTCTGTGCAAATGATATAATAATATTAATAGATAAATTAGTTAATAAGGGTCATTTATGTTTTCATTCCTGTTTGTTCTGGTTCCCATTTTAGTCTTAATCATTTTCTGTTATGTTATATACATAAATTTAAAAAACACCTTTCGGCGGTTGTTTGGTACAAACTCGATTGCAGAACTTGCAGACATTAGAGATTTTGAGATGGAGGAAACTCCTAAATCCATAAGTGGTATGGAATCTATCGAGCGTCCGAAAATAGTTGAAGATTTTCCGAAAATGTCGATAGACGAGCTGAAGAGTAGAGACATTGATGAAATATTTGCATACTACCACGCATTAGAGAACGGCGATTTTTCAAGATATGATGATAATGAACTTTTTAACGATAGAATGAAATCGGCAATCATAGCGGCGCAGAAGAACCGATATTCACTATCAAATATCAATATCCACCGACAATCTATCAGTAGATACACCAAAACTGCCAACACCGCAACTATTAACATCCAAACGTCATTAGAAGGGTTTAAAAAGGACATTGCAATGCCGGACGGCAAAAAAACACAGCTTAGAGTTCAAACTGAGTGGATATATCTATTAGATCCAGAAAATTTTAATGGGGGTTTAACCACAACACTAAACTGTCCTAACTGTGGCGCACCTGTTTCAGGCATAGGGAATGATTACTGCGAACACTGTGGCAGCGAAATAACGATAAATTACAGTAGAAGTTGGCAACTAAGCTATATAAATGAAATATAACATTCACTCGTTTAATTAATTTATATTTACCCCTATTGACCGAATGAAATAAAGGGAATATAATAAAAATATAATTATAGTATAAGTTTTTATCGGAAAGGATTGATTATGTCACTAAAAGAAATCACCATAGATGAACTCACATTAAACCCGTTTAACAAAATCAAGGATGAATGGGCACTACTATCAGCCGGAAACAAGGAAAAAGCCAACACCATGACGGTGTCATGGGGCGGGCTTGGAGCGATATGGGGCAAGAACGTTGTAACTGTTTATGTACGTCCGACACGTTATACCTATGAATTTTGCGAATCCGAGGAATATTTCTCTCTTTCCTTCCCGGGTAAAGATGCAAAAAAAGACATGGCATACCTCGGCAGTGTGTCAGGAAGAGAAACGGATAAACTTTCTAACACCTCACTTAATATGGATTTTTGCGAAAATGTGCCGTTTATTAAGGAAGCAGAGCTTGTGTTTATCTGCAAAAAACTCTACCATTCCGACCTTGAGCCGAAAAATTTTATCGACGATGAAATTGAAGGGTTTTACCCTCTTAAGGATTATCATCGAATTTATATCGGTGATATCGTTAAGGTGTTAGCACGGTAAAATTTCGCATATTCCTACTGGGCGAATTATTAGGCGATGACATCTTCCCACACCGAAAATCTTTTCCAGTTCGAGTTGATACTCATCGGCTAACTCCTTCGGTACAAAAGCCTGAATTGTTCCGGCAAAGCCGCCTCCCTGAAGTCGGCATGCTCCCCTGCCCGATAGAATTTGCTCGCTCACGCAAAGTGCAAGCGGTATATTCTGTTCGGCTGAAATCTCCGGCTTATATGCATTTTGCAGGAACTTAAAGGAAGAATTTCCGCAATCCTTGATTATATTTAAAAAGGAATCTATATCGTTTTCGTTAGCCGCTATGTATGCACGTTCAACCCTTGTGCATTCGGCGTTAAAATGTAGTGCTCTCATGGCGGCACGGTCGCCGAGTTTGGCTCTGATATCCGGCAACTTGTTAATTACATCGGATAAAGGAATTTCACGGAGTAGACTTTTACCGAACAAGCCTGCAACTGCCTTCATCTCAACCGGGATTGAAGCATAATCGGCGGTAAGATCGGCATGATTCCCACCTGTATCGGTTATACAAAGTTCAAGTCCGTACTTATCTAAATCAAGATCAAGCTGTTTAACTATAGGCTGTTGGGTATCTTCAAAGTCTATCCTTACAACACCGCCCACCGCACATGCTGTTTGATCCATGAGTCCACTCGGCTTTCCAAAATAAACATTTTCGGCATACTGCCCAAACTGTGCAATTCGAACCGAATCAAAAGAATGGTTGTTGTAAAGACCATTAAATATTTCACCTATACAAACTTCAAAGGCCGCCGAAGAGGATAGTCCGGAGCCACGCAAAACATCGTTGGTTGTATATGCCTTAAATCCACCGATTTTCCCACCGTCATCTACAAAGGCCTTTGAAACACCTCTTATCAAGGATGACGAGTGTTCTTTCTCTGCATCTACAATCTCAAGCGATGTGAGGTCGATTACATCTTTTTTATCAAACCCCTCGGAGATAAGCTCAACGATATTATCATCGGTTTTCATTACAACTGCAATCATATCAAGATTAACCGATCCTGCAAGCACGATCCCGTTATTATGATCGGTATGATTTCCTGCAATTTCAGTTCTTCCCGGTGCCGAAAATATCCTAATATCACCATCTCCATATAGCTCACAAAATCGGTCTATAGCTTTTGTATAACGCTCTGGCATTGTGCCGGATCTTGAACCGTACAGCTCATCAAATTTTTTATCAAGTCCACCGTCGGACAATGCTTTAACCCATAAATCTCTGTTCATATTTTATCCTACCGTTCCTAAAAAAATTATCATGAAAATTATTATATCATATTATAACGGAAAAAAAAATACCTATGTTAAATAAAAATGAAATAATTACGTTAGAAATAGTTGATGTTAACAGCGAAGGCTGTGGCGTCGGAAGACATGACGGAATGGTTGTGTTTGTGCCGTTCACCATCCCCGGAGAGGTTGTTACCTGTAGGGTTGAAAAGGTTGGTAAATCTTTTTGTCATGCACGTGTAACCGAAATTGTTACACCTTCACAGCAAAGAATAATACCGGATTGCCCATCATATTACCGATGTGGCGGTTGCGCATTTCGCCATATCGTTTATGATGGCGAGATCGATATAAAGAAAAACATCGTTGATGCCGCATTTAGTAGACTTGGTGGCATTGATTTTCCATGCGAAAAAATTTTTTCTTCTCCATCAAAGGAGCGGTACCGAAACAAGGCTCAGTTTGTAATCAGGAGGGTTGATAACGTCACAAAAACAGGCTTTTATGCACCGAGAAGTCATCGTTTTATTCCGATAGATGATTGCATGCTACAGCCAAAAACCTTTACAAAGATTGCAGAGGTTTGTTGTAGATATTTTGATGACAATAACATTCCATGTTATAGCGAGGAGGATAACAGCGGATATATACGCCATCTTCTTTTGCGACAAAGCGAAGCAACCGGAGAACTTATGGTCTGTGTTGTCAGCCGCAAGTACATAGATTTAACTAAGTTATCCGAAATGTTATCAGGTGAAGTGAGTCACTCGATAACCGTACTGTTAAATGTTAATTCGGAACGAACAAACGTAATACTTGGCAAAAACAATGAGCTGATATCCGGTAGAGGTGTCATAACAGAACATCTGCACGGTGTAAAATACAACATCAGCCCTCATTCTTTCTTCCAAATAAACACTCCGGGAGCAGAGCAGTTGTACAATATTGTTCGAGAATTTGCCGAACCTAAAAAAAGCGAAAAGGTACTCGACCTTTATTGCGGAGTTGGCAGTATCGGGCTGTCTATCTGTGACAAAAACCAACCTTTACTCGGTGTAGATATAGTTAAGCAGGCAATAGATGCAGCAAAAGAAAATGCAAAAAACGCAGGATTTACCGCAGCAAAGTTTATGGTAGGAGATGCACACACCGGTCTACTCGGGGAATATAAACCAGACATTGTAATTCTCGACCCTCCTCGAAAAGGGTTAGACGAAAAAACAATTCAACTGCTGTTAGAAAATTTGCCAAAAAAAATAGTAATGGTCAGCTGCAACCCCTCCACCGCCGCAAGAGATGTTGCAAAGTTGTTGCCAAAATACCAAATAAAAAGGCTGGCAGCAATGGACATGTTTGCACGATGCGCACATGTGGAGTGCGTGGTGAAACTATGTCGGGTAGATGCAGAATAGGAAATAGCCTTATGAAAACAATAGGTTTAATAGGTGGTATGAGTTGGGAAAGCACTGTTTCTTACTATCAAATCATCAACAAAAAAACAAAAGAACTTTTAGGTGGATTACATTCTGCAAAGATTTTGCTTTATAGTGTAGATTTTGCAGAAATCGAAGAATGTCAAGCTAAAAACGAATGGGATAAAAGTGCTAAAGTTTTATCAGAGATTGCTGCAAATCTTGAAAAGGCAGGAGCAGATTTTATTGTTATTTGCACAAATACAATGCACAAAGTGGCACCACATATCTCAACAAAAATCAGTATTCCTATTATTCATATTGCCGATGCTACTGCAAAAGCTATTAAAAGGCAAAGTCTAAGTAAAGTTGCATTGTTGGGAACAAAATATACTATGACACAAGACTTTTACAAGCAAAAATTGATCGAAAATGATATTGAGGTAATTATACCTAACGATAAAGATATTGAGGTTATCAACGATATTATTTATACCGAATTGTGTTTGGGGAAAATTGTACCTACATCTAAAAAGAAATACATTGATATAATTGCTAAGTTGCACGAACAAGGTGCGGAGGGTGTAATATTAGGATGCACCGAAATAGGTTTGCTAATTTCACAGTCTGATACTTCACTACCTGTTTTTGACACAGCACAAATTCATGCTGAGGAGGTAGCGGAAATTGCGCTAAGAGAATAAGGCATAGCCTACCCTCCCCATTTTAATAGGCCATGATAATCTTAAAGTTATAATCTATAAAGTTTGATGTTATGGCACGGCCATAGCTGTGGATTTACACCATCAAAAAACCGCCTTTTATTGGCGGTTTTTTTAATGAATAAATATGTTGATATTACTTTATAGGCTCCTTTAGTTTCCATGCGCCTCTATCATCCTTGTAGAATAAATCCTCATTATAAAATTTGTCTACAATGGAATAAAATTCTGCTTCTGAGTAGCCGCAAAAGTCACAAAAATCTCTAACACAAAGCGGGTCGAGGTTTCCGTCGCGCTTATTGACGAGTTGGATTGCCTCCTCCCTTGTCATCATTCCATAGCGGATGGTTCTGGCAGTATAATCGGTTGCGGCAGCATGTCCGAATTTCGGATATTTCATCCAGGAGTGAATAAGGTATGCGCGACTGTCTATCTGGTCAAACATCTCTACATGGTGTTGTCTATCCCACTCATGTGTTAGATCGTGAAAACCTCTGCTCTTTGCAAGGTTATAGTTTTTGTAGCTATCCCAGGGAAGGAAATATGAAAGATAGAATGGGTCAAGCCTGTTAAGTTCCTCGGTTGTGGGCGCTAATGTTAAGGACAAATCATTTTCTGTTACGCCATCACCTACCAATTCATCGGTAGCAATTCCTACCGCAACTCCATTATTTATCTGTTCCTTTGCGGAATATGTTTCCTTGTCTGAATTTCCGCCGTATTCATAGCTGACATTTTCGCCGTAGCACAGCATAGGCACATTAAACTTTAGTGCCATGTGTAATGGAAATGTATAGATCAACCTGTCGAGATACCATGTAGGTTTTCCATACTTTTCAAAAAATTTACGCACCAATATTTTTTGAGCCTTGATGTTAGGCTTACAGCTTATTATTGTGCACCCAAATGTTTCACTTATATTTTTAATGTTGTGAATGCCCGCATCGGTCATGGGAAAATTATCCTCAACCGTAAAAAGGATTGGGTTCATTTTCATCACTTCTTTAAGCATATACACCTGAAAATGACTGTCCTTTCCGCCGGAAACCGCAACCGCACAATCATAACCACCCGGACCGTTACTGCCGCGATATTTATTACACAGTTCTTCAAACTCCTTATAACGTGCCTTCCAATCTATACTGCTTCTTGCATCGTAGTGATTACATGCTGAGCATACCCCTTCAGAATCAAAGGCAATTCCGGGCCTTGTGTCGGGCATTGTACATCTTTTACAGTAATTCATTACCATCTCCCAATGTTTAAATTTAGTATATATCAATGATAAATACTATAGCATATTTATTGCAAAAAATCAAATTGTTTTGATTGAAAAAATTTTGTTCATGTTGTATAATATATTTAATGGAAAATGTGAAAGGTTAATAATTATGAAAAAAGTTAAACTGGCGAGCGGATATGAAATTCCCATGGTCGGACTTGGAGTTTTTCGCTCCGAGAATGGTGCAGAGGCTGAAAACGCTATAAAGTGGGCATTTGAAGCCGGATATCGTCATGTCGATACAGCAAAAATTTATGGCAATGAAACAAGTGTCGGCAATGCTGTTAAGGCGAGTGGATTAAACAGATCGGATATTTTTGTTACGACAAAACTTTGGAATGAGGATATACGGCAAAAAAATACAAAGGCAGCCATAAAACAGAGCTTAAAGGATTTACAGCTTGATTACATCGACCTATATCTAATCCATTGGCCTGCGGACGGTTTTGTGGATGCATGGCTTGAAATGGAGGAGTTTTATAAAGAAGGATTGGTGAAATCTATCGGTGTGAGCAACTTCCATAAAGTTCATTTTGATGCTTTGTTGTCGAAATGCAGTATCGTTCCGATGGTAAATCAAATTGAATCACACCCACGCCTTTCTAACTACGAACTCATCAACTACTGCAAAGATTTGAATATTAAGGTGCAGGCATGGAGTCCTCTCGGTGGTGGCAAAACCGCTGCGGAAATGCTTAGCAATGACACCTTAGTAACTATAGGTGAAAAATACAACAAGTCACCGGCACAGGTTATAATAAGGTGGAACATACAAAGAGATGTGATTGTACTTCCAAAATCGGTAAATAAAGATAGAATTGTACAAAATATAGATGTGTTCGATTTTGAACTTTCGAGTGAGGATATGAGTGCAATTGATGGGTTGAATACCGATTCAAGGGTAGGCTCACATCCGGAAAGTTTTGACTTTTGATTTAAGTAAAGTCAATAACATATCTAACCATACCATAGAGACAGGGATTAAGCTTCCCTGTTTTTATTTTGATTTAACATTAAAAACAATCCAAAATCTTGACTTAATGATGCCATTGTGCTATACTAACCTGTAAGTATTATCAAATTGACAGGTTGCCGTAGCTACTATGATTAATATAAAATCTATAATAATTATTTTGTTTTTGGTAGCCTTTACAACAGCTATTTTAACCGGCTGTGCTCCAAGCTATATTGACGGAAATTATCGTGTTGAGATGAGCGATTATGACAGTTTGGGATTCAAAGAATTTCTTACAGCTACAGTTACAAACGGCGAGGTTGTTTCGGTAAATATCGGCGCGGTAGATCGAAGCGGTGTTACCAAAACCGACAACGAGGAATACCGAATTGCCATGGAGTTGGCAACCGGAACAAATCCGGAAACCGTTTATGAGACACTCGACGGAAGATACCTATTGCTCGCTCAGGATCAAAACAATGATGAATCGGTTGATGCTGTTGCCGGTGCAACCATAACATCAAACAATTATGCGGCACTGTTTGAGGAACTTAAGAAATCCTTTGTTACCGGTGAAACTTTAATTATAGTTGATAATTTAGTTGAGGAATAACTGTTTATTATAGTCAAATTTGAAGATACTAATAACAGAGAATAACAGGAGTTTATTTATAATGAAATTTTTAGCACTTATAATGTCTGCCATTTTAACATTTTCCATGGTGTCATGCACACCCAAAGACACAACTCAGTACGATGACATCAATATTTCAAGTACCGATGAAGGCGTTAATGCGGAATATAAAATAGTAACAGATAAAATTGACGAAATCTATTCGGAAGGAACACCTGCCACAACACAGGAAGTTTTAGATGCAATACTCTCGGTGATGCCTATAGAGAATACTATTGCCATCGACGATCAGCGTATGACATTTCTTGAAATAGACCTTGATGCCATCGAGTCTTATTCAGGCGTTATGACCTCTAACTACGAGAGTACAGATGAGGTGGTGGTTATTCGTGCAAACGATGATTCGGTCGACGATATGGTAGAGGCTATGAAAAAACGTCGTGACGCACGTGCGGATGAATTTGAATCCTACGACCAGATACAGTCCGAAAAGGCATCAAACGGTAAAATATTAGTTTATGGTAATGATGTTATCCTTGTAATTGTTGGAAATATTGAGAACTACGACAACTACGAAGGAACAGGTGTGCAGCCAAATAGTGAATATGCAGATTTAAACACAACAAGCACCGATGAAGGGCTAAACGCACAATATCAAATCGTCACCGACAAGGTTGCAGAAATTTACTCGGAGGGTACCCCTGCAACAGCACAGGAGGTTCTTGACGGAATTTTGTCGGCAATGCCGGTTCAGATGCCAAACCCAATGGATGATCAATTTATGCAGTTTCTTGAGATTGATTTAAACAATGTTGCAGAGTATGCCGGAGTTATTTCCGGAGCGAATATATCCAGCGATGAGTTGATTGTAGTAAGGGCAAATGAGGGATCGGTCGATGCAGTTGTATCTGCGTTAGAGGAAAGGCGTAACAATAGAATAAGTGAGTTTGAAAGCTATCTCCCAGATCAGTACGAGAAAGCTAAACACGGTAAAATATTAGTTTATGGCAACGACGTTATCTATGCTATAATGGGCGACACCTTGCAGTATGATATGTCGGGAGATGCCTCCGGCGAGACGATGCTACCGGAAGGTGGCGACCCAGTTGCCGATATTCCTGCTGCCGATTAGTAATAGGAAGTTTAAAATTAGGAGTTTCTGTTTTGGTTTTCAGTAGCCTAACATTTCTATTTGTATTTTTGCCGATAGCGCTCGGAGTGTATTATCTCCTGCCCTATCGGCTTAAAAACGGATGGCTTTTTGCGGTAAGTCTTGTATTTTATTCATGGGGCGAAGTTCGTTACTTCCCTATCATGATAGCTTCCACAGTCGTTGACTATGTGTTATCCAACCTAATTAAAAAATATGACTTAAACGTTAACCTACGTAAAGTCTTTTTGATACTCTCGGTATTTTTTAACCTCGGAATGCTTTTCTACTTTAAGTACACCGACTTTTTTATTGGCAACATAAACCTGCTGCTAGGTACTTCAATACCGTTACTCGAGCTTACACTCCCTCTCGGAATAAGTTTTTACACCTTCCAAACCATGTCCTACACCATAGATGTGTACCGACGGAATGTTGAGCCGGAAAGAAATATAATTAATTTCGGGGCATATGTCACTATGTTCCCTCAGCTTATTGCAGGTCCAATTGTTAAATACACTCATGTTGCTGAGCGACTTAACATGAAAAAAGGGCGAATTGACCTGCCTCGCATTGAGGAAGGTATAAAGCTTTTTATCTTTGGTTTAGCAAAAAAGGTTCTCATTGCGAACAGTGTCGGCGCACTATGGTCAGAGGTTGGTTCGCTTGGGTATTCCGAGGTTTCTACACCACTTGCATGGCTTGGAATAGTTGCCTACAGTCTACAAATATATTTTGATTTCTCCGGCTACTCCTTGATGGCAATCGGGCTCGGTAAAATGATGGGGTTTGATTTCCCTGATAACTTTAATCTACCCTATATCAGCCGCTCGATAACCGAATTCTGGCGTCGTTGGCATATGACACTTTCCGGATGGTTTAGGGAATATGTATACATCCCTCTCGGTGGCAACAGGCATGGCTTAAAACGACAAATTATTAACCTTCTTATAGTGTGGTCTCTAACGGGATTTTGGCATGGTGCTGACTGGAACTTTATCCTCTGGGGTTTATACTATTTCATCTTATTAACCATGGAAAAACTGTTTTTGCTAAATGTGTTAGAAAAAAACAAGGTTGTGGGTCATGTGTACGCTATCTTTGCAATCATTGTTGGCTGGGCATTGTTCGCTGTTGTAGGACTTGACGATTTAGTAACCTTCCTTTCTGCAATGTTTGTGCCACAGTCCGGAATTTCTGCACTGTATTTCCTCAGAAACTATCTGGTGATAATAGTCATAGGTATAATTTGCTCCACACAACTACCTACTATCATCTATAATAAACTGTCAAGGTTCAAAGCCTTACAGGTTATTTTGCTATCAATTTTACTGGTTGCATCTGTTGCTTATTTGGTCGATGCAACATTTAACCCGTTTTTATATTTTAGATTTTAGCGGAGGATTTGTGTGAAAAAAATCAAGATAATACTAAAATATCCACTTGTTATCGCATTTATGGGTTTTATTTTGTTGTTTTCTATTTACAACAGCCTTATTCCTGAACGAAGTTTCTCCGAACTTGAAAACAAAAACCTAGCAACCTTTCCGACCTTTTCATGGCAGGAGCTGTTAAACAATGAATACACCCCTAAATTTGAAGAATACATTAATGACCAGTTTGCATTTAGGGATAGTTGGATTGATCTTAAAAGTCGTATGGAATGGCTGTTAACCAAGGTAGAAAATAATGGCGTTATTTACGGTGAAAATTCTCAGCTTTATGCTAAGCTTTTTAGCATTGATGAGGATCAGCTACAAAAAAATCTTGATGCTATGCAAGGATTTGTAGAGCGTGAGGGTGATAAGGTATCGGTATTGATTGCACCTGTTGCAAGCAATATTCTATCGGACGGTCTGCCGGCATCCCCACCTATGATTGATGAAAACGATATTATTGACAAAGTCTATTCAGCCGCCGATGGTGCTAACATTATTGATGTTAGAGATACTCTCTCGCAAAACTCAGACGAATACATTTACTACAGAACCGACCATCACTGGACGAGTTACGGTGCCTATCTTGCCTATCTTGAGTATGCTGATATTAAAGGACTTGAGAAATTTGACATTAATGAGCATCCTACTGTTGAAACCGAAGGCTTTTTGGGGACGAATTTTTCAAAGTGCAAATTTTTTGCAGCCGTTCCGGATACACTAACCTATTATGATATTGACAACACCATGCTACTCGGCGAACAGGAGTTGTCGCTGTATGATACCTCAAAACTTTCTACCGTAGATAAGTATGCTGCATTTTTGCATGGAAACTATGGTTTTCTCACCGTCAACGGCGACGGTGAAGGAAGTGTTTTGGTAGTGAAGGATAGCTATGCAAATAGCTTTATCCCTTATTTGACGGCTAGCTATGAAAAGATAGATGTAATCGATTTTAGGCTATTTAGTAATAGCGTTTCCGGACTGATGGATCAAAACAGCTATGATGATGTTCTCATACTATACAACAGTTCCACCTTTGCTGAGGACGGTAATTTTGCAAAAATATTGTTTAACTGATTGATTTTTTATTAAATATATGTTAGAATGATATGTACACGTAATAAGGAGATAAAAACAGATGTCGGCAATAGAGATTATAAGCGGAATAGTATTAATTATAAGCTGTATTATTATCATTATTTTGGTTATGTTACAGGAATCTAAAGGTAGCGGCCTTGCAGGAGCTATCGGGGGTGGCGAGATGTTAGACGCCGCAAACAGGCCCACCGGCAGAGATGCTGTGCTTGCAAAATTCACAAAGATTGCAGCAACCATTTTATTTTTGGTAACACTGGCTGTCGGACTTATAAGTATATATTTGTAGTAAGTAGAAAAATGTTATGTCTTTTAAGGATAAGTTAATTAAACGAATACAGGAAAAACCTTCTAATAAACATGAATTGAAGGTTTACTTCGGTTTTGACGGTAGACTTGAGAAACAGCTATCAAAGCTTATCAAAAAGGGCAAAATAAAAAAAATAGACGGCAAATTTTTCCCTATGAAGGAAAACAAACATAATAAGAAATTAAGCAATGTCACCGCCATTGAGGCTGTAGTTGTAAAACATACCGGAAGGTTTGCTTTTGCTACTCCTGTCGATGGTGGTGATGATTATTTTATTCCGGGTCGTGATATTGATTCGTTATTACTTGGTGACAGGGTCATGCTATTGCCGGAGAAAAAGAACGGCAGAGAATCTGCAAGGGTTTTATCGATTCTACAACAACACAACCGTGCAACCGGAATTGTTGTAGAGCAAAGTAAAGGTTTGGCTGTACAGCTTGACGGATATAATGGCAATATTGAAGTTTCGATAAAGAAAAACTTCTCACAAAATGTTAAGCCGGGCGAGGTTGTCGCGATTAACATTATTTCTCGTGATGAAAACAACTTTAAGTGCGAAATAAAAAGAAGACTCGGTGATGCCGACACTGCTATCGCTGCAACCAAGGCACTTATGATAAACAATGAAATTCGCACACATTTTAATACAGCAATTAAAACCGAGATTTCGGAAGCATTAACGGCCTTCGACACACAAAAATTATCCGAAAACAGAATTGACCTACGTGGTGAATTTATTTTTACCATTGATGGTGCAGATACTAAAGATATTGATGATGCCATATCGATTCAAAAAACAGATGCCGGGTATGTGCTTGGCGTTCATATTGCTGATGTAAGCCACTATGTCAAGCTTGATACCGCATTAGAGCGTGAGGCTTACGAACGACAATTTTCTTTTTATTATCCCACCGGAGTTGTTCCGATGCTTCCTGCGGAACTATCAAATGGGCTCTGTTCCCTTTCTCCAAATGAGGACAGACTATGTTTTTCCTGCATAATGGAACTTTCAAAGACGGGTGAATTGCTATCAAGCAGTTTTGTTAAAACTGTAATTCGCTCACGATTTAAGGGCGTGTATAGCGAGATTAATAAGATTCTCGATGGAAGTGCGGATAATGATCTTAAGGCTAAGTACCACGGTGCAATCGGTATGCTGAAACAGATGAAGAGCCTCTCGAAAATCCTCGAAAAAAGGAGATTTGAAAAAGGCGCGATAGAGTTTAATCTCAGGGAAACAGGCTTTGAAATAGTAGATGATAAAGCAAAATCAATTTATTTTAAAGAGCGTGGACTTTCAGAATCCATAATCGAAGAATTTATGTTGATGGCAAACAATGCAACTGCTTCGGTTGCAAGGGAAATTGGACTCCCAATATTATATCGCATACACTCCACCCCTAACCTCGAGCGGCTAAACAACCTGTTCGGGATACTATCCTCCGAATACGATGCTAAAATTGAACTAAGCTCTAATGATATTAACGGATTACAGTTGCAGGAACTCCTGAAGAGATATATCCATACCCCTCTTGAGCATTTTGTGCACAGCTCGATTCTTCGATGCATGGCAAAAGCGGAGTACTCTTCAAATCCGGAAGGACATTTTGGGCTTGCAACCAATGATTATTGTCACTTCACCTCCCCTATTCGAAGATATTCAGATTTATTGACACACCATGTTTTGTCTGAATTTGTCGACAGAAGAGCAAAAAAAGAAATATCTGCAAAATATCATAATCTTGCAATCTCAGCCGCTGAAAAGGCTAACTCTCAGGAACAGCTGTTCGTAAGAAGCGAGAGAATGGTAAATGATATTTTTAAGGCCGAGGCTATGTCCGGCACCGTTGGGGAAATCTACGAGGGTATTATTAACGGAATTACCGAACATGCTGTATATGTTCTGCTCGAAAATTCTGCCGAGGGTAGAATACTTATCGAGGATATGTCAGAAGAGTATCTTCTTGTTGACGAAGGATATCGACTATATAGCAGTGACGGAGATTTCATTTATAAAATCGGAGACAAAATTGCAGTTCAGATTGTTTCGGTACAGGTTAGCACCGGTAGAATTGACATGATTCCGGAAAAATTAAATTAGCTGTTAGCAAAAAATGGTTATATTTTATCTCCAGCTTTCATATGATTATATGTCACTAAAGGTATGGAGGTGAATAATCATGATACAGATAATTTTAACTGCAATACTTGTCATCAGCACCTTGTTGGTCATTGCTGTATTGGCAAAATCTAAAAACACCGCAAGACAGACGGTTTTTAGTGCGGCATGCGGAATATGCTCACTTGGAACAATTAATCTTTTGTCTGCCGTTACAGGATTATCAATTACCGTAAACTATTTAACCTGTTTTATTGCAGCGGTTTTATCCATCCCTGGCGTTGTATTAATGGTAGTGTTGGAACTACTGTTTTAAGTATATCAAACATATCATAAATGAGGTCGAACAATGATTCTAAAGAAAAAGGATAGCAACTCTAAAAGCTTGGAAATCGAGACACATATCGGCGTAGGTGTATGGCTTGAGGGTGAGATGAAATCGGGTGAATCAATAAGGCTCGATGGATTTTTCAAGGGAAATGTAACCGTATCAGAAACATTGGTAATAGGCGAAACAGGTAAGCTGCTCGGGCATGTTAAGGCAAAAAACTTAATGTGCGCCGGCAAAATCCAAGGTAATGTCGATGTAGATGAAATTACCGAGTTTATCAGTGGCGGAGCGCTTGTAGGTGACATTGAAACAGGTGAGTTAATAATGCCTAAAAATGTTTACTTTAAAGGTAACTGTAACATGAAAAACAGCATTGAAGAAATAGCCGATGATAATGATACCGAACAGCAAACACAAACAAACGACATAATCGTCTCCGAGATGGTCGCTGTGACAGAATAAGTTATTTTATATAACAAAAAAGCTGTCACAATGCTGTGGCACCAATAAATTGGACTTGATAGTGTAGTAACGAGAGTTGCTACACTTATTTATTTCGTCAAATGATCATTTTATTATTTCACGCTTTTTACCCATTCAACTGATTTTCTAATCCCCTCTATAGTTTTAACTTCTAATACAAATTGTAGTTCACCACAACCAAAAGGCAAATGGTCTTTTGTGCTCATTCACAAGTGCATCATGCAAATGCATATGTGCCAACCTATCAATATGAGTGTCAATAACAGGTCGTTGTTTAAAATTGCTACCTGCGTCATGTCCTGTATCGAAAGTTAGTGCAAAGACAGGACTTTCCAAAAGCAAAGATAGACTATTCTTGCCGACAGAATGACAAAAAGCACTAGTGTTTTCTACGCATATTTTAATATTAGAGATTCCAACAGCTTGCTCACACTTGTCACGGAATGAAGTTAAATTACTTATATATATATCTGTATTCTTCAAGAAGCAACACTTTTCTGTCAGGCAAAGTAAAATAAGTTCCAACTTCTAAATGCATGTTTAATACTAAAATATTAAGCTGTTTTTGCACAATGTGATAAATGACAAGAGTAACCAGTCGCATAATATTTGACTTTGTAGCATTGCTTGGATTAGTCAGCTTATGTTGGTTTAAGATTTATTTCTTGAAAAAAAGTGGTTAATAATTTTTTTAAGGAAAGAGACTTTTTTAACAGGCTCATTCTTTTTTGCAACATACCCATTGTCATATTGACTAAACAGCTCGTGCAACTTTGTTTGCGAGTCAAATAGCATATCCCCTTCCGGAATATTAATCCGTGTATATCCTCCGTTTGGCTGTAAAATCCAGCTGTTACAGTTGTCTTTTAGCTGATAGTCTAATATCTGCATTAACATGGTTCTGCTCGGCTCATCGATAATTCCTACACCTACCTCAATACGTCGTTCGGTATTCCTTGTTAATAGGTCACCGGACGCAATATATAACCTTGCATCATCACCTACCCCAAAGCTGTATATTCTGGAGTGCTCGAGATATCTTCCGACTATGCTTATTACCGTGATATTTTCACTCAGCTCCGGTATTCCGGGTTTGAGGCAACATATCCCCCTAACAATTAATGTTATCTTCACCCCATGCCCCGAAGCCTCATACAGCTTGTCTATCATATCCCTGTCGCTGAGTGAGTTGCACTTTAATGTTATCTCGGCAGGAAGATTGTTCTTCTTATTTTCTATCTCTAAGTCAATCTGTCGAATAATTTCCGTCTTGAAATAGTGTGGGGCTATCAACACTCTTCTCGGAATTGTGTTATTTCTGCCAAGTGAGAGGTCGTGAAAAAGCGTAGAAATCTCAGTTCCTATAGTTTCGTCCTGCGTAATATATATAATGTCGGTGTACTGTTCTGCAGTGTTTTCATTAAAATTACCTGTTCCGATTGTGGTGATATACCCTATTTTATCGTTGCTAACACGGGTAATTAAACAAAGTTTTGAATGTACTTTATAGTTATCAAACCCGTAGAAGATGGTGCATCCGGCATCCTCTAAACGATTGGAGAGGTCGATGTTATTCTGCTCGTCAAATCGTGCTCGAAGCTCCACGACCGCAACTACCTCCTTGCCGTGCTCTGCCGCAACGGTTAAGGCGTCGATAATCTTAGAATCATCGGCGAGACGGTATAAGGTCATCTTTATAGAAACAACATCCGGATCGGTAGCAGCCTCATAAAGCATTGCAATGAAGGGTCTCATAGAGTGGAAAGGATAGCAGGCAAGTACGCTCTTATTTCTTGTAGCGTCGAAAAGATCGTAGTCTTTCGGAGGGCTTTTGGGTGCGATGTTGGGGTAAAAAAGTTTTGTGCTTGAAAACTTTTTACGTATTAGCTTGGAAAGTTCGTGATACCCAGCCATTCGCAGCGGTAGATTACATGTAAAAACATGGTCGGGAGAAAGTTCTAACTTTTGCAATAGATAATCAATTATAATGCTTGGAGGGTTATGGGAGGTTTCAAGCCTTACAGCGGCGAGTTTTCTTCTCTTTTTTAGCAGTTCCGACATTACTAAACGGTAGTCAAGGTCATGCTCTAACATGGACTCAGCCATGGAAAGGTCAGCATTTCTCGTTACCCTAAAAACGCATTTTTCCTTAACTCCGAGCCCGCCGAATGCAAGATTTGCAAAAAATAAAATCAACTCCTCGGTGAAGGCATAACAGGAAACATCGTCAACCTTAGCCGAAACTATTCTCGGAAGTTGGGTGCTTATAGGTATAATTCCTACCCTAAATTTATCTGCACCCTTTGTTTTAATGGATGCAATAGCATAACTTTCCAGATTTCGCAAAAATGGAAAAGGATGCCTTTTATCGATGATTTGTGGAGAAAGAAGCGGTTCAATCTCGGTCAAAAAGTAGTTGCGCCAGAAGGATATCTGGCTTAGCGGAAGGGTTTCAAAGTTTACATGATGCAAACCCTTATCGTCCAGCCTATCATCGAGTTCACGCATTATAGCATCTTTTATGGAAAGAAGAGACTTTACCTCCGGCATGATAAGCCTTAGCTGTTCATCCGGTGTAAGCCCCGTTTTATTTTCGGTAGGTTTATTGTTTAGTAGAGTTTGATCAAATAGCGATCCTACCCGCACCATAAAAAATTCATCGAGATTGCTCGAGAAAATTGCCGCAAATTTTAATTTTTCACCAAGCGGAACATTTTCCGATAAAGAAAGTTCCAACACGCGTTTGTTAAAAGCAAGCCAGCTCACTTCACGGTTGGTGAATTCCATCTTGTTTATTTTTGAAATAATTTCATTGTACTGTAATGACATGTTTGATATCCTCGTATATGCCCTCGCCAATTCCTTTTACCAACATTATTTCCTCCTTGTTGGCAAAGTATCCGTTTGTTTTTCTGTAATCCACTGTTTCCTTCGCCTTGGTGGCGCCAATGCCGGGAAGGATGGTTAATTCCGCCTCGGTAGCATGATTTATACATATAAACTCCCTTGAGTTGCATATGTATAGCGTATCGTCAGCAACAAAAGAACTTGAGAGAAATCCTATGCTCGGGGTGGAAATTATTACATAACACGCAGGAATAACCACAGCCACTGCCGTGATTATCCAAAAAAGAATATTTGGCCTTCTATGTGTATTCTCTGATGACATCATATAAATACTCCGCAACACCACCCTCGGCACCTGCCATGACAATGCGGTCTGCATACCGTCGTATGTCATCCGGAGCATCGGAGGGTACAACGGCATAACCGGCAGATGTTAGGGCTGGAATATCATTATAATAATCGCCTATCATAACAGTATTTTCAACGGTTTTTTCTAATATTTTAGCGAGTTCTATCAGTGCAGTGCCCTTTGTAATTCCTTCGGGCAATATTTCAATATTAATATGACTTGACTGAACGGTATCAATTCCCAAGTAGTTGTTTGATAATAGATAGTCTGCAAGTTTATTTGCCGTTACGTTATCAGGACAAACCAATAAAGCCTTATACCAACGATGATTTATTGTAGCTGCATCTGCGATAACAAATCCATACGCTTCGTTATCAAAATGCTCGTATAATGACTTTGATGCATTTGTAACATATGCACGATGGTTTTCTGCCATTATCAGGGTTCCCACCGTAGGAAAGAGACTCTTGATATCGCTAAGGGCACGCACCACCTCGGATTTAGGAAGGAATCTGTCATATATAGAACATTCCTTTTCGTAATCATATATACATGCTCCGTTATACACAATGACAGGATATGATAATTCAAGTTCATCAACAAACCTGCGTGTAGAATCTACATTCCTTCCGGTCGCAATGGTAAAACACCCACCCAGCATATTATACAGCTTAACAACATCTCCGTTGCAGCCTGTAAGTCCGCCACCGGTTGTTATCAAGGTTCCGTCGAGGTCGGAAATAACCAATAGATCCTTTATTCTTTTCTTCATGCTTTGATTTTCCTTAAAAACTGGCTGAAATAATCCGGCAATTCGGTGTTGAAATACAACTGTTCTCCTGTTGTTGGGTGTGTAAATGTTAGACTTTTGGCATGAAGACACTGTCCTTGTAATTTGGGATTGTTTTTATCACCATAAACCATGTCTCCGGCTACAGAATGACCAATACTCTGCATGTGCACCCTGATTTGATGCGTTCTTCCGGTTTTTAAATGAAGTTCCAAATAGCTATACCCTTTACCCCGCTCAATCACCTTGTAATGGGTGGCTGAAGCTCGACCATCTGTAGATATCGACATCCTTAAACGATTTTTTTTATCCCTTGCTATAGGAGCATCTACAACACCTTCATCATGCTTAACTACACCTTTGACAATGGCATGATAGCATCTACGAAGTGAATGATCAGCAAGCTGTGACGAAAGTCCGATATGCGCACGGTCATTTTTTGCAACCACAAGTAAACCACTTGTATCCTTATCTATTCGATGAACTATACCGGGTCTTTGAACACCACCAATTCCGGAAAGACTGTCTCCACAATGATAGAGCAAAGCGTTTACCAATGTGTTATCAGGGTTACCGGCTCCGGGATGCACAACCATACCTTTTTGCTTGTTTACAACAATTATATCGTCATCCTCAAATAGTATATTTATCGGAATATTTTGAGGAATAACATCGTAACTTTGTGGTGCCGGTGGATCAATTTCAACTATATCACCGGTTGAGACACGCGCATTTTTTTTTGGCTTAATACCCGATAAAAGAACGTTCCCCTGCTCTATCAGCCTTACGGCGGAAGAACGGGAGATATCATCACTAATGTCAGACACCAAAACATCTAACCTCTTACCGTTACCGAGCTCATCTACAATGTACTTAATCCTGCTCAACTTGTTCCTTCTTTGCTTTTAATTCCAATATTATCATGTTGATTGCATAAAGCGCAACACCAATCGTAATAAAACAATCAGCAACATTAAATACCGCAAAATTAACAAATGTAAAGTTGAAAAAATCTACGACATGACCGTATAAAATTCTGTCGATAATGTTACCGATTCCACCGGATATTATCAATATAAAACAATAATCGTTAAATCCTCCTCCCAGCTTTCCAAGAAACAACAGTACAGTTAAAACGCATATCGTTACAAGCGGTAACAGGACAACCATGAACCATGAACCGGAAAACATACTAAATGCAACTCCCTCGTTTAAAACATAAACGAGCTCTAATCCAGGTATAAATGGTGTACGACCTATCGGTTTTAAATATGCTGTCGCAAGCTGTTTTGTTATAAAGTCAACAGCTATTAACAGTATTAATAATAGTGGATATATTATATATTTTTTTTTCATTAAAGATTCCAATGTTTACTAAAACAGAACATTACTCTAACTCAAAGTTATCATAATGATCAAATAAGGATACCCTACCGGTAGGAACAGAGGCTCTTTTCACCGGCTCATCTACAACGACAGGTTGTTCTGGAATTAGATTTTCTTGCGGTTCGTCTTCGGTAACGAGTGGGATTATCGGGCCTATTTCACTTGTTGCAAAGGCAGCGTTTCTCTTTGCTACTGCCTCTTCCCTCTCCTCAAGAGTCAGCTCGGCTGTTACATCACGCGGACGTAAGGTTTGTTCAAATCCATACGATGATACCACCTGGTCATCATCCGACATTAAACTTGCAATAGGTTCCATGTTAGACATTGGAGTAACCTCTGGCGTCAACGGCGGTGCAACAGGAGGTAAAAACATTTCCTCCTGCGGTTCTGTTAATGTTGGTGTCACCTCCTGCATGTCGGCCTTTTGACGTTCGTTAAAGTCACGATCAACCTTTTCAAAATAGCTTACAGGTATATGTTCTTCCTTATCGTCAACCGGTAAATTGCTAAGTAGTTCGATATGTTTTTTATAGGCATCAATAACGGTACCGCGGAATATCGCTACCTCTTGTTGCATACGAGTCAATCTTATATGCTCTATATGGACCTTCTCCATTGCAATGTCGAAGTCACGGTCTGCCTTGACCTTTGCCTCCTTCAAAATATGCTCAGCTTTTTGATTAGCCTCTCTAATGACACTCTCTCCGAGTCGCTGTGCATTGATAAGGGCAGCTTTTAATGCCTCCTCATCATTTCTGTAACCCTCGATGCTGTCGGCGAGAATATAAACCTTATTTTCAAGTTCCTTATTTTCTGCCATCAACTTTTCCAGCTGCTGTGCAACCTGAACTATAAAGTCATCAACATCCTCAGGGCGATATCCCCTGACAATTCTATCAAAAGTTACAGATTTAATCTGTTCTAAACTAAGCATAATACCTCCAAGCAAAAGTAAAATCAGTTAAAATACAGTCCGTTATTTTCAAGTTCACCGAGTATGTTGTTATCCATAAAGTCCACATTATAGGGTGTGATAATAAATGTAGAGTTTGCAACAAGCTGTATGTTGCCCTTGTTTGCATATGCTACTCCGGTTAAAAAATCGATAAGCCTACGGCTTACCTCCTTGGGGGCTGCCTCGAGGTTGAGCACAACGGTACGCTTAGCATTTAGATGGTCTGCAACCGCCGGAGCGTCATCAAATTTTTCCGGCTTTGCCAGAACAACCTGAAGCTGTGTGGTAGCGTTAATATTTACTACCTTGTTTCGTTTGGTAGTCTCCTGCTGTGGTTTATCATCATCATAATTTTGAGGGTGGTTTGCCACAAAATCCATATCATCATTATACTCGTCGTCAATCGGCACACCCATTAAATCCTTAAACTTATCAAACAATCCCATTACTTTCTCCTAACTTTTACTTTCTTCTACCAAAAATGGCACTTCCGACTCTTATAAGGTTAGCACCATGTGCTATTGCAAGCTCATAATCGTCCGACATACCCATAGATAATATATTAATATCTATATTATGCCTTTTTTTTCGCTTAATGTCAATATATAGATTGCACATATCGATAAAATATTTTTCAGTTATGCTATTTTCTTGATATGGAGGGATACACATCAGCCCTTTCAGCCTTAAAAAATGGTGTTTTTCGAGGTTTTCGACGAATTCTTCTACCATCTCACGAAACACACCGCTTTTATTTTCCTCTTTTCCAATGTTAACCTCTATCAATACATCGAGTATACGCCCTGTTTTTTCCAGCTCCGTGTTCAACTTATCGGCAAGTTTTATGCTGTCAAGTGTCTGCAACATATTAATATGAGGTAATAATTGCCGTATTTTATTACTTTGTAGGTGGCCTATCATGTGTATATTTTTACATTTGATATGTTCTGCCTTGCTAACAAGCTCGTTTACATAATTTTCTCCGATAGCTGTTATCCCGCAGTCAATCGCAACGTTTACTGCCTCAACAGGAACGGTTTTTGTTACTGCAAGTAGTGTTACATCGTCTCTTTTTCTTCCGGATTTTTCTGCCGCTATACTTATTCTTTCCTCAATACCTTTAAGGTTATCCGCAACGTTGCTATAAGAATTTTCCATCGTAAAGGTCCCTTCCTTCAACTACAATTACGTCGTACAACTTGACCTGGTTTTCTTCGTCACTTTCAAATGGGAGTATCATATATTCCTCATTCTCAAACAGCGGGGCAATTTTTTTAAACTGTATTAGGTTTCCGAATTGTATATAAACGCCCTTTTCGCCATCAATTATTCGCAGGGCATCTCTGCTGACTCGTATGCCTTCAAAACTTCTAATAATTATTTCAGCATTGGTTGCTCTTAAAGTGGCAACATCAGGGTTTAATGTTTCACAGCTAAACTGTAGTAAAACCTGTCCGTTATCATCAGGCTCGTCCATTCTCACAAGCTCGACAGGCAGAGGGTCGCTACCGGTATCGGAAAAGGATATCTCATAATCTCTACCTACCGTTAAACGACCGCTTTCCACCGAGGGAATCACACAATAATAATCCCATCTATAATCCAACACAATTTTACCGACAAGATTATCGTTAATTGAAAGGCCTGAGGCAAGCGAGATTGTTTCGGTAAGTTCCTGTGCTGTCCAGGATTCTGCTACCTCGCTGTTGTAGAGCAGTTCACCGCCGTCGGTATACCTGAAAAAATAGCCGACATCAGGTGAATTTATAACATCTGATGGTGTTGATTGCATTTCCAGCTCAGCGACTATCCTTTCGGTTTCTGCAAGTGCCGACTGTACACTATATGGTACATCCATTGCAATTTGCATATTGATATAGCTAAGCAACAACTCGTCGGTAGGCTCGTGTATTCCGGAATATTCTCCGGTGTGTATAGCATCTAACAGGTCATAATAGGAATCTGTCTGCTGTTTTGCAAGGTTAGAAACATCGTTTGTTATGTTCTCGGGCGAGTCAACAGACTCACTCAATATTATTAACTCTGCAATTTCGCGATCAAGCAAAACATTTTTTTGTGCAGTTTCGATATCGGAGAAAACATATGCTATAGGGCTGCCGCTACTAACCCTTTCCCCCTCTAACGGAATATACCTCAATACGCCTGAGGTGTTTTTTTCTATCAAACGTTCATCTCTTACCGCTATTCCCACCGTGGATATGCTCTCGCTTAGCTCATGTTCTACCGCTATCTGTGTTATATAGTTGTTTTGAAAAGCAAAATAAACCTGCACCCCTAAGTAAACAATCGGGATGAGGAACAAAAAAAGCATACCTTTTTTCAGGTATTTAAATAATCTTACTCTAAAAAGTTTCAACTAAAAAACTCCTTCGCCATCTGAACAATTCCATCTGTAATTCCATTACGATATGCCTCTACGCTTATTGCATCGGAATAACGATTAAACCAACTCATCTGTCGCTTTGCATAGTGCCTGGTTGCCTGTTTAAGATCGGCAATACATTTATCAAGGTCAGATTTCCCTTCTATGTAATCAAACAGCTCTTTATATCCAATTGCTGCAGCTGCAGTTTGAAATCTTTCTCGGTTTTTATATACATACTCCGCCTCATTAAGCAATCCGCGCCCGTGCATTATGTCCACCCTTTTATTAATTGCGTCATAAAGCTCGGCACGATTAGGATAGTTACAGTATAACACAAGGCGGTTATAGGGTGCAACGGTTGGAACTGCCTCCTCTCCGACGACCGAGAAAGGTTTTCCGATCAGCCGACTGACATATATGGCACGTATCAACCTTTTGCGGTTATTAGGGTGAATTTTCATTGCGGAAACAGGGTCAATTTCTTTTAGCTGAGCATAGAGATTATCCGTGTCGATGTTGTTAAGTTCACAAAGCAAGTCGGGCGACTCAACACCCTCAATAAACTCTCTTCCATCACACAAGGCATTTATGTATAGTCCGGTTCCTCCACATATAATAACCTTTTTACCACGACGAATAATATCATCAATCATTGGCCTTGCCAAACGCACATAGTCGGCAACACTGAAACTTTCATACGGCTCGGCTATATCTATCATATGATGAACTATACCTTCTGCCTCCTCGGCTGTAACCTTTGCAGTAGCAACATCAAGACCTTTGTAAATCTGCATAGAATCGGCAGATATTATTTCTCCGTCAATATTTTTTGCAACGGCAACGGCTAATCCGGATTTACCGGTTGCCGTAGCGCCGCAGACAACTATTATCCTTTTATCCTTATCTTCCAAATTTACCTTCCAGCTCCTTTTTTCCGATACTGACAATGACAGGTCTTCCGTGCGGGCAACATTGAGGAATTGCTCCGCAGTAAATCTCCTTTGCAAGACTCAACAGCTCAACATTACTCAGCTTATCCCCTGCCTTTACTGCCGCCCTGCATGCGACCGAGTTTAATATCCATCTTGTCCGCTCATCCGATGTCATACTTCCGGTATTTAAACACTCAGCAAGTTCGTTTAATAACAGCTCGGCATTGTATCCGTCAATGTCTGCCGGAAGTGAATATATTCTTACCGAACTACCACCAAAATCCTCAAGCTCTATTCCGAGTTTGTAAAGGTAGTCGAGATTGTCGAGAAGTGTAGATTTATGTTCACCATCCATATCAACAGCTAATGGTGTCAGCAAAAGCTGACTATCAACATCGTCACCACGTTGCTTTATCAGTCGTTCATAGATGATACGCTCGTGAGCCGCATGTTTATCCATAAAAATTATTTCGCCATCGGCTTCTAAGACTATATAGGTCGAGAAAACCTCGCCCACCAATCTAACTTCTGTTTCGGAGGGTTGTACAAAACTCTGCTGTTCATACTCTCTGGTAGGTTGGGGTTTTATCGCCTCCTGATAAACAATATCTATTTTTTCGCTAATCTCGGAGAAGGTTCGCGGCATAGTGGTTGGGGTGGTGCTGTAAGTTGCCGATGGTGATGCAAGAACATCGGCCCTGTGGGAGGAAAACATTCTGTTTATATTGCTGCCTTCGGCATTGCCTTCTGCGACATAATGGGGTTTTTCCTCTACATTAGACTTTGCCTCCACCATCGTCAACGCTAAATCTATTTTTTCCGGTGGCATTAAAGCTGACTTAATTGCACGATATATAGCGGAAAACACCCGACGCTCCTCAGCAAATCTCACCTCGGTCTTGGCAGGATGCACATTAACGTCCACAAGCTCGGTGGGCATGTTTAAGAACACAAATACTATAGGATGCTTACCATGCATAAAAAAACCGCTTACAGCCTGCTCTACTGCGGCGCTAAAGGATTTGTTTTTTATATATCGACCGTTAACATAAAAGTACTGCATTGCCCTTGTAGGCTTTGCACCTTCGGCTGTTCCGACAAAACCTTTTATCTCATAGCCGTCCTCATCGTAAATAAGAGGCTTTAGATAGCGGTGTATCTCCTTTGATATTAAAGAATTAACGGCTACCAAGCTATCGCCATCTGCACGGCATTGTAAAACCTGTTGACCGTCTCTGAGAAGTTTAAACGATATCTCAGGATGTGCGAGTGCGATTTTTGTCAGGGTATCAACTACTGCATTACCCTCTGCAACATCCTTCTTCAAAAATTTAAGGCGAGCCGGTGTGTTGTAAAAAAGATTTGATACCGATATCGTAGTGCCGGTATCCCTGCCGGCCGGCACTACCTCATTACCGACTCCACCGATTATACTGTATGATAACGCATACTCCGAATGTTCGACCTTTGAAACGACCTGTAGTTCAGACACTGCGGCAATGGACGCTAAAGCCTCACCTCTAAATCCCTTGGTAATAATATTTTCTAGATCGTCATGTGATGATATTTTGCTTGTTGCGTGAGGTAAAAAGGCGGTTTTCAGGTATTCCGGCTCTATGCCTGAGCCGTTATCGGCAACGCTGATAAACTCTCGCCCGCCCTTTTCTATCTCCACGGTAATGGAAGTGGCGCCGGCGTCTATCGAGTTTTCTACAAGTTCTTTTATTACCGAAGCAGGACGTTCCACAACTTCTCCTGCCGCAATTTTATCCCTCAACAGCGGTGGTAGTTCCTTGATAATTCCACTCAAGCTTCCACCTCTTCCGACACCATGTTTTTCAGCTCTGACAATATCTGCCATGCCTCAAGCGGTGAAAGTGTGTCCGGTATTATTGATTTCAATTTTTCCGTTATGTCGTTCCTTACACTTGTCGGCTCCGATACAAGCAAATCGTCAAACCCAATCTGTTTTGCAACTCCGGATAGAGCTTCGGAATGTTGCTCTAATTCTATTAATATCTCACCTGCACGCTGTATTATCGAGTTTGGTATTCCGGCAAGTTTTGCAACCTCTATGCCATAGCTGTCATCGGCGGCACGTGCCACAATTTTTCTGAGAAATATAAGCTCATCCCCACGCTTTTTTGCGGTTATGCTATAATTCTTCACCCCATAAAACAAGTTTTCAAGTATACAAAGTTCATGATAATGGGTGGCAAACATGGTTTTGGGTTGAGTGTTCGAGTTTCCGTCGGCGAGATATTCGACAATTGCTCTTGCTATTGCTAATCCGTCAAAGGTCGAGGTTCCTCTTCCTATCTCATCGAGTATCAACAGACTTTTGGAGGTTGCTGTTTCTAATATCTGTGCCATCTCGGTCATCTCCACCATAAAGGTGGACTGCCCCGCGGCAAGATCATCCGAGGCACCTACCCTTGTGAGTATGCTGTCACACACACCAATATGCGCTGAAGTTGCCGGAACAAAACATCCCACCTGGGCAAGCAGAACAGTTAATGCGGTTTGCCTCATATAGGTGCTCTTTCCTGCCATGTTAGGACCTGTGATAAGCAATATTCTGTTTTTAGCATTATCGGCTGTAACATCGTTTGCGATAAACGATGCTCTTCTCAACAACCTTTCCACAACCGGATGTCTGCCATTTTTAATAAGTATGGCGGTGGAGTCATCCACCTTAGGTCTTGTGTAATCATACTGTACCGCTACCTCTGCAAAGCAACAGAGCACATCAAGCCGTGCAATGGCCGAGGCAGTTGTTCCGATACGTGATGCCGCCGCACCGATACCGGTTAAAAGTTGATCATACAAATCAATCTCCAACGAGAGTAATCTTTCCTGTGCACCCATAATCCTGTCTTCGAGTTCCTTGAGTTCCTCGGTGACATATCGCTCACAATTGGCAAGTGTTTGACGGCGAACAAAACCCTCAGGCAGTTCCTCTATTGCATATTTCGGAAGCTCAACATAGTAGCCGAACACACGGTTGTAGCTTATCTTAATCTTTTTAAAATCATATTTTTCCCGATACTTGTTTTCAAGTTCAATCAGCTTACCCTTTGCACCATTAGACAGGCTACGTAGCTCATCTATTTCAGGATTAAATCCATCCCTTATTGTGCCACAGTCCCGCACATTAACAGGAGGTTTTTCCGAAATGGTGTCGGCAATAACGGCTGCTATATCCTTGAGATTATCAATACAGGTGTAGATTGATATCAACTCCGGCGAGGTGTATCCGGCAACCGAAAGTTTTAATTCGGGAATTATATTTAAGGTGTTTAGGAAGGCAAGTAGCTCCCTCGGCGAAGAACTTTTAAACAATATTCTGCCGAGTATTCTCTCCATGTCGGCAATTTTAGAGAGCAGTTCGAGAATCGACTGTCTTCCAAGCATATCCTTATTCAACTCGGATACCGAATCAAGCCTTCTGTTAATAAGAGAAGAAGATATTAAGGGTTGTTCAAACCAAAGTCTTAACAACCTTCTACCCATTGATGTTTCGGTTTTGTCTATGGTATGAAGCAGGCTACCACTACGCTGACCTTTACGCATTGTTTCGGTAATTTCAAGATGTTTGCGGGTCATGGCAGACAGCTTCATAAATGAATTTACATCATAATACTCAACATTTAAAAGCCCACCAAGACCACGTTTTTGCGTCAAGGTCAGATAATGTATTAGCGCTGCAACCGCACCGTATGCAACCTCACCCTTTTCGGTTATCGAGCCGTGACACTCCTTTGGAAATTGAGACTTTAAAATTTTCTCCGAACGTTTATGCTCATAAATCTCCTCGTCGATAAGCTCTACACTGCAGTAGATATTTTGCTTTATGTATTCGGTAAGATCACTGTATTTTAATATTATGCTGTTTGAAATAATTTCGGTAGGTGAAAAACGTGCAAGTTCATTACAAATATCCGCAATAAGTCTCTCTGAGTTGAGACTGCAAAGATAAATAATTCCACACGAAACATCAGAAAAGCACAAAGCTGCCTGTGTATCACCAACAATATTAATGCTACACAAAAAATTATTTCTATCATCGCTGAGCATCGAACTCTCAAGGGCGGTACCTTGGGTGATAATTCTTACCACCTCACGGTCTACCAGCCCCTTTGTAGTCGCCGGGTCACCGGTCTGTTCACAGATTGCAACCTTAAATCCGAGCTCTAAGAGTTTAGCAATATAACTTTCGGCACTGTGATAGGGTACTCCGCACATTGGTGCACGCTCCGAGAGTCCGCACTCCCTACCTGTTAAGGTAAGTTCAAGCGACTTTGATACCGTTATTGCATCCTCGAAAAACATTTCATAAAAATCACCCAACCTAAAGAACAGCACCTTATCCTTGTGCTGTTCCTTTATCTGCATATACTGTTGCATCATAGGTGAAAGGCCGGCCATACGCACCTCCTTTTATGCTCCGCATCCGCTACAGCTTGAGCAGCTCCCACCGCAAGCTTCTGGTGGCTCTGCAGTTTCCGGATCCTCTCCGTTAACAGCGGCATTTATAACCGCCTGAATATAGGTTAATAGCTCATCAAGTTCACCTTTAGCCTCATTGTATTTCACCATACCTTCATTTTCCATTATCTCGGTATAAAGGCTACGAACAGAGTTATTGAGTTCTGCAATCTTTTCTCTATCAGGCTCATTCGTCGACATGGCGGCCGTAAGCTCTTCCCTTGCGGTGTTAAAGGCATCAACCTTTTTAGTTAGCTCTTCATTTTTCTCGTTTGCGTCCCGAATTTCTTCAATACGAAGATATACAGGATCCTTCTGTAATTCTTTTGCTGCTTCGATAAACTTTTCAAGTGTAGTCATTTTAATTTCCTTCCATAATTCCTGTTAATGCTGCTGCTGTGTTACCTGTTATAAAGACGTTACATAGTGTGCCTTTTTCCGGTTTGGCACCCTGGGTGGTAAATTTCACAAGTAAAAAATTACCGCATCTTCCTATAAGGGTTCCGCCATCCTCCTTTTCATACAGTACCCTAATACGTTTGTCCTTAAATCGTGAAAGCGCATCTGAGGCAAGCTGTTTTTGCGCCGAGAGCAACCTGTCCATTCGCTCGGTTTTTTTTGCGCTGATATTATCATCGGCAAGTTTCGCGGCGGCCGTTCCCGGACGCTTAGAGAAAATAAAGGTAAATAGCTGATAAAAGCCTGCCCGTTGTACAAGATCGAGGGTACTATCAAAATCCACCTCGGTTTCGCCTGGAAATCCTACCATTATATCGCTGGTAAATCCAACATTCTCTATCCTCTTGCTTGCATAGTTGATAAGCTTTATGTATTCCTCAGAGGTATATCCTCGCCCCATTGCCGAGAGTATATTGTCACTTCCTGACTGAACAGGAATATGTAACATCCTACACATCTTAGGATTTTCTGCAATGAAATCTATCAACTCATAGCTGAAAAATTTTGGATGCGATGATAAAAAGCTCACTACAAAATCACCGGGAATGTCACATACCTGTTTTAAAAGACCCACAAAATTTATGTCCATATCAAGCTTACGACCGTAGGCATTAACATTTTGCCCAAGTAGGTTGATGTGTTTTGCTCCTGCAACAACAAGCTCCTTAACCTCGGCAACAATGTCCTGCGGAAGACGGTTAACCTCTGTTCCTCTAACATAAGGAACTATACAATAGCTACACCTGTTGTCGCAGCCATACATAATCGGAACCGAAACATTATATTTATCCGAACGGCTAACCGAAGTACCTTCGATAATTTCCTTAGCCTCAATATCGCTGTCCGGGAAAATACGCTCCTTGGGACTTTCTAAGAAATCTGCAAGAGTGTCTATCAGGTTATCCTGTAGGTTGGTGTCGGCAACTATATCGACAAACGGGTAGGAATTTTTAATCGTTCCTATATTTCTCTGGTTTGAAAACATGCATCCGCAAAGTATAATTATCTTCTTGCTGTTTATCATTTTCAAAGGCTTTAACTCGCCTATCTTGCTTAGGAACTTAATCTCGGCATTTTCTCGCACAGCACAGCTGTTAACCAATATTAAATCAGCTTTTGTTTTATAGGTTGTTTGGGTAAAACCTATGGTTTCCAGCATACCGCCGAGCCTCTCACTGTCACTGACGTTTTGTTGACATCCAAAGGTTTCGATAAAGTAGGAAAAGCTGTCCGACGAAAAAAAATCCTCGCACATCTCTCTGACATAGGTATACTCTTCTTTGGTAGGTAAAGGCATACTATACTCCTTTCATTTTAAAATTTATAAATGTTTTTTAAGGTATTGTCCGGTAAAGGATGCGTCATTTGCTGCAATATCCTCCGGTGTTCCACACGCTAAAACTTCACCTCCGGCGTTTCCACCCTCCGGCCCCATATCTATAATATAATCCGCAGTCTTGATAATGTCAAGGTTATGTTCAATAACAACCACTGTATTTCCCATATCGACCAGCTTGGTGAGTACCGATACAAGCTTATGAACATCGGCAACATGCAGCCCTGTTGTTGGTTCATCCAAAATATATATTGTGCTTCCGGTAGCCCTTTTTGAAAGCTCTAATGCCAGCTTAACACGCTGTGCTTCACCTCCAGAAAGTGTGGTAGCTGATTGACCGAGCGTGATATATGAAAGACCGACATCGTTCAAGGTTTTAAGCTTGCGATGAATTTTGGGAATAGGCTCAAAAAAGCTAAGTGCATCCTCCACCGTCATGGCGAGAACATCGGCTATCGTTTTACCTTTGTAGTGCACCTCTAACGTTTCTCTGTTGTAACGTTTACCCTTACACACCTCGCAGGGAACATAGATGTCCGGTAAAAAGTGCATCTCAATTCTTATTATGCCATCACCCTCACAGGCTTCGCACCGTCCACCTCTTACATTAAAGGAGAATCGTCCGGTAGAGTATCCCCTCATTTTTGCTTCCGGTGTGGATGAAAATAAATCCCTAATATCGGTAAACACACCTGTATATGTGGCAGGATTTGATCGTGGAGTTCTACCTATCGGGGATTGATCTATTCCTATAACCTTGTCGAGGTTTTCCTGACCGGTCATGTCGTCATGGCTTCCCGGATGCATACGTGCGCCGTTAAGTTCTGCCGCAAGCCTCTTATAGACAATTTCGTTAATAAGCGAGGATTTACCGCTACCGCTTACGCCGGTAACACAGGTAAGAACCCCGAGAGGAAGTTCGACATTTACGTTTTTTAGGTTATTTTGCGATGCGCCGATAATCTTTAGCGATCTTCCATTACCTTTTTTTCGCTCACTCGGAACCGGAATATATTTTTTTCCAGAAAGATATTGTCCGGTTATAGACTTCTTCGTCTTAATAATATCCTTTATACTTCCCTCGGCAACAATTTCACCGCCGTGTATTCCGGCACCCGGGCCTATATCTACAACATAATCAGCATTTCTTATGGTATCTTCGTCATGTTCCACAACAATTAGTGTGTTTCCTAAATCCCTAAGCCTCTTTAATGTGGCTATGAGTTTTTCGTTGTCACGTTGGTGAAGACCTATACTCGGTTCATCTAAAATATATAGTACTCCCATTAATGAAGAACCTATCTGGGTCGCCAATCTTATTCGCTGGCTTTCACCTCCGGAAAGAGTTGCGGCACTTCGGGATAGTGTAAGATACTGTAAACCTACGCTGCGAAGGAAGGAAAGTCTCTCGATAATTTCCTTTAAAATTCGCTCGCCAATCATCAGCTCACGACCGCTCAGTTTGAGACCTTCGATAAAGTCTACCGCTTCCGAAACCGACATCGAGGTGAATTTACTGATGTTTACATCACCTACCGTGACCGCAAGGCTTATAGGTTTTAGTCGTTCACCGTTACAGTCCGGGCATGGAATATCGGTCATTATTGAGGCAATTTCATCCCGCATCCACTCACTTCCGGTCTCCCTAAAGCGACGCTCAAGATTGTTTACAATACCCTCAAAGCTGCTTTTATATTCTCCTTTTGCATACTCGCTTTGCCTGGTTAGGGTTATTCTTTCACCGTCGGTACCATATAAAATAATATCTATCACCTTTTTGGGAAGATTTTTGACCGGCGTTTTTAAGGAAAATTTATATCTCTTTGCAAGCGCTTTAAAATACATTTCGGCTATAGTTCCCTCGCCATATCCCCATCCGCTTGCCTTAACGGCCCCCTCAGCTATTGAGAGGTTTTTGTTTGGAAAGATAAGTTCGGGATCGACACGTAAAAATGTGCCGAGACCGGTACATTTTTCACATGCTCCGTAGGGGTTGTTAAAGGAGAACATTCTCGGTGTCAACTCTTCAAGCCCTATTCCATGCACGGGGCAGGCGTAACTGCCAGAAAAAGTCATTTCCTCACCGTCAATAACATCCACAATAACATTAGAACCGGTAAGATTTAATGCGGTCTCTATTGAGTCGGCAAGACGTGTTCTTACCCCCTCATTGATGACAAGTCGATCTACTACGATTTCGATGGAGTGCTTGAAATTTTTATCCAGCTCTATGCTCTCGGACAAATCATAAATAATACCATCCACCCTTGCACGCACATAGCCCGAACGCGCGGCAGCCTCCAACTCCTTATGATAGCTGCCCTTTCGCCCTCGTACAATCGGTGCGAGTATCTGAAATTTTGTTCCCTCTTCAAGCTTTAAAACGGTATCAACCATCTGGTCTATGGTTTGCTGGGCTATTACATTGCCACATATCGGGCAGTGTGGAATTCCTATTCTTGCAAATAATAGCCTTAGATAATCGTATATCTCGGTAACGGTTCCAACGGTGGAACGTGGGTTGCGTGAGGTGGTTTTTTGATCGATAGATATAGCGGGAGACAGACCCTCAATGCTGTCTACCTCCGGCTTTTCCATCTGTCCTAAAAACTGCCTTGCGTAGGAGGATAGGCTTTCAACATACCGTCGCTGTCCATCGGCATAGATAGTATCAAATGCAAGGGAAGACTTTCCGCTCCCCGAAAGGCCGGTCATTACGATCAAGCTGTCGCGAGGAAGTGTTATATCAACGTTTTTAAGGTTATGCTCTCTGGCACCTTTAATTATTATACTGTTATTTTTCAAGATTTTTTCCTTTTCTGAGTGCCTCTATTCTGTCACGCAGGTATGCCGCATGTTCAAACTCTAGCATTCTTGCGGCCTCCTTCATCTCACGCGTGAGATTATCTATTGCACGCTCTCTTTCCATTCTTGACATTCGCTCTATTCCATCGTCGACAGACACCTCGCTGGATATGTTAATAGTATTAGCAGAAAGTTCTTTAATTATAGTTTTCGGAACTATTCCATGTTCTTCGTTGTACTGTTGCTGTATAGCTCTGCGTCGATCCGTTTCGGTTATCGCCCTCTCCATCGAGCCCGTCAGTTGGTCGGCATACATAATCACCATACCCTCAGCGTTTCTTGCGGCACGACCGATGGTTTGAATTAGCGAAGCCTCACTTCTTAAAAAACCTTCCTTATCGGCATCAAGTATTGCGATAAGGGACACCTCGGGAAGATCAAGCCCCTCGCGAAGAAGGTTAATTCCGACAATAACATCTATGTTTCCACTTCGTAGGTCACGCAGAAGATTTATTCTTTCAAAGGTATCTATCTCATGGTGTAGATATTTGGTTTTAATGTCATGACCTATCAAAAAATCGGTTAAATCCTCGGCCATCTTTTTTGTTAGGGTGGTGATTAAAACCCTTTGTTTTTTTTCTATAGTTTGATTAATCTCGGACAGAAGATCGTCTATCTGACCTGCCGTTGGTCTTACCGAAATTTTAGGATCTACAAGTCCGGTCGGTCGAATAATCTGCTGTGCTATCTGCTGTGAACCATTTCTTTCGTATGCCGCAGGCGTAGCACTAACATATATTATCTGTCCTAGTCGCTCCTCGACCTCGTCGAAGGTTAGCGGTCGGTTATCAATTGCCGAGGGTAACCTAAAACCGAAGTCAATAAGATTTTTCTTTCGAGCGTAGTCACCGCCGTGCATTGCGTGTAGTTGTGGTAGCATAACGTGTGACTCATCAATAATAACAATAAAGTCATCCGGAAAATAGTCAAGCAGTGTGGAAGGAACACTTCCCGGCGGTCTGCCCGCAAGCACTCGCGAGTAGTTTTCTATTCCCTTACAAACGCCTATTTCGGTAAGCATTTCTATGTCGTAGTTGGTTCGTTGAGCAATTCGTTGAGCTTCAATTAGTTTCCCTTCTGATGTAAAGGTTTTTACCTGTGCATCACACTCTGTACGAAGTTCGTTAATTGCATGCTTCATCTTCTCACGTGGAACAATGTAGTGAGAAGCCGGGTATATCGCAACATGCAAAAGTTCACTCTTACGCTCGCCGGTAAGCGGTGTTATCTCACTAATTCTGTCTATCTCGTCACCAAAAAATTCTACACGTATTGCAACCTCGGCGGCATATGCCGGAAATATTTCAACAACATCCCCTCTAACCCTAAATTTATTACGGGTAAAGTTAATATCGTTTCGCTCGTACTGAAGGTCAACAAGTCGACGTGTCAGGTCATCCCTGGAAACTACCATACCCTTTCGTATCGAGATAACCATACTACGGTAATCTATCGGGTCACCAAGGGAATATATACAGGACACGCTTGCAACAATAATAACGTCTCGACGCTCGGAGAGCGAGGAAGTTGCAGAGTGCCTTAGCTTATCGATTTCATCATTAATAGAGCTATCTTTTTCTATATAGGTGTCGGTGGACGGTATATATGCTTCCGGCTGATAGTAGTCATAATATGACACAAAGTACTCGACAGCATTTTCAGGAAAAAACTCTCGTAGTTCGGTGCATAGCTGAGCCGCCAATATCTTATTGTGCGCCAACACCAGGGTAGGACGATTTACCCTCGCAATTACATTTGCGACGGTAAATGTTTTTCCGCTTCCGGTAACGCCAAGCAAGGTCTGTTTTTTGTGCCCCTTGTTAAGTCCTTCAACAAGTGCATCAATTGCCTGTGGCTGATCGCCGGTCGGACTATATTCGGATATCAGCTTAAACTGATCTGTAGTCGTCATAGAGTTTGAGCGTCCAATTTTGGGAATTTATTGAAAAAACCTGTTTCACGTAGTGATAGATATTCCTTACCTGATATTATTATATGATCTTCAAAAATTATACCGGCATGAAATAATCCTTTATACAGGTTTTGTGTCAAAAAAGTATCGTTAGATGATGGTAATGGTATTCCACTCGGATGATTATGTGCTGCAATGATTGATACAGCATTTAGTTTAATTGCCTCGGTAATAACCATTCTTGTAATGACCGGAACGGCATTAACCGTCCCCTCGCATATTTTCACGCACTTTATTATTTTACCTTTGCTGTTAAGACACATAATATGAAATTCTTCAACGGTTGAAGCTAAGAATTTAGGTATAAAATATGCCGTGACATCGTCAAGCGAGCCGATGGTGTTACCTTCTAAAGCTTTTTGAGAAAGGTAATACCCTGTTATGTCCGGCACAAGCTTAATCAAGGTAGCCGTTATTTCTCCTACGCCTTTTACCTTTACAAGTTCTTCATACGGAGCTTCAAACACAAGGGGTATGCTTCCAAAATGACTGATTAGTTCATGTGCGATTTCGTTTGTGTCGCAACGAGCTCGCGAAAAGAACAATAGTAACTCCAATGCGTTATGAGCTTCAAAATGATCAAGACCTTCCTCTCTGTATCTACGTCTTAACCTGATCCTGTGCCTGTTGTGTATGTCCGGATTTTTCTTCATAGCAGTCTCCGTAATACTTTTTGGGATCGTAATCCGCTAAAAGGTCTTCCACTACATCCTTAAGATGAACGGGATATACAATGCCGCCGGTTAACCTGTAAAAAACATAATATGCATAGATTTTGTTTACGGTAAAGCCTTCAACCTCAGCCATATCCTTGTCTTTAAATATGCTAACGGAATAACTGTCGTCTGTCTTGCAGAGCATATAGTAAATCATCTCATTAAATGATTGAACCGCTCTGCGCTCGATAACCTCAATGAACATAAAATTAACCTCATGAAAATAATTCTATTGTTCAATTATAACTTATATTGGATAAAAATGAAGAGGTTACTTTTCGACTGATTTTTACAAACAACGAGTAAATTATTTTAAGCTTTGGAAAATATTGTCATAGGACAGCTTAAGATCCTGTATGGAGTTAAATCCATTTCGGTATAGTTCGATTACCATGTAACCATTATACCCTATATTGTTTAAATATGCAATTACTTTTTCTACTTCGGGATCGGTAGTATTTGGAGACACACAATCATTTTCCACATTAGCCGAGCTAATGTGAACATGTCTTAAACAACTACCTGCGGCTTCGACCATTTCTAATGGAGAATACCCGCTACGTCTTGCCTGCTTCATATCTATGGTAAATGCAATATCATCATTAAAAAATTTCCGAACACTATATATTTCTTCCGGTGTAGAAATTTTATTACGTGTAACATTTTCCTGACACAGAGTGACGCCGTATTCCGACGCCACATCAAATAGTTGTTTTAAAATTTTATATCCGTCATGCCTATCAAGGGTGCTGTTTTTATGCTCACCATGGAAGGTGACAATAGGCACGTTGAGTAAATTTGCGACCTCAAACACCTTGCGGTAAAGCCTTATTCCATCCTCAACTCTCCCCTTGTAGCCGCTAAAAAAGTAAAACCATTCAAATGCGGAATAAAAGGGATGTATTGCACAGATGTTTACCGATGAAGTTGATATAATATCTTGTATTATTTCTATTCCCTCGGTCGAAATTTCGCTGTCGGTGTTGAAGAATACTTCAACATCCTTAACCCCTGCCTTAACCAACGCTCTAAGAGCGCTAAAGGTATCCTCGGGGTAAAAGCATGCTGTGGAAACAGCTACTTTCATGCTTGTTTTGCTGCTTTTCTATTCTCCCATTCAACCCACAGCGGACCTGCTATACAAATAGTACTGTATACACCGGATAACATTCCTATAATAAGAGGGAAAGAAAAGGTGAATATACTTGTAAGGTCAAATATTATTGCAACTATAGAAATACTTGCAAGTGCTATAATTGTTGAGACAGTTGTATTTAAGCTTCGTACAAGCGACTGGTTAATACTTAGGTTTACAAGCGGCTCAAACTTCATCTTTTTATGAATACCTTCATTTTCACGAATTCTGTCGTAAACAACAACGGTATCGTTGATAGAGTATCCAAGTATAGTAAGCATAACCGCAATAAAGTTACCACCAAGTGGTATTCCCATTATTACAAATACGCCGAAAACAATTGTAAGGTCATGAATAAGGGCGATAATTGCCATTATTCCGGCAGGTATTCCGCCGATGTTTTTAAAGCGTATCGCAATATAAATTAGGATTAATACAAACGCAGCCGCTACCGCAACTAAACACTTTGCAAAAAATTCGTTACCGAGAGTCGGATTAACGTTAGACACCTCCAGCTGGGTTATAGCATTATCGGGATATTTTTCTGCAAGACTAACATTCAGCTCGCTTAATGTTTCCGGCGATATGGTAGAGCTGCCCGGCAGTGAAACTATAGCTGAGTTGGTGCCAAGTGTTTCGTTTGAGCCGGTTTGAAGCGTTAGACTGTTACCTAATATCGACTCCATATCGGATTGTAAGTTTGCCGTATCAACATCTCCGGTATAGCTATAACGTATCATGGCACCACCCTGAAACTGGATATCTATTTCAACACCGAATACTATTGAATAAACCAAGATAACAGCGATTAATATTATCGACACAAGGAAAAAGCGACGTCTGACGGATATAAGATTCAGCTTATCAATTTTCATTTGTCATTCCCTCCGTAAAGACGTCTGTTTCGGAACATACTCATTTTTGAAACACTGCGTAACATTATTCTGGAAGCAACAACACCCATTACAAAGTTTAGCAACACACCGACTAACAAGGTGTAGCCAAAGGAGTATATAACGCCTGCTGTAGAAGGTCCGAACGCAAAGAATATTGGTGTCAATAAGGTTGCAAAAAATCCGTTTGTCGGTCCGAATGCACCCATTAAAATAATACTTACAATGATAACGGTAACGTTACCGTCAATAATTGGAGCAAGACCCCTTTGGAATCCTGAGGTTATCGCACCGTCAAGACTTTTTCCGGTACGGAGTTCCTCTTTGATACGCTCTGCGGTGATAATGTTTGCATCAACACCCATGCCTATCGCAAGTATGATTCCCGCAATACCCGGAAGGGTTAATGTAAAGCTGTTATATACCACAAAATATCCGGAGATAAGTGCAACCGTAGCGGCTGTCTGTCCCAAAAGAGCGATTGCGGCAACCATGCCGGGGATTTTATACCATATAATAATGTAGATACAAACGAGTATAAACGCAATTATTGCCGCAATTAACATCGCCTGCAATGAGTTGCTACCAAGTGTGGGGCTAATGGTGGAGAAACTCTCGGCGGATAGCTTAAACGGCAATGAACCTGAGTTAATCTGGTTTGCAAGGGTGGTAACTTCCTCGGCAGTAACCGCGCCACCGAGACTGCTATCCCATGATATTATAGCCTCACCATCGGTTATCGGGTCGTTAACGGTTGGCGACGAAATCATGGTATCGTCCATCCAGATTGAGATTGTTCCTGTACCCGCTAATCTGGTTGTTGCTTCGGCAAACTTTTCTGCTCCCTCGTCGGTCATACTAAGCTGAACAATGTACTCCGAAGAACCTGTCGCAGACTGGCTAACGGCAGGGGTTGCACTCTCTATATCGTCACCCTCAAGAATAATCGTCTCGGCTGTAGTGCCACTTGGAAGTCCGTTGGCGTCAGTTTCTGAGCCCTCACGGAAGGTGAGCACTGCGGTAGCACCCAGCTCTGCAATTGCACTTTCCGGGTTAAAATCGGTCTCATCTGTTTTCCAGGGGAAACGCACAATAATCCTGTCCCTGTTGTAATCGATGTACACCTCATAATCGGTGATGTTTAGCGAAACAAGTCTGGTTTCAATAACACTCTCTGCGCTATCCATCTGTTCATCTGTAGCATCTATTCCGTCTGCCGGCATAAATGTTACATCGACACCGCCTCTTATATCTATGCCAAAACGGATGTCTTCCATCCCTTTGACATAAACAGTTTCTGTATCACCATAAAAGGTCGAAACACCAAAAAAGGCTGTGTAGGCAAGAACAAATATAAAAACAGCAACTAAGACAAACCATATCCTTCCGGTTCTTTTCATATTTACCTATCCTAAAAATTCCTAACCATAACATTATAACGTTTTTTTATTAAACAGTCAATCCCAATATCTAAAAAACATACAACATTGTCTAACTTTTTGCGTTTTCTATCATTTTTTCTACTGCTGCAATCTTTACGGCAAGTGTAAACACCTTGAGAGCCTGTTCTAACTCCTCAATTGGAGGAAAGGTTGGTGCTATGCGGATATGAGTATCCTGCGGGTCGTTTCCGTATGGAAATGCCGCACCTGCCGGGGTTAGGACAACTCCTGCCTCTTTACACAATGCAACACAGCGTTTCGCTGTTCCTTCCATCGCCTCAAAATTAATGAAATAACCACCCTTTGGATTATACCAAGCTACAACCGATTTGCAGCTTTTAAGCTCCTCTGTAAAATATCTGTCACAGATTTCAAATTTAGGATTTAATAGCTCGGCATGTTTTTTCATATGCTCGTTAACGCCCTGTTTATTTTTTAAGAACTTAACATGGCGAAGCTGATTAACCTTGTCATAGCTTATTGTCATCGCCTGCATTCTCTTTATCAGATGCCCGATATTTAAATCTGAAGCTGCAAAGGCTCCAACACCGGCACCGGAAAATGTTATCTTACTGGTGGAGCAAAACATTAATGCACGTTCTGCGTTGCCATGCTTGGTTGCGACCTCCAATAGGGGTAAAACAAGCGTTGGATTATCCACAAGGTGATGTACACAGTAGGCATTATCCCAGAATATTTTAAAATCATCGGCGGCGGTCTTCATGCTGCAGAGTCTCTCCACCGTTTCATCGCTATAAGTATATCCTTGAGGATTTGAATACTGCGGTATGCACCACATACCCTTTATACTTTCATCTGACGCAACAAGCTTTTCCACTATATCCATGTCCGGACCATTGGGAGTCATCGGAACGGTAATCATTTCAATTCCAAAATCCTCGGTAATGGTGAAATGTCTATCATATCCCGGTGACGGGCATAAAAATTTTACCGTTTCATAGCATCTCAACGGTTTTTCACTGTCAACAAGACCTACCCTCCACCACAGTTCCATGACATTGTACATAAGGTTAAGGCTGGAGTTACCTCCCACAACCACATTTTTTGCATCACATTCGAATATTTCGGCAAAAAACTCCCTTGCCTCCGGTACGCCCTCAAGGTTTCCGTAGTTTCTTACATCAATTCCGTCCCTTGAATGCTTTACCTCTATGCTCATCATAGGCATCGAGAGGTCAAGCTGTTTTGCTTCGGGCTTGCCACGAGACATGTCAAGCTTAAGTCCGAGCTTTTTGTATTCAGACATAACCTTTTCAAGTGCCGAAAGTTCCTCGTTGAGCTGCTTATTGTTTAGTTCATTGTACTGCATAATACCTCCCATTTTGTTGCTTATATAATAATATTGTTTAGTCTGTTATCGGCTCTAATATCGGTCTATCACCGTCACCGTCGGATCTAAACATTGTAAAATTTTCTATGCTGCTAGTAAAATAGTAAAAATCGACATTTACGCGGTCGAGTGGCTCGGTATAGTTCGGAATAATATTTTTATCATCATCATCCCTTACGGAAAATCCTGCATAATTTAATATGTTATCGTCTATTCCCGCACAATAGAAATCGAGATATTCACAATCGAGGTCGGATAAAAGCTTTCTGAGTGCAACGCCTGCCTTTGAAATATGTTCTACTGTTCCGATATAATCCACAAGCCTTATTGCACGGGAATTTTCGACTTCGGTTACCCTTAATATAAATATGCCGTAAATCTCATCCTGTTCATAAAGGGTGAAATACCGGTAACTTTTAAAGGGATACTTCTTGTAACGAAAATCAAGATAACCTATATCTTTTTTTATTGCAAGCTTTTCGGTTATTTTATCGAGTGTTTCCTGAGCAATATAATCTGTTTCAATAAGTACGGCATCGGACGGCTGTGGCTCGATGATAACCGGGTTATTTATTTCGGCAATTTTAAATTCCTTGTCTTTTGAAAGTAGATATGCATGTTTAAATCTTCCGGTATGATATCCTAAAAATTCATAAAATCTCAATGTGTTGGGACGAATGTTGTTGCAACACAGAACATCCACCCCTACTAAATCCTTTAGACGTTCCATCAGCTCAAGTCCGGCGCCGTTATATTTTTTATCGGCACACCATATGCTTACAAATGCGGATGATCGCATGGAATTTGCATAAATAAATCCTGCAACCGCCACAAGCTTGTCATCTGCAAAACAGAGTGCAAAGTTGAGATTGTCGTTACGGTGAAAATAGTAGCTAAAAAGACGACTGTCATTCACAAGAGGGTGTCTGCTCCCCCAATTCGCATTCATAAAATCGATAATTTTCTCACCATCCGATGGCAAGGCGGTTCGGAAACTATATTGAGCCATTATCTGCTACCGCCTGTTATGGGTAACATTGTTCCGGTTATATATCCTGCATCGTCCGACAGAAGAAAATTAATCGCCGGAACAACATCGTCAACGGTGGCGTTTCTACCTAATGGATGTGCCTCTGCAGCTGCCTCGACTATAATGTTACTGGTATCTTTTAAAAACTTCGTCTCGATCATGGAGGGTAGCACGCCGTTAAATGTTATTCCGAAGGAGGCGTAGTCGGCGGCTAAGCTTTTACAAAGCCCGGCAAGTGCGGATTTAACCGTGACATAAGCCGTCATATTTTTAGGTGGTGACTCTATATAGGAGGTTAGCATAAAAATCACCCTACCAAACTTTGCCTTTGACATCCTGGGCAGTATTGTCTTACATATTTTTATTGCCGAAACTACCTGTAATTCAAAGTCGGAATAAAAATTTTCAAAGTTAAAATTTTTAAGCTTTGCATTTACCGGAGGTATCGACGGAAGATGCACAAAATGAGTAAAGGTAATGTCTTTTGCTCCGATGCAAAGCAACATATCCTCAACCTCATTCCTGGCTGAAAGGTCAACCTTTATCGGCGTAAATTCGAGATTAGGATTTATTGCTAGTAGCTCCTCCTCTATATCACGCAAAAGCTGTATGCCATTGTTTGCGGTAGCAACTATGCAGTTCGCTTCGGCAGCTATACTGCGACAAAGCGCTATTCCTATGTCAGAGGAGGCGCCGGTAATCAGATAATTTTTTTCTGCCATTAATTATTCCTCGATTAATATCCCTGCCTTAATAACAGAGCGTACAACGGTTTTGCCATGCTGATTTAAAATTCTTGCCTTTACAGTAATCTCGTTAAACAGCTCGTTAACATCGACAACACTTCCCTCAACTGTAAGCGTATCACCGATATATACAGGTAGCTTATACTTGCTGTCAATACCATGTAAAAGGCATCGCCTTCCCGGTAGATAGACACCGGCTAAGGTAGAAAAAAGTGATGACACCATAGCGCCGTAACAAACTCTACCGACAAAACCTTTTTCCTTTGCATAATCCTCGTCTATATGCAGAGGATTAACATCGCCGGTTATTGCTAAAAAAGCATCCATCATCTCACAGGTTATTGTACGTTCAAAGCTCGCACTCTCCCCTACCGATATGCTTTCTATACTGAAATCATTCATGCCGTAAGTCTCACTAAAAGATCGATAAGATCCCCAACATTTTGAAGATTTCTTACATCACCAAGGCTGAATTTAACCTTAAATTCCTTTTCCATCGCTGTTAAAAGATTTATCTGCTCGAGGCTATCCCAATCCTCAATATCTGCGGCACTTGTCTGTCTTGTAATTACCAATGTATCATCATCAAAGACGTCGTGAAAAATCGGTTGAATTGCATCTAAAATAGTGTTCTCGTTCATTGTTATTCTCCTTTATAAATATGAAATTATTTAATTTATATTAATATAGCTTGTCTGTTGCTTATAGCCGATGAGAGGAAGTTCAAACTCGACTCGCTCGGCGGAAGAAAAGGTAACGCTAAATCCCGCCTTTTCGTAGAAATCTGCACAGGGCTTGTTTTTTGCTGTAGGCAGAAACACACCTTTTAAGGTTTGTACACCCTGCACTTTAAGAATATCCACAAGTCTGTCAATCATTGCATATTCAAGTTCTCTTTTAAAAACCCTACAACTCATGACAAACAGCTCTATTTCACATATATCTTCATACTTCTTTGCAAACAGAACGCTAACAATTCCGTTGTCACCAAATCTGTCCGAAAGAGAGGCACATATGCTCACATAGTCGCTACTGTTTGAAATTTCATCAACCTCTGCCTCGGTATAACGTCTTGTTGTCATGTTGAACTGATTAGTCTTATTTACCAGTTGTGTTACCCGCTCCGTATTTCCTCCACCGACCGGTACCATCTTTGCAGTCATTTCCAGACTTTTAAGATATTCGCCGTAGTCGGCAAAACTGCCCTGTTCATTTTCTCTTTCAAGATTTTTTCGTATGAACTCGGTTCGCTTTTTATCGTCATCGGTCAGTGTGGTTAGCTCAAAATAATTATACTCGTTGATTGTGCGCAGATAGCTGTCCGGTTCGGCAATATCCGGCACATTTATTTCCGGTAGTTCGCCGGATACCATGTGGCGTTCTGCAGGGTTATCGTCCACAAAAACGGCAGAGTCGGAGGTTATGTTAATCTCGGATAGTATAGACTTGACATTTTCGCCCTTGGAATTCCAGTTCGCCATAAATGTCACAAAATCATCAACAGAAAGAGGCATTTCGTCACGAGAAAATCCGGAAAGTGCAATATCTTTTTCATTTTTAGAGCACACTGCAAGCATAACACCTTGATCTTTAAGTCTCAACGAATATTCACAGAGTGCAAGATGTGCCATTCCTATCGGGCTTTCATTACCGATCTCTATGCCCTCTGCACCGTCATCACCTATCACACCACCCCAGAGAGTGTTGTCGAGATCCAGTATCATTGCCTTTTTAGATTTTCCGAAAAGAGAGGATATTATCGAGGCAATATTCTGTGCAACATAGGGTATCATCCGCACAGCGAATGGGTATTTATACGCATACCAGACCGTTTCATCATGCCAAGCAGACAGCCCGTGGTAGCTGCTGAGATAGTTGATGTCATTAATATAAACACCTTTGCCGTATGAATAATCTGCTAGCAGGCTGTTTATTCTCGATATATGGCGCATCATGCCACCGGGGAACATTGCCTCTGCGTTGCCTGCCGGGCGATAAGGGACAAACTCAAAGCTGTTTTGTATTACCGGACACCCAAAGGAGAGTGCGGCGTCTATTACCGCCTTAAATCGGCTGAATTCGCTTACCGCAAACTCCTCCGCCTGAGCCTCGTTAAGTAAAATTGAAGGCAAATTCAGATTGCGATAAGAGGTGTGTATATAGATAATATCGGGTGAGAAATTTTTAATACTCCCATCATCGAAAACCAAATCTTCATAAAAGCGTCCATATCCACCGGTATAAAATTCGGGTTCAATACCTATATCCTGCAAAAAAATTCTCAAAACCGACTCTAAGTCTCCGATTGTTGATCCGGAGAACAATGCTATTTTTTTTATGATGCGCCCACCAGTCTCCTTCTGCTCTCGCAAAAGCGACTTCTTTTTTTGCATGATGTAATCTGCATCGATAGGATATTTAATAACGCCCAACTTTACCTCATATAAATTAATGTTTTTAAGTTTTAATTATAGAAATTATACGAAAAATAGACCTATATGTCAAGCCGAATATTTACATACGGGAGCATACGTGCTATAATTTAAAAATCGTTTGTTATTATAGAGAGCTGTATTATGTTTTCATTTGCACATATTATTTCAGTTATCGTATCTGCAATTTCAATTTTCTTTATTGTTAAATTTTTTAAGAAAAAAGACAATTCATATACACTAAAATTTTTGCAGATAGTTTGTATCATTATCCTTCTTTTAAACCCAATAAACTGGGCATATGAGATTATTGTATATGGCGAGCTCAACCTCGCACTCAGCCTTCCGCTACATCTATGCTCGATTTATTGGTTCCTTTTCCCCTTCGCGGTGTTTTTAAAAAAGGATAGTACATTTCGTCAGATATCACTTGCAAGCTGTGCCACAATAGGCATAATCGGTGGCATTCTCGGATTGTTAATGAATTCTCATCTAAGCCTACACCCGTTTATATCCTTTCCTGTTTTAAGAAGTATTTTATATCACTTTTTGATGATTTTGGCAGCAATTTTGCTATGGACAAAAAATGTTTATAAACCCAAAAAAATGGATGTTTATACAAATTATATTCCGGTGATTGTACTTATTGTTATCTGCTGTGTAGTTGAGCAACTTTATGGCCTTGAATATTGTTATGTACGTGACGGAGCAGGCACACCACTCACAATAATCAGCTCAATAATGCCAAGGTTTGCTTATTTAACAACCATCTATCTTGTTTTGTATTTTTTTATTAGGTTCGGTTTTTACAATAAGTTTTTTGCGAAAGAACTCTACACAATAAAATAAATGTATTATTGCTTGTCAACATGACAGCTTTATGATATACTTAATAAATATTAGTAAATGATGAAAGGATGGTTATTAACATGAAAAAAAATCTACTTGGAAGAACAGGGTTAGAGGTCTCTCGTGTCGGGTATGCCGGCATAGTTTCTATGCATGTTGAACAGGATAATTCCGATAAATATGTTAAATATGCATTAGATAAAGGTATAAACTATTTTGATATTGCACCATCCTATAATGATGCACAGGAAAAAATGGGGCTATCGCTTAAGGATTACCGCAAAGATGTTTACCTTGCTTGTAAAACCGTTAAAAGGGATGCCGAGGGTGCAAAAATCGACATGGAAAACTCACTTAAGATGCTTTATACCGATCACTTTGATGTATATCAGCTACACTCAATTACCACCTTTGAGGATGTCGACACTGTATTCGGTAAGGGCGGAGCTTTCGAGGTCATTTTGAAGGCTAAGGAGGAAGGTGTAATCCGTAACATCGGAATGAGCTGCCACAGTGAGGAAGCGGCAATGTACGCTCTTAAGCAGTACGATTTCGATACGATTTTGTTCCCCACAAACTGGGCACTGCATATGGGTAAACAGTTCGGTAGTGATATGATGAATGCGGTTAAGGAAAGAAACATGGGTTTTATCGGCATGAAATCACTTATTCATCGTGCATGGAAGAACGATGCCGAGAAAGAGGCATACCCGAAATCCTGGTGTAAACCTATATATGGCAATGATGAACTTGCAATAGCTGCAATGAAATATGCAACACAGGAGATGGGTGCACAGATACTTATACCGCCCGGAAACTTTGAGCACTTCTCCTATATTGTAGAAAATGTCGATATTGCCTTCTCTGAAATGACCGCTAAAGAGAAAGAGCTTTTAAATAACGAGCTGGTTGCAATAGATGGAATGCAAATTTTTTAAATTATATTTTGGAGGCTTTTATGGCTGTTTTTAACATCAAATTTAATTCCGGTACACTTCGCAGAAATGTTAATCTTGTCGCATGTATCCCTGTTGATAGTCCGGAAAATTTTGACGGAAGCAAAGGGTATAAAACGCTTTATCTACTGCATGGAATGCACGGCAACGAAACCGATTGGCTTCAAAAGACTACGGTTTCCGAGCTTTCAGAAAAACACAACATTGCAATAATAATGCCATCCGGTGAAAACAGTTTCTACCTTAATCACCCTAACCGCATGGAAAACTACAGCGACTTCATAGGAGAGGAGCTTGTCGAGTTTACAAGAAGAACCTTTCCCCTCTCGGACAAACGAGAGGACACCTTTATCGGCGGACTTTCCATGGGCGGTTACGGTGCAACCTTGAACGGTTTAAAATATTCCGATACCTTTGGTGGCATTATTGCACTCTCCTCTGCATTTCTATTAAGTGATGTGCAAAATGTAAAACCGGGAAAGGAAGGTGGCATACCCTATGAATATTGGGTAGACACTTTCGGAGAGCCGGATAAAGTGGCAGGCAGTGAAGCCGACTATGAGCATTACGCGCTACAGCTAATCAAGAGCAAGGTAAACTTGCCAAAGTTGTATATTGCCTGTGGTACCGAGGATTTTTTAATAGAACAAAACCGCGAGTTCCACACCTATCTTACAAAGATAGGATATACACACAGCTACACAGAAAGCCCCGGCGAACACAACTGGGATTTTTGGAGAGAGTATATAATCACAGCACTTAGTGTAATGATTTAAAATTATAATCAATCAACTTGAAAAACGTTACAACGTTTTTCAAGTTAAACTACTATAAATAGTCAGCTAAAAAAACATTGCATACCTACCTTTTTAAAAAGTGGATATGCAATGTTTTTTAATGTGTGTAATCAATAATTCTGATACCATCGCCTATGTCATTATTAATAATATCCTTCATCTTTTTTGCAAAGGGACATGGGTATCCTATCGGCGTACCTTTTTGTATACAGGATGCAAATACAATTGTATCCGCCCCTCTTTTAACAAGCTCCCTTGCTCTTAGCACAGATTTTTTTGCAGGGCATCCCCCACAATTTACAAAACCAACTATTTCTATGGTTTCATCAACACCTTCAAACGAGCCGGTTTTTTCCCGAACAGCCTTAAAATCAGCTGTTCCGGGGCAAAAATCTTCCGTCTGCATACATCTAATAATGCCTACTCTCACTTGGCTATCCTCCTATAAAACAGAGATGTTTTTCATACACAGAAACATGTTTTTAGCTTAATTCACTATGACTTACAATAAGTTGAGCGGTATACTAAAAACCGAACGATGCCAAAATAGCATCTGCCGTGGCCTGTGCCATTGCGTCCTGATATGCCGGTGTTCTTAATTTCTCATACTCTGTCGTGTTGGATAAAAAGCCGTACTCAACCAGCATTGCCGGAAAATGTGTGTGCGATGCAACACGATACCATCCGTATTTCGCGCCCCTATCAATACTTCCGAGTGCTCCTGAAATAGCAGAGGATATGCTTGCCGCATAACTCTTTGAGTATGGGTTAAAGTACCAAACTTCGGTTCCTGATGCCGAAGGGCTGTAGGAGGAGTTATGGTGAAGGCTTACAAATATATGCGGTGAGTATGCAATTGCAGCATCACGCCGATCATCTAATGATGGGTTAACGTTGAGCATATCGGTCATCATGACCTGAACTCCTCTTGCACGAAGTATCTCACTAACCTTTATTGCCATTTCATAGTTTAAATCTTTTTCCGACTTCATTCCCGGGATAGGAATTGCGCCTGGGTCGCTTCCACCGTGACCCGGGTCGATATAAACCTTAAGATCGGTAACGGATGTCGGGTACTGGTTGAATCTAAAGACAAGATTTCCTGCTGAGTCATAATAGGAGATAAAGCCAAGAAATTTACCTGCAGTGGTAAGTGGCATATTTATTCTAACATCTTCACCCTCCTGTGTAACACTCACGCCGGAAAAGATATTGTTTTGAGTGATAAGCGGAATTGCTTCCGGGGTTAATGTTGATGATTTAAACAGTATGCTGAGATTAGTTGCGATAAAACTTCCGTTAATTCCGGATTCATTATTAAAGTTTAACGGGGTGAGCTCTGCTACGTATGCCATCTTCACAGAAGGTGTAAGGGTTAGATATGCATAGGTGGAATCGGCTGAAAAAGATGCAGCGCTGATTGTATTTACCAAGCCGGGCTGAACACCTTGTGACGAGACATCTCTTGAGTCAATTCTATGGCCGGATTTAAGGATATAATAGTTGTATGTAGTGTCTCCATCCTGGTAGGTCAGCAAATCACTGACAACATAGTCAACGGATCCTCTAGGCAGCGGGAACTCATTTCCCCATGGGTCTGCATTTAATACTGTGGTCGGATAGGTTCTCGCCTGTTCGGCAGTAACTACCACAAGATTTCCTGTATCAACCGGTATGTTTGAAGCAACCTTGACTGCTGCACCCTGCTTTGTTTGGGTGATACCGTCCCATATACCGGTAAACACTATGTTACCAAGACTCGACGATGCCGCATCTCCTGCCGGAACGGTATAATCTCCGGTATAGGTGATATAGCTCGTATCGTTAGCCCCCTCCTCACTCTCAACCTCGGATGGCTTTAAATCAATTGATGTTCCGTTAACGGTTGCAATAACATCGGTGCCTCGGTAGGCTTCCGCCGTAAGGGTAAGCCGTGTATTACCCTCCACCGTAACCGAGCCGGCAGGTGACACATCACCGAAGATTTGAACCTCTCTTGTAATGTTATATACTACATTTTTTTCTTTATGGGTAAATGTAAAGGTATTTAGTCCGGCTTTCAGTGGCAGTGCAACCGAGAATACACCGTTATCGTTTCGCTCAAGCTCTTCCTCGTTAAGAAAAATTGCAAAGTTAGGATCCGATGCGCCATAAAAATGTGCTTCCGATTCAAATGTTGTGTATTCCTGCTTTTCCGGTCTGCTTACGGCAAGGTCGGTCAAAATATCCGAGGTTGCCACCATATTGCTATAGTACCTTATAAGTACATCGGTACTCTGCTCATGGTTTTTTATAAGGTCGGAATAGGAGTAAAAGACAGAGCCTAAAACATTATCAATTTCCCTTGTAATGATAACCTGGCGCATTACCTGATCAGGCGCCTTCCAGCCCTCATCCTCACCACCTAAATTTTGATTGTTTATCAAGGCAATTGTAGGTATTTCATAGCTGTCGGTCTTACCTGCCCACCAACCTATCACCTCTTCGAACGGAATGGAAACATCGGAAATAGCTCCCGGTGCATTTACGGCTACAGCATCTATGGGATTTGATTTAAGTATTGCATCTATATTTATGTTGCCATCTGTCAACATCTCGTAATCCGATGTGGTCTTGCTACCGCTAGAATCCGTTTCAATATTTGCCCATACCGGCTCAACTATCAGCCCCACACCGGTTTCAGGTCGAACTGTTTTAACGGCATCAACCATGGTACTCACAAGGGAAGTTGCGCCTTCATTCATCCAGTTTTCGTAACCCATTCCACCGCCTTCGCTGCGGTAAACCGCCATGGTATTTCCGGTAGCCGGGTTTTGATATCCGTCAATAAAAACAGCATCAACATCATATATCTTGACAAAGTCCTCTAAATTCACCGCTGCAGATGTTCGAATATCGGACGACAACTCATCCGAGGGTAACATCTCATCCCCTTCCATGCGATAGGATGCTGTAAAAACCGGATAAACATAAATATCATTAGCTTTTGCAGCATTTAGTATGTAATCAAATGCATCAAAACCGGTTGCACTTTTAAGTGTAGGGCTTGCATATATTACACCGTCTGTAGTTTCAAGCGGAACAAAAAGTGCGTTAAATCCATATGATTCAGCCTGTGAGATGATTCCTGTTATTTGTTTTTTTACCGTATCCTCTGTATCAGAACTGCTCAGGGCATAGTCTATACCGGCGGTAATCCAGAAAGATTTAATCTCATCGGGTGCATTAAAAACACCTCTTGACACCATCTCGTCACTCGTCAATTCCTGCTCGGTGTCGATATCGTCCGCATCGGATGCATCAGTTGCAACCGAAGACGACGAAGATAATGCATCCTCGGCAAAGACCGCCGAAGAAAACACGGTTAACGATATAACAAATACAAATATTTTTAATAAAACAGATTTAAACATATGTAATTCCTAAATATATATATGATATAATAACATATTATTCGACAAATTGAAATACTTTTTAGCATTTTATTTATCTAAGTAATGATTATTTTGCAGTGTTTTTTTCTTTTTTTAAATTTTTTTTGAAAAAAGACTTGATTTTTCTTATTTAACTGATTATAATAACATTAGCACTCATGGGCATTGAGTGCCAAAAGTTTTACAGGAGGTTTTTAAATGAAGATTAAGCCACTCGCAGACCGTGTTGTTTTAAAAGCGGTTGAGGCAGAAGAAACTACAAAAAGCGGTATCGTTTTACCGGGTAGCGCACAGGAAAAACCACAGATAGCAGAGGTAATAGCAGTTGGACCCGGCGGTATTGTCGACGGGAACGAAGTTAAGATGACAGTTAAAAAAGGCGATAAGGTTATAGCATCAAAGTACGCCGGCACCGAGGTTAAGATGGATGGAACAGATTGTCTGATAGTTCGTCTTTCCGATATTCTGGCAGTAGTTGAGAAATAAAAACATTTAACATAAGAGGTATAATTTAATGGCTAAAATTATTGAACATGGCGAGCAGGCTCGCAAAAACCTATTGGTAGGTATCGATAAGCTTGCAGACACCGTTAAGATTACGCTTGGCCCCAAAGGTCGCAACGTGGTACTTGACAAGAAGTTTGGCGCTCCGCTTATTACAAATGACGGTGTTACAATTGCTAAGGAGATTGAGCTTTCCGACAGCTATGAAAACATGGGTGCACAGCTTCTTCGCGAAGTTGCTACCAAGACCAACGATGCCGCAGGCGATGGCACAACTACAGCTATCGTTTTTGCACAGGCCCTTGTACAGGAAGGCATGAAAAATGTCGCCGCAGGTGCGAACCCAATGGATATTAAGCGTGGAATGAACACCGCCGTTGTTGCAGCTGTAGAAGCATTAAAAGGCAACAGCAAAAAACTCAGCGGCAGCAAGGATGTAGCACGTGTTGCAACCATCTCTGCCGGTGACGAAAATATCGGCAACCTTATTGCCGAGGCAATGGAAAAGGTTTCTGCCGATGGTGTTATCACAATTGAGGAGAGCAAAACCGCCGACACCTATACCGAGGTTGTGGAAGGTATGCAGTTTGACCGTGGTTACATCTCCCCTTACATGGTAACCGATGCCGAGAAGATGGAGGCAGTAATTGACGATGCCCTAATTCTCATCACCGATAAAAAGATTTCGGTTATTGCCGACATTCTTCCTCTGTTAGAGCAGATCGTACAGTCCGGCAAAAAGCTTGTTATCGTTGCCGAGGATATCGAGGGTGAAGCCCTTACAACCATCCTTGTTAACCGTCTACGTGGCACATTTACCTGTGTTGCTGTTAAGGCACCCGGATTTGGCGACCGCCGTAAAGAGATGTTGCAGGATATCGCCATCTTAACCGGTGGTACTGTTATTAGCGAAGAGGTTGGTCTTGACCTTAAGGATGCAACTCTTGAGATGCTCGGAAAAGCAGGTCAGGTTTGTGTTCAGAAGGAAAACACCATCATCGTATCCGGTGCGGGTAAATCCGCCTCCATCAAGGAGCGTATCGGACAGATCAAGGGGCAAATCGAGACAACCACAAGCGATTTCGATCGCGAGAAACTTCAGGAGCGTTTAGCAAAACTTTCGGGCGGTGTTGCTGTAATTAAGGTCGGTGCCGCTACAGAGGTTGAGATGAAGGAGAAAAAGCTCCGCATCGAGGATGCACTTTCAGCCACACGTGCCGCCGTTGAGGAAGGCATTGTTGCAGGTGGTGGCGTTGCTCCGCTTAACACCATTAAGGCTGTTAAGGATGCAGCAGCAAAGCTCTCCGGCGACCAGGCAACCGGTGCCGCTATCGTTTTAAAGGCTCTGGAAGCTCCGCTTCGTCAGATTTCTGCAAATGCCGGTATTGAAGGTTCGGTAATTCTTGATAAAATCCTTACCTCAAACAAGGTAAACTACGGATTCGACGCACAGAAGGAAGAATACGTTGATATGATCAAGGCGGGAATTGTTGACCCTGCTAAGGTTACACGCAGTGCCCTACAGAACGCTGTATCGGTAGCTTCCATGGTTCTAACCACCGAGGCTCTCGTATCCGACGAGCCGGAGCAGAACCCGGCACCGGCAATGCCAAACCCCGGAATGGGTGGCATGGGCGGCATGTACTAAGTAAAATTATTGAGCCGTAAAAAAGCATACGAAAAGATTGTCATAGTTTGGCAACAACATAGTTACTATAACTAAACAAAGGGGAAACAGTGATCAAAAACGCTGTTTCCCCTTTTATGTGTCCTGTTATGTTAAAAGCGAAACTTGCATTGCAAGCTTTACTTTTTCCATAGTTTCTTCTCCAATAGAGTTTGCCCTTTTGGTACCGCTTATTATCAATTCTTTAACCTCTTCTTTTCGAACTTCATAATAGGCACGTTTTTCGCGGAATGGATCAAGCAACAAATTGATTTTCGTGTATAATAATTTCTTACATGCTACACAGCCTACTTTAGCATTTTTACACATTTCCGAAATATTATCGTGTTCGGATTTATTAAACAATTTATGGTAAAGATTAACCATACAAATATCGGGATTACCTTTATCGGTTAAAGAAATTCGGTCTTCATCTGTTTTTGCAGATTTTACCTTTTTAATAACAGTCTGTTCATCATCAGAAAGATAAATAGCATTACCTAAACTTTTCCCCATCTTACTGTTCCCATCAAGACCTGCAAGACGAGGTGTTGCACTTAAGAGTTCTCTTGGTATTTTTATAGTGTCGCCGTACAAATCATTAAATCGCCTTATTATTTTACGTGCTTGTTCCATATGTGGTAATTGATCATCACCGACAGGAACGAGGTCTGCACTGCAAAAAGTTATATCTGCGGCTTGGCTAACAGGATAGCCTAAAAAACCATAACTTAAATCATTATATCCATACTGCCTTGCTTCGGTTTTAACAGTTGGGTTATGCCGCAAACTGTTTACCGAAACAAGCATTGAATAAAAAACGGTCAACTCTGCAATGGCTGGCACACAGGATTGTTGAACGAAAGTTATTTTATTCGGCTCCAGCCCTACCGACAGATTATCAATTGCAACATTATAAATACTCTCATTTATCAATGAAGGATTTTCAAAGTGTGTTGTAAGCGCTTGCACATCTGCAAGCAATATCAATGTATCATAATCAGCTTGCAATTTTACCCTGTTTTGCAAGCTGCCCACAAAATGTCCTAAATGTAGCTTTCCTGTCGTTCTATCTCCTGTTAAAATACGTTTTTTCATAAAAATATCCTTTCAACTTATTATTTTCGTAGCCACCACCAACCATCAGACATAAAACCAACTCCCTTCATTCAAAAC
>CAYJKY010000003.1:0-112036 GCA_964370825.1 uncultured Oscillospiraceae bacterium
AATGCTTGATATAGCCTTGTTTTTATAAAATCGTCCTTATGCGAGTATCTCCCAGTGCATCGTAGGAACCGCAGTTATCCGGCATTCCTATCAAAATCTCGCCGCCGCTTTGCTCTACAAGATATTCTATTACCGCTTTTTCTCTTAAAAACACCTTGTTAGTAGCCGGATCAAAGGTAAAGTCATATCCGCTATAATCCTCTATAACCGGATGTATCCAAAGTGTTTCGGGTGAGTATTCCACACAGGAATCCGGTGCAACATATTTTGCATGTCCACCTGTACCAAAGTAAGGAAAAAAGGATGGGAGTGCATCTCCCGCAAAATATGTTTTATCCATCCTATCCTTCAGTTTTTTGAATACAACTTCACCATCGTTATACCATTTAAACAAATCTTCTTGTGACGTAGGTGCTTTTATTTCAAGCGAGCTTGTGGGAACCTGTATAGAAATACAGCATCTGTCGAGTATTTCATTGTTGAGCGTATAGTTTAGCCGCTTAAGTATTTTGTCTCTACTATCCTGTTTCATATTTCTCGGTCCTTTCCGAAGGTATACAAATACTGTATTATTATACCATGCAACAAAATAACTTTCCATATAACAAATTTACTTTTATATGAAATAATTAAGTTTTTTGCATTATTTGTTATTTTATGATATCATGTTGCATTAAACCTTTATTTTTGATACAATAATAAAAAGGAAACAATAACAGGGGGATAACAAATGGCTCAGTTTACGGTAGCTTTGGAAAAGATAATCAACACAATTCATCTTGAGGTGGTATACACCCCTCAGCCAACCTCCGAAATCATGGTGGGCACATTGGATGTCAATCGCCCGGGATTGCTACTTGCCGGCTTTGATGCTTACTTTGACCCAACCCGAATTCAGATACTTGGGCTTGCTGAGTTCGCCTATCTTAACAACCTCACCAAGTCAAAACGCAAACTTCAACTTGACTTTTTATTTTCGGCTAACCCAATAGCTGTTGTGGTGTCTCGAAATCTTGAGGTAGACAGTGTATTGCTCTCTGCCGCTAAAAAATCAAAAACTCCACTACTACGCTCAAAGGAGAACACCTCCGAGCTCTCATCCTCCATTATCTCGGTGCTTGCTGTAGAGCTTGCCCCAAGGATAACAAGACATGGTGTTTTGGTAGAGGTTTACGGTGAAGGCATACTGATGCTGGGTGACTCCGGTGTCGGTAAAAGCGAAACAGCAATCGAACTTGTTAAACGTGGGCATCGCTTGATTGCCGACGATGCCGTGGAGCTTCGCCGTGTTTCCAACAGAACTATAGTGGGCCGTTCGCCCGAAAATATCCGCCATTTTGTAGAGATGAGAGGTGTCGGCATAATCAATGTTGCAAGGGTATTTGGTTTCGGTGCCGTAAAGGAAACCGAAAAGATAGACCTTGTCGCCGAACTTGAAACATGGGAACAAGGCAAACACTATTCCCAAACCGGCATTGAATCCCAGTATATCGACATTCTCGGAATATCGATACCGAGCTGTTTGATACCCATTCGTCCGGGACGAAATCTTGCCGTTATTTTAGAGGCCGCGGCAATTAATAATCGCCAAAAGAAGATGGGTTACAATGCAGCAAGAGAGCTTTTTGCAAACATGGGAATTGAGGAATAGATGAGAATTATTGCAGATCTGCACAATCACACCCTCGTGTCCTCACACGCACTCAACACCGTAACTGATATGGCAAAAAAAGGTGCTGAGCTTGGTCTCTTCGCCATGGCGATAACCGACCACGGCCCCGAAATTGAGGATGGGGCACATCCTTGGTATTTCTGGATGCTTAAAAATCTTCCGGATGTTTTCGAGGGAATATTTGTAATCAAGGGCATCGAAGCAAACATTAAAGAGCTTGATGGTTCCCTTGACAGTGATGAATTTAACAAGGACAAATGCGTGGATCTCACCATTGCCTCGATACACGGAGACTTTTTTTCCTCCCTCGACCGTGATGCAGCGACCGAACTTTGGTTAAACGTGGCCAAAAGGGAGGTTGTGGATATCATCGGCCATTCCGAGGAGTCAAGATACGCCTACGATTATGACAGAGTAACCAAGGCGTTTACCGACAATAATAAGGTAGTGGAGCTTAATGTAAACTCGGCCACCGTTCGTCCAGGTAACGAGGAAAATTTCAAGGAACTGATACTTGCCTGTAAAAGAAATAATACCTCGGTGTGTATAAACAGCGATGCACATTCCATCTACAACATAGGGCACTACGACAATGTTATTAAGCTACTCGACGAACTCAAGTTTCCGGAAGAGTTGGTGGTCAACTCCTCAAAGGAACGCCTGCTTAACATGATCAAAACGCATAATCATGACCTATACCTGCGTATGTTAGAGTATGACAATGCTTTTATTTAATATGGAGTAGCTATGGATTTGCGACAAGCACTGCAAAATGAGTCAATCCCCTTTATCACCGATGTCTCCTGTAAAACACTTTCCAGCTTCAAAATCGGTGGTGACGCCGACTATCTTATCGAGCCGACCGACACCGATAGCCTGATAAGGACAATTCGATTGTTAGATCAGGCAAAGATAAAATATATTCTATTAGGTTGCGGAAGTAACGTTCTTTTTTCCGATAACGGCTATCGTGGGGCGGTGGTTCGTCTCAAAGCACCCTTTAATAGCAAGGAGATGTTGCCGGATAATCGCATAAAAGTTTATGCCGGTGAAAGGCTCTCTGCACTCTGTAGCTTTGCGCTAAAACATTCTCTCACAGGAATGGAGTTTGCATACGGTATTCCCGGTTCGATAGGCGGTGCTGTGTATATGAATGCCGGCGCATACGGTAGCGAGATAACCGATATTTTTGAATCAGCCGAGATTTTGACCCGCGATCTGCAACTTGAAACAAGAACAAAAGAACAGATGCACTTTAGCTACCGACACAGCATTTTGTGTGACAATGAGGATATTTTGGTTTCAGTCACCTTAAGATTGCAACCCGGAGACCCCGATGAGATAAATAAAAAAATGCAGGAGCTGATGTTCAGGCGAACCGACAAACAGCCTCTGTCTCTACCCAGTGCCGGCAGTACTTTCAAGCGCCCATCGAACGGGTATGCCTCGGCTTTAATCGACGAATGTGGGTTAAAGGGCTTTGCTGTTGGGGATGCAATGGTCAGCACCAAACATGCCGGATTTGTTGTTAACACAGGCAATGCAAGCTGCAACGACATTCTCACCCTGTGCGATGAGATAAAAAGGGTGGTATTTGAAAAAAAAGGAGTTCTTTTAGAACTTGAGGTTGAATTAGTGAGGGAATAGATGCAGGAACTTTTGCTTGTAACCGGTCTTTCCGGAGCGGGAAAATCGCTTGTAATGCGTGCTCTGGAAGACATTAACTACTACTGTATAGACAATCTGCCCGCCGACATGCTGTGCGAGCTGATACAGGCAAAGGAGTTAAAAAAACGATATGCCGACCGCCTTGCCATAACCGTCGATATTCGAAGCGGTGAAGATTTTCAGGGCGTACTTGATGCGCTTGAGAGTAAAACAAAAAATCTCGATATAAAAATATTGTTTTTAGATGCAGTCGACGATATCATTGCACATCGATATAAAGAAACACGCCGATGTCACCCCCTCACGTTACGACGTAAACTCTCCATCGACGAGGCTTTAAAAACCGAAAGACTCCTGCTTGCCGACCTTTACGGCATAGCCGATTACATCATAGACACCGGCCTGCTCAGCACCTCCGCCCTAAGGGAGAGAATAGCATTACAATTTTCACACTCAATGCTCGATATCATGCCGATAACGGTTATATCCTTCGGCTTTAAATACGGAATTCCACGTGAGGCGGATCTGATGTTCGATGTACGCTGTCTTCCAAACCCCTTTTACATGCCGGAACTAAAGAACAAGACGGGTCTTGATGACGAGGTTTACAACTACGTATTCGGGTTTGATGCCGCAACGGAACTTTTCAGCAAGCTTACCGAGCTGATCGACTACTCCCTACCACTCTATTTTAAGGAGGGAAAAAGTCGCCTGACCATAGCTATTGGATGCACCGGTGGAAAACATCGAAGCGTCTCCTTTGCAAGAAGATTAGACGACTACCTTAAGAGCTCCGGTTATCCGGTGGATACACTTCATCGAGACGGTCAAAGACGAGAAAGAAACACATAATGAGCTTTAACAACACTGTTAAAAAAGAGATTGAAAACAATCATAAACGTTTGATAACAAGCCCTGAGCTTGCAAACCTTTTTTTATCCTGCGGGTTTATTAGCGATCCGCAAAAGGAATACCGCCTTGAGTTTCGCACCACCGAGAAGCAAACCGATTGGTTGCTAGCCACCTTTGCAGAGCTCGGGATAACTGCGCATGATGCTGTACGAAATTCAAAGGAGCTGATTTACATCACCGCATCGGAGCAGATAGAGGATATTTTGGCAATGATGGGCGCACAAAACAGTGCACTGCAGCTTATGAACATTAAAATTGAAAAGGAGGTTCATAACAAGGCTAATCGCATCGCAAACTGCGAAATTGCCAATGTAGATAAAACTGCAAGAACAAACTCGGAACTCATATTAACGATAAACGACCTTTTCGACAGAGGTTGCACATTGTCGGAACAAGTTAAAGTTACCGCCGACTTAATTCTCTCCCACCCCGAAATGAGTATGGCAGAGATGGCAAAGGAACTTAAAATCAGCAAATCGGGACTATATCATCGATTACAAAAAATCAGATCAATGTCCGAGGAATTCAAATAACAGAGAGGTAATAATCTTGACAGATTTTGTACACCTACATCTCCATACCGAATATAGCCTGTTGGACGGTGCATGTCGTATTGAACCGCTTATGAAAAGGCTTTGCGAGTTGGGGCAACGTTCGGTAGCCATAACCGACCATGGTGTTATGTATGGTGCAATAGATTTTTATAGGGCTGCAAAAAAATATGGAATAAAGCCTATAATCGGCTGTGAAGTGTATGTTGCCACCCGCTCACGTTTTGATAAAGTGCATAAAATTGATGGCAACAACCATCTTGTCCTACTGTGCAAAAACGAGATCGGCTACAGAAATCTTTCTAAGTTGGTTTCAGCCGGATTTACCGAGGGCTTTTACTCACGACCCAGAATTGATAAGGAACTGCTTGCAAAACACAGCGAGGGATTAATCGCCCTCTCGGCATGTCTTGCCGGTGAAATTCCACAGGCATTGCTTTCCTCGGATTATGACAAGGCGAGGAAGGCGGCAATGTTTTACCGCGACCTATTCGGAAGTGATAACTACTACATTGAAATACAAAACCATTTTTTACCGGAGCAGGAGGCAGTACTGCCCGAGCTTATCGCGCTTGCGAGGGAGCTTGATATTCCGCTGGTAGCCACCAACGATAGCCACTACCTCAACCGTGAGGACTCCAAAATGCAGCGTGTGTTAATATGCATCGGCACCAACAAGCTGATGACGGATGACGATGTTATGGAGTTTGGCACCGACGAATTTTACGTTAAATCCGGCGACGAGATGTCGGATTTATTCGCCATGTGTCCGGACGCAATTTCCAACACCGTAAAGGTTGCTGAACTGTGCAATCTTGAAATAGAGTTTGGTGTTACAAAGCTACCTAAATTCACTCCAAGCACCGAAGAAACCGCAGATAGACATTTTGAAAGAATTGTTTTCGAGGGATACAATCGCTATTATACTGATGAAAATGAACAGGCAAAGTCCCGACTTATCTACGAGATGGACATCATCAAGGAGATGGGATTTATCGATTACTTTTTAATTGTATCGGATTTTATAAACTATGCAAAACAAAGGGGTATTCCGGTAGGTCCCGGACGTGGCAGCGGTGCTGGAAGCCTCGTTGCATACTGTCTCGGAATTACCGGTGTAGACCCCCTACAATACAATCTCCTCTTCGAGCGTTTTTTAAACCCCGAGAGGGTGAGTATGCCGGATTTCGATATAGATTTTTGCTATGAACGTCGTGGCGAGGTGATTGCATACGTCAACGAAAAATATGGTACCGACCATGTAGCACAGATAATAACCTTCGGTACTATGGCGGCAAGGGCAGCGGTACGGGATGTCGGAAGGGTTCTGGGCATGGCATATGCCGAGGTGGACAGAATTGCAAAGCTAATACCCACCGAGCTAAAGATAACGCTTGAAAAAGCGTTAAAACAAAACAAGGAGCTTAAAGCCGCCTACGACAATCTCCCCAGTGTTAAGGAGCTTATCGACATGTCGATAAAGGTGGAGGGAATGCCAAGACACGCTTCTACCCATGCCGCAGGCGTTGTGATAACTCCCCACCCAACAGTCGAATATCTTCCGCTTGCGGTAAGTAGCGACCAGATAGTCACCCAGTTCCCGATGACAACAATCGAGGAACTCGGGCTATTAAAGATGGATTTTCTTGGTCTTAGAACACTCACCCTTATAAAGGATTGTGTCGACCGACTAAGCGACAAAAATTTTGATATAGATAAAATCCCACTCGATGATCCCGATGTTTTCCATATGCTCTCACAGGGTGAAACTGCCGGCATATTTCAGTTTGAAAGCAACGGTATCCAGCAGGTTCTTATGGGCTTACGCCCCACAAGGCTTGAGGATTTAATCGCCGTTACCTCGCTTTATCGCCCGGGTCCGATGGACAGCATACCAAGCTATATCGCCTGGCGACATCACCCCGAGCGTATTAAGTATAAGCATGAAAAGCTAAAGCCTATCCTTGCCGAGACATACGGGTGTATTGTCTATCAGGAACAGGTTATGCAGATATGCCGTGAACTTGCAGGCTTTTCCTACGGACGAGCCGACCTTGTTCGCCGTGCCATGAGTAAAAAGAAGCATGATGTAATGGAACAGGAACGTCGTGCATTTGTATTCGGCGAGGAAGGTGACAAGGGTTGTGTCGGCTGTGTCGCAAACGGTGTGGACGAAAAAAGCGCCAACGAGATATTCGACGAGATGGCAGGCTTTGCCTCCTACGCTTTCAACAAGTCCCATGCCGCTGCATATGCCCTTATTGCATATCAAACCGCCTACCTAAAATGTCACCATGAGAAGGAATTTATGGCGGCACTCATAACCAGTGTTCAGCACAATTCGGCAAAGATTATGGAGTATTCCGCGGTCTGTCGTTCACGTGGGATTAAACTTTTGCCACCGGACGTAAACCGGAGCGATATTGGCTTTACGGTGGACGGGGACAACATACGATACGGACTGCTTGCCGTAAAAAATGTGGGCGTAGGTCTTTGCAACATGATAATTTCAAATCGCTCAGAACCTTTTAAATCGTTATATGACCTTTGCTCCCGCCTTTCCGGCAGTGAGGTTAATCGTCGTGCGCTGGAGTGTCTCATAAAGGCAGGTGCTTTTGACGGGGTTGAATCCAACCGAAGGGCACTTCTTTACTCCATCGAATCCATGCTTAAAACCATCGAGGGCGACAGGCGAAGCAACCTTGAAGGTCAACTTAACCTTTTTGCCGACCAATCGGTTGAGAGTAATGAATATTTACTACCGGTTGTAGAAAATTTTTCAATCTCCGAGCTTCTCAATATGGAAAAAGAGGTCAGCGGACTTTATCTTTCCGGACACCCGTTGGACGAGTACACCGAGCAGATTGAGAAATACAGCAACTTTTCCTTTGCTACGGCACAGGATGAGGAGTCGATAATCCGGCTCGACAACCAAAAAGTTTCTTCGGTATGCATTGTAACGGCTACAAGGTTTGTAACCACAAAAAATGGAAACACCATCTGCTTTTGCTCCGTAGAGGATGAAACTTCGGTAATGGATGTGTTGGTATTTTCAACAGTTCTGGAGGGTTGTCGCAACGAGTTGGTCGAAAACTCGGTGATACTACTATCCGGCAGAATTTCGGTTAAGGAGGACGACCCGGTAAAAATTGTCGCCGAAAGCATTGTTCCTGTCAGCTCGCTGAAGCCAACGCCCGACAACAATTCCGGTCTGTATATGCGAATGGATAACGATTCCGGCGGAGCCTACAAAAGGGTTGTTGCAACACTTGAGACATATCCCGGTAAACTTCCGGTATATATCAGATTTACCGACAGCGGAAAGCTTGCAAGACTTCCACAGCGACTGTGGGTCACACAGAGCGAGCGACTGAATGAAAGCTTAAGCTCGATACTCGGAAAGGAAAATATTGCTCTTAAAAATTAAGGAAGGCTTTGAATGAACATATTTGATATTCTCGGCCCCGTTATGATAGGGCCATCCTCCTCACACACCGCCGGTGCGGTACGTGCGGGTAACGTTGCGGCAAGACTTCTCGGAAAACCGATTAAATCTGCTGAAATAACCCTTTACGGGTCCTTTGCCAAAACCTACTACGGGCATGGAACCGACTGTGCTATCCTTGGTGGACTGCTGGAATTCACCCCTGCCGACCACCGAATACCCAACAGCCACGAGCATGCGAAACAATCAGGCATAGAGTACAACATACTGACCGACAGTCTCGACATGGCACATCCAAACACTGTTAAAATATCGCTCTGTGCACAGGATGACTCAAAAATCGAGGTCACGGTGGAGTCGCTCGGCGGAGGTGCAATAAACGTTGTGAAAATCGACGATGCCGAAGTGTCATTCACCACCGAATACTATACCACCGTTGTTTTTAATGATGACAAAAGCGGTGTCATATCCAATGTCACCTCGGTATTTGCACAGCACGAGGTTAACATAGCGTATATGAGACTTTTCAGGTATGGAAAATCTGCAATAATGGTCATAGAATCCGACCAGGCAACCCCACATAATGCACAGGCGCAGCTTAGATTGATAAGACATGTAAACAGGGTCATAGACATTGCACCCTTTACCGATTAAAAGGAATGGTCATATAAATGAGAATACAGGAATATATAGAAACTGCAACCGCAGAGGGAATCCCCTTTTCCGGTGCAGTACTGAAAAGTGAATCGGATAAACTCTCGGTTGGTAGCGATGAGATAATCAGCCGAACCGAAAGAATACTGAGTAAAATGAAAAGTTCGGTTGTTCCACCCAAAACCTTGCCCAACCGCTGTGTCATGGTAGGCAATGCGGCAGAGCAGTATATGTCCTCCCCTGCCTTCGGAAGTCTGCTCTCCCCTCTTATGGCCGATGCTTCGGCAATGGCACTCCAAATTGCGCAAAACAGTGCCGGTATGGGCGTTATTGTCGCGGCACCCACAGCAGGTGCCTGTGGAGTTCTTCCCGGCGTTCTCATGTCGTTGCAAAAGCACCGAGCAATTTCGGACGAAAAACTTGTAGAAGGGCTTATTAATGCCTCCGGCGTCGGTATTGTTATTGCCGAAACGGCAAGTATTGCAGGTGCCTCGGGAGGGTGTCAGGCAGAGATCGGTTCCGCCTCGGCAATGGCCGCATCGGCCACAACCGAGATTATGGGTGGCGATGCCGAAATGTGCGGACATGCAGTCGCACTTGCCTTAAAATTTGTAATGGGTCTTGTTTGTGACCCGGTTGCCGGTCTTGTTGTATGCCCATGTATAAAACGCAACGGCTCTGCGGCTGTCAATGCAATGTTTGCCGCCGAACTTGCGCTTTCCGGCGTTAAAAGCATGATACCTGTAGACGAGGTAATTATGGCTATGAAACAGGTCGGTGACAGCATGAGCATAACACTAAAAGAAACCGCTCTTGGCGGACTTGCGGTAACGCCCACAGGCCAAAAGCTTGCAAAGGAGCTTTCCAACCTGGCAAACGAAGGAATCAATAGTTAAACACCTTTTTCAGCTTGCTAAATCACCTATATTTTTTAGAAAATTATGTAATATACAATAAAAGTAACCATTCTTACTAATGAAATGCAAATTATGGATTGATTTTTCTGTTAAAATAGGGTATAATCGATTTAAAGAAGATATTTAGGAGAAGAGTTTATGTTAGTAAATCTTAACGACATGTTAAAAAAAGCACATGAAAATCACTATGCAGTTGCCCATATAAACATCAATAACCTTGAGTGGACAAAGGGTGCGTTACAGGCTGCAGAAGAGGTTCGTTCACCGATAATCCTCGGTGTTTCGGAGGGTGCAGGAAAATATATGACCGGCTACAAAACCGTTACCGCTATGGTTAAGGCAATGGTTGAAGAGATGAAAATAACCGTACCGGTTGCACTTCATCTTGACCATGGTAGCTTTGATGGTGCAAAGGCATGTATCGAGGCAGGTTTCTCCAGCGTTATGTTTGATGGTTCCCACTATTCCATTGAGGAAAACATCGAAAAGACAAAAGAAATTGTAAACTATGCTCATAGCCTCGGCATCACCGTTGAGGGTGAGGTAGGTTCCATAGGTGGCGAGGAGGACGGAGTCCTCGGTCGTGGCGACATTGCAAGTGCTGAAGAGTGTGCACAGCTTGCATCACTCGGTATCGACCTATTAGCAGCCGGTATCGGAAACATCCACGGTAAATATCCGGACAACTGGGCAGGTCTTGATTTTGAGGCTCTTGCAGCCATTCAAAAGGCAGTACCGGACATGCCTCTTGTTCTTCATGGTGGCACCGGAATACCTGAAGAGATGATTAAAAAGGCTATTTCACTCGGCGTTAGCAAGATTAACGTAAATACCGAGTGCCAGCTTAGCTTTGCCGCTGCAACTCGTGAGTACATTGAGGCAGGTAAAGATAAAGAGGGCAAAGGCTTTGATCCCCGTAAACTGCTTGCTCCCGGTACAGCTGCAATAAAGAAAACAGTAATCGAGAAGATGGAGCTGTTTGGTTCGGTGGGCAAGGCATAAGTTTGTTTCCACAGTGTACCAATTGTTAGTTTACGAACATTAACCTTAAAAGGGAGGAAGGCTTTTTGCTCTTTCTCCCTTTTTGTCAACAGGACATATAGATAAAAACCTGTAGGATGGAGGATAAAATCGTTATGAAGGATTTAGTGATAATCGGTGCTGGCCCTGCGGGGCTCTCTGCGGCTGTTTACGCCATAAGGGCGGGACTTGACCTTGAAATTTTCGAGAGCAACTATATGGGTGGCGGTCAGGTTTTAACCACATATGAAGTTGACAACTATCTTGGAATGCCGGGCATAAACGGCTTTGACATGGGCATGAAGTTTCAGGAACATGCAAACAAAATGGGTGTCACCGTAAATACTGCAACAGTAACCTCGCTCGAAAAACCGGGCGACAACTTTGTTGTAAGACATGACGGCGGAGAGATTGAAAGTCGCACCGTTCTACTGGCGAGTGGTGCCGAAAACAAGATGCTCGGCGTCGAGGGTGAGGAACGCCTGCGTGGTAAAGGTGTTTCATACTGTGCAACCTGCGACGGTGCGTTTTATAAGGGTAAGACCACCGCAGTTGTTGGCGGAAGCTATGTCGCCGTAGAGGATGCCATATATCTTTCGGCTCTCTGCGAAAAGGTTTATCTAATACACCGCCGTGATAAGCTACGTGCCGGAGCATATCTCGAAAAAAAACTTTTCAGCTGTGAAAATGTCGAGATACTCTGGAACTGCAACGTTGCTGAAATTTTGGGTGATGGCAAAATTGAATCGCTAAAGCTTAGCTATAATGACGGAACTGAAAAAGACCTGCCTATAAACGGAGTGTTTATTGCCGTCGGCACCTCCCCAAAAACAGAACTTATCAGCGCTAATGCCGCCCTTGGCACTAATGTAAACTTAGATGCAAATGGGTATGTAATTGCAGGCGAGGACTGTGAAACCTCACTTCCCGGTTTTTATGTTGCAGGTGATTTAAGAACAAAACCTTTACGGCAGATTGCAACCGCCGTGTCGGATGGAGCAAATGCAATAACATCTATTCGCCACAAACTATACGGCTATTAAGTTTTACAAAAGGGGATTTCAATGTACGACTACAGCGAAAAAATTGTGGTAATAACCGGTACTGCAAGCGGTATCGGCAAATGTTTAAGGAATAAATTTACCGATGCCGGTGCAACCGTTTGTTCAATAGATATTAAACAAAACGCCTACGCCGGCATATCCGGCAGTGACGATGTATCCGGTATTACCGAAATTGGCGACATTGCCGACCCTGAGGTGCTTAGCTGTTTTGCTGACAAGGTTATTTCAAAGTATGGTCGGCTTGACCTTCTTATCAACAACGCCATGGTTGCCGGCAAGGGTATCGACAGCTGCGAATATGACGATTTTTTATATGCCCTACGTGTGGGTGTAGCCGCACCGTTTATGTTAACCAAGCTGTTTAAGCCGTACTTTACAAAGGGTTCAAGTATTATTAACATTTCCTCATCTCGAGACAGAATGAGTCAACCTCAGACCGAGAGTTACAGTTCGGCAAAGGGAGGCATATCGGCACTAACCCATGCAACCGCGGCAAGTCTTTCCGGCATTGCCAGGGTTAACAGTATCTCACCTGGATGGATTGATACCACCAATTCCGAATTCAGCGGAGCGGATGCACTTCAGCACACCGCAGGTAGGGTCGGAAAACCGGAGGATATAGCCGAGCTATGTATGTTTTTAGCCTCCGACAAGGCCGGTTTCATTAACGGTGAAAACATCTGTATAGATGGAGGCATGACTAAATACATGATATATCATGATGACGGAGGCTGGGTATATAACCCATAACATTTTTAAGGAGATATTAAAATGGCAAAGGTAACCGTAAATGCCGGAATATGTAATTTCTCGGCAATAATCAATGCTGTAAAAAATGATGACACCGACATGGTAGATGTTAACATCGCCACCGGATGTCCTAACTTCAAGAACCTTACCGAATCCACTGTAGAGATTGATGCGTTAGCGGCATGCTTTGAAAAGGTCGGAGAGGGTGAAATATTTGAACTATTTAGGCCTACCTGCCCCCACAGTGCATGTCCAATCCCTACCGCAATGGTAAAGGCTGTGGAGGTTGCGGAGGGTTTAGCTTTACCTAAGGATGTAACAATCAAGGTTGAATCGTAATCTTTAAGGGTCATATAAATGAACAGGGTTGAAATAATAAGAAACTATGTCGACAACCTTATCGTAAAGATGGAGGATGTGTCGGAGCGTCGTGAGGCATATCTCCATCTCTATGGTGTATCACAATTTTGTGCAATGCTTGCCATAAAAAGGGGTGAGGACGTAGAGCTCTCCATGATTTCCGGAATGTTACACGACATATCGGCATACATTACAGGCGATCGAGATAATCATGCACGCAAAAGCTCGGTCACAGCAAGAGAAATACTTAAATCCATCAAACTTTTTGCTGATAACGAGGTAGATTTGATCTGTGGTGCTATCTACTACCACAGCGAAAAATCTACAATCCACTCCGATTTTAACGAGATACTCAAGGATGCCGATGCCCTACAACATTACATGTACAACCCCTTCTTAAATTTTTTCATTCATGAAAAGGACAGGGTTGATAATCTTATTATTGAGCTTCATCTCGCCTAACAAAGTTTAGCACCTACCTGTCTGCCCATAGTATTTGTCAAGTTCCTGATAGCGTGCAAGCTCCAACATATCGGTACTCTCGGTCTCGGTATCGGCGGGCGGGTATATTTTATCATTTTCAATTGGCACCGCTACCCCTCGCTCATATACTACTGCGACCTCTACGGTCGAGGCAGTACTACTTTGTGATAACAGGTTTTTTTGAACGTTTTTTGACATTGTGGCAAAATGGTTTTCACTGTCAAGCAATCCTTGTTCATACCCAGACTGCTGGGCAAAATCATCCGCCTTAAATATCTTATCACCCGACATAACTATTCCGTTTCTTGCAAGAATATCGGTAATCAGCGTTTCGGCATTTGTCAACAGCTGTTCGGTATCACATTCAAGATATGGGCATAAGGTGATTGCTATAGTGTTGCTATTCGCATATTCGGTAGAATGGAGTGCTACCTCCTCCTCCGGTAATGTTGCAATAATCTGCTTATCATCAAGATAATAATGCGATGAAAAAACCCGATTTCTATTTTTGCTGTTAAAGGCAATCCTTGCAAAATAAGCCGCATTCTCGTCACGCCCACCTATTTTTTCATGAACGGTAACACCACTAAATCCGCTACGTAGCTCTCCCGGTCTGAGACAACCTACCTCGATATACCTGTTTATATATTCTGCACCTGTCTGATTGTCCATAAAATAATCCCCCCAATGGTTTTGACTATAACTAATTGTTATATTCTATTCCAAAGGGAGGTTTTTTGTGCTAAAATACCAGTGCTTCACCGTTTGTCTTTAGCAAATTGCAAGGGCATATTATAATTTCATCCTCCAAAGGAGGCGATTAACAGTCCACATATAATAACTAATCCGATACATAGCAGCGGAAGTATAAAAGCTCTGCTACGCATGTAACTGATTTTTTTTGGTTGGCTTATTATCTGTCCTTTTTCATCTCTTTTCGGTGTGTTCTCGACCGAATAATCACTTCTTCGTACCATTTTCCAACCTCATTCTCATGTCCTCCAGCTCCTCTAACCTGCCCATGTCCATAAAGGCGTCTTCCCTTATCGGATAAACTCCTACCTTGTGTCCTCTCTCTCGGTAGCTATCTATTATGTCCGGCATGGTAGTTTTATAATTTTCGGCAAGTTCCTCTACCACCATCGGCTCAACGAGATAAAAGCCGGTGTTTGTTAAAACATCAATTCTGGGTTTTTCGGAGAACTCTGCAATTTCACCATCCTCGGCAAGAGTAATGACTCCATAAGGTATTACAATATGCTTGAATGCAGTTACAACGGTAATCACATTACCCTTTGCCTTATGTTCCCTGTATATATCAGCATAGTTTGCATCGACTAATATGTCGCAATTTGTAAGAAAAAAACTGTCGGTTACACTACCCTTTAAAAGAGAAAGACCTCCGGCGGTACCAAGCGGGGTATCCTCGTCAACAAAATTAAGATTATAGGGCTTCTCTCCTTCGTTGAGGTACGCCTTGATCATCTCCTTACGGTGGTTGACTATTACATGGTAGTTGTTGCAACCGTATCCGACAAATCGATTAATTATATGCTCAATTATAGGCAATTCTCCCACCGGTATAAGCGGTTTTGGCAAAATTTTTGTGTATGGGTATAACCTTGTGCCGAGTCCACCCGCCATAATCACAACAGGAATATCGACCTTCTCGGTAACAATCTGTTCTGTACGATCAAAATAGATGTCGCACACTCTTCCCTCGTCATCTAACACCGGAACTGCATTGGCATCAAGTTTTACAAAAATTTCCTTAGCCTTTTCGTATTCGCCGAGTTTCACCGTCTCCGGCGTGGTGTTTGCAGCATTTAGACAACTCTCGGTAATTTGTCCTCCGGATAAAATATACCTACGTATGTCACCGTCGGTAATAATTCCGCAAAAAAATTCACCCTTACAGAGTAACAGTATTCTATATCCTGTCTCGGACAGTCTCTGCATAGCATCTCTTACCGTAAAACTCTCATTAATCAGCAGCTGTTTTATATCCATCTATATCCCCTTTTCAACCCTTTTCACAACCTCACAAACCCGTTTAACATCCGCCTCGGTCAAGGAGGTGGAACAAGGTAAATTAATAATACTTTCCCTAAAAATCTTACTTTTTGCTGTGCTGTGACTTTCACAGTTTAAATAAGGTTTTTGCTCATGTATCAAATACCATATGGGACGCACCCCTATTTTATTTTCAGCAAATACATCCATCATTGCATCTCGGCCTATTGGAAAATCTTTTAGCATGAGGCTGTAAAACCATCTGTTAGATCTAATATCCTCTCTAAACTCAAGTAATTGTGCACCTTTAATGTCAGCTAAATTTTCTTTATAGTGGCGATAGTTTTCATTCTTTATCTTAATAAAATTCTCGAGTTGTTCCATCTGCGCTATTCCGAGAGCCGCCTGAAGATTTGTCATACGATAGTTGTATCCGACCTCGTTATGCACAAAATGCATCTCATCGTCCTTAGCCTGAGTAGAAAGATATTTCGCATGAGCCAGCATTTTTTCGTCCCGTGATATAAGCGCACCGCCCGAGCCTGTTGTGATAAGCTTGTTACCGTTAAAGCTAAACGCGCCGAAATCGCCAATGCTACCGGCTGTTTTCCCCTTATAACGACCCTTTTCAAAACGACTTCCCAACGCCTCGGTCGCATCCTCGAGTACAAACAGGTTGTATTTTTCGGCAATGTCAATTATCCCCTCCATATCGGCGAGATTACCAAAGACATGAACCGGTAATATTCCTGCAACGCGTCGACCACTTTTTTTATTTTTCAGCACCTTGCCGTCAAACTCACAACCGTTATCACAAAAATCTTTAACCGCCGAGACATCAATGCAAAGGGTATCATCACATCCAAAAAACACCGGTGTAGCCCCAACATAAACTACAGGATTAACCGCGGCAATAAATGTTAATGTTGGCACCAACACCTCATCGCCCGACCCCACGCCGAGGCATATCAAAGCAAGATGTATTGCAGCCGTTCCGCTTGCCGTAGCAACCGATTTTTTCACCTTGTTGTAGTCGGCAATCATTTCTTCAAATTCTCCGACCCTACTTCCCCCGGTTGAAACCCACTCGCTTACTACCGCTTCTTCAACATATTTTTTTTCATTACCACAAAAATTCGGTACACTAAGAGGTAGATAATTCATTCTTCACCCATATATGCTTAAACGTACAAATTATAGCCGCTATCATTGCGGGAACAACTGCCATGAAGTAAAAGGTAGCACCGTTTATCCTAACAAAGTCCGAAAAACTTCGAATCGGATTAATCTCTATCCCATTAAAATATCCGAGGGTTGTGACATAACTTGATGGGTCAATCCTCAGCGACGATACCTTTTTAAGTCCAAATTCAAAAACTGCTCCCTCATCATCGTGATAGCCATACACCCTGTTTAGCACCGAAAAATCTGCGTCCGGGTTGTCTGTATAATATGCTGAAAGTTCTCCGGTTTCGCCTTCAAAATCAACCTTGAGTTCTATCGAACTTATCAGTTGTTCCTTAGGTGGCAGCAATATTTGTGGGTCTACCGAGTAGGAAAATATTTTCCCATCCTCGGTAGGTATTATCTCAATCGGAGTTATATCCTCCCAACTCAATGTTTCGCTTTGCAAAGCTCCTGTTGCCCTTAGCAACCTGTCCATCGCAAATGACAACAATACAAAAACAACTACCGCTAATAAGCTTATTATATAGCAGTAGATAAATATTTTAATGTCGTCGACCGCAAAAAAACGTAAAAGTTTTTTTGTTTTAACCGAAACTTTTTTTATCATATCTTAAGCTGTTCCTCAATTCCCTTAACATCGTCTACAAAGGTTACGCGTTGCAATCTATTTCGTTCTTCATCGCTAAAGCCGTATCCATAGGTAACACCAATAAATTCGCAGCCGATAACCCTTGCCGCATCGTAATCGTAATAGCTGTCCCCTATTAGAATTGTGTCATCAGCTGAAAATCCCATCTCCTCAATCACCGTTTTAAGAATAACATCCTTGGTCAAGCTACAGTCAAAATCGTTCCCAACTACAACATCAAAGAATTCTTCTACCCCTTTATCACCGACGATTTCATTTAAAACTTCTTCACGCTTTAGGCTTGCAATCGCCATTCTCTGCCCACTCCTCGAGAGCTTCATAAGTAGTTGTTTTATTCCGGGATATGGTTTACACTCATACGCACCAAACTGTTGATAATGCCCACGATACTCTTGAACAATTTTTCGAAGCCTGTTTTCGGTAAGATTATAACATTCCTTAAGTAACATGCTACTCGGAACACCCGACATTAACTTTTCCTTGAATACATCATCAGGCTTATCAAGACCGTTATACAACAACACCGACTGTATAGACGACAACATTCCCGGATGAGTTTCAAAAAGTGTTCCGTCAAGGTCGAATACGATAAGCTTTACCGGCTTTTTACCGATTGCCCAAAATTTCATTGCAAGAAAGTTAAAAGGAATGGTGAAAACCAGCATGATAAGTGGTGCCAGATATTCCGAAACCGATAGTAAATCGATAAGGATGTAAAGACCGACCGTTGTTACACTAAAGGAAATTCCGTATACAACATACGTTTTTATAACCGATTCCCTGCTGAGTTTTGCAGAAAACACAAGCTTAGAGTTTAAAAGGTAGGAAACAAAAACGCCTATGCCCCAGGCAATTGCATTTGCAACGATATAATGTATACCGATAAAAACCTGCGTTGAATATAATAGATAATTTAGGCCGGTGTTAAACAATCCAACCATTGAAAATTTCGTAAGCTGAGACATAAATTTCTTTATATCCTTTACCGAATAAGAGCCTATTGTACCTTCATTATTTCTTATCAAAGTGTGTTCCTTGCATACATGTTAATATAGACAACCCTTGTATCGCATATAAGGTCGGCAAAGGTGCAATGTTCTTTGTCGGCAAGCATAAAAATATATCCGACAAGCATAAAACCGGTAATAAAGCGACCTATTGACTCGCGATAAAGTATATTAATCCAGCTCGGACGCTCCGAGCAATCCAAAACCTTTAAACGAAACAACCGTTTACCCGGTGTCGCACCCTGTTTAAAAGTAAAAAAGGTGAAATATGTCACCGCTATGGCGAAATAAAAGACATCTACAACACTGTAGTTAAAAAACACAGGAACAGAAAAAAGCTCGCCAAAACCCAATCCGAAAAGCGATAGTATACCCCTTATCAGTAAAATCAAAATATTATCTACTGTATAGGCCGCCAACCTAACCCAAAAGCCGGCAGTCACCTGGGGATTAATCTTGTAGGACATAGTAAAGCTCCACCGGTTTTTGATCTTCCACCAACTTTAACAACACCTGACTGTCACTTCTCGGCATTATGTCCGATACCGTGGCGAAAATCGTGTCAAAAAAACTAAGGTCGGTAGCTAAAGGATAGTGATTAACTCCGTATCCCGTCTCCTCTGCCACTAAATTTAATGCATCATCAAAATCCCCTACCGTATCGATAAGGTTATGTTCGAGCGCCTGATTTGCCGTATAAATTCTGCCGTCCGCAAGCTTTCTCACCTCGCTGTCCGACAGGTTTCTTGCCTGCATAATTATGTCCACAAATTGGTCATACGCTTCGTCCACAAACGATTGATAAATTGCATCTTCCTCATCGCTGTTCTCCGGTGAGGCAATCGATTTAAAGGGACCTGAAACATACTCATGACTTTCAATACCGAGTTTTTCATAAAGACCGGAATAGTCGGTATACCCCATTATTACGCCGAGTGAACCTGTTAGGCAGTTTCTGTTTGCTATCACGGTATCCGCCGCACAGGATATATAGTATCCACCCGATGCCGCCATTCCGTGCATATATGCATATACCGGTCGACCGGTAGTCTCCTTGTACTCCATGAGTGCAAGGTAAACCTCATCACTCTCCAATACGCCGCCCCCTGGGGTATCCAGATACAACATTATCCCCTTGTTGCTCTCACTATCGGCAAGCTCCTCTATCTGGGTTACTGTAGGCTGATGGCGGTAACCGTCATTAATAATGGTGTTAACGTCCTCACCGGTATCCTGAATTGTACCCACAATATAAATAAGTGCAACATCCTCTGAATAAATGTTAATATCATCCAGCAGACCTTCAGTGCTGAAATAGCCTTTCTGTAAGGTGATCGCAGAGGACACACCACTTATTCCTGTAATCAGCACAAGTAGCGTAGCTACCACAATGCCAACAATTTTTTTTGTATTCATAAAAACCTATCTATTTTCTCAATAATCGCGTCAAATAGCTCTTTGACCTTTTTTCCTCGTGTCTTGCCGCCGCAATGTTATAAACATTTAGCATTCTATCGCAGAACACCTCCTCATTGTATGATCTGCTGCTCTCGGTAACAGACTCTCTGAGATTTTGCCGCTCCTCGTCGGAAAGAGCTGAATAGTCCTCAGTAAGTTTGCAAAATCCTTCCTCGTCCTCAAACAAATCACCGGTAATACCCTTAGATATCTGACCGATGTTAAACATGTCGAGTTTTTGAAAAACATAAAGACCCGCAGCGGTTGCCTCGTAAACCGTTATAGAATTTGTCTCGGAGGTGGAGGCGGTACAAAAAATGTCACACGCATTATAATATGCACCAATATTTTTATATTCCACTCTTCCCACAAAGTGTATTCGCTCGCCAAGGCCTGATTCATCGGCATATTTTTTAAGCTTTTCCATCTCGGGACCATCACCGATTATTACAAGCTTAAATCTCGGTTTATCATTGCACGCCTTAGCAAAATAATCTATGAGCTTGTCTATGCTTTTTTCATAACCGAGGCGACCTACAAACAGTATTGATATATCGTCCTCGGCAAGACCCATATGGCTTTTAGCCGCTACTATCGAGTCCGCCGAATTATTTTCCGGTAGAAACTGGCGCGTTGCGGCGGTATTGGGAACTAAATTAACATTACGGTTAACTCCGCAATGGTTCAGATACCTTACCACCTTATCCGATGGGACTGTCATCTCGGTAGCCCTGCTCGCTATATCCTTAAGATATCGGTGTGCAACCGTCTTAACAATCTTCTCAAGTCGCTTTGGTGCGACATAACCAAGATAATCGTCATACATGGTGTGCAACGTATATACCATCGGCACATTTAGCCATCGTGCCGACTGCATACCTAAAACACCAATGGAAAATTCTGTGTGAATATGAATTAAATCCGGCTTAAAGTCTGCAATTCGTTTATACGATGCAAGATTTAATGGGTTTGAAACACCATATCCGTATAATTTTTTTAGTGGCACCGAGTGACAGTACATCACCCCTTCCACCTGCTGTGGGCGTATCTTTTTCGGACATGCCGCTACTATTAAAACCTCATGCCCCTTACGCTCTAACTCATCCCTTAATATTTTAACATATGTCACAACACCGCTAATATACGGCAGATATGTCTCGGCAAACATCGCAATTCGCATTTCATTCTCCTCCATATAGTATATATTATACTATATATTGAAAAAAATGTAAAGACTTGCATAATTTATTGTGGTTTGCTCTCACCGATTGTGCTGTGAAGCTCGCCGTCATACACCGCATAAACGGCTTTGTCCGAATTTAAACGATTTACGGCAGCATTTGCTTTGCTATACAGAGTATCAAAGGTATCTCCGTCATCCGGATATATTGATATTCCAATTTTAGCGGATATTTTTATGCTGACATCGTCCTTTTCATACTTAATGTTAAGCATATCGCAAAGCTCCTCAGCCTTTTTCTTTACAATCTCAATTGTCTTGTAGTCGTTTATGAACACATAGAATTTAAAATTTTCGGAACTTCCGATAAGGTCGGCACTTCGGAACGCACCTCTTAAGAGATTTCCTATATCGCCTAAGCATTTATTGGCGTATACCTGCCCAAACACATCCACAACACTGCTAAAATTGTCTAACGCAACTACGAAAAATGCACCGTTGTCGTTTCCTTCGGTAGCTATCCTCAGGTAGTTACGAATATACCTATCGGTAGCCTGTTTATTAAACACGCTCTTATGTGGGTCTGTCTCGGACTTAACCTTAAGTATATCCAGCTCAGCTTTATGACCTGCAGCCTCGGTCATCTTACCCACAGTATACAATCTACCATTATCATCTTGAACCGTCTCATAACTGTAGAGATACCATATAGGGTCACCGTTTGGTAGCGACAAGCAGAATTCACCGGTCGATTTTCGAGGTATAGGCTCTCTTTTTTCCTTATCATGCATATGCTTCATATAAAAGTCGCTAAACATATCACGAGCAATATCCGACTTGGTGAACTCGGTAATAATATTGGGAATATTAAATTTATCGGCAAAGTTTTTAGAAAAATGCAAGGTATCATTTTTTATATTATAATCAAAGAACACATTGTTGGTTAGTGATGCAATTCGCGCATTAAAATCCATTTCGGTTTTTAACATCTTCATGCTATCGGAGTACTGGCTGATATCCATAAGCGAAAAATACAACCTCGGCTGACCCATTTCGTTTATGGTAAGCTTTCCTACCATTTGTGACATTATGTAACCACGCTCTTTTGTTAATGTTCTTGCCGCAAAGATAAGCTGGTCATCCGGTGCTTTCTGTATCTTCTCAGCAACATATTTCGACAGCTCAGTCAGGTCTTCGGGATGGAGAAGTAAGGCACCACGATTATGATAAAGGCTTTTCAACTCATCTCTTGTGAAACCGATTATGTTAAAATATCCATCGTTCGCTTCGACTATGGTAAAATGTTCATCCTGATGAGCTATAACAATTCCGCAAGGGGCAAAGGAGCTCGCATACTTTGCATCGTTAATATGCTGAACATTCCGCAAAACATTCTGATTTTCAGTGCTTTCCTTCGGGAAAATTTTGCTATATCGCTCCTCAAATTCGTCGATAGGCATCGGTTTTGCATGAACATACCCCTGCACAGCATCACAATTCATGGAGTGAAGCAGTTCAATCTGATCTCGGGTTTCTATACCCTCTGCAACGACATACATTCCCAGGCTGTGAGATAACTTAATAATACCGTCCACAAGCATGTCATCACGTCGTTCATTTCTCCCACCTACAAAAAAGCTTCTGTCCATCTTTAGGGTGTTAATGTTTAGATTTTTAAGCATACCGAGCGAGGAATATCCTGCACCAAAATCGTCGATCGAGGTTTTAAATCCGTTCTGTTGTAGCTTAACATAAAGCGCATCTAAAGCACTCTCCTGATTTACCGATGCCGACTCGGTCAGTTCAATTTCAATATTCCCATGAGGTACACAGTGTCTGTCCGCTATCTCAACAATATCCTCAACAATGGTCGGATTGCGAAGGTTTACACGGGAAAGGTTTACCGAAACGGTAAGGCTTCCGATGCCATTATCCATCCATTTTTTAATAACTTTACAGGTTTCTTCCAGAACGTATTGATCAAGACTTGCTATAAAACCATTTTTCTCAAAAAGCGGAATAAAGTCGTTTGGGAAAATTATGTTTCCATCCTTTTCTATCCATCTAACGAGAGCTTCTGCACCTACAAGTGTGCTTTCGTTCACACTAAACTTAGGTTGTAGATATACACAAAACTCCTTATTTTTTAAGGCTGATTGCATCTTAGCTGTAATTTCGGCATCATACATCAGCTTATTTTTGTAGTTCTCGTCATAGTCGTAAACCGTCATGCCCTTTTTTGATTTCGCCATATTATGGGCAAGGGTAACCTTATCAACTATCATGGAAACGTCTGTTTCACCCTTCTCAATATTGTATCTGCCATATTTAAAGGAGACTGCATAGTTTCCGAGTTCGGGTATATGTTCCTTGTAAAACGATTCATAAAATTTTGTCATGGATTCAATATCGCTTAAAAAATCCGACTGGGCAAACACAACACACTCATCCACACCGGACCTTGCACCAAGAACCTTTACACCTTGTGCAGAAACCGTATCTATCACCACCTTGGGCACCTTAAGTACTCGATCACCTACATCGAATCCAAATATTTCGTTGATAATCTTAAAATTTTCAACATCAAATTTCAGAACCGAATACAGCTTATCGGTATTATGTTCTAAAACATGTTTCATGTCATGCTTAAGCTTAGGCATGTTCATCAGACCTGTTAAAGCATCATAATATGCGGTTTTTTCAAGAGCTTTTGACGAATTATACTGGGATACCGACAGGATAATCGCAAAGGTGATAATCAGCCAATATACAACGTCATTAATGGTATTGGTTACGTTTATGGCATTTATAAGCTCGACATTGAGTTTGTCGATCTCGACGTTTATTGCAAATCCCCAGTTGGTGGCATGTATCGGGTAATACACCATTATCTTTTCTACACCAAAATAATCATAATAAAAGCCACCATTTTGCTCGTTAATAAAATTATTCTGTGCTGTCATTATGTTCTCAACGCCCATCTCTTCGACGTCTTCTTTAGGTATAGAGTTGCTGTTTGCATAGGTAGCATCGGTAGAATAAAGAACGTTAATGTTCCTGTCGAGAATAAATAACTCGCCTGCTCCGTTGGTGCTTTGATCTAAAATTTCAAAAAAATTATCGGTTGATGTTTCGCCGTATAAAACTGCAATTGTTTCATTATTTTTAACGACAGAAGCAAAAAAACCGAACACCACATCATCCATTTCGGGAGATACGTGGGGTTCAGTAATATAAAAACCATTTTCAAGCGCTTGATTAAAAGCTTCGACATCTGAAAAATCGTATCGCTTATTTTCATCAGAGATTCCGTTACCGTCAGGTTCAATATAATACAAGGTTATAAACTCATCAGACAATGCCTGAGAGTCAAAATATTCTACAATATCCTCACTTGAAATATCATATTCAACTATACTATCGGCAAGTGCGTCAAGGCTTCTTCCGCCGGCTGCCAAGTTCCCCTCCAAAATCAACTCCAGCTGTGAACCGGCTGTAGCCATCTCGCTGAGCGTTGCATCTTCAAGCGCATCATCTGTTACATTTCTAACCAAAGCTATAATAACACCGATAACTATAATTGCCGAAATAACTACTATAGTTGCTATTATATTAATTCCCTTAGCACGTGATCCCATGTTGCTTACCCCCGGCAGTCTCTCATCGTCCATCTTACGTTACTATATACTAAATTTCCGGTTAAAACATCCTGTGTATCTATTATATATCTTTTTTGTGACAAAATCAAACAATTTTTACGATAATTGTATAATATTGTTGTTTTTTAGTATAGAGCACCAAAATTCAAAAACCGTAAAACCGCTTGTCTGTATTAACTATTCAGGCAGCTGCGGTCGAGGGTTAATGAAATTATTTTAAGTTGTAATTGTTGTGATATGGTTGTATAATAATGATTAACGCAACTCATAGGTGAGATTTTAAGTTCGGATAACGGCATTTATTATAATTGAAGATGGAGCGATTATGAAAAAAAAATATAAATATTTGTTATGGGATATAGATGATACACTGATTGACTTTAAGCGTTCAGAAAAAACAGCCCTCCAAGTATGTTTTAAAAAGTTTGGTGTTGTTTTGACTGATGAAGATATAAAGATATATTCTGAAATCAATCGTAATTACTGGGAATTGTTGGCACAAGGGAAAATAGAAAAGTCCATTATGTTAAATCGCAGGTTTGAAGATTTCATTCAGCAGTTATCTTTAAATAAAATTGATTGTGAAGCAATAAATAGTCTTTATCAAGTTGCTCTTGGTGATTATGCGATTATGATTGATGATGCACACGAAGTTTGTTCGCAATTGAAAAAAACAAAAAAACAGTATGCTGTTACAAATGGTACGGCTGTAGCCCAAAATAAAAAGTTGCACAACACAGGTTTAGTTGAATTATTTGATGGTATCTTTATTTCAGATGAAGTTGGTTATGAAAAACCGGATATAAGATTTTTTCAATATGCATTTAATAAGATTGCTGATTTCAAACACGAAGAAGCTATTATTATTGGAGATTCACTATCAAGCGATATGGTTGGGGCAAATAATGCCGGAATCGACTGTTGTTGGTTCAATCCCAAAGGTAATGTAAACGCAAATACATCTATTCAAATAAATTATGAAATTAAAGAGTTAAAGGAATTATTCGAAATTGTTTTATAACCTCCGCCTACGGCGGAGCCTATTGGAAATTTTTTCGTGCCTGAAGGTCGTATAATTTGTATTTTACTTAAAAAGTGCTTGACTATCACCTTGGGTGTTAGCTTATGATTATATCGAGGTGATAAATATGCTAATAAATGAAGTAAGTAAACTCACAAAATTAACTAAAAAGGCAATCGAATATTATACTTTGCAAGGCCTGATTTTTCCGTCTGTTTTAGAAAACGGTTATAGAAGCTATAGTACACATGATATTGAAAAGCTAAACAAAATCAGTGTATTGAGAAAATTAGGCATTTCAACCGAAGAAATTCAGCACATTTTAAATGACACAACAAATTCGACATTACAAGCAATATCTGTAAAAAAAGAGTTGGAACTTGAGCGTAATATAATCAAAAAATCCATTCTTCATAAGCTCAGTCAGGGAGTGTCCTATGATGAATTAAGCATAGAGTTACATTCGGTTGAGCAGAGCAGAACTATTACAGATAAACTGTTAGGTGCATTTCCCGGATATTACGGTAGATTTATTTGTATGCATTTTGCACAATTTCTGAATACACCAATTCAAACAGAAGCTCAACAAACCGCATACGAAACCATTTTATCATTCTTAGATAATCTTCCTGATTTGGATATTCCAAGAGATTTACAAGAGTATTTATTTGAAGGAACAAATCATATAGGAACACAACAGATTTCCCGATTGCTTGAGTCTACTAAGAAGTCAATTCAAAATCCGGATGAATTTTTATCCAATAATAAAGAGGTATTGGATAAATATTTGCAGTACAAAAAGTCAGATGAATATAAAAATTCCCCGGCTTTTAAGTTTATGCAATTGATGAAAGAGTTCAACAATTCGACCGGTTATAACGATATATTTATCCCTGCTATGCAACAACTTAGTTCTTTTTATGCAGAATATTGTAATCAATTAGAAGTTGCCAATAAGATTTTTTTGAAACAATATCCTGAAATTGAAAAGCTTAACAATCTAAGCGATTAAGCCGGACTGTGTATAAATAAAGAACCGGCTTGACACACACAAAGTGTCAAGCCGGTTCTTTACAGGTGGCTGAAATTCTCAGCAGTTCCTTATTTAAACTATTCTAAAATATAAACATTAACGGTTCGAACACCATTGATTGCACTCTCCCTGTAGGTTTCGTAAAACAAATCAACCAGGGCGTGACCTGTTACCATTGCGGTTCCGGTGTCGGTCGCTATTGCATATCCGTAAACGAAGCTGTCGGCCTCCGACGATGCTATGTACAGCAGGCTTCCGTATGGAATTATGGTCGGGTCAACGGCACAACTGCCGTAAAACAATCCTATTCCCGAGGAGCCTCTGCCGGTTGCCGAATAGTAACCGGTTGCCCTTCCCGCAGTAAGAACCGATTTATAATTTGCCGGAACTCCGTTTACAATCGGATAGTTGGCAAAGTTTGGATTGCGTGCCAGCATATCCTCGTAATTCGATACCGAAACAGGTGCATAGACAATCTGCTCCTCGGTTATCGGCTCTAAGATAAGTTCCTCTTCAACAAGCACCGACTCCACCTGCTCGTTGTTGATGAACTTGTTTTCGTAGGTAAAAGTTCCCTCACCGTCGACACCCTCTAACAACACAACAACATCGTCTGCACGTCGGTTCATAAGTGAGGTCTCACGAACATTAGTCTCGTGAGGGATTGTTTTGGTGATTTCCTCCTGCTCGAAATGTACACGGAAGAGTTCTATCACGTCACCCTCAATGATTTCGTGGTTAAACGCCGGTTCGGCAAAATCGTGCTCGGTGAGCTCTATTTCGTTTTGTTCGAGTAGCTCGGATACCGTCATCTCGTGTATGTAGATAGTCTCACTCTCTCCATCTGCGGTAAGCTCTACCGGAAAACTGTAGTTAACATCTACACGATTTAATATCATTCCTTCGCCGGGTGTGTAGCTAATAACCTCCTCGCCCTCTCGGTCAAAACCGACCTGTGACGGAAGCTCGTAAGGGTCCAATAAATAGCCCATCTCCAGCACAGTGTTACCTTCCTCGTCAAAGATAAGCGTCATATTCAGCGGATATCCTATTAAAAACAAGGTTGCGACAAGCATCGGCAAAAACAGCAAGGACGCCCAAAAGCGAGGCGGAACAGCCGAAACTGCACGCCTCACCTTTTCTTTTTTTCTTAGATACCAACAGGTCATCTTAGATACCAACAGGTCATTAAGTTTCTCGAGATTAACGCTTACTGAACTGCGGTGCACGTCTCGCAGCCTTAAGACCGTATTTCTTACGCTCTTTCATACGTGGGTCACGTGTCAGGAATCCGGCCTTCTTAAGTGTAGGACGCAGACCCTCGTCTGCCTGAAGCAGAGCACGGGAAAGTCCGTGACGGATAGCACCTGCCTGTCCGGAAACACCACCGCCGGCAACGGTTACCTTAATATCGTAATTGTTGTTGAGCCCAGTCAAAACTAACGGCTGACGAACAATCAGCTTTAATGTTTCAAGGCCAAAGTAATCGTCGATGTCACGGTTGTTAATGGTTATTTTACCATCACCGCTATATATACGTACACGGGCAACACTGCTTTTGCGGCGACCGGTACCGTAAAAATACGCTTTTGTCTCATACATAATTCTTCACCTCTCCTTTACAAGCTGATTGCTTCGGGCTTTTGTGCGGCGTTGTCATGCTCTGCCGCTGTGTACACCCTTAAACGACGTAGTGCATTAGCACCGAGTGTGTTGGAGGGAAGCATTCCCTTTACGGCTATATACATAGCCTTGTCGCTACGGTCGGCCATAAGGGTTTTGTACTGAATTTCTTTAAGTCCGCCAACCCAGCCGGAGTGACGACGGTAGTACTTTTGGGTAAGCTTATTACCGGTAAGAACCGCCTTTTCACAGTTTACGATTACAACAAAGTCACCACAGTCTACGTTGGGTGTAAAGGTGACCTTATTTTTACCCCTAAGAAGCATAGCGGCTTTTGCGGCCACACGACCCAAAGGCTTGCCTTCAGCATCTATAAGATACCAGCGGCGCTCTACTTCACTGGGCTTTGCAAGAAACGTTTTCATTCCTTTTTCTCCTATACATTGTTCTGTTTTGCATTGAATTAGGTGAATAGTTAAAACCCGCATTGTAACGGAATATGAAACTGCAATAGCTCATATTTTGGGTTTAACTATACCCTGACGCTTTATTATTATAATGTAACCGAGACCGGATGTCAACATAAATTTTACTATTTTTTAATGTATCGGTATATTATCTTTAAAATTCGCTTATTTTCGTTTAAATTCACCTGTTTTCTCTTTTGGTAATTTATCTAAAAGGTTGGTATAATTTTAAACTACATCAAACAGTTCGGAGGTCGAGAGATTAAAAGGTTAGAGGGGCTTGCCCGTAAGGCAATACAAAAATATTCAATGATAGAACCGGGCGACAGGGTTGCCGTAGGCGTGTCGGGAGGCAAGGACAGCATAGCGTTAACGGTAGCACTTGCAAGGCTAAGGAGATACAGCAACATACCGTTTGACATATGTGCGGTGACAATTGACCCACGCTTTGGCGGCATTGACACCGACTATACCGTGCTCACCGATTACTTTAAAGAAATTGATGTGGAACACCATGTCTACCGTAGTGACATAGGTTCCATAGTTTTCGACATAAGAAAGGAAAAACACCCCTGCTCACTCTGTGCGGTTTTGCGAAGAGGTGCACTCCACAGCGAGGCGGTGCGTTTAGGGTGCAAAAGAATTGCCCTCGGACACCATCTCGACGATGCGATAGAAACCTTTTACATGAACCTCTTTACCGAGGGAAGGATAGACTGCTTTTCCCCAAAAAGCTACCTGTCAAGAAGGGATTTATGGCTGATAAGACCCCTAATCCTCGCCACCGAAGCTGAGGTTATAAGGGCATCAAGAAATGAAAATTTCCCGGTTGCAAAAAGCGGTTGTCCGGTAGATGGTATAACCAACCGCCAGAACGCAAAGGAATTTGTAACCGAAAAATCCCACACCGACCCGGCATTCAGACAAAAAATGTTAAAGGCACTGCAAGGCTCGGGGATTAATGGGTGGAGTGCTACATAGGGACAATCCTCAACACAGCTGATGATACAAGCTAATATTTAAAAGGGACCAATTTTGCTATACAGGATAAATGAAAATTTCATAGAAAACAATATAAACCCCATTACCAATAGAGCTTATGATTCTTCCTGGATGATTTATCAACTAACCGATTCCAACGACTACCACATGATGAATGGTGGTAAAAATAAATCGACATATATATTAAAAGTAAGCAAAAATTATCCTCAGTGGCAGATGTCTGTTTTTGATTTTATCCAGTTTCAAGGAACATATAATAAAAATATTATACTCTCCATATCTGACGAAGATTATGCCGAAGCACAATCCTGTTATGGAGAGCATAAATATAATGACATGTTTTTAAGGAGTTACGAACCGGATGTGTTGATACATAGCACCACATTTGAAAGTTGGAATAACATCAAAATTGACAATTGCTTAAAATCTTGGAACATTTTGAAAAAAAATAATATTATATCTGAAAATGAACCGATAGGTAAATTGCTGGGGGACCCTGATGATTTTAGTGATTATATTATGTTTTCAAACGGTAATATTTCCGGTGAAATTGTAGTGCTGTCGAAACAGCAAGGAAAAATCATTATGAACCACGACACAGAGTATACCCCGGGTGTTAGATTATATTTTGATATGAAAAAAATAGCTCAAGACGGACTTCTTATCAGAGATGGTTGCCACCTGAAAGTTAAAGATGAGTTACCATTAAACCCCTATTTGATATGGGTAGGAAATTGTCAAACTGTAGGTTTAAAAACATCCGTTTCCACTCCCATAGAATTTACGGAATTATCAAACAACACTTTCAATAAATTGTTTAATAAAAAAATCAAAACGACTTATTAGCGTGCATTGTGGGTGATTTTGCGTGGTTATTTTAATATCAAATCTGCCCTATCCTCTATCTCAAGCCCTTTAAAATATCGCTCCTCCATCGGTATCCATTCCTCTTTAAACCTTTTTGCCATGTCCAGGCCGTTTCTTTTTATAATTCGCCGCATCTGTTCCTCTGCCGTTATGTCGGAGAAGATTTTTATGTCGGCATAATCCTTGAAATATGGATGGTGGCTGTAGGCACCCTCTATTAATCTTATGTTGCTACCGCCGATTTGTCGGGTTTTGTTTAGCTCTGCACTGCTACAGTCGAATATGTTGTAGCTAAAACTTTTGTTGTGTGACAGGTTCGGAATAACCTCCTTTAAAAATCTTTCATAGTCGATATTACCGCCGATTTCACATAGTCGTTGTTCGGTTCGCTTAATCGGAGGTAAAAAGAAGTCGTCTGCGTGGATTACATCTATTTTTAAAGCCTCGGCAAGCAAATTTGCCGTTGTGGTTTTGCCGGAACCGCATCTTCCGTCTATAGCTATAATGCAATTCGCCTTCCCGGAGAAAAATATTTCAGCTATCCTTTCGAGTATAGTGATTATCCGAAGATATTTTGTGTGAACAATTCTGTATGCAGGTTTTTCCTGTGCCCTGTATCCATCGCTATGGTGTACGGCACGGATACCATCCTTTAAATATTCGTTATAAAAGCTGTTGAATGTATCTGTGGATATGTTGAATTTATTGTCGTTCACAAGGATTTTAGCGTCCTCAATATAGGAGAGAAACCTTTCCGTTCCCTTCCCGTTTTGAGGAATGCTGCCGCAAAACATTTCAAACAACCAGTCTATCGGAAGGTTTTTGTGCTTCCATGCCTTTAGGTTCACCCTACAGATATCCTCGTTCAGCGTTTCGTAAAGTGTGGTGTCGCTGTCGGCGTCCAAGGAATCAAACTCCTCCTGTAAATAGCTTCTCGCCCTTTGTTTATCCTGTATAAGATGTTCTGCACCGAATGCGGCTTGATAGCACAGCTTTATTATATCCTGTGTTTCTATAGAGCCGTGCATCTCTGCCTGAATTGCTAAATATTTAATAAAGGACATTTTCGGCTCTATTCCTCCTGTTGCTCGATTTCCTTTTCACACAGCATGATTTTGTGGTCAAGTCTGCCCACGATTTCCTGTTGCTGTGCAATTTTTTGAAGAAGAATTTCGCGTTGAGCAAGCAGAATATCTTTTCTTTTATGCGCTGTGTGATGACCCTGCCTAAACAGCTCCATATAATCTGTCAGCACGTCAATCGGCAGTCCGGCATTTCTCATGCAGCGTATAAACTGCACCCAGCGGCAGTCCTCCTCGCTATAATTTCTTATTCCGCCCGGAGACCTTTCCACAGGCGGAATAAGGCCTATCTTTTCATAATATCTTAGCGTGTCGGGAGTTAGTCCGTATTTCTCACCGACCTGGGCTATCGTCATACGACCTCCGCCTTTCTTTTAACCGAGCTCCCCTCAACTGCTTTTACAACAATCGGTACAATTATCAGCTGTGCAACAATTCCGGGAATTGCAGACAGTAGTGCGCCGGAAAGGAACATTTGAAAGGTGAAACTTCCTCCGGTTGCCGAAAGCAGTATAAACTGGACAATACCCCAAACAATTCTGCCGGCTATCATAGCTGTAATAAGACTTGCATACAGCCTCACAATGTTACGCTTACCGCTAAAATATATCAGAGAAGCCACAAGCCCATAGATTGCCATCTCAAACGCCATTGCAATCGCAACCGGAAACAGTGGAGGCATACCGAATATTAGAGATCTCAATATCGGCGATATAAAGCCCACCGCCATACCGTATCTTCCGCCGACTATAAGGGCACACATAAATACCGGAAAGTGCATTGGCGAGAGCATACTGCCAATCTGCGGTATCTGCCCCGTCAGGAACGGAAGTGCAAGAGCAAGTGCCAAAAAGAGCGCTGAAAGTGTTAACTGCTTTGTTTTACTGTGTTGCATGATTTCTCTCCTTTTTTTGTTTTCTATGCAAGTATACAACATGGAGTTAGCTCCAAGTCAAGTGTTTTTGCAAAATAAATATTTTTTGTGGAATTTGACAAAGTATTTATTATTGATTTGTTACGCAGTATTGCAAATCAATGCATTGCAAAGCGGTATATGATGTGTTATAATTCTTAAAAATAGTATAAAGGGGTAGGATATGAAACCAAATGTAATTCTTATCAACTGCGATGACCTCGGATACGGCGATCTCGGCTGTTACGGTTCCGGTATCAACGACACGCCGACGATTGATGAACTTGCAAGAACCGGTGTTAAATTTAACAGCTTTTATGCCAGTTCCTCGATATGCACACCGTCACGCGCCTCGCTTATGACAGGGTGTTATGCACAGCGTGTATCAATGCCGTTGGTTTTGTTTCCCGGTGCTAAAACAGGTTTAAACAAATCAGAATATACCATGCCAAGGTTGTTTAAAGATGCCGGTTATAAAACTATGATTGTAGGCAAGTGGCACTGTGGCGATCATGAGGAAACATTACCGCTACAGTTTGGTTTTGATGATTATTACGGTCTGCCCTACAGCAACGATATGGGTAGGCAGACATTAATGGATGGCATGAAGGAGGGTGATTATCTTCCACCGTTGCCGTTGATTCGTGGCGATAAGGTTGTTCAGCAACAGCCGGATCAGGCAGGACTTACCGAGCGTTATGTAGAAAAAAGCCTCGAATTCATCGATGCTAGTGCAGAAGAAAACACGCCGTTTTTTCTCTATCTAGCACATATGCATGTACACCTTCCGCTATACGAGCAGGAAAGATTTATCCGTGAGAGCAGAAACGGCGATTTCGGTGCCTGCGTATCCGGTGTAGACTGGTCGGTTAGTGCTATACTTCACAAACTTAAGTCACTCGGGATTTATGAAAACACCATGATTATCTTCACCTCTGATAACGGTTCAAGGGCAAAGGACGGCGCATCAAACGCACCACTGCGAGGTGCAAAATTCTCCTCCTACGAGGGTGGATTCAGGGTGCCGTTTATAGTCCACTGGAAGGGTCATGTTTCTGAAGGGGTAGAGATTGACAACATGGCAAGCAACATGGATCTTTTACCAAGCTTTTCGGCATTGCTAAATCAGCCGCTTTCGGGCAATAAAATAGATGGTGTTAACATACTTTCTATGTTAATGGGCGAGGATAACCCCGTTAGGGAGGAGTTTGCATATTACTTTAACTACAACCTAAACGGCATACGCAAGGGAAAATACAAACTGCTTGTGGGCGACGTTAATTTCTCGGAGAGTTGTGTCTTTGATTCGCCCGAACTTTACGACCTTGACAAGGATGTCTCGGAGGAGAACAATATAAAAGAAAGCAATCCGGAGATATTGGCAGATTTAATGTCGTCTATGGAAAGGTACAGAAAAGCATTTGGTGATATGTGCGACGGCTCACTCGGCGATGAGATTCGTCCCTGTGCCGAGATTGACAATCCGAAACCACTCACCGAATATGACGAAAACCATCCCTATGTCGTGTTGATGTACGATAAGGACGACAGGGGTTAATTAATATAAAATTACGAAAAGAAAGGATATGAAAATGGCTATTAAGGTAGGTATACAGTTATATTCGGTAAGGAATTCTATGATGGTAAACCCAATCGACACCATTAATAAAGTTGGAAAGTTGGGTTATAGATATTTTGAGGTTGCAAACCATAACGCAACCGAGGATTTTGGCGTCGGTTTTAACGTTGATTCAAGCAGAATGAAGGAAATTTTAAGCGAAACCGGTTCAAGGGTAGTGAGTGCCCATATCTTTCCGTTTTTGGATGAAAATATTGACAAGGTATTATCCTACTTTCAGGATTTAGGCACGGAATATATTGCGATCAGCCTTGCATTTTTCAAGGACAAAGACGATGTACTTAAACAGTGCAAAAAATTTGAAAAAATCGGAAAAAAATGTAGAGAGTACGGAATATCTTTTTTATATCACAACCATTTTCACGAATTTCAAGAGTTTGAAGGGCAATCTGTTTTAGATATAATTAAAGATAATACCGACCCGAAGTATCTGAGCTTTGAGCTGGATACCTTCTGGTCGTTCAGAGCAGGAAAAAATCCGGTTGAGGTGATGGATAAATTAGGCGACAGGCTAAAACTGATTCACCAAAAAGACTACTCAAAAACACCTAAATTTCCTGTAAACCTTCTGGAGAGAAACGGAAACGACATATGCTATGATATGGACTGTTTTATAAAAAATGTTGCGCCGGAGGACTTCACCGAAATAGGTTTGGGACAGATGGATATCCAAGCCATCATAGACAAGGCGAATGAAATAGGTGTAGAGTATGTGATTTTAGAGCAGGATTTCACCGAATTGGACGAGATGGAGAGCATCGGTGTAAGCATGGAAAGCTTTAAAAAATACAATGGTATTGAATGGAATTAAGATGGATAGAAAATATAAAAGAGTATTTATTATAGTCGTGGACTCGCTCGGGGTCGGTGCAATGCCGGACGCCGAGCAGTATGGAGATGTCGGTGCAGACACCCTCGGACATATTGTTGAGCAGGCTGGCGACATAAAAATACCGACACTCGTTAGCCTTGGAATTGCAAACCTACACCCACTCAAGGGAATACCGCCGATTGAAAACCCGCTTGGAAGCTATTGCTATCTTTATGAAAAAAGCGTCGGGAAGGACACCCTTACCGGACATTGGGAGATGATGGGGGTAGAAACAAAAACACCTTTCAAGGTTTTTACCGACACGGGTTTTCCCAAGGAGCTTATCGATGAGCTCAGCCGGTTGACAGGAAGAGAGATTGTCGGAAACAAATCGGCAAGCGGAACCGAGATAATCGAGGAGCTGGCACAGCAGGAAATTGAGGAGGGCAAACTCATAGTTTATACCTCGGCAGATTCGGTTTTGCAGATTTGCGGCAACGAGGAGACAATGGGGCTTGAAACTCTTTATCGCTACTGTGAAATTGCAAGAGAACTCACCATGCGTGAGGATTGGATGGTTGCAAGGGTAATTGCAAGACCATATGTCGGAAAAAAAGCCGGCGAGTACAAAAGAACCTCAAATCGCCATGACTACGCACTGTCACCACCACAGAAAACATATCTCGATGCACTTAAAGACGGTGGGCTTGATGTAATATCGGTAGGAAAGATTAACGACATATTTAACGGTTGCGGATTAACCGAGTCTAACAAATCGAAAAGCTCGGTGCACGGAATGGAGCAGACAATTTCGTTGCTTGAGCGTGAGTTTAACGGAATATGTTTTACCAACCTTGTCGATTTTGATGCCAAGTGGGGACATCGACGTAATGTTCGGGGATATGCCGAGGAGCTTGAGAGGTTTGATGCCCTTCTTGCTAAGTTTATCGATGGCATGAAGGAGGATGATCTGTTAATTCTCACCTCGGATCACGGAACCGACCCAACCCACCACGGCACCGACCATACCAGAGAGCGCGCCTTTATGATTGCATACTCAAAGCGGATAAACCCTAAAAGGTTAAAGGATGGCGACAGCTTTGCCGATATTGGAGCAACCATAGCAGGTAATTTCAATCTTCAAACGCCGGAGGGCTGTATAGGACAACCGGCTGTTTGATGTCTATGTAATTTTACGGGTTGTTATGCAATCAAACAACGAACATTGAATACAAGAGTACAAGTGATTTTTATATTTCATAAATTATCAATGTACTTTTTGATGATTGTGTGATGAAATAGGTAGATTAAGGATTATTTACATAATATTGTAGCAAGGGAAAAACGGTTGAAACACTGTAAAATTTATATTATGTGTGGTGATAAAATGGAATTGCCAAAGAGAAAAAATATAAGATTGAAAGATTATGATTATAGCCAAAATGCTGCGTATTTTGTGACGATTTGCACCCAAAACAGAGAATGTTTATTGGGTGAAATTGTTGTAGGGCAAGGGCTCTGCTCTTGCCGATTATCACCAATCGGAAACATTGTCGAGGAAGAAATTAATGCGTTACCAATACGTTACACTGGTATTACAATTTCAAATTTTATTGTTATGCCCAATCATATACATATGATAATGGAAATAGTAGGGGACGATGTGGACATCGTCCCCTACGACAATTAATCAATTTTACAATTAATTAAAACAATGGTTACAAAACAAACAAGATTTTTTTGCGAGATACCTTGACAGATGAGGTATCTTATGTTATTATATATATCAAAGAGCAGAAAGGAGTTCCTTAACATGCTAAACATATCCGACATACTCCGTGGTTACAGCGAGACCATAATACTTGCACAACTTATAAAGGGTGACAGCTACGGGTATGAAATAAACAAGGCAATACAAAAGGCTACCGACGGTGCGTTAGAGCTTAAGGAGGCCACCCTGTATACAACATTTAGGAGGCTGGAGTCCTCGGGATGTATAATATCCTACTGGGGTGATGAAAACACCGGGGCAAGGCGAAGATATTATTCCATCACCGAACAGGGCAGGCGGCTTTACAGTGAAAACCATGCCGATTGGGGACGCGCGAGACAGATGTTGGATAGACTTTTAGAACAGGAGGAGGTTAACAATGAATACAAAGATTAGAAACTATGTCGAGGTTTTATTTTCTGACATACCAAAGACCAAAAAAGCGATAGAGCTTAAGGAGGAAATACTCGGCAACCTCTCCGACAGATTTGATGACTACATCAAGGAGGGGAAGAGCGAAACGCAGGCATATAGTCTTGCGGTTAGCACAATGGGAGAGATTGATGAACTGCTTGACAGCGTGAAGCCGGACGCTAACTTTGTAAACGATGCAAACAAACACAGAAAAGCAAAGGCTCGCAACACCGCAATTGCTGTGGTTATCTACATTTTAGGATTGATATCCTTTTTAACGCTTGTCGGGGTAGGCGAACTGCTAGGTGCATTAGAGGACTTTATGAGCATCATCGGACTTATCTCAATGTTTTCCCTTGCGGCGATAGCAACGGCAATACTAATCTACACCAACATGTCTATGCCGGCCGAATTTAAGGACTACAATCGTGAAGAGGAGAGAGAGTATCGCAAAAACGAGAGTAGGTCCGAGAAGATTTTCAAGTCTATAATGTCGGTATATTGGTCGGTCGTACTGTTAATCTACCTTGCAATAAGCTTTTTCGGCGGTAATTGGGGTATAAGCTGGATTATCTGGCCACTTGCAGGAATTTTATCAAGCATTATTAAGACAATATTTGAGATTGGAGAGACAAATGAGTAAGAAAAATTGGCTGATAGTTAAGTTAGCTGTACTGATATTATTATTTGCATTAATATTGTCTATCATGGTTTCAATGTTAAACGTTGATGGACTTGACTTTGGTTTTAATCTTGGGATGAATAGACGCCTTGACGACGGAATACCTACAGAACAGGAACAGAACTTTGAAGACATAGAACGAATTGTTTTTTACGGCTATTCGCTACCGCTCAGTATTAACGAGACGCAAAGAGATGATGTGTTGCTGATTGACAACACAACCATGACCGGCAACGTTGAGCCGAACCAATACCTAGTAGAGGGCAACACCCTGTACTTCGAGCAGGGTGGCTTTAGACGCATCGGCTTCAACTTTAACTACGACGGTATTAGCGGTGAAATCAAATTTGAAGTTCCGATGGGTGTGGAGATTGAGTACGATATTGATTCGGTGAGCGGCGGCATTGTTGTGGACGCACCTTTAAATAATGGATTAAAAATTAATAATGTGAGCGGTAATATCGACATTTTGCAGGGTGGTGATGAGCTTATCATAAACAGTGTAAGCGGAAAAATAGAAATAGAAGAGCCGGTTATAACACAAAAAATAGCCACGGTAAGCGGCGGAATAGATACTGTAGCCGATACCGAGAGTGTGGAAATTGATGTGGATTCGGTAAGTGGAAGCACCGACATCGCCTTATCGGAAGGTGTCACTTATAGTGTCAAGCATGCTGCGGTGTCGGGAAGTGTAAATGATGACTACACCGGCGGTAGTGGTGCATCCGATAAGACACTCAACATATCCGTTTCATCCGTCAGCGGTTCGGTAAATATATTTGACGATTAAGTATTTTTGTCATAAAAATAATGAGAAAGCGAAATATAAAGCTTTACAATCCCCTTAATGTGTGCTAAACTCAATATATCTATTATTGCAACGGAGGGGCATATGGTTACTCGAAGGGCAGTAAAATCAGAAAATAAAGAATGTGAAGTTAATATTTCGGAACAGAAAAGATACTACTTTAAAGATATAGGCACAATTGAGATAAAAACTTATACCCTTTCAATAAGCGTAACAGAGTCGGATCGCGACGATGTTATGCTTATTGACAATACCCATTATGATAACTCTGCTGTCGGAAAAGTAGAACACAACGGAGTTTCGTCTATCGGTGGTGTGCTTTCCTTTACGCAGGGAAAAGTGATTGGAGGGTCAATTTTGACCGTTAAAGGTTCCGTGCATATAGAGGTGCCACTCAATATGACGATAGAATTCAAACTTTCCTCGGCATGTGGAGACATCGAGCTCTGCGCACCGAGCAGTGGTGAACTTGTATTAAACAATGTAAGCGGAAAAATCAGGCTTTGCCATGGAGGCGATGCAGTTATGCTCAACACTGTGAGCGGAGGCGTCAGCATTGAGCGAGCATATAAAACTCAACAGATAAGTGCTGTCAGCGCAAAAGTTGAAACAGTTTGTGACAAAGATAGTGTTAGCTTGGATATTAACAGCATAAACGGCAATATATCGGTAACACTACCGAGTAAAACCGACTGTGTTTTCAACTACTCCACCCTCTCCGGCAATATAAGCATGGATCATTCCGGCAGTGACAGCGTTAAAAATCCGAAATTATCGGTAAAAATAACCACCATTTGCGGAGCAATTAATATTTCGGACAAGGACTGAAATATTAACATGTAAAGCAATCTCTTATTTTTATGTTTTGTATTGAAAATAGTATTATTTTATGCTATAGTACATATTATATATACTGTTTTATTTTTACAAAGAGGTTATTATGTTTACGAGACAAGAAATTAAACAAATGGCAAAGGATCAAATCAGAGGCAGAATAGGTCAACTATTTTTAGTTATGTTGGTGATGTTTGCTATATCCGGCGTGTCAATGCTATTAAACTTCATCCCTGTCCTCGGTCAGCTTGTAATCACGGCGGTAAGTGTCGTTGTTGCGATGGGTTTTACACTCATTTTCATTAACCTTACAAAGGGTATCGAACCGGATGTTCGCACCCTGTTTGACAGGGTTCCGATATTCTTAAAAGTTTTCGGTCTATACTTTATGATAGGACTTTTCACCATGCTGTGGAGCTTATTGCTCATAGTTCCCGGCATTATAAAGATGTACTCCTACTTCTTGGCACCATATATTATGGCAGAAAATCCCGACAAAGGAGTATTTGAGGCGATTGACGATAGCAAAAGGATGATGAACGGCCATAAAATGGATCTTTTTGTGCTTGCGCTCTCCTTTATAGGCTGGATATTGCTTACGTCGGTTACCTTCGGTATTGCCGGTGTTTATGTTATACCCTATATGCAGGCGACATTTGCAAATTTCTATAACAAGGTAAAGGCTCTTGACGCACAACAAAACGGTGGCTACTATCAACAGCAATATGCACAGCAACCGTATGGGCAACAACAATACGGCCAACCACAATACGGTCAGCAACAATATGGACAACAACAATATGATCCACCACAAAACGATCCACAACAATACACTCAGCAACAGTATACCCAACAATATGGGCAACAAACCCAGCAGCAGTATCAGCAACCGAATCAATATCAGCAACCCTACCAGTACCAACAAGCGGACCAGGGTCAGCAGTATCAACAACAACCATATGATAGCACTCCTCAAGCCGAAGAATCAACATCTTATAACGATTACAGCTATAATAATAACTATTCCAACGGCAGCAATGATAATGGCTACGACGGCGGCGGTTACGATGGTGGCGGAGATAGCGGCGGCGGAGATGATTAAAATTAGGCTATAGGATATATCTTAATAACATATACAAAACAATAGCAACCTTGTTACCACGCATTAATGTGTGGCAACAAGGTTGTTTTTACATTATAATCAATCAACTTGAAAAACGATATATTGTTTTTCAAGTTGAACTAATGTATTTTTACAAAAGTACTTGACAAATGTAAATAGTTAGTTTAAAATAGTTAGTGTAAAGTAGTTAGTTAAATATATTCATTTCGACATGTAATTTGAAAGGAGAAACAAAATGAGCGGGAGTTTAACCAAAGCACTAAAAAAATTTACACATGATACGGCACTATACGAGCTGAAGCGTTTTTATTCTCATGATAAAAAGAGTGACCTTTCATACCACGACACTCTATATCTCAACATTATTGAGGCACATCAAAATGAATATACATCTTCACAGATTGCCGACCTACTAAAAATAACTCGTCCCTCAGTGACGGAAAAAATCAATCAACTATGCAAAAAAGGTTATGTTTTGAGAACGCAGAGTGAAATCGACAAGCGGGTGTTTTATCTATCTATAAATCCCGATAGTCCTAAGGATTACGAGACTACTGCAAGCTATGAAGATGAATTAGAATGTGCTGTTTTAGCAAAATTCGGAGAGCAACGCACAGAAACACTGTGTGAGATGATAGAGTACTTGTCAGATTTATTGTCTGAAAACATTGATAAGGAGAACAAAACGTGAATAGCCCACTCGCAAAAAACTTTAATATGAGAGAACTTTTAAAATATACTCTACCGAGTATGGTCATGATGATATTTATGTCGACCTATACTATTATCGACGGAGTTTTTGTGTCAACATTTGTTGGTGAAAGTGCTCTTGCAGCAGTTAATTTAATAATGCCACTTCTTGGAATTGTGATGGCAGTCAGCTTAATGTTTGCAACAGGTGGTAATGCAGTTATCGCAAAATTTTTAGGACAGGGAAAACAGCGGGAAGCACAGGAGTTTTTGACGGTTATTTACATTATCGGCACAATACTTGGTGGAATACTTACGGCAGTAGTTTTACTCTTTCCCGATGAATTGCTAAAAATTTTAAATGTGAGCGATAATCTTTACCCTCTCGCAAAGGATTATATGCTAAGCTTGGCAGGATTTTTAATTCCGGTGTTTTACATGGTGTTTATTCAGTCGTTTATGGTTACAGCCGGACATCCGATGTTTGGGCTGATACTCAGCCTTGCCGGAGGCATTACAAATATAATCCTTGACTATATTTTCATTTCGCCTGACTTATTAAATATGGGAATTGCAGGTGCCGGACTTGCAACAGGTATAGGAAATGCGCTCCCGGGAGTAATTGGTTTTATATATTTTATTTTTAACAGAAAATGTGTTTTGCATTTTGTGAAACCGAAACTTAAGATAAAAACTCTCGGTCAAAGCATGTTTAACGGCTCGTCTGAGCTTGTGGGCTCGCTTGCTACATCAATCACAACACTTATGTTTAACTTCATCTTAATGAGTATGGTAGGTGACGCAGGAGTTGCCGCAATTAGTGTTATTTTGTATATTCAAATGTTCCAAAGCGCTATTTACACTGGCTACACCTTAGGTGTTTCACCGATTATTGCATTTAAGTACGGTGAACAAAATCACAATGGATTACACAAGATTATTATGCAAAGCTTGAAAATTATTTTGGTAGCATCCATACTTGTAATTATTATTACACTTGCGTTTTCAAATGAAGCAGTAGAAATTTTCATATCAAGAGACAGCACAACTTTTGAAATGGCAAGGAATGGTCTCCTCTTATTCCTTCCCGCCTACCTCTTTATGGGCTTTAATATTTTCTTTTCGGCAATGTTCACCTCACTGTCAAACGGTAAGGTATCAGCAACTATTTCAGTTTTAAGGAGCTTGGTGTTTATTGTTATAGCACTTTTAATCCTACCGCAAATATTTGAACTAAACGGTGTGTGGTTAGCCGTACCTGTTGCAGAATTTTTGGCTACAGTTGTATCATGTTATCTTTACAAAAGAAATAAGGAATACTATCAATATTGATTTATAGGAGAATTATATGAAATTAACAGAAAAAAAACTATCAAAAAAACTTTCCAACTACGACGAGATTTGTCGGTTTATGAAAAGGGTCTTCCCCAAAGAAGAACTTATGCCAATGTGGCTTATAAGAGCTTTAACATTAAAGAAAAATTACAAATTCAAGGTCTATTATGACAACGATTTATTTGTTGGGATTTTATTTACAATAGAGTCTGATGATTCATTGTTTGTGTTTTACATTGCTGTAAACGATGAAATCCATTCAAAAGGATATGGTTCAAGATTGTTGCAGGTCTTATTCGATAGATATCCCAATAAGCCGGTGACACTTTTTGTCGAAACAATGGACGATAAGTCTGCAACAAATTATGAGCAAAGAGTTAAAAGACTTGCGTTTTATGAGCGAAACGGTTTTGTGCACACAGGTATAAAAGCAGGATTTAAAACTCCCTTTGTCGATATTTTATCTACCGATAAGAATTATAACGCTGTAAAGGCGAAAAAACTTATGAAGGCAATACCGATGAAAATATTTTTACCGAATAAATCACAAGGATAGGATTGTTAACATGAAGGAAATAAGCATTAAATCTATACCAAGAGAAAAATGGGATACAATAGCAAATTTATCGGTTCACAATGAGCAGAGCCACTTTATAGAAACTTCGGCACAATGCCTTGATGACGCTAAAAATGATACGTACAATATGAAATGGGACTTCTACGGTGTATATGCAAATGACATTTTAGTAGGCTTTGCTATGCATGGTAAAAACAATCACTGGTTATACCCTCAGGTATGGCTCGATAGATTTATGATTGATAAAAATTTTCAGGGCAAAGGATATGGAAAAAAGTCTATGGAATTAATTCTTCAAAAAATGTATTCTGATTATAACTGTAAAAAGATATTTCTGTCGGTGTATGAAAATAATTTACATGCAATTAAACTTTACGAAAAATTGGAGTTTAAGAAAACAATATTTAAAGAGCCAACCGGAGAGCGAATTATGACACGGAAAAGATGAAACTATAATACTACGAGGGGAAATACAAATGAAAATAGCATTATCGAACATTTTTTCGCGAACTATTGCAATACTTATAACCGTTATAATTCAGGTTGGTTTATGGGTTGGGCTTGTATATTTACTTGGTGATTACTCCGAATGGTTGCTTGTTGCCCTACCACTTTTCAGCCTTTTATGTACAACCTATATTATAATACAGGATACATATCAAGAAAATAAAATAACATGGATAATTTTAATGTTTACCGCCCCTTTACTCGGAGGGGTAATCTACGCCTTTTTTAGCGGACATAGGGTGAGCAGGCGAAAAAAAGCAGTATATAATAAAATTGAAGATACTATAAAAAACAGCTTTGCCGATAATGAAAACCAATGTTTGGAGATACTAAAAGATGATGCGCAAGCACTTAGGCAATCAGAGTATTTAAGAAAAGTGGCCTGTGCACCTGCATATATAAATTCAAAAGTTGAGTATTTCAAATTGGGAGAAGAAAAGCTAAAGGCATTGCTTTCAGAGCTACAAAAAGCTGAAAAATTCATCTTTATAGAATACTTTATTATTGAAGAAGGTAAAATGTGGGGTGAGATAGAAAAGGTTCTGATTAGCAAGGCGGAAAGCGGGGTTGATGTTAGAGTCCTCTATGATGATTTTGGTTGTTTAACAACCTTGCCATCAGATTTTAGCAAAAGACTTGGCAAGCATAAAATAGTTTGTAGGGCCTTCAATCGATTTAACCATCTTTTTAATTCAAACTTCAATAACCGTGATCATAGAAAAATATGTGTTATAGACGCAAACACAGGTTTCACGGGGGGTATAAACTTAGCCGATGAATATATAAATCATAAAATAAAGCATGGGCATTGGAAGGACACAGCGGTTATGATAAAAGGTGCTGCGGTGTATAACTTGACAGTTATGTTTCTTTCTATGTGGAGTTCCGTCACCGAAAATGTCGAAGTGTTTTCCCAATACAAACCAACAGAGTATTATCCTACCGACGGTGTAGTGCAGCCCTTTGGAGATAGCCCTTTAGATGCGGATGCAGTGGGTGAAACTATCTACATGTCTATGTTAAATCGTGCCGAAAGCTATGTTTACATCACAAGTCCTTATCTGATAATAAGCAGAGAGATGATGGTATCACTTATAACCTCGGCAAAATCCGGTGTTGACGTGAGAATAGTGGTTCCGGGTATTCCGGATAAAAAATTTGTACATTTTCTCTCTCGTTCCTATTACGAGGAGCTTATAAAAGCAGGCGTTAAAATATATGAATATACACCCGGATTTATCCATTCAAAAATGTTTATCAGCGATGACAAGACTGCCGTTGTCGGAACAATAAACCTTGACTACAGAAGTTTGAGCTTGCACTATGAGTGTGGGGTGTGGCTTTATCGTGCGTCGATTATAGGCGATATCAAAACAGATTTTTTAGAAACACAAAAAAAGTGTCGTGAAATCACTCTTGAAAATTTTGATCATAAAGGCAATTTAAATATGCTGAAGTTTATTGCATTAGGTATTTTAAGAACCTTTGCACCGTTAATGTAATGTGATGATATTATTGTGTAGGGTGATTTTGCGATTAATCATATCCCACGCCTCTTTGTTTTTAACATCAAACTCTTCTGCACTGCCTTTCCAGCTGATAGGCTTTTCGCCGAGGTATGGGGTAAACCCAAATTTTTGATACAAATTTATTGCCTTGTAACTCCAGGTTTGTGAAACTAAATATATGAAATTTTTGTTATCGATTTCGTTATAGACGTCAAGCAGCTTTGTTAAAAGGGCTTTCGCAATTCCCCTACCCTGATACTCCGCAGCTGTCGCAATCCAGTGTAGGCGATAAAAACCTTCACCAAAATGCTCACCACTCCAAACCGAACCGTAAGACACCACTTTTTTCTCACCGTTTAGCACAAATACATACTGTTTTTCTAAATTTTCACAGCCTATAGCAAACTCATCCTCAAACAACTGTTTTGCACTATCAACGCTATCCGTTTGCTCTAAATCAAACTGTATCTTCGCCCAAGCTTCCTCGTACCCCTTCCTGTAAAAGTCAAAGGTGAACCCCTCCAGCAGGTCGTATCGAGGATACTCCCTTGTGTTTTCGTTCGTCATCAAAATTCCGATATAAGCCATTGATTTGTCGAGCATATCTATCACCGCTTTCTTTTGTGTATGACTACATGACATTTCAATTGTAGCATATCATATATACATTATCAATAAATAATAAAGAAATTAGATGAAAGCAAAAACGCCCTGTAACCATTTCGGTCACAGGGCAGTTTTTAATCCTCAAATTTAAATTTGTCTTCTAAAGTGCTAATTGAATTTGATTATCCACAGCCAACAAGACTAAGAATTAAAAGCACCATATCTACACCTCTTTCATGTACTAATCAAAAAAACCACAATGATCATTCGCTTCGCGCATAATTGAACTCATATAATTCGATTGTATTTCTTCATCTGTTGGCAATTCATAAGGTTCGATTTTTTTAACTCCCTCCGGATTACGTAAAGAATAATCTATAAGTTTGCCATTGCCTGTTTTTAAATAGCGATACACCTCTGCGCTAAACGACACACACTCACCTACAACAAAGTCCTCAAATCCTTTTTTGCTCATCCAAATATGATCTTCTTTTTCATCAAACATATAACCATCACTAAACATACCCTCTATAAAAATCTTTTTAAAGCAGACATTGTTTTTGGTTATTCTTTCGATTTCGCCCTTATAACCTAATCCATAGTTAAAAATACTCATAGTAAACGTGTCTTTTACTTTTCCGATAGAAGCGAACTGAATATCGAGATATTCATCATATGTAAGTTTCTCGCCTCCAACGACATCTTTTAAGCTATCGGGATCAAACCATATGACACCTCCAGCTGATGTACAAACATGTTTAGTACGATAATGAACCTTTCTGATCTCTTCAAATTCTTTCATCTTAAAACCTCCATTTAATAAGTGTTGCTAAACAGCAACCTGACATATTAAAGGTTGTATGGTTAGAAAGAGCTAAGAACACCTATAGATTAAATCAAATGAAATGGTGTTATAGCTATAATAATTCAAATATATTATACATTAAAGCATCGAAAAATACAATATGTAAGACTTAATTATTAATATTTGAACCCTTGCATATTGCCAAGTCAAATAATCACCTCTCAAACTCAGTTGTAAATCTGTCAAGACTATCTTTTACGGTTGAGAAAGCTGTCAGGGCAAATAGACGATGAACTCGAACGCCCTGTGAAAAAGGAGGAGCCACGAAATGGTGTGCGGTGATGGTTTTCATATATGACAAAAGAAAATCATCACCCACTTAATGAAGTGAGTGACGATGTGGTGCTGCTGACCGGAATCGAACCGGTACGATATTTCTACCGAGGGATTTTAAGTCCCTTGCGTCTGCCTGTTCCGCCACAGCAGCGACGATATATGTATTATATAATATCTGTCGGCTTTTGTCAATCAAAAAATAAAATTACCCATTCAGAATAAATACAAAACACTGTTTTCAAGGACATATTTAACATGTACGAGTAAAATTCACTCGTACATGTTAAATAGTTTCAAACTAACACCTATTAGTTATTATTTATTCTACAGATATCGGTGAGCAGCAGTGGTAGGTTTTCCGTTATATTGTCACTGCTAAACTGGCAGGTGCCTACTGCACGGTGTCCGCCACCGCCGTATTTGAGCATTAGGTTACCGACGTTCACCTTGCTTGTTCTATCGAGGATGCTGTGTCCTACAGCTACACTACAGCCCTGACGGTTTCTGCCATCCACTATCCATGCAGATATGCTGACATTTGGATACAGGCTGTAAATTAGAAAACGATTTCCGGCATAGATTGGATCAACACCGCGAAGGTCGGTTATCATCACCTTTCCCTCAATACGGGTATGAGAGGTTACCATCTCTCTAAAAAGCTTATCCTGCTCAAAATAGAGCTCCACCCGCTCCTTAACGTCCGGCTCCTCTAAAATTTCCTGAATGGTTTTTGTTGCACACCATCCAATCATCATCTCCATAAGTTTTAGGTTAGAAATCCTGAAGTCCCTAAACCTTCCGAGACCGGTACGCGGATCCATTATAAAGCCTAAAAGTATCCAGGAGGGGGGATCTAAAATCTCCTGCTCGGTCAACTTTGCACTGTCAACACGATCTACACCTATCAGCATTTCTTCAAAACCAATAAATTTATCAGCACCATAGTAGTCGTATATTACATGTGCACAGCTATCAGCAATTCTGGATTCACCGACAAAGCCGTCCTTTGCGGCACCGCGCTCAAATTCGCTTGCATGGTGGTCAAACCAAAGACCGCATCCCTTAACATAGGGAACATTTGCAAGGCAGTCATTCTCGCCAACCTCTACAAGACCATCCTGTAAATCCTTAGGATGTACAAACAGGAAATCGTCAATCACACCTATATGCTTTAAAAGCACCCCACAGGCAAGCCCATCAAAATCAGAACGTGTCAACAGTCGCATATTTATATTCTCCTTAACTAAGTTACAATACTATTTTACAACCTTTATCTCATAATGTCAACAGTAATCCAAAATGTACTTCCTTTTCCGAGAGAAGAATCCACTCCGAAGTTGTAACCGTGACGTACCAGCGATGATTTTACTATAGCAAGCCCAAGTCCACTTCCGCTTACACCGCGGTTATCTCTAACCCTGTAATATCTATCAAATATAAAGTTGATATCCTCCTTGCTTATGCCTTTACCATGATCTTCAATAGAAATTTTAACAGAATTTGCCTGTGTAACACAGCTGACAAGCACCTTCTTGTCCTCACCTACATGGGTAACCGCATTTTCTATTAAATTGTGCAATACACTATCCATCGAACGGCGATCGGCGTTAATATATACGGTATTATCCGGTATTCGCAGACTAACCGATACACCCCTAAGCTCGGCAATTTGTTGTTCACGCAGAACAACCGCTTTCACAAATTCATATAGATCGACGACTTCTCGCTCAAGCGGAGCTTCGCCGCTGTTCTGCTTGGAAAGCTCCATAACATCACTAATAAATGCGGATAGACGATCTGTCTCATTAATAATTATGTCCAGCTGTTCGTTGCGTTTTTCTTCATCATTTCCGGTGAAATCACGCATGGTTTCGGCGTAACCCTTAATGAGGGTGAGCGGCGTTCTCAGGTCATGTGAAATATTTCCTAAAAGTTCATCCTTTAATTTTGATGTTCTTCTAAGTTCGGTCGTCATTGCGGAAAAGTCATTTGAGAGGTTGCCGAACTCATCATCACGCTCAACGTCAAGCTCTATATCATAGTTGCCTGCCGCAACCTGTTTTGTGGCGACACAAAGTTTCGAGATAGGGGCAGTAAAAAACCCTGCAAAAATAAACGCAATTCCTGCCGCCAACGGAAGAATAATAGCAAGTGCTATAAATATTTGTCGGTTTATGACACCCCTGGCAACACCTATCTGTTCAAGGTCGGTGCTTACAAGCAACACCTGCCCGGTGTCCTCAATAAAATGTCCAAACACCCTTTGCTCGTCTCCCGAGCTGTCCTCCCGGTGTGTATCCTTGAAGGTAGCTTCATCCACGGCTCGCAACCTCATGGAAATAAGATTAGCCTCATCCATTATCTCGTTCCCCGGGGTGCCTGTATGAATTAAACATTGCGTACCAAGCCCGTCAGCAATCATAAGCGGTGCTAAAGTTTCGGCATCGGAAACCTCAATACAAACTCCGGTGGAGGCAAGTGTGGTAATAGTTTGAATTGTAGAAGCCAAATTTCCGTCCTTCAACGAAAGCTCAACATCATCAACAGCACGCTGCAACATAGTGTCGAGCGTAGTATTATACGCCGGCACCAACAATATGCTTTGAAGAAAGAAGGTAAAAACCACCACTCCAAAACAAATTATGGCCACAAATGCGGCAAGTCGATTTCTGATCCCCTTTAGTTTATCCAGCATAAACCCTATCTGCTTCGGTCAAAGCTAAACTTGTAACCTATTCCCCATACCGTCTTTATGCAATCACGATAGACTCCAATATGTCCTCTTAGCATCTTGATATGAGTGTCTACCGTTCTGTCCTCACCGAGATAATCATAGTTCCAAACAGCCGACAATATCTTTTCTCTCGAGAGAGCAACACCCTCATTTTCGGCAAAGTATAGCAACAGCTCAAACTCTTTAGGTGTAAGGTTTAGTATTGTCTCGCCAATTCTTGCCTCATGACTTTTTTCGTCGATAACAAGGTCACCAAATCTAAAGGCACGCTCGGAGGTCTCCTCGCTCGGCATGGTTCGAGACAAAACAGCCTTAATTCTTGCAGAGAGTTCACGCGGGCTAAACGGCTTTGTAACATAGTCGTCGGCACCCTGTTCAAGTCCGAATACTCTGTCGTTCTCCTCGCCCTTGGCGGTTAACATTATTATCGGCAGGCTGTATCCTCTACGGCGTATCTCGGTAAGTGCGGTGAAACCGTCGGTAAACGGCATCATAACATCTAAAAGACAAAGGTCGAAATCCGTTCGCGAAAGTTTTTGAAGTGCCTCGTCGCCATCATACGCCACAGCACAGTCGTAGCCCGCAAACTCAAGATTTTGTCTTAACAATTCGCAGATTTGCTTTTCGTCGTCAACAATTAATATACTTGCCATTTAACTCTCTCCCTTCATTTTTGAATACTCATATACTTCGCGATATCCGTCATCTGTTTTGTACAGATGGCTTGCTATCGTCTGCATCATCTCGAAATCTTCCCTACTGTCGATGTCGAGAAACCCCGTGTCTCGCATCAATGAAATACCACATACAGCATCCCAGATAAACATGCTAGTGTTATCCCTTGTAAAGTCGGCGTCAAATACGTAAATCGAGGCATTTAGGTCGTAGGTTTTTGGAATTTGCTGTCTTGCAAAAAAATCACTTAGGTCAATCGCCTTGGAAGCACATCCGCCTTCATCCACAACCACCATATTATAATAGGGATTTCTGCGACTTTCCACCGCCGAAAATATGAGCTGCTTATCCGGCGATGTCAGCTTAACATTAAGCTGATTTTCGATATCTTCCACCCTTCGTAGTGGGCTGGTTATGTCAAGATCGATATAATAGTCGTATTTTTTCGAAAACTTCGCCTCCATCTCCTTTATTGCATGTGTGTATACTGCAAGTTTCGGTGTAACACCGTCACATAATTCCTCCGGTCGGCGTATAATCTCCACACCGTTAAATCCGGAAACAACATCTTCGACAAGCTGTTCACTGTCGGTGGAAAGGCAGATATCTATATCATACTCAGCATGCTTTTTTTTAAAAAGCTCGGCGGCCGAAACGCTGTAGTAAGAAAGTGGCACCCCAACAAAGGAGGCTAAATTTTTACCCGGAAATCCGGTGCTGCCTGCCCTGCCGCAGATAGAAAACAGTATACTTTTCATCAATCCTCCGATAGTACTAATCTTAGTGTTGATACGGCATTTTCGCCATCGTTTAGGCTCTTTTCACCACTCGCCACCTCAAGATAATGCGCCATTTCTCTTAGGTATTTTGAGTTGCCGTCCTCCTTGCAGTCGATTGGCCCGAGGCTATAATGCTCTATCATGCCGGTGAGAAAATCAGCCTTTATTGGGCCTTTCTCACAGATCACCTCGCAGCTTCTGCTATAATTTTTCCCGAAATAATCCAGATGTAAGCTTATCGGTATTCCGCCTGCGGTTGCAATATATATTGCATAATCCTCACTGCTAATTTCTAAGTCCGACACGTTTCCGCTGATTTGTTTTATCTGCTCCGGTTCGCCGAAAAGTGCCTTAAGATAATCCCATTCATGAATTAAATCAAGCTTTACTCCCCCACCCTGTTCCTTGATTGCCGAATAGCATTTTGTATAATCGGTGCCCGGACGCCATGACGGAAGATAGCTGGAACATATCGCCCTAACCGCTAGGCATTTCTCTTCGGTTAATAGCTGTGAAAGCTTAACAAACAGGTTGGTGTGCCGGAGAGGTGCCGCAACATACACCGGTCTGCCGTCATCGAAAGGCAGTGTCATATCCTTTTGAAATATAGGTTTTTCGATAAAATAACTATCAACATATCCCATAGTCTGCTCAATAGCATCACGGTGCAGATGGGTTGGGTTTGTTATAAAGCACAGCTCATACCTCCCTGTAATACCTTTCATGTCAAAATGTTGTTTAGAAATTAAGTTACCAACATCTTCGGAAAGTTGTGTTTTTGAACTGCGAACAGCCTCCATCTCTATACCGGGACATAGCTGTTTTAAATTTTTTACATGCCTGCTTCCAATGCTTCCAAGTCCAACAAATAGCGCCCTCAACCTCTTAACTCCTCTCTATCTCTTCGATAAGGTTTAACACCTTAATATTATGCTCATAATCGTAGGTAGGTTTTTCTTCACCCCGCATTACCGCCAAAAAGTTTAACAGTTCATCTTTATAAGCCTCTTCCACAATATTGTCGGAATACCCCTCAACCCTTGTGGTTGTATCATAAAGTGATATATTCTGCTTTTCTTTTTTTTCTACATTATACTCGAATAGAGTTGTGGGACTTCCCTCCCAAAAGAGGTGTAATCCTTCGCCGAAAATTTCCAGTTCTCTCACCGGTTTTGGGGAAACAACATCGGTCAATAATACACCCATAGTACCGTTTTTATGTGTCAACATGGTGAAAACTGTATCCATATATCCTATCTCAAGACTTGAAAGCCTTCGTTTGTTTACAGTGACTTTCTCTACATCACCAAACGTATCGGTAATCCAAGCAAGCTCGATGGCGAGGATTTCCCTAATACCGCTTGTCCTGTTGTCACCAACAAAAAAAGATTTATAACTCTCCCACGGATGCCAGTCCGGAAGGTACTGACCGATATGGTAGCTGTAGCTCACAGGCTTTGTAAATTCTTGACATAACTTTGTTATACGATTTATCTCCCTGCGGTATAGCATGGTGTTACTGTTAAACCATAGCGCACCGCTTTCGATCGACAATTTTCGCATTTCGGGGTAGCCATCTGCAGTAAGATTGAGTTCACTAAACACAGCAACCCCGGCACTTAGAAGTTGTTTTGTGATATCGGGGTGGGTAAGCGGTGAAGAACATATCAAAGCCGCATCAAATTTGTTCGACGCAATGGCCTCGGGTAGATTATCACACAGTTCAAACCCCATATCTACAGCTTGTTTTCGGCGCTCCTCATTGCTGTCTACAACATGCAATTTTATTTCGGGTGCGATTTCGGCAAGAAGTCTTGCCCTACGCCTACCCATTGAACCGAAACCTATGAGCAAAAAGTTATTAAACGTCATAAAACTCCTTATTTTTCGGCAATCCTTCCGACAATAACCGCGCCGTTATACCTGCTATTTCATCGGCGGTATTTTCCTTATAATATGGTGATGTCACCTTACTGCTCTTTTCTGCAAACTCCTTTGAAAGACATTCTGCAATTGCAGAGGAAATCTCCATCTCATCACAGCTACAACAAAGAATGTTGTCTGGCATAATTCTACCGTTTTGCCTCTTTCCGATGTTTACCGTCGGAACACCAAAACTTGGGGTTTCACATACTCCACTGGAGGAATTGCCGACTACTGCCGAGGCTATCTTCATCGCCGACAGATATCGAAGTACACCCATGGATTTTATATAAAAGCGGTTTTCTTCGTCACAAAACTCGGTTAATATACGGTTAATTTCATCGCCTCCGCTATCACTGTTTGCACCGGTGACTACCATGGCTATATTATGAGTTTTAAGTGCATCGGTAAGTCGAGTGACCTGCTCTGCCTCGGTAAGTGCCGACAGGGTTTCAGGGTGGTATGTTATCAGTAAAAAAGGACGATTAAGTTCAAATCCAAGTGAATTTGAAAGCTCTGTTACCGACATAAGGTTGAGTTTTCGTATATTCTCATCCCCGAGTCCGCCCACAGAGTATATGCTGTGTGGTTGCTCTCCGAGTGCCATCAACCTTTGTGCATATTTTTCACAGGAGGGAAAGTGAACGGTGGAAAGCTTGGTTATACAGTGACGCAGGCTGTCGTCTATTGCTCCGCTTGTTACATCTCCGCCACTGATATGAAAAATCGGAATTTCCATAAATCTCGCCGCTGTCGCAACCGCAAACACCTCATACCGGTCACCGAGCAACAAAAGTCCATCCGGTCGATTAGCTGTAAAACGATCTATAAACAGCTGCTGTGTGAGCGCAACTATCCTTGCAATTCCCTCTCTGTTTAACGGATATTTCATAATGTCTACAGTGTCATAATTATAACCGTCTGCCTCTATCTCCGCAGTAGTATTATCGGTTATATGGCTACCGGTAGCGACAATATTAATATCAAGCTCTCCGCTCTTAATAAATCTGTCTACAACAGGGCGAAGCAGTCCGTAGTCCGCCCTCGTAGTGGTTAGTATTGTAAGGCTCTTTTTCTCCTTCAAATCTGCTCCTTAGGTAGATATTTTCTTGCAATCATAAGCAGAACACCACCTATTGCAAAAAATAGTATAATGGATAGGATAGATATGGAGCTGCGGCCTGTAATGAAGTTTATTGCCGAGTAAAAAGCAGGTCCCATAACAGCGGCAAATCTTCCGAAGATGTCGTAAAAACCAAAATACTCGGTTGATTTCTCCTTAGGAATTATTGCACCGAAGTAGGAACGTGAGAGCGCCTGTATGCCGCCCTGTGCAGTACCTACTAAAAAAGCAAGTGCCCAAAAGATTGTAAGTGCCTGCTCGTTGGTGAAAAAGCCTTCCTCAACGCCGAAGCCCATTAAAAATCCGAGTATACATATTACGAAATAGATTGCTATCGCAAGTTGAATTATGTTAAGAGTACCAAAACGATATGCAAATTTGCTGAATAGTATTGCACAGGGAAAAGCTACCAGCTGTGTGACCAAAAGCGCTAGAATCATGCCCACCGAATCAAGCCCGAGCGATGCACCGTATGCAGTGGCAAGCTTTATTATGGTACCCACACCGTCGATATAAAAGAAGTACGCGAGTATAAACAGTGCAATTCCGCGGTTTTTAAAGATGTCTGTAACAGTCTCTTTAAGCGATATAAAGGCAGGCTTAACAATGCTACCCTGCGGGCGTTCCTTGCCATAACTCTGCTTAAAGTCTCTCAATATCGGTATGGAAAAAACGCCCCACCATACAACGCAAAGCATTATCGAGCCCTTTGTTGCGGTTACAACATCTACACCAAAGGATTCCCCGAAGGTGATAAAAATTATCGAGATTATGAAGGGGATGGTGCTTCCGCCTATATACCCCATGGAATACCCCCATGAGGATACCTTATTCATTCGTTGTGGCGTAGTAATGTCGGTAAGCATACTGTCATAGAAGAGACATGAGCCACTAAATCCGATGTTAGAGAGTGCATATCCCACCAACAACAGCTGCCAGCTGTCGACTATCGCACAGATAGCAGTCGTGACAAGTCCAAGAATTAAAAACACTATAAAAAAGCGTTTTTTATAACCTTTAAAGTCACCAAACGCACCGAGTATCGGGGCAAGCACAGCAGAAACTGCAGTAGCTACCGAGGCGCCGACACCAAGCCACATGTCTCCGTTCCCATCCCCTACTACACCGGAAAAATAGATAGGAAATATTGCCGCCATCATTATCGTGGCGAATGAAGAGTTTGCCCAGTCATAGGTTATCCAACTTTTTTCCAGCTTTGTAAACTTTTTTTCCATACTCATCCTGTTTTCATTGATTGCTAAATCGGAGGTGTTGACAAACAAAGGTTTTGCAAAAACAAGAGCAAAATTTTTGTCAGATTAAACAAAAAGCGCAAGCAATACTTTGTGTATTAACGAGCATTTTTGTGACATATGACGGAAATTTTGCCGTCGCTTTTTTGTAAAGCCGACTTTGTCAAAAGCTTCAAATTACAACCCCATCAAAATTATGCTCGAGATTATCTGCAATTTGTTTATCTTGAGTAACAGCCTTGTAGAACTCCTCTACAAGACACGCTGTTGATTCGACAGCACCGTCAAACATTTTTATTAGCATTTCGGATTCCTCTACAAAAAGTGGCTCTTTTTTTAACGTCAAGCCCGAAAACACTCCCTGCTTTTTCAGTATATTATCGGCAACACCTATAACAGACGGAAAGTCAAACAGCCTGTTAAAGTTTCGCATCTGTGAAAGGCAACGCCTCACCTCGTCCGAGGTTATATTGTAAACCGCCGCTATAACGGCGTAATCCACCTTAGCCGGCAGATAGATGTAACGTTTGGGATACATTTCGTACCTACGAATTATTACAAGGTCAAAATCCGATTCAAGGCTTGTATGCCTCGCCGAGTCGCCATCGGCAAATGCATTTACGTATGGGTGACAGGCACGGTCAAGACCATAGTGGCAAAGTGCACCGAGCACATATGCAAGAATTTGCGGGTTTTTTGCTACTTTTCGCTCAAGAATATTATCGAAAAATTTCCTTGCCGGCTCATCATGTATACGCACTCCAAGTTCGGATACATCGTTTTTCTTAAACGGATTGTTGTAAAAAAGAAGATCCGGTCCCTGAGTGGCTAAATCAAAAAGTTCCTTGTTTTCGATTATGGTATGTCTGATAGCCTCACTAAGCCTGTCTGCCACAAGCTGACCAAATTTATAATGTGCCGCGATTGCCGGCATAACCACCTCCGTTATACGTAATCATAACCGAATAATGTCATCATATGCTTTTCTGTAATCATCAATAAAAATATCGCTAATAGCTTTAATGGAATTCTCATGCTTTTTGGAGTGTTCATCGGCAACTCCTGCAAGCTTAAAGCCTGCTTTTTTTGCGGTCTCGGCGGCATATAATGAATCCTCAAACACCCATGTCGACGAGAGTTCGGTGCCGATGTGCTCCATTGCAAGCTCGTATACCTTTGGGCTTTTTTTGCCTACTCCAACCTCACCGCAACAAAAAATCTCACAAAAGTAGCCAAGCAGCCCACAGCGCTCAAGAGCCGCCTTTGCAAGATATCTGTCGGTTAATGTGGCTACCGCCATTTTGACATTGTTTTCCTTAAGTTTTATCAGGAAATCCTCAACATAATCCTTTGCAAGAACTTCGTGAAAAAACGCAGGTTCAACCAGAGAATTTGTAAAATCAACAAACTGCTGTAACGTATCGGTAACACCGTATTTAAGGCGTAAAACTTCTCCCATCTCCTGGATGGAAAGTGCATAGAAATCATTGGCATCGGGATTACTAATATTGTATCTGTGCATTATCTTTTCACCCATCGGTTTAAAATATTGCATAGAGTTTAGTAGTGTGCCATCCATGTCAAAAATTGCACCGGTTATCTTCATTTTTATGCCATCCTTTTATTTATCTGCATCCTGCCGTAGTTACAACCGATATACCTGTATCAAGCAAATTTTCCACGACCGTCTGCCCTACAGCTATTGGTGCGGTTAGCTCAACATTATTAAGCACCTTCATCGCATCAAAAATAAGCGGTTTGGGTATCGCCTCTATTGTTTTAATTGCAACACGGGTCGACACGCCGCCACACACCTTTACGGTGGTGGTGAGCATTCTACGGGGATCCTTTACCTCATTATTTGCATAGATAACCCCTCTTTTACATCCCTCGCCGGTTACCTTTATAGGCTCCTGTGAATCGTCCACCTGTAGACGACATCCTGTAGGGCAGGTTATGCATATCATCTCTTTCATATATTATTCCTTTGTAAGGGAAATCTTTATCTCGCCTGTAACATCGGCGAGCTGTTCCGGCTTTAGTGTAACTTTTTCCATTTCTCCCGGGGCAAGGTGGCTGCGTTTAAGCTTTGCTATTGCACCACTTTGCGACTCTACCACAACCCTCATATCGGTGTAAACATTATCGACCCGGAAAAATACGGTGATCGGCTCCTTAAGATTGTTTTTACGAATTCGCTGTGGCACGGTATATCTTACACCGCCCTCGGTTTTAACCTCGATAACTCCCTCGTCGTCAACCTCACCTTTAGAGGCAAACTCTGCCGCCGCCATACCGGCACGCCTACTTTCCTCCGACACAAAATCAACGAGATCATGTACATGCACAACGTTTCCCGAGGCAAAAATTCCGGGTACCGATGTCTGCATATTTTCAAAAACCACGGCACCGCCGGTAACCCTGTCAAGTACAACGCCGGCGTTTCTGCTCAGCTCATTTTCCGGAATTAATCCCACCGAGAGAAGGAGTGTGTCACACTCTATCTCACGTAGGGTAGATGGTATCGGGGCAAGTTTTTCGTCAACCTGTGCTATTTCTATTTTTTCAAGGCGGTTTCTACCTATAATACGTGTCACGGTGTGGGAAAGGTAAAGCGGGATATCATAGTCATTAAGGCACTGAACTATATTGCGGTTTAACCCGTTTGAATATGGCATGAGTTCGACACATGCGAGCACCTTTGCGCCCTCCAACGTCATACGTCTTGCCATTATAAGACCAATATCGCCAGATCCGAGGATAACAACCTTTTTGCCTACCATGTAACCCTTCATGTTTACATAGAGCTGTGCCGTGCCGGCGGTCATAACACCCGCAGGTCGATCTCCCGGTATAACTATAGCCTCTCTGGTTCGTTCACGGCAACCCATACAAAGCACCACGGCACCTGCCTTATATCGACATAGTCCGTCTGCCTCGTTTGTGGTGACCACTTCAAGTTCGGGGGTAACCTCCAAAACCATGGTGTCACATAGCAGGGTCACCTGTTTTTCCTCCACCATCTTAATAAAACGGTCGGCATATTCCGGACCTGTAAGCTCCTCTTTAAAACGGTGAAGACCAAATCCATTGTGAATGCATTGGTTAAGTATTCCGCCAAGCACATCATCCCTCTCGACAATTAACACCGATTTTGCACCGTTATCCTTTGCTCCGACTGCCGCCGCCAGCCCTGCGGGACCACCTCCCACAACAATAACATCAAAGTTATTCATCGGCACCGCCTTTCGTTCTTCCGATTATCGGATTGCTTCCCGGAGCATCAAGTAGAACCTCCTCCGGCTCTATTTTAAAATGTTTAGATATTAAATCCACTATCTTCGGGCCGCAAAACCCTGCTTGGCATCTTCCCGAACCGGCAAAGCATCTGCGCTTGACACCTGCTAAGGATTTTGGTGCAAACGGTCGATTAAGTGCATCTACAATCTCACCCTCGGTAACGCCTTCACAACGACAAATCACACGCCCATAAAGAGGATTTGTCTCGACTGCTTTTGCCCTATCCTCGTGCCCTAAATATGCAACCCTCAAAAGGTTTCGTTTACCGTTAAAGCCTTCGTTAACCTCGGTTCCGGGTAATTTTTCCACCACCATCTTTGCAACATCCTCAGCTATCGCAACAGCAGAGGAAAGACCGGGTGACTTTATGCCGGCAACGTTAAAAAATCCGGGACATGATTCCTCTTCACCGATGATAAAATCATTCTCGGAGGAGTTGGCACGTATTCCGGCAAAGTTTCTGGTGTTTTCTCTAAAGTTAATGTCCGGCACCGACTTTACAGCACGCTGTTTCACCGACAAAAGACCGGCCGCCGTGGTGGAATCGTCCTCCGGCTCACAGTCCTCGGCATTCGGACCTACTATAAGGTTTCCATGTACTGTTGGTGCAACAAGCACACCCTTCCCGTGTTCGTTGGGACATTGAAATACGACACTGTTTAAAAGATATCCTTGGTTTTTATCCAACAGATAATACTCACCTTTGTTTGGCTTAATTTTAAATGGCTTACCACCCACCATGTCATTGATTTTATCGGCACCGACTCCGGCGGCATTTATTACCGTCCTTGCCTTTATTTCCCCATTGTTTGTGGATATTACAAAAGCTCCCTGTGAGCCGGTAATTCCGATTACCGAAGTTTCGGTTTTAACATCTACGCCGTTATTAAAAGCAACCTCGGCAAGTGCGGCGCAGTATTCCCAAGGGCTTACCACCGCACATCCCGGAGCTATTAATGCAGAATAAACCTCATGTGAAATATGAGGTTCTCTTTTAATTATTTCATCCTTATAGATAATACCTACATCGGTGAGTCCATTCGCAACGCCCCTATTATAGAGCTCCTCTACGGTTTTATGTTCCTTTTCGTTAAAAGCAAGCACCAACGAGCCCTTTTTATAGTATAAAACATCAAGCTCCTTGCACAGCTTTTCCGCCATCCTCGAGCCTCTGACATTATATTTTGCCATTAGGGTTCCCGGTTCAGGGTCATACCCTGCATGAATTATAGCACTGTTGGCTCTGGTTGCCCCCATCGAGACATCGTTTTCCTTCTCGATAAGGCAGATTGAAAGCTTGTATTTCGACAGCTGATAGGATAGCGCAGATCCGCAGATACCCGCCCCGATAATGGCAACATCAAACATAAAACACACCCGAATTTTGTTGAAATTTAACAGATTTAATTATATCAGCAAATGGCTCTGTTGTCAATACCGAGAGGGTTGCAAACGCCGTTCTAAAAAACTATAATTCCCTTTTTTTCGATATCATGGTTTAGCAGTCGTTCATGTGCTACAACTGCATCCTTAAAGTTGAAATAATCGGATATAAAATCCTTAAAAATCAAATCGCCGGAGTTTACCCATTGCATTATCTGATCACCTGCCGCCGCCTCTTCGTCCTTGCGTGGCATCTGCTGATAAATTACATTAAAGTTATATGAAGCTCTGCTGAAATCTATGGTAATCGTCTCCTGCGCCGGCACACCGTAAACAAGTATACTACCCCTGTCCTTTATCAGCGGCATACCTTGATTTATTACCGAGGGAAGGCCCACTGCATCCAGCACATAATCTATTCCATCCGGATATGCGGTTCGCACTATAGCCTCAACATCCTCTTCCTTTCCGTTAATTGTTATCGCTGCGCCAAACTCCTTTGCCACTTCAAGTTTTTCCGCAACAATATCCACCGCTATTATGTCTTTAACTCCTAAAAGTTTCATAAGCTTTATATAGGTAAGCCCGACAGGTCCGCAACCAAAAACCGCAATACTCTCTTCCTGCTTTATCCCGAATGTTCTAATGGTGCTTAAAACCTCCCTAAATGTAACCAACATTACGGCATCCACCGGATCGATATCCCTTGAGAGTACCGTCTGCGCTATCGCAACCTCCGGTGCCGTTCCGCTTTGAAACGCCGCTACATCATTTACAACAGCAAACTCACACAGTGCACCGTATCCCGCATGGTAACCACTGTGACGTTGCTCGTCTATCTCCAAAAACGGAAGAATCACCCTGTCTCCAATCTTATAGCTTGTTACCTTAGAGCCAATCTCCACAACCTCTCCCACGCCCTCATGCCCGAGGATAATAGGATAGTTAGACTCCGGAAAGCCCTTAAAGCATTTATGTATAAGCTTAATATCTGTGCCGCACATCCCGCCGGCAATCATGCGAACTAGTGCCTGTTTTTCATTAATAATTGGCATTGAAACTTCGTGTATTTCCATCTCACCGGATTTAGTAACAACAAACGCTTTCATATTTACCTCACACTTTTTATTGAAATATTAGCATAACTAAAAAAATATGTCAAGTTTATAGTTAAGATACACATATTTTTCACCCATGTTACATTTCTTTTATGCTTTTGGCAAATATAATAAAGATACCAAAGAAAGGAGTGGTAACATTATGTTAAAGAAACATATTTATTCCACCTTAATTATATTATTAGCGGTAATATTAATTTTTGTGGGATGCAAAGCAGTCACAACAACAGCAACAGTAGAGGAAAACAATATGCAGGAATTAAGCAACAAGGCAGCAGACATAGAAGCTTTAATCGAGGAAAAAAATCTTTCCACAACTTACCTTGCCGGCGGATGTTTTTGGGGGGTAGAGGAATATATGTCAAGGATAGAAGGGGTATATGATGCCTCGTCGGGATATGCCAACGGCAATACCGAAAACCCAAGCTACGAGGATGTAATCTACAACGGCACCGGTCACGCCGAGACGGTAAGGGTTGTATATGATTCCAAGGAAGTTTCACTTGACGAATTATTAACCTATTTCTTTTTAGTAGTTGATCCGGTCTCGGTAAACAGGCAGGGCAACGATGTAGGCACACAATATCGCTCCGGTATCTATTATGAAAACGAGGCGGACATGCAGGTCGCAAACGCCCACCTTGAAAAGCTACAACAGGAGTACGATGAGCCGATAGCGGTGGAGGTTCTTCCCCTTGACGGATTTTATGTTGCCGAGGAATATCATCAGGACTATCTAATTAAAAACCCGAACGGCTACTGCCACATAAACATGGCAGTTTTGGACAACTATATTAAAATGAACGAGATAGACGCCGAGGAGTACACCCTACCTACCGACGAGGAGTTAAAAGAAACACTAACACAAGAGCAATACGACATAACACAAAATGGTGCAACAGAGCGCGCATTTTCCAGCCCTCTTGACAAGTTTTATGAGGACGGCATCTATGTCGATATTACCACCGGAGAACCGCTGTTTAGTTCGGCAGATAAGTACGATTCCGGTAGCGGGTGGCCAAGCTTCACAAGACCGATAGCCGACGAGGTAATAACCGAACATGAGGATAAAGCCTTTGGTATGACACGCACCGAGGTAAAAAGCAGGGTTGGAGACGCCCACCTTGGACACGTGTTTGATGACGGACCGGACGACGACGGAGGACTACGCTACTGCATAAACGGAGCATCATTAGAATTTATCCCATACGATAAGATGGAGGAGGAAGGCTACGGCGAACTTTTAGATAGGGTTAAATAACACACCGAAATATAAAAACATACAGGGTCGACCACAAAGGTTGACTCTGTATGTTTTTGCTGTATTTTCGTGTGAAAGTTTGTGAGTTTTGACAAAAGTAAAATTTTTGTAAAATAAATGTAAAATAAATGCAATAAAATAATGTTTTCCTACATTAACTGTGTATAAGGATAAACAAAACTGTTGAAGGAGTCGATGAAATGTCAGTACAAACTATTTTTAAGAGGTACGAGTTAAAGTATAAATTAACCGTACAACAGCATTTAGATCTATGTGAATGTATGAAGGAACATATGAAGCTTGATTCATATGGCAGACACAAGATATCAAATATCTACTTTGATACTGAGGATTACAGAATTATTCGTTCTTCACTTGAAAAACCACAGTACAAAGAAAAACTAAGATTGCGTATTTACGGAGAGCCTAACGACGAAAAGCCATCTTTTATTGAGCTTAAAAAGAAATTTAAGGGTGTTGTTTATAAAAGAAGAATTTCATCAAGTCAAAAAGAGGCATTATCTTACCTATTTAAGGGTGAGCAAACCGAAAAATCATCGCAAATACATAAAGAAATTGATTACTTTATAGATAGCCACGATGGGCTGCTGTTGCCAAGGGTTTATTTATCATATGAGCGTGAGGCTTTTTACTGTGATGATGATGAAAATTTTAGAATGACTTTTGATTTTAATATTAATATGCGAGACACAAATGTAAGTCTTTATTCCGATAATCATGATGTTAGAGTTTTAGAGGATGACTATATTCTACTTGAAGTAAAAACCGTACGAGGTCTACCGTTTTGGTTGATTGACTTCTTTAACAAAAACAAGATATATAAAACATCTTTTTCAAAATACGGTACCGCTTACAATGCATACCTACTACCAAAATATATAGACGAACAAAGGAGACTAAAAAATGCTTGATATATTATTTACCGGATTATTTGACACAACAGCAGCCATGGCTGTTACTCTTTCCGACTTTTTCATATGTGTTATAACATCAATAGTGCTTGGACTATTAACTTCAAAGATGTATTCATATAAGACAAAATGTACAAAAGGTTTTGTTTTAAGCCTTGCGGTTTTACCTCTTGCAATTTCAATTGTGATTATGATGGTAAACGGAAATATAGGTGCAGGTGTAGCTGTTGCCGGTGCGTTTAGCCTTGTACGTTTTCGCTCTGTTCCCGGCACCGCAAAAGAGATAAGTGCAATTTTCACCGCCATGTGTACCGGACTTACCGTCGGTATGGGCTACATAGGTTTTGCTATTTTATTTGCAGTAATCGCGTCCCTGTTTGCTATGGTTTTAAGCATATCAAGCTTTGGCGAACCACAAGGCAATACTCGCACACTTGGAATAACCATACCTGAAAATCTAAATTACACAGATGTTTTTGATGATATCATGGGGAAATACACAACCAAATACAACCTTACAAGTGCTAAAACCACAAGTATGGGTAGCCTATTTAAATTAATTTACGAGGTAGAACTAAAAGATATTAGTGTAGAAAAACCGTTTGTTGATGAGCTAAGATGTAGAAACGGAAACCTTGAAATTATAATCTCAAAAGAAGATAGCTTTGTGAACGGGCTTTAAGATAGGCGAAGGGCTAAATGTGAATGGTGAAAAACTGAGTCTTTCACCATTAGCCATTAGTCTTTAACCGGCAAAATCATCACTCGGTTTTCCCGAAATTCCTCGTATTACGAATTATCGAAACATCATAAAAATTTATCACCCCATCACCGTTTACATCGGCATTTGTGTTAACGCCGGTGTCGGTGGTGGTTTTGTTGTAGTTGGTTTCGCTTTGTACTATCTCGATGTCGGCAACATCAACGGTTTCGTCACCGTTTACGTCTCCGCCTATCAGCGATACAGGCTCTAAAATATTACTACTCTCATCCACAACAATGCCGGTTATGGTCTGTGTTATGTGTCCCGGTTTTGTTACTACTAGGCTGTATGTGCCATAGGGCAGATCTTCAACTATATAGTGCTTATCCATAAGTCCGCTTTCATGTTCCGATGTCGGAACGGTGTAACGTCCCATCTCGGTTTCTCCCTGCATTACCTGAATTAACATGTTTTCATCCGTCATGTAGCTTGATATCGAGCCGGAAACACTTCCTACCACGTCACCCCATTTAGCATATATAGTCGTGTCGCCGGTGAATACATGGTCGATATCAATCTCGGTAGCACCCTCGCCTGTGCCGTCAAACCAGCCGACCAAGGAATAACCCTCACGCTGTGCGACAGGCATGTACAACAGCTTGCCGTCCACCGTCTTCATATCCTCCACAAACACCTCGGGAACGCCGGTGTCAAAACTGATGGTAAAGGCACTGGTGTCACTACTGCTTGTGATGGTGTCGGTGCCGTTTTTGGTTAGGTTGTAGTTATATGTATTTATATTAAACAGGTTACTTATATCACCGGTAAAGCTGTCGCCGGATACAAGTGGTATGTTATCATAGCTAACCTCACGAAGTGCAGTGGAAATAGAACCTATTACCTCCATCTCCTCGATGGTATAGCTCATGGTGCCGGCATCGTATGCCGTTATATCAATGCTGTAGTTCTGGTCACCCGGTAGGTCGATGGTTTTAACACCGTCATTGACAACCACCGCAAGGGTATCGTTGACAACAACTTCACCAACAACGCTCGCAAGCAGGTCATCATTCTCACCATAGACATTCACATCTACAGGGCAGGCGATGGTTAGACGTTTGAAGGTGGAGTTGGTGGTTAGACTACGGGTACGTTGATTAGACGCAGCAAACAGTTCCGCCTCACTACAACTGCTCATCCATGCGTAGTAGGTCGCCATGGAGTGGGTGGTTAGGACTTTTGGGTCAGGTGCTTTATCATTAATAAAATAATCATTTATAGGAGAATAGTGATAAAAGCCATTAGTGTAGAAAATAGCTTCATTAAAACTTCCACCTACTACCAATACATCGGCAAGGTCATAAAAGTACATGTACGGAGATAACCACCCCTTTACACCCTCATATAAATTGTAATAATAATCTACAGGGTGACTGGCTAAACGGTATAGATCCTTTACTAACTTGTCAGTCATGGCAGTCCCGCTATATACGTTAAATTCGCCTTCTCCGGTGAGTGTTTTAAAAGCCTGTGCGGCCCTGTTCTTTAAAGTTCCATACCCGTATCCTGTATCATATCTATCTCCGTAAGTACTTTTTGACGGCAAATATTTGTCCACACCATATCTTTTATATCCCCATAGTTCCAGTGGCATCCTGGTAACAAAATCCTCGTTATTAACTATGTTGAAAATGTTTTCATACCCAATTTTTTTTGCATATTGATTTACTGTAGGTGTCGCAAAGGTATAGGAGTACACATTGCTGTTTGAATATTGGTCTGTCATCTCGGCAGCAAGAATGTTTGCAACCGCCGCACCTCGACTGTGCCCGGTTATATAAAATTTCACATTGTTTTTATTTATCTCATGTTCATCGATATAGGCATTTAGATTGTCCTCTAAATCAAAAAAAGCACGATAGAACCCTTGGTGCAGATATTCTATGCCTAAGTCAAAATTGCTGTACCATTCCTCATTAGATGGTGTTCCTCGAACAATTACCGAAATAAGTGTGTAGCTTTCATCACCGACGTTTATCTCTTTTTTGCCGAAGGTGTGTCCGACTATATGAATGTCGTGTCCTGTGTACTTATGACTATAATTCTCCTCCTTAACACTGCTAAATCCAAAATCCACAAGTGCATCCTTTGCAGAGCCTTCTATGTATGCCGCACCGCTTAACGCCATTGCGGTTGTTGCAAGGTCGTGGTTGTAGTCGGTGGAAGATACCGAAAACCAATCATCATCCCAGTACGCCTCAATATCAGAATATCGGTCGGGTGCATCCTCTAAGCCACTGTCAAAGACAACGAGGGATTCAAGCTTGCCGTGGTTGTAGTGGATTGTTGCGTTTAGGAGGGGGTCGTTATTGAACCCTACATCTATCGCCGACCATCTTGATTGATTACTTCCGTAGTAGACGGTGTTTAGCTCAAAGCAAGCATCAAATGCACTATTTCCAATTTCGACTATATTTCCAGGTAAAGTTATATCAGTCAAAGACAAACAGTTATAAAAAGCACCATTTCCAATTGAAGTTGCGCTATATGGTATAACTACTCTATCCAAACCGAAACATTGAGAAAACGCCGAATCATCAATCAAGTTTACGCTATTCGGTATGGTCACATTAGACAGTCCAATGGATTGACTAAAAGCACCAACTCCGATTGAGGTTATTCCATCCGGTATAGTAAAATGTGGAGAATTTTTCCTTTGGGGATAGCGTAATAACTCTGTTTTATCCTTATTATACAGTACACCATCTACTGAGCTGTAAGATGGGTTAGACGAAGAAACTTTTATTGCGGTTAGACCTCTGCAACCATTAAAAGTACCAGTATCAATTGAGGTCACCTTATCCGAAATTGTTAACTCAGTTAGTGCATAACAACCCATAAAAGCCATATACTCAATAGAGGTTATGGTGGATGGGATAGTATATGCACCTGCTTTTGCATCGGGATATTTAATTATTTCTGTTATGGCTTTATTGTATAGCACACCGTCTGCCGAGCTGTATGATGGGTTAGACGAGGAAACATTAATTGCGGTTAGACTCGAGCAACCGTTAAAAGTAGCAGGTGTAACTGAGTTCACTCCGACCGGAAGGTTTATTTCAGTTAGACTGGTACAACCCAAAAAAGCATTAATACCAATAGATGACACACTATCTGGAATGGATACTGTAGTTAAGTTGGTACAACCCCAGAAAGTTTGAGTTTCGATTGATGTTACACCATCTGGAATATTTAAGGTGGTTAAGTTAATGCAGTCCATAAAAGCTGAAGAACCAATTGATGTTACACCATCCGGAAGATCTATTGTGCTTAGACTGCTACAGCCTTCAAAAGTATGAAAATCAATTGAGGTTATACCTTCTGGGATGTTTATGGTGGTTAAATTAGCACAGCCATTAAAAGCGTGCCCCTCAATCAGAGTTACACTTTCTGGAATGTTTATTGTACTTAATCCGGTACAATCGCTGAAAGCACCCTGACCAATTGTTGTAACTCCATGTGGTATTAGTATAGTAGTAAGGCTGTTGCATCCATTAAAAGTCCACCAACCAATCGAAGTCACACTACTCGGTATAGGGAAAAAGCTTGAGCTCTTTCCCTGAGGATATCTTACTATTTCTGTTTTGTTTTTGTTGAATAATATACCATCTTGAGAACTGTAGCGTTGGTTGCCGGAGTGAACATTTATGTCGGTTAGTCCGGTACAGCCAGAGAATTCAAAGTCACCGGAGGTCATGCTACTTGGAATACCTATAGTAGTTAGGTTGCTACAATCATCAAAAGCATTGTTCCTTATCCATCTGACATCCTCCGGAATGATATATGCACCGACTTTTCCAAGAGGATATCTTACTATTTCTGTTTTGTCTTTGTTAAATAATACACCGTCCTGGGAACTATAAAGCTTACTTCCAGATGAGGCATTTATGGCAGTTAGACTGATACAACCATAGAACTGAAAATCTCTGGAAGTCACGCCGTCCGGAATTGTTATAGTAGTCATGCCAGTACAATCGTTAAAAGCACGATATCCAATCGAGGTGACCATCGCCCCGTCAATCTCAGTAGGGATATCAGCAGAGGTAATCGTCACATCTGCTTTCGTTATCGTCCCTGTATCCTTATCAAACTCAATCCAAGTCCCGGCAGGTTCAATTCCCGGTAGATTGTAATATTTCACCGATGCCGCACTCACCTCCACCACCGATACCCCGGCGAACACAAACAAACCTACCATACACATGACAGCTAAAGCAAGCTTTTTAAACATCATTCTCTCCCCACAACAAAAATGTACATTTAGTACAGTATACCAAGGTTGTATATTTGTTGCAAGTGCAATAAAATATTTTTGTCGTTATGTTGTGTAATTCATATTTATTTTGTGAAAAAACAACAAAAAACTAATAGCTAAGAGTGAGTAGTGAAGGGCTGAAGGTGATCACGTATTTAATAAAACATTTTCCGCAGGAAAATTCACCACAGCCCTTCACCATTAGTCATTAGTCTTTAGTTTTTATCCTTTTATTTTGCAGTTCCAATATCTTTGGGTTAATGTTAAACCGCTTTGTCAACTCTTCGAGTTTCTCTTCGAGTTTTTCGTTATGTATTTTCTTTTTCCTCTCGCCCTTTAGCCTTGCCCTTATCATTGAATTTTTGGGGGTGTTTTCTATCTCTACAAATTCCACCGCATCCACCTCGTAGCCGTTGTTTTTCAGCACCTCACAGCGGATTACATCGGTGAGCAGTGCCGAGAAACGCTCCTTGTATATTCCGTGTTCTAACAGTAGCGACAGCTCGTCGTTGCAGTTTATCTGTGCGTTTATCTCGTGTTGACAGCAGGGCACCGAGAAGATGTATTTTATTTTGTTTTTTATTGCGTAGTGTAGGGCGTAGTCGGTGGCGGTGTCGCAGGCGTGTAGCGATATTACAGCATCTATCTGCTGTGAGTGCTCAATCTCGGACACATCTCCCACCCTAAAACTTAAATTTTCATAGCCGTATTTCTCGGCAATAGCGTTGCAGTCGGCTATGACCTCCCTTTTGAGGTCGTAGCCTATCATGTTTACCTTCACACCCTTCACCTCGGTAAAATAGTAGTAGAGTATAAAGGTTAGGTAGGATTTGCCACAACCGAAATCAATTATGTTAAGGCTGTCCCTGCCATAATCGGTAAACTCGTGCGCTATAATCTCGACAAAACGGTTAATCTGCCGAAATTTATCAGCTTTTGATTTTTTCAATCTAAAATCGGCATCAAATATTCCGAGGTCTACCAACGCCGGAATATTCTCCCCCTCCTTTAGGATATAATTTTTCTCCCTGTCGTGGGAGAGGTCTAGGGTTCTCTTGTCGGTTGTCCTCTGCTCACTGCGAAACAGCTTTCCCTTTTTGCTGAGCTTATAGGATATTGTCCTATCCTGCATGTAAATGTTTATATGCTCATACTGCGTATCGTCCAGCATTGCCCTTATCTGTTCGCAAAGGCTGTCAAAATCGATGTTACTGTGGTATGCTCGGTTATCTACAACCTTTTCTATCTGCCATTTCTTTTCCGACCTGAGCATTATGGGTCTGACGGTAACCTTGCCGCCATTTTTTTTGCGGCTAAGGGCGAGCTTGACAACTGAATTTTTGTCAAGGTTCATAAGTTCGGCGTGAAAAGTCTCATACATCGTCGTTCAGTTCCTCTTTTTTTGCGACAAATCTTGAATATTTCCCCTTGCATTCATGCTCAAAGCTGACATAGTGCTTCGCCAAAACATCTTTTAGCTTATTATCAAAATCTCCGCTGTACTCCACCTCAATCTCATAGTCCTCGGTGTCGAGGTAGCTGCTTTTGTCGAGACATATTTCGGTGTCTTTATCCCACTGATATTTATGTCTTTCGGTGGTGAGTGATCCGAGCAGATGGCAATCTCCCACCTCATGCTTTATTATCTTTGAAATTCTCTCACCCTCGAACATCTCCGGAAGCTGTGGAATTTTTTCCTCATACTCCTTTTTTACGTGAAGCCCTTTTTCCTCGGATATCGGCATCTTTACCTGTAGCTTGTATTTCGAGCCTATCTCCCTAACCCTCACCGTTGTTTTTCTCTCGGAAAGCACACCCTCACTATCGGCGAAATAGTGGTTTGTCTGCACCACCGAGTTATCCGGGCTGAACTCCTTTAAAAGCTCATGAAACTGCTCCTTGGTCAAAAGTTCTTTATATTCCTGTTCTATCATATCAATATTTCCTTGTGTTTTAATTGCTATAGTATTTCCTCGATTAACTAATTTTATCAGCCGAATATAAAGTTGTCAACAAATTATATTTTAATGCTTGACAAAACAAGAAGTAACGTGTATACTGTGTATATAAGATATAAACAGTATACACGAAGTGAGAAGATGAATATTATCATAAGCAATGCGGTCGACCGTTCCATCTATCAACAGATATACGATAGTATAAAAGCGGATATAATATCGTCAAGGCTTGCCGAGGGTGATGCACTGCCTTCCATCCGCAATCTTGCGAAGGATTTAAGGATTAGCGTCATTACCACCAAGAGGGCGTATGACGAGTTAGAGAGGGACGGATACATTAACTCGGTGCCCGGCAAAGGTTTTTTTGTTGCGCAGAAAAACACCGAGCTGATTAAAGAGGCGCATCTCAGGGAGATTGAGCAACACATGAACGAGATATTAAGGCTTGCATCTTCCTGCGGGATAGGCACAGATGATATTATCGAGATGTTTAAGGCACTATAAATTAAGGAGTGATGATGTTATGTATGCAATAGAAATTAACAGTGTAACCAAACGGTACAGAGATTTTTGTCTCGACAAGTTAACCTTAAAGCTGCCCACCGGAACTATTTTGGGGCTTGTCGGTGAGAATGGTGCCGGAAAAAGCACCACCATTAAGCTGATTATGGGGGCGTCACTACCCGATAGTGGAGACATTTCGGTCCTTGGTAAGTCTAACACCGGTGCAGATTTTAACAACGTCAAACAGGATATAGGCATTGTGTTGGACGAGCTGTTTTACCCTGATGTTCTGAACACCAAGGATATTGCCAAAGTCCTCAAAAGCACCTATGCCAACTGGGACAACGAGGTTTACGAGGGCTATATTAAGCGGTTCAATCTCCCCGATAATAAGCCGATATCAGAGTTTTCACGCGGGATGAAGATGCGCCTTTCCATTGCAACAGCGCTATCCCACTCGGCAAAGCTGTTGATACTGGACGAGGCTACCGGAGGACTTGACCCGGTGGCGAGGGAGGAGATATTGGACATTCTCAACGAGTACACCCGAAACGAGAATAACTCAATACTTATCTCATCTCATATCCTGTCCGACCTTGAAAAGATATGCGATTATATTGCATTCATCAAGGAGGGTAAGCTGTTGCTCTGTGAAGAAAAGGATGTTATTATGGAGCAGTACGGAATTTTAAAGCTCGACCCCGAAAGCTATAAGGATCTGCCAAATGAGGCGATAATCTCCTCAAAGCGCAGAGGGTACGGCTACGAAGTTTTGGTAAACAAAGCCCTTATCTCCTCATCATTCACGCCGGAGAAAACGGCACTCGACGATATATTTTTATTCTTCTCAAACCGATAGAAAGGGAGGCTGTCATGAAAGGTTTATTATTAAAAGATTGGTTGGTAGTTCTAAAAAAAGTTAAGAGAATATTGTTTGTTGTTCCGATTTTTGCGGTTCTCGGCGGAGAAACGGGAGTTATAATGGCATTGATGATTTGCTGTATGCTTGTGAACACCTCATTTGCCTATGACGACCTTGCAAAATGGGATAGGATACAGTGCATGATGCCCTATAGCAATAGGGACATTGCGCTGAGCAAATATATATTTGGATACATCGGGCTGTTCACCGGCACACTTACCGTTATAATAATCCAACTTATACTTTCGGTTGTATACCCTCCGCTTTACACGCTTAATGTGCAAATTTTGTTTTACTCCTTACTATCGGCGCTGATGGTAATAGCGGTTTATATTCCTATCTCCTTCAAGTTTGGGATAGAGAAGGCACGATTTTTACCGATAATATTACTAATACTGGCGTCGGCGGCGGTGTCCTACCTAAATGCAAGCATGGTGGACGACGTCACAAGGCTGTCATTACTCCCGCAAAACCTTCTGTTTGCCCTACCGTTAATAATCATCGTGATAAATGCAGCTTCCATCCTCATATCTACAAATATACTCGCAGGTAAGAAACGGCAGGCATAACGGCACCCTTTTGTTTGTTTTCAAGAAAGAAACCCTTACTGACTGTTAATCAATAAAGGCTTTTATTTCTATTATTTTGGAGGACTGTATCACCTTTATTTAATATCAAATGCACTCAGCACCGAGTCGGACACAAGCTCGTCGCCGAGCAGTTCCTTATACTGTGCTGTCTTTTCCCTTTTTTCCAGCTGAAGCTGACGCAGACGTTGCCTTGTCATCTCTCTGCGTCCGTAAAGGGTATAGAGTTTTTCTTCATAGTAGTGGAGACGTTCGAGGATAGTCTTTTCGTCAGCACTGCTACGAACAACCCCATCCGAATCCTTAAAGGTGAGCATCTTCATATAATCATCCTTACAAAGCGGCTCCACACTCGTCCTGCAATCTTGCGAGCGAGAGAATAAATATTTTAAGGGAGAACATCAACCTCTCGATGGAAATTCCCTCGTCGGCTCCATGGATTAACCCTACAAAATCCGGATTAGTCTCATCATGTCCCACACCAAAGCTTACACAGTTATCCAATTTCCTTGCATAGGTGCCGCCCGACATTGTTACCGGCTCACACTTTTTGCCAACAGCCTTATTATATTCGTCGCAAAGTATGCGTATCGGCTTGGAGGTGGGGTCGGCGAATATGCCATAGCTTATGGGACCGGGGAGGTACTCCTGACCATTTTCCTTTGCAAACTCAATAAGACGTTCATTCATGTCCTCTATAACACAGCCAAAGGGCGCCCTAATGTTTATACCGGTATTAATTTTCCCATCCTTTACACAGAACATTGAAGGCACGACGGTAAGCGGTGTAAAATGTGGCATCTCGGCATCAATACCGATTTTTTTACCGCTACAGTCCGAGCTAATCATCTTTATCATCAAAAGAGTTTGTTTTTCTGCACCTTCACAAAGATTGTTTTCTAAGATATAATCCACCAAAACATCGGCGGCGTTTATCGCATTCCATGGGTCTGCGGTATGTCCGCCTGTTCCATGCGCAGTAATTCTTGTGTACTCACCCTCTTGGGCAAGTTTAACCGAGTTGGTCTCGGCAAGGGTAACATCCGTTTTAACCAATGCCTCTGCCTTTTTTGGAATAACGTTAGAGGCGTCCGACCCCTTCATCTCAAGTATAACCTTACACTCGACAGCGCTTATAAAGGTGCCACCGGTAGAGGTTTTTTCGCCATACCCCACCGGAAAATCTCCGTCCGGAGTAAATGCGAAAAACGGCGGCTCGTACAGGGCGTTGTACCTGTCCATGTCGGTCATTCCGGTTTCTTCGTCACAGCCGAAAATAGCACGCATTCCCATCTTTAGCGGTTTGTCCTTAAAAAACAGCAACGCAAACAATGCAAGCACCGACGGACCTTTATTGTCCGAAACACCCCTACCGAGAATATAGCCCTCCCTCTCGGTCATGGTGTATGGGTCGGTATGCCAACCCTCTCCCACCGGCACGATGTCAAGATGTGAGAGTGTTGCAAGATACTCCTCTCGCTCCCCCCTTAGCTGCGCAAAGCCAAAATACCCTTCGCCATCGATGGTTTCAAGTCCGTACCCTTTAGCCGCGTTAAGCATAACATCCAGTGCATCACGAACACCGTCTCCGAACGGAGCATTATCCGCCGCTGCAGGTGCATTAACACTTTTTGCCGCAACCACCTTTGAAATAAGCTCTAAAATTTCGGAGCTTTTTTCTTCAATAAAGATATCAACCTCACGTTCAAAAGACATATTACCTCCAATAAAATAGTTTTGAATTTATAGTATCACATATAATGGTCAATAGCAACGATTTTATAACACTATTGGCTCATCTTCGTCAAAATTCTTAACCGCTTTGCTACCGAGTACTTCGTGCCACCGCATAGGGCTAATTCCGTTTCCCGGTCGCTTTGTGGTTATGTTTTCAGTGGTTAACGTTTCACCTTCCTTTATTTTAGCCGATGCAACAATGCTTTTTCGTGCTATTTCTATGTTTTTACTCTCGGATTTACTCGGGGTTTTATCGTTTTTACCGAGTAGAATTTCGGTGTTACGAATTGATGCAACAAGCTGTTTAAGCTCCTGCGGATCAAGGCTTGCCGCATGGTCAGGTCCCTTAGCATTCTTATCATAGGTGAAATGTTTTTCAATCACGGTAGCACCGAGTGCAACCGCCGCAACTGCCGCCTCAAGTCCCCTTGTGTGATCGCTGTATCCAACATCAAGGTTAAATTTTTCCGCAATGGTTAGCATCGCTTTTAGATTGACATCCTCAAAAGGCGTCGGGTATTCTGTATTACAGTGTAAAAGTGTCAGCTTGGATGAGCTTATCGCCTTAATTACCTTAACCGCCTCAGATATTTCCTCGAGTGTGCACATGCCGGTTGACATTATTATCGGCTTTTCGGTTTTCGCAACCGCCTCTAAAAGAGGTAGATTCGTAATCTCGCCGGAAGGTATTTTATACATTGGTAAATTTAATGTCACCAAAAATTCGAGACTTTTAAGGTCAAACGGTGTCGAAAGGTAGGCTATTCCTATTCCGTCACAGTATTCCTTTAGCATACGGTGTTCCTCAAAGCTCAGGTGGAGTTTTTTTATCATCTCTAACTGGCTTTCGTCCTCGCCTGTAGTTCTTTTTTGATATTCAGCTTTCTCTGCAAACCGGCTTATCACCAACTCGGGAACGGCCGTTTGAAACTTCACCATGTCGGCTCCCGCCTGTTTTGCCATCAGTGCAAGTCCCCTTGCAAGAGTTAGTGAGTTGCCTGCATTTACACCTGCCTCAGCAATAATTAAAACTTTATTGTTTTCGACATCATAGCTCATTACTTATTCCTCCATAACTACCGGATGAAGTGATACTTCATCGCCATTTGTGATTACACTGTAAAGGTATGTTTTACCCGCTTCGTATTCGGTAAAGGCATCGGTAAAAAGACTTGCATAGGCGGGCTGTGCGACGCTGTCGATGTAGTCAATAAACACCATATCGATAGAGTTATCGATAAAATACTGCCGGAGTGATTCCGAATCAAACCTTGCAAGGTCACCGCCTCCGGAGTAGTCGATGTGTATTGGTAAAAAGTAGTAGTAGTTTTGAAACCATCCTATTCCGTTATCGCGTGAATGAATGTAGAAAACATTACTGTCCGGCTCAATATATTCCATTGCTACCTCAACCTTATTCTGTATTTCACGTTGAGACGAGAAATAAGAATCAGGATAGTTTAAATAGTTATAATAGCTCGGTGTGGTGTAATGTGCAAGTATAAACAATCCGCAACCCACAGCAACCAATGCCGGTTGAATCAAAAAGTGTAGCCGAGGTTTGTTTCGCAATATAAAAAGCGTGTACACAAAGGTTGCAAAAATCCATGCCGTATAATATGGCAATACATACCGCTCATAGGATATAAGTCCTACACCGTCATCCCCCTTAAACACATATACATAGGTGAAGCCGAGAAACACGGTATAGGCAATACAGCCGAGTGTTGTCATGATATAATATATTAAAATCGAAGGGCGGTTTTTTTTATCTTCGGTAAAGATGAATGCAGCTGCAAGCAGTACGGTAACCATTAAAAAAACGATCAGACCACTGCCGATAAGAGCAATCTTATGATTGATAAACGCATTTACAAGATTGTCAAAAACGGCTGTAAATTTCTCACTTCGTGCAGAGGGGATAAAAAGCTCGGTCACACCGGTGAGCAGTAGCTCAACCATTCCAAGGTTTTGTTCGCCGCCGACCTCAGAACGATTTAAACCTAATGCCGCGGACAGATGCATTGACCATGATGCAAAGGATACAATCGGTGTTGAGATGAGGGCAATAGATGCCACAATTCTTTTGGGCAACGAAAGCTCGCGATTGGCAATAATTAAATCAGCCGCAATAATACCTGCTCCCAGCATCGCAAATGCAAAGCCCATCTCCTTGCTAAGGGTAAGAACAAACAGTGCCGAGGCAGAAACCAACAACGACTGTCCCCTATTGCCTTGGCTACAGAAATAAACAACTAATGCACCACATAGCATTATTCCCATAGGGTAATCGGCATATGCGGACATATATCCGGGCAGTATCTGCACCGAGCGACCATGTATATTCATAGCTATGAACGGAGAGCTAACGAGCACAAGCAATGTAACAACCGAAAGATGTTTAAGCTTCCTCTCGAAACAGCCAACAGCGGCAGACATGGCGGAAAACATAAGTATGTCATAGCCTATATATGTTTTATGTGGAGCAAAATCACCCAAAAAGTTAAAGAAATAGGATACCATTATAAGGGCAGGCGGATGTGTTACGCCGACCATATTATTTTCTGCGACGGTATACAGCAGATTAGATTCGCTTACAATTCTTGCCGCAGTTCCCCAAAAAGAAAATTCGTCCCACTCATAAAACATTGGCTCTCTGATTGAGAATAGGGTGATAATAAAAAGTGAAAGCAGAATAAAGCTGTAAAATCCCAAATTGTTGAATTTATCAAGCAATGACCTATCTCTAACAACCTTGTAAACTGTGACAACTGCCGCAACCAACCCGAGCAACAGAATTGCAATTGCGGTATAGAATGCCATGCCGACCATTGCAAACAGGCTCAATAATGATGTTGTCAGGCAAAGTGTAAGAAGGGGCGAGAGGTGTGATTTGACGCCGAGGTAGATAACCATGACGCAGGATATGGCAAGCAACGACAGTAAAGTCGTAAAAAGGAGCAAGAAATCGAGCATAAAATCACCAGATAACGTTGTGTGTAAGGAATAGTAGCACAGCAGATACTATCGAAAAACCACCGGTAACCGCAAGTGCGGCACCCTCGTTCAATCGACCTTTAATATCTAAATACCGTCCGCTGAATATTGCAGTAGCAAGGCACATGGTATAAATTGCAGGTAAGAAATATCTCGGCTGAACACCGACAACCCGAACCATGGCAACCGGAGTATTGGTAACATATAATCCTGTCATAACCGCAGCTGCATAGCCTATGGTAAACAATAACAAAAGCATAAAAAGTGGTGTGTCTCCCTTGATTTTCTGTCCATAAAATATCGACAAGAATATAACAAGCGGTAAAGATATATAGGAGACAAGCGGAACAAAGGTGTCCATCCACCCGAAAATTCCAAGCTGGGTAATATAAAAATTGTTTTCGTAAAAGCTTCCAAACAGAACGAATATATAGCGTGGAATGTTGGAAAGGATAAACAGTATCTGCTCTGTCGGGTTAACACTATCAAGCCTCGGTATCGGCTCAAACGAGGAAAATATCGAAGAATAACCGCTGACGAAAAGAGATGACAAAATGCCGGACGTAGCAATGAGTATTGTGAAAAAGAACTTTGTTATCCGGCTTACCCATCTATCTCGACCTATCACATAGAGCGGAACAACAAGCATAATGTTGAGTATTTTGATATGGCTTACATAAAACACTAACAACAAAATTACAATTATATCTCGTGTGGTTATCCTCTCCTTAAATATGTAGGCAAGCAGTAGTATAGAAACTGCAAGCATGCTGCTGTCATAAGATGCAGAACCTGCCATAAACATTGTGGTGGGCAGAAGCATAAATGCTAAAAACAATATTCTAAAACGGTTTGAGACGCAAAATGTATAGTATCCTATCAAGGCAAAAACCAACGCGTTTGCAATTCTTGCGACAAAAAGGCAAACAAGTGCATTAGCGCCAAGCATTCTAAGCGGTGCCATAATAATTGCAGCGGGTAAAAAAGGCAAAATAAGCATCATAACCGGCTCCTCCGCCTCGGAGGTATCCCCTGAGGACAGCCGTTCAAAATAACTCTCATAGCGATAGATAATTTGGTCCTTTTCCTCCTGATGATAGTGGCTGTAAAACGGCTCAAATTCCTCCATCAAGAGTCCGACATCGTCGGGATATACCCTCTCGGGATCAAAGTCAAAATCCCCTCCTGCCATTGCGTAGCTACGTAGAAAATGTGCCGTTTCGTCCGGAACCTGTAATGGCGCATTTGCAAAGCTGTACAGCACCCCGCAAAAAGCAACAAAGATTGCAGCCTTTTTCGCAAAGTTGTTTCCCGAACTCTTCACTAAATAGAAAACAGCATAGTAGCATATCAACAAAACTGGAAATGCAAAGGCAATCATCATGGGCGCTGTAGTGTAATCAAAATAGTAAAACACCCTAAGCCAATACACGATAAAGACGGATAAAACAAACACCAAAAGCACCGTAACGGAAACATTTACCGCACGATTAGAAAGTGTTTTTTTTATCTTGTCAAACATCATATGTTGTAGACTTCCGGTTTATATCTATCAATGTTTTCACGTATGAACTCTACCGTCTCGGCAATGCCCTCGCTAAAGCTGTGACGTTTTGGCTCACCACAAAGTTTGTTAAATTTGGTATTATCGCCGAGCAGACGCTCTACCTCACTTTTTTGCGGTCTAAGTCTTGCCTCGTCGGTGATAATTTTTGCCGAAGGGTTGATCTGGCTAATCAGTTCTTTTGCAAGATCTCCGATGCTAATCTCCTCACCCGTCGCTATATTTATCTCCTCACCTATGGTGTTTGCACATTCAGCAATGCGCATAAACCCGGCGGCAGTGTCCTTTACATAGTTAAAGTCTCTGGTTGGGGTGAGTGAGCCAAGCTTTATCTCCTCCATTCCGGATATGAGCTGTGTAATTATTGTCGGTATAACGGCACGTGCGCTCTGTCTTGGCCCAAAGGTGTTGAAGGGGCGTACAATTGTTACCGGCGTAGAAAAGCTTCGATAAAAGCTCTCGGCAAGTCGGTCAGCGCCTATTTTTGTGGCGGAGTACGGTGATTGCCCTTGAAACGGATGATTTTCATCTATCGGCACATATTGTGCGGTACCGTAAACCTCACTTGTAGAGGTCACAAGCACTCGGGAATTTTCGCAGTCTCTCGCTGCATTCAGAATATTAAGTGTTCCCTTAATATTGGTGTCCACATAGCTGTCGGGTGAGTGGTAGCTGAACGGAATTGCGATAAGTGCGGCGAGGTGATAGACTATATCCTTACCTTTTAATGCGGTGCGCACACCATTAGGGTCACGGATATCTCCGTAAAAAAATTCTATTTCAGAGGTTATTTCCTTGGGCAGTGTATCCAGCCAACCGGCTTGACCAAAAGAATTGTAATAACAAAAAGCAGTTACCCGCTCTCCGCTCTTTACAAGCAGTTCGGTTAGATGGCTTCCGATAAAGCCGTCCGCACCGGTGACAATAACATTATTTTTCATGTACGCTTCCTTTTATATTTATAAAGAATATTTACGATGATTATACAGTATAATACGGCTCATTGTCAACTCAACAGACTAAATGTTTATATGCAAAATATGATGCATAAAGTAAAATATTTATGGAAAAATATAGTACCTAATATATATAATGGAGGTCAAGATGACATTTAATCAAAAAGAGACAAGTCTTTTAAAAGATTTAATAAAGGAGGAACAGATTTGTGTCGATAAGTATTGCCGCTACAAAGAGCAGGCAGACGATAAGCAACTTTGCGAAATATTTGCACAGATAGAAAAGACCGAGATAGGGCACCACAAATCGCTCTGTGAATTACAGGAGGGCAAGATACCGAAACAACTTAAACAGCAAAAGCAGGGCGGCAGTTCCTCGGCTCAGAAAAAATCTTCTTCAACAAAACCGACACGCACATATACTAAAAATTGTAATTCTGATTCAAAGAAAAAGGATGCTTATCTCTGTAGCGATGCACTCTCGAGCGAAAAGAGAACCTCTTCACTTTATAACACCTGCATTTTTGAATTTAGAGATCCCAATGTAAGAACCTTTTTAAACGGAATTCAAACAGCTGAACAAAACCACGGCGAGGAAATTTCCGAGTATATGATGGTAAACAACATGATGAATTAGCCCAGCAATATAAACTGAATAGCCAAAGCCTTGTAATCCGAACACGCCTTACACTTACAATTTTTGTACCGGACTATGCTATCCTTAAAAGGTACACTAACGAAGGCGTGTTAGGGTTTCAAGGTTTTGGCTACAGTTCAATGTATTGTCTACAGGCTCTGTTTTCACCGATAGCTACCTTAACGGCATAAACGATTGAGAGAATTATAATTAAAAGTATACTGTGTTTAAGCATAAGTCGCAATCCTTTTACATTTACATAGCTGACATATTATTAATAAGGAACTATAATAAAGTCGTCAAATCCTTTGTGGTCTGAACATGCAGAACCGCAGCCCTTTTCAGAAGATCGGGTCAACAATATATTTGCCAAAAAATTTACTCCCGATACAGCTTTAAGATTAATTTGTTTGAGGGTGTTTTTTTCAACACTGAAATTTACTCCCCAGTAAAACCCTTGATTATCGTCACCTGAATAAAAGTTCGCCACAGAAGCATCAATCTCCGATTTCACTCCATCCCTAACAACATAACAATATGATGCCACATTTAAGCAGAGTTCAATGCAAAGTTCATCCTCCGAGTCCGGTGACTTTATCCTGAGTGTAACTGTGCTGTCGGCGATATCCGACCGCTCAAAAACTTTAATCCCGACTGCAAGTTCGCCGGCGACTGCATAAAACCTGGCATATGAATATATCGGTGTAATATCACCGACAAAATTACTGATTTTAACTGCGCCGAGGGTATCAAACTCAAGTTTTGTCGTACTCTCGGTAATTAACACCGCCATATTCAAACTCCGTGCCTGTGTAATTCTCCTATGTCGTTATTTTATCACAGCGCAATATTTTATGCAAGCTATATAACAATTTAAAAGGGCAAATATATTTGTTGCCATATAGAGCCTGTTGTTGTATAATAAATAATATAGTAGTTCAACTTGAAAACCAATGCTTTTTTCACGTTAAATGATTATATTAGTTATAAAGAGGTTGTTATGGCGAGGACAGCACGAAAAACCGAGGATGGTGCAAGCTATCACCTGCTGTTAAAGGGTTGCAGTGAAAGTGGTCTTTTTAGAGACTCCGATGATTACAAAAAGATGCTTGCGATAATAGGAGATGAAGTTGCTAAGGGTAGGGCAAGGATTTTCTGCTACTGCCTTATGGAAGATCACGCCCACATTGTTCTACACCCCGAAAAAGGCGAGCTCGCAGATCTTATGAAGCTAACAACCGGTCGATACGCCTCCTATTTTAACAAAAAATATAAACGGAGCGGCCCGGTATTTGCCGGGCGATTTAAAAGTGAACCTATCCCTAACGACGACTATATGAAGAGATTAATTCGCTTTATATTGCAAGACCCGGTAAGGATGAAGCTTTCCGTAGAGGTTACCGATTATCCATTTAGCAGTGCAATGCAGTATATACTTCCACCCGGTTCCATGGTGGACATTGACACGATACTTAAGCTGTTTGGCGATAGCAACAGCGAGGCTAAAGCCGCTTATTTAAAGTACACATCAAATCGATCGGCAGAATGGTTTATGGATGAAAATGCGGCACCCAAGTTAAAAATCCAGCATCGGTTGGACGTGGAGCGAAGGTGCTGGAAGGTTCTTGCACAGGAATACGGACTTACACCGACCGAGCTTCCTCAGCAAAGTGCAGAACTTAAACGCTCCGCAATAGAATCTTTAAGGCGAGAGGGGGCTACCATTAAACAGATTATGACCATGACCGGAAGCAGCTATTATACCGTCCAAAAAACCTGCGCAAGCATTTAAACAATGTGGCAATATGTAGGTTTTTCACATCAATTTCACACGACAGGTATAAATTCTGCTTGAAGTTTTGCATATTTGTGATATAATTATCAAAAGAGACATTTTTGTCTGAATTTATAAGCATAAACCCATGGAAAAGCAATGACAAACAACACATTATTTGAGTATTTGGTTCGAGCCATAGTACTGTTAACGGCAATCCCGATACATGAATCGGCACACGCACTCGCCGCCTCGAAACTCGGTGACAACACAGCAAAATATCAGGGCAGAATTTCGCTTAATCCCGCAGTGCATTTTGATCTTTTCGGAAGTATTTGTATGATCTTCGCAGGCATAGGTTGGGCAAAGCCGGTTCCGATAAACCCCTACAACTTTAAAGGCAATCGTAAAGTTGGCATGGCAATATCTGCGGCGGCAGGTCCGCTGTCAAACCTTGCAATTGCATTGGTGTCAATGATTCTCTTCAAGATTTTTTGGTTTACCGGCGGGTACGACCCATCCAACGCCCTAACCAACACCCTTGCGATTATTTTCAACTCCATGACATATATAAACATTGTGCTCGCAATATTCAACCTTATTCCGATCCCCCCCTTCGACGGTTCCAGAATTTTCAACCTCTTTTTACCGGAGAGTTTTTATTTCAAGGTAATGCAGTATGAGCGCTATATATTTATGATTTTATTCATAGTGCTTATTACCGGAGTGCTCAGCGGTCCACTCAGCTTTGTGAGCGGAATCATCTTTAATCTTTTAGATAACCTAACCTTTTTTGTCAATCTCATAGTTGGGGTGTTTTAGACATGACCGAGTTGACCTTTAAGGCAAAGGACTTTGAGGGTCCTCTCGATCTTCTGCTTGCATTGGTTGCCAAAAACAAGATGAGTCTTTTCGACATAGACCTTATCGCCTTAATTGACCATTACCTGAACGCTGTTAAGGACATGCAGGAAAGACGCATGGAGGTGGCGAGTGAGTTTATCGAGATGGCGGCGCAGCTTGTTTATCTAAAATCGTTGCACCTTCTCCCCCGCAGTGATGAGGGTGATCGGATGAAAATGGAGCTCACCGGGCAGTTGGTGGAGTATGCACTCTGTAAACAGGTTGCCGTTCAGTTAAAATGTATGTCACAGGGTATCTTTCACGAGGTAAGAAACCCTATGCCTTTCACTCCGAACTGTATCTATCGTCGCACACATAGTGTCTATGAGTTAATGCATGCGTACCGTTCGGCAATGGGAAAAAATCCGAAACATATGCCCACCGAACAACAGTTCGACCCGATAGTTACAAAGCCCATAGTATCGGTTTCTTCAAGAATACTCCATATGGTTGAAACCTTAAAGGTCGGTGCCGGAAGGCTAATTGACTTTTTCAAAAGAGGTGAGGAGCGAAGCCGCTCTGTCGCAACCTTTCTTGCAGTTTTAGAGCTGTTGCATGACGGAAGTATAAAAATGACAACGGGCGGCAAGATTGAACTTACCGGACGATACAAGCAAAAGCAAGGAGATAAGGGTGGACATTAATCAGTATAAGGGTGCACTTGAAGCCATGTTGTTTGCATGTGGCGAACCGGTCGCTGCTGATCGTCTTGCCGAAGTGTTAGACATCGAAACCTCGGTTGCAATGAGACTGTTAAATCAGCTTAAGGAAAGTTATTCCGAGCAAAACAGAGGTGTAGTACTGTTGCAGTTTGAGGATCGTTGGCAGCTCGCCACCTCCACCGCATACGCACCCTTTGTCACCGAAATTTTAGACCGACGTCGCAATGTTCCTCTAACCCCTTCGGCACTCGAAATATTGGCGGTTATCGCATATAATCAACCGGTATCAAGGCTTTTTGTAGAGCAGGTAAGAGGGGTTGATTCCACTTCGGGAATATCCGGACTTGTAAACAAAGGGTTAATCGAGGAGCAGGGACGGCTTGACCTTCCCGGCAGACCCATCGCATATGCCACTACCGATGTTTTTCTGCGAACCTTCGGACTATCCTCTTTGGAGGAGCTACCCGGCTTGAGCGGATTTAACGAGGCGTTTGTCGCCCTTGACGAGGATTCCTAAAAAATGTTGATTTTAGAGATTTTTCTCGTCGTTATTGCAATAATCCTACTGTTGATTGTTGTCATACTCATTATACCGGTCGGCATTATTATCAGCTATTACGGCGACTTTAATGAATTGACACTTAAAATCAGAATATGGCTTTTCAACATTAAGCTTAACCTCTCATCAAAAAAGGTAAAAAAAACTGAAAAAGTTGCAGAAAAAAAGATTGAAAAGGAAATACCTAAAACCGAGGAGGATGTAAAAAAGCTGAAATTTGATTTCAAAAAATATCTTCCGCTGGTAAAGCTTGCACCGCCAACCATTTACAGGCTGATTGAAACAATAGTCTTCGACCAAATATATATACTGTGGTTTGTTAAGGCAAAGGATGCAGCCGAGGCGGCAATTTCGTCCGGTAGATACTACGCAATATACTACTCGTTATATGCTGCAATAACCCCGCCCTTTAACATAAAAATGAGAGAGGTCATATTCAAGCCGGATTTCATAGGCGACGGGAGCGTCAACAATGTTATAAAGGTTAGGGTGTCCACACGGATCATCTCGGTGATAATCGTAGCATTGTGGTTTTTGCTTAATGCATCAAAAACCAATGCAATAAAACCAAAAAAAAGATAGAGTATAATCAATCAACTTGAAGATTTTGAAGTAGTTTATGTGCTTTTCATACACGAAAATCAAGCAACGCTTGATTTTTGAACTACTATATAATTTGAATATTTAGTTTTAAAAAGAAAGGAACGGTATAAAAGTTATGAACCAACATCCAATCATTGATCTTGTAGACGTAGCAATCAAGCGTCTTTCCGAGATGGTGGACGGCAACACCACGATTGGTAAACCCATCACGATGGAAAACGGAACTGTAATTTTGCCCATATCAAAGGTAAGTGTGGGGTTTGCCTCGGGAGGTAGCGATATTCCGACAAAGGTTGTGGCAGAAAAGTTCGGTGGCGGATCCGGTGCAGGTGTTTCGGTTGTTCCGGTGGCGTTTCTAGTGTGCACACAAACCGAGGTAAAGCTGTTACAGCTTGCCGACACCTCCAACAACGTGGACAGATTACTGAGTCTTATGCCCGAGATGATGGACAAGGTAAACACTCTAATACAAAGTAAAACAAAACCGAAGGAGGAAAAGAAAACCTCCGCTGAACATACGGTAGCCGAAAATACGATAACCGTAATAACCGAGAAAGAGGAATTTAATGGCTGAGGTTCGCATTCAAAAAATCCTATCAGAGCTTGGCGTGTGCTCACGTCGCGAGGCAGAAAAGATGATAAAGGCAGGTAGAGTTAAGGTTAATGGACGCCCTGTCACCATCGGTGATAAAATCGAAACTCTTCGTAGCGTGCTATCGGTCGACGGCAAGCGTATACACATACCTAAGCGAAGCGAGTTTTACTACTACATGCTAAACAAGCCCAGAGGCTATATCACCACCCTGTCCGACGAGCTTGGAAGACGATCTATAGCCGACTTTACCAAGGAGCTTCCGGTACGTGTTTTTCCGGTAGGTCGACTTGATAAGGATAGCGAGGGACTTATTATCCTAACTAATGACGGCAACTTTGCCAACATGTTAACACACCCCTCACATGAGATAAAAAAACTTTACAGGGTAACCGTTACACCTCATGCCGACGAGGAGCAGATACTAGAGCTTGCTACCGGTGTTGTTTTGGACGATGGAATAAAAACAAAGCCATGTAATGTTAGGGTTGTTGTTGATGAACCTAATCGTACGGTTTTAGAAATGACGATAAAGGAGGGACGCAACAGGCAAATTCGCCGTATGTGCAGTGCCGTAGGGTTGCAGGTTGCACGGCTTACACGTAAGGCGGTGGGGCCGCTAAAACTTTCTATGTTGCAGTCCGGAAAGATGAGGGAGCTTAAACCCTCCGAGGTGATCGCATTGAAGGGAGCGGCAAAGAGATGATAAAGATGACCGGCATAAAGGAGCCGGAAATGGTAGATTTTTTTAACAACAACAGGTTTTTTGGAAAAATATTTGGATATGTTGCGGTGGATACAACCGGCACAAAAGGAGTGCTGTTGTACCGAGAAAATGGCGAAAATACAGAGGTTTTGGCAATTGACACCGATGATATTGAGATAGCCGAAGGATTACTTCGTGCAACAATTTATCAAACTTTACAATCTGGTGCATTGACTTTTTGCGACAAAAGCAGTATAATGTGGGGTGAAGGTTTTAATATTGAAAAAACCAAGGAATATAAGATAGAAGAATTCTTTTCTCGGGCGTGCAAAGGCTGTAGTCAAGGCTGTAAACACAACAGTGAAAAGACAAATTAAAACGGGGGTAATCTATGGCAAAAACTAAAGAGGAAATATTTGCATCATTTTTTGATGGTGGCAAATGCACCGCTATGTTCACGCAGAAGAGCAACGCTCTTTCGGTGGGTGTTGGTGTGGTTTCCGGCAATCAGGCGGTAGTAATCGCACAAAACAACGAGGCTCTCGATTGTGCCGACATGAAAAAATGGGCGGCTGCAATCAGACTTGCAGGAGAGACCGGTGTTCCGGTATTCACCTTTTATGCCTCTTCCGGCGCAATGCTTGAAGGCGGCACCGCTCCGCTAATCGGTTATGGCGAAATACTCAAGGAGTCCGCCAAGATAAGTGGTGTTGTTCCGCAGGTTGCGGTTGTGGTCGGTGTCTGTGGCGGTAACTCGGCACTGCTCGCGGCTACCTCCGATATTTGTGTAATGAGTGAGGAGGCAGAGCTGTTTTTAACTCCGCCCTACACAAGTGCTGCACAGGGAGATAAAACGGCAACGGCAGGCTCGGCAAAGGCCGCATCCGAAGCCGGAGTTGCACATATTGTGGTTGCTGATTTTGATGCCGCAAATGCTGCTGCAAAAAAACTTGCCGAAATACTTCCTCCAAACAACATGACCGTTACATCGGTATTTGATTTTGCCGCACCTTCCTCTGCCTTCTCTACAGCAGGCTATACTCCTGAAAAGGCTGTAGCTGCTCTTGCAGATGCAGACAGTGTATGCCCGATGTTCGAGGAAATTGGGTGTAGCTATGTTGCACTTGGAACCGTTGAGGGTTCGGTTGTAGGATTTGTTGCTACTAATCCCGAAAAAACCTTAGGTCAAAAAGGTGTTGCCAAGGTAGCACGTTTCGTAAGATTCTGCGACATCTACAACATTCCGGTTGTTACTGTTCTTTCGACCGATGGATTTACAAAGTCCACCGCTAACGATATCTCGGGCGGAATTCGCAATGCCGCTCAGCTTGCTGCAACCTACAGCGATGCAACCACAGCCAAAATTTTGGTTGTTGCCGGTAAGGCAATAGGTGCTTCCTACACCGCATTTTCCGCTTGTGACATAACAATTGTTACCGACAAAGCTGTTGTAGCGGCAATCGAGCCAACAGCGGCGGCAACGGTTCTTTATGCCGACGAGCTTAAAGCTTCGTCTAATATTGCGGCAGACACCGAAAAATATGCAAAAACATATGTTGATGCATACTGCTCGGCCGATGCTCTCAACAATGCCGGTATCTGTGATATCCGCGCCACCGAAGGTGAACTTCGTGCAATAGTTGCCGAGTCACTAAATGTTCTTGCTTGCAAGAGAACAACACGTTACCCGAAAAAATACGGTTCTGCACTGTAAAAAACAACAATCAGGAATTGAGGAGTTAATTAATTATGAAAAACTATAAAATCACAGTAAACGGCACCAGCTATGATGTAGCTGTTGAGGAATCCGGTGTAGCATCTGCACCTGTAGCGGCAGCGGCTCCGGTAGCAGCACCCGCGGCAGCTCCGGCAGCACCTGTAGCAGCTCCGGCAGCCGGCGGTACAGCTGTATCCGCTCCGATGCCAGGAAACATTCTCGACGTTAAGGTAGCAGTAGGCGCCGCAGTAAAGGCCGGCGATGTTCTCATCATTCTTGAGGCAATGAAGATGGAGAATGATATCACAGCTCCGGCAGACGGCACAGTAGCCTCAATTGCAGTCAAAAAGGGTGACACCGTTAACTCCGGCGATGCTCTTATAACATTAAGCTAATTTATTCCGATAAGGAAAGGACAAAATTTAAATGGGAAAAATTAATATTACCGAGGTTGTACTGCGCGACTCGCACCAATCCTTGATAGCGACACGTATGTCAACCGATGAAATGAAGGAAATACTTCCTGTAATGAACAAGGTGGGATATTTTTCTGCCGAGGTTTGGGGAGGAGCTACCTACGATGCATGTATTCGCTTTTTAGATGAAGATCCATGGGATCGTCTGCGCACCATCAGAAAAGGTATGCCGGACACAAAGCTACAGATGCTTTTCCGCGGACAGAACATGCTGGGCTACCGTCACTATGCTGACGATGTTGTTAACTATCTTGTTCAAAAGTGTGTTGCAAACGGTATAGACATCATCAGAATTTTTGATGCGCTTAACGATATCCGTAACCTCTCGACTGCTATTAAGGCAACAAAGAAGGAAGGCGGACATGTTCAGGCTGCAATCAGCTACACCAAGAGCCCGGTTCACTCCAACGAATATTTTGCTAAATATGCAAAAGATTTAGAGAACGAAGGTGCCGACAGTATCTGTATTAAGGACATGGCAGGTCTGCTTGATCCTTATGCAACCTACGAGCTTGTAGCGGCAATTAAAAAGGAGTCAAGCATCCCGATTGACATTCACAGTCACTACACCAGTGGACTTGCTTCTATGTCTATCCTTAAGGGTATCGAGGCCGGTGCTTCCATTATCGACACATCGATGTCTCCGCTTGCTATGGGTACATCTCATATGGCAACCGAAACACTTGTTGCTGCTTTACAAGGCACTGAATACGACACAGGATTAGATCTTAAGCTTTTAGACGAGGTTCGTGCATTCTTCCAGAAGCTTCGTGATAAATATCTTGACAACTCACTTCTATCGCCGAAGGTTATGGGCGTTGATGCTAACACCTTGCTATACCAGGTACCGGGCGGAATGCTTTCCAACCTTATTAGCCAGCTGAAAGAAGCAGGTAAGTCTGACAAATTTGAGGAAGTTCTTAAAGAAATTCCACGTGTTCGTGAAGAGAGTGGATTTGTGCCGCTTGTTACACCAACATCGCAGATTGTTGGAACCCAGGCTGTTTTCAACGTGATTTTGGGTGAGCGTTACAAGACTGTAACTAAAGAATTTAGAGCAATGGTTAAAGGTGAATACGGAAAAACACCTGCACCGATTTCTCCTGAATTTTTAAAGAAGATAATCGGAGATGAAGAGCCGATAACCTGCCGTCCGGCAGACCTACTCACCGACGAGCTTGATAAGCTCAAGGGCGAGGCTGCAAAATGGTCGAGACAGGATGAGGACGTACTAACCTATGCGCAGTTCCCACAGATAGCTGAGAAGTTCTTTACCAGCCGCAACAACAAAATAGTTGGTGTAGATGCAGACCATGTAAACATGGATGCAAAAAGCCACGTAGTATAGAACATTAAAAGAGGTGTCTAATCTGTCAAAACGACAGAGCAAGATGCCTCTTTTTACTTTGAATATGATAAACGATAAAGAAACTACCCTTGCACAGCAGTTTTAACTCCCTTTGTTGTAGTTCCCTTTTTATCTTCGGTATGGTATAATGTTTCGCCAACTATAGTTGTAGCGTCGCCAGTTGTAGTTCCCTTTTTATCTTCGGTATGGTATAATAGGGGAACAAAAAAGACTGTGAACATCGATGTTCACAGTCTTTTTATGCTTAAAAAAACAGCAGATATTATGCAATAATTGTCGTGAAAAATATTGTTTTTAATTTTTCAGAAAAATGAGAGTTGCTCTGTAGCAAAAGGTTCGTCATTTTTTAACGGTTTTCCGAGTAGAAGTTGCATGCTTTGATATTGCTTTTCGGTTACCGTTAAAACCCTGACCGAGCCCTCGCCCGGTAACCACGGCTTGAGCCGTTGAAGGTGTTTTTCAACAGCCTCACTGCCGTTACATACCCTGCTGTAGACAGAGTACTGCACCATATAAAATCCATCCTTAATCAAAAAATTGCGAAATCTTGTAGCCTCCCGTTGCTGGCCTTTTTGCTTTACGGGCAGATCAAAAAATACTAACATACGCATAAACTTACTCATACTCGTGTAGTTCCGGCAATATAATCCTTGGCAGTATTAGGCAATCCTCACCCGACAATAAACTTTTTTGAAAGGACTGCACAGTCTTTGTTATGGCGTAAAACACGGGATGCCGTTGGTTATCCTCCAGTACATTTAGGTTAAGAGTCGAAATCAGCGCTCGTTTATCCTCGGCACAAAAATCTGCAGCGTTATCCATAGAGGTTACGCATAGATCGATTACCGGTCGAAACGGCTCGATAATATCGTCTGCAAGATTAAAGGCGTTAAGCTTGCTATCGTGATGAATTCCAAGGCAGGGTTCAAGCCCGTACACCGATAAATCTCTGCAAATTACACCCCGCAAAATGCTGTAGCCGTAGTTTAACCTTGCATTGGTGGCGGTGTCGGAACGTCTTGTAAAAAATTCACCAAATAAATATCTGAAATAGCTTGATGCGGCAGCCGCCTCGGCATTTGTGCTGTCGCCGGACTGAACCTTTCGGCACATCAAGGCAATCTCCTCCCACCCTTTAAGACCACACAATCTTAAAACCTCTGCCTGATTTGCTATCTTCTCGATAACAATTCTTTTCCACAGCTGTTTTTTTAGCGGCTGCCTTGCATCAAGCTGGGCGTAAAGCATCTTGGGCTGTCTTGAATGTTGATGGTACCCTGTTAATACGCCACAGGGCGTATGTTTTCTGTCACAAAACATTACACACACGCCCTGCACGGCAAGCTCCGACAAAAGGTAGCTGTTACAGCTGACCATCTGTGATTCTATCAACAGAACCGATAGATCCTCTATTGGCACTGAGCCGGAGTTCTCCCCCTCGATTATAAGCTGGCTGTTTTTCACCGAGAGTTTTGCGGCGTTTGATATGCATACGGTACGATATGCCATAGTCTCACCTGCCTCGCTTCTCCTTTGGTGCCTTATAGACGTTTCCGAGAACGTCAACATAGTATTTTTCCAACAAAACAAGTGTCTTTATTCCACAACCCCTAAGAAAATAAGAATTATCATGTGTAATTAATCTTATAGATGCGGTTGCAATGTCGGCATTTTTGTAGTACAAGAGAATCTCATTTGCGATGTAATCCTTTGCAATGGTTGCATCATCAAATACACGCGCAAATTTCATGCCCTTTTTTGCCGTTATCTTTACAAGGTCGTTAGGATAGAGTGAAAATATAAAATCCTCCTCCCTCATCTCCTTCCATTCAGAATAAGGTTTACCGGATACCGATGCCCTGTTAGGAAGCACAGGTTTTACCATATCCGACACATAAATCGGCACGAAATAATACCCTTCGTTTTCAACATGGAAAATATCAATTCGCACCATGTCACCGTTTCCGGCAACACCATCATTAACCTCGACATTAAGTGTGGATTTATCTAATATTTTCACCTTTTTAACTATCGGCGGACTATCGGTATTAACACAACCTTTAGGTGTCGGTTTATGTACAAATCCCTCCGGGAATGCCTTTTGTGCATCTCCACCGAATTGTCGCAGTCGTTCCTTTAACAGCTCGTATAACAACCTGTCGCTGGAGGGGTTGTAGTAACCTATAATTTCGTCGTTAACAGCATCATACTTTAAATTCTTTATCGAAGTTTTTGTAACTGTTTGCATGATACCGTCATACTCTCGGTAGGCACGAATTGTTTCCTTATGTGCCTGACCCGTGGTCTTTTTTCTCACCCTACGTGATACAAAAAACGGCTTTATTGCAGCAATGTTTACATCTGCATAGTTTCGAAGAGGCGAATCAAATAGAAGCTGTACAGGATTTGTCGAAAATCTAAAATCAACCTCACGCTTAAACTCCGGCCAAGGGGTCGGAAAATGTCTTTTTTCGGTGTCTTCGGTAGGAATATACCACTCTAACTCCTTGTATTTAGAGTAGCTTGTAAGGTAGTTGATTGCACCCTGCGTAACGCATCCAACAACAACAGCATCCATTGCATGGTGTAGGTCGCCATTACCTCTTATCTTGTTTAATCCCCACCGTTTATGCAGATATGCGGTTATTCTTCCGTTAACAGCCCTAACCCTTATTTTTTTCTCCACTTCGTTGTTAAACAAAAGGTGATCACGAATGTAATTTAACATGAACCTTGATATAAATTGTGTGTCCTGTAAACTTCTATCCTTTAAAGCTGATTCATCTTCCGGAGCAATCTGCTCCTTAAGAAGGTTGTTGCGTTTAGCCTTATCGTGTATCAGTGTGTTAGTAAGACCTATAAAATCATCACGACTTTGCACATACTGCAATGGCAATTTATTACCCTTTTCACGGTTAGCCTTAGCGGTAACAAGCACCTTGTTTTTATAGCTGTCGTTAAAGGATATGCTGTAAGGAATAATATGATCTATCTCGCTATAGCCCGGCTCAAACAGTCTTTCAATTTCAAGCGGTGCTCCGGTATAAAGGCAGATTCCCTGCTGCTCCTTCCAAAGTCGATATTTGATTATATCCTGACCACTCGGATTGTATATACTTCCAAGCTCCTTTATGTCCTCAATCACCGACTCATTATTTTTTTGATTGTCTCGTTGCTCTTTATCAATTCTGCTACGTTCCTGAAATATTTATTTTATTCTGACAGTTAATTTATAGTACTACCTCTTGACAAAAATAAAAGATGTATTATAATCAAAATGAAAGATATGGGCGATTAGCGCAGCTGGTAGCGCGCCGCGTTCGCAATGCGGAGGTCAGGGGTTCGATCCCCCTATCGTCCACCAACATGACGCTGAACCCAGCTTGTTTTGGGTCGGCGTCTTTATTGTTGTAACAAGTTATTATTAAAGGTAGCTTTATAACGCAATTGAGAACAGGAGAAGGAGAAATGAAAACAACTATACAATGTGTAGCAAAAACGCTGATTACTCTCGTGGTATGCACATTTATTACCGCAAGTATCAGCCAACCCGCATTTGCGATAGAAGAACCGAATGAAATTCTTATCGGAGATGTAGAGGTAACCAAGGAAAATGCAGGTAATATTGTATCTCCAAACATAGCCGGAGCAGTGTCGTTTGACTATAGCACAAATACACTTACCCTCAATAATGCTAACATACAACTTACTACCGGACACAGCAGTGAAAGCCTATCATTCCTGAGTGATGTTGATATAAATATTTTCCTTATCGGTGAGAATCGAATCGATCTTCCGGTGCAAATATTAAATTATTCTGATGGCGCAAATCCCACCCTTGTTTTTGAAGGTAGCGGATCATTGCTTGTTAATGCACCCACATCCAACGATGCGGTAAAAGGCAACATTACTGTCAACGGCGCCACTGTTACACTCTATGGTGGCACTAATTCATCGAGTGTAATAAGCGAAGGTGACGTTACGATAAACAGCGGATCGCTCGCCGTATTCAGCAGATCTAACCCCATCCTTAAGTCTCCTGTAATCGACTTAAACAGGTCGCTTTCCAGTGACAATCTCAAAAAATTGAGCTACAACGGGGGAAATTTTCTTGCTGTCGGTACGACCAACGGAAGCTCGACAGTAGGTGCAGTGTCCCATGCCCCCGAGATTAAAGCCGGTGCTCATGTTAAAGCCGGCGCAGGTAGCAATACCGGGGTTAATATTACAGATTATGCCACTACGGAAGAAGCTTACTACCAAGAACTTTGGCTTTCTATCACAGAAGAGCCGGTTGGTAATTACGATGTGACCGAAGTTGATATTTCACTGCTGTCCGAAACGGTGGCAAAGGGTGGAAATATCAGCTTATTAGCCCTTGTCAAAAGCGGTGAAGAACTATACTCCTCTCAAGCCGTAACCTGGACTCTTTCGGGCAATAGTTCAAGTAAGACTCAAATAAATTTTTACAGTGTGCTCCAAATTGCGGCGGATGAAACCGCAAATGCACTGACACTTCGAGCTACCTCAAATATTGATCCCAATAAGCATGACGAAATCACAATAAATGTGGTTGGTAGTTTGATTAAGGTTACCAAAGAATTTTCAACGCAACATGTCACCGCAGGAGAAACAATAAACCTAAGTGTTGAGGCGACCGGACCCGACAATATTCTTTACGAGTGGTACTATTTAGATAAGCTAACCCTTGATATTGAGAAGTTAACCAGCAACACCACCAGCTACTCATTCGTTGCAACGCAGGATATGTTGGGTGTTGGAATGGTTATATGTAAGATTATTGATGCAGAAGACGCCGGAAATTATAAAGAAGTATCCGCTAATATTTTTGAACAATTAAAACCCGACACCGTGAGGGTTGGAGGAGTACTGCTAAGTGTGCAAAACCCGACACCTTACGCAGGTAGTGGCATTAACTATGATGCTGCAACCAACACATTAACTCTTGAAAACGCCGAAATCACAGGCTTTTCCCACACGATTGAAGTCGATCCGGATGATGAACTGGATAATAGTGTTGACATTTACTTTAATTTGTATGGTATCGAATCATATAGCGCTCTGAACATCGTCATCAAAGGGGAAAACACGATACATCTTGACGCAAATAAGCTTGATAATATTCAAAACGAATATGATTTTTCGCATCTCACGGATAATATGCTATTTATAAATGTGTATGGCATCAGAGCGTACGCACCAACAGGTACTTCAAACACCACCATATCGGGAGGAGGCACACTGAATATTGGAATAAACAACATACCGCAAAGCGTTAGCTCAGCTAATAATATTTATCTATTCGAAACCTTTGACCTTAATCTACATGACGTGGAAATTAATGTTGAGGCCAACCTAACGGAACAGTTAGTAACCGGTACGAAGGTGCATTCCTTGGATATGCAAAATTCCTCTATGATGTTACACCTTGAAAATGACAAGCAAAATACAACAGGTTTACAATTTGATGATAATCTCAGTCTTGACGGTGACAGCAAGCTGGATATTTACTGCTCGGCTAAAACTGAAGCTAACGGCATCATATTTCAAGGTGAAAAAATTCTGAATGACGGGAATATCAATGTCACGACACAGGGGAGCGCACTGTTAAACAGCGGTATATTTATGAACACCTTAGGACTTCTGCCGGTGATTTCAGGCGAAGGGCAAATAAACATTACATCAGATGGCTACGCTGTTTACAATAGCACATCAAGCGTCAATCTTGAAATAAACAACACACGATTAGAGCTAACAGCAAACAAAGCTTTTTTAAACAAACCCAATGTGATAAACGTAACTCGAATTGATGCAGGCACAAGCAAAGCCACTGCCAACGATGTTACAAATGACTATAGCAACCAATATGACAGCCCATATTTTTCCACCCTTGTGTTAAAAGGTGATGTGGTAGGCAACGACAGAAGGGTCACGGTAGAGGATTTACTCTACATAGCCGCACAGGCCAGGTACAACACAAATGCAGGGGCAAATAACCCTGCGGATTTAAATAAAGACGGTAAAATCAATTTCATGGACCTAGCAATTGCGAGGGAAAGTAATAACTTCGGAAAATAAATGCGATAAAACCAAAGTATTTCTCGTACTGGTAGGCATGTGTTATTCATATTATGTGTGGTGATAAAATGGAATTGCCAAAGAGAAAAAATATAAAATTGAAAGATTATGATTATAGCCAAAATGCTGCGTATTTTGTGACGATTTGCACCCAAAACAGAGAATGTTTATTGGGTGAAATTGTTGTAGGGCAAGGGCTCTGCTCTTGCCGATTATCACCAATCGGAAACATTGTCGAGGAAGAAATTAATGCGTTACCAATACGTTACACTGGTATTACAATTTCAAATTTTATTGTTATGCCCAATCATATACATATGATAATGGAAATAGTACGGCAAGAGCAGAGCCCTTGCCCTACAGTTGGTGATGTTATATGCACATTTAAATCAATAACAACAAAAAAATCCAACCTATTTGACAATGTAAAAGGACGTAAAATTTGGCAATTCAGATACCACGACCACATAATCCGTAACGAAAAAGAATACAAAAAAATTTGGCAATACATTGACACCAACCCACAAAAATGGGCAGATGATTGTTACTACACAAAATGAGCATACCCTCCCCCCCAACACCAAAAAAGAGACATACTCAACAATGCATCTCTTTTTTTATTGTATAAAAACCACCGACTGTGCCGGTGGTGCGAAATTTTTATTGGTAGCATAACATTATCTCACTTTGTGCCCCAAACCGCAAGGTGATAACGAGGTGTCGTTTTTCAAGCTAACTGATTATCTTACATATTTTACCCATATTTCGATGTTAAAATATTACATATTTTATTTGATACGAAAGAGGTAAGGTATGGCAAAGGATGGCATGAACTATGCGCCCACAGCAACTATAGAGCGTGTGGTAAACGATGGTGAATTTTATATCGCTGTAATAGGTCTTGATCATGGGCATATCTACGGCATGACCGAAGGGCTTGTCAAGGCGGGTGCTACGCTGAGATCGGTATATGACCCGGACAGTACAAAGGTCGAGCTTTTTAAGGAAAAATTTCCGTATGTTAAGGTTGCCGCAACCGAGCAGGAAATTTTGGAAGATAAGGATATTCAGCTGGTAGCTGCTGCATGTGTTCCGTCAGACCGTGCGTCATTGGGTGTAAGGGTTATGACAAGCGGTAAACATTACTTTACCGACAAGGCACCGCTTACCACCCTACAACAACTTGTGGAGGTTAAAAACGCAGTTGCTCAAACAGGTAAGAAATTTGCCGTTTGCTACAGCGAGAGGCTACAGGTTGAGGCCGCTGTTTATGCAGGTCAACTTATCGAGCGTGGTGTTATAGGTAAGGTAGTTCAGGTTATAGGAATGGGGCCACATCGCCTTAACGCATCGGCTCGTCCCGATTGGTTCTTTAAAAGAGAAAAGTATGGTGGTATTCTCTGCGACATAGGAAGTCATCAGGTCGAACAGTTTTTATACTATACCGGCGCAAAGAATGCCGAGGTAGTTAACTCTAAAATTGCTAATTACAACAATCCCGAATACCCCGAACTGGATGATTTCGGCGACGCTACCCTTGTTGCGGATAACGGTGCTACCGGTTATTTTCGCGTTGACTGGCTTACCCCCGAAGGGCTTCCCACATGGGGTGATGGAAGAACCTTTATTCTCGGAACCGACGGGTATATAGAGATGAGGAAATATATTAACGTGGCAAATTCAGTCGAAGGAAATCACATCTATTGGGTGGACTCCGAGGGAGAACACTACGAGAATGTTACCGGAAAAGTTGGTTTCCCCTATTTTGGCGAACTAATTTTAGATTGCATCAACAACACCGAAAATGCAATGACACAGGAACACACACTAAAAGCTGCCGAGCTTTGCGTTATGGCGCAGCTACTAGCAAAAGATTTAAGTGATCGTTAGCAAATTACACAAATAGAGTCCATTGCATTAGCAACTCTAAATAGTAAAACAAACCGGCCAAAAGGGCGTCGCATTAAAATTTATTTAACAGGAGAACTGCTAAATGATGGATGACAATACAGAATTGATAGGTGCGATTAATTAAAGTACAAAAAAGAATAGCATTATATACGACTGTCAAAAAAGAAACAAACTGTCACTATCAAAAAGATTGATAGTGACAGTTTGCTTCTATGTAAATTATGCTCATTTTACGTGGTTGTCATCAATAATAAATTGGTTTTCTAATATACTCATATAAATCTTATCTATATACTTACCATTAACAAATAGAACCTCAGGAAGTCTTCCTACTTCGACAAACCCAAGTTTTTTATAGCAAGAAATCCCTGAATAATTGTCAGCATGAACTGAAAGGTTTATACTATGAAGATTCAAAGTTTTAAAACCATATTTAAGTATTAATTTAATAGCTTCTGTACCGTATCCGCTATTGCGAAATTTTTCCTCCCCAATGAAAATTCCAATATATGCATTGCGATTAAGGTGGTCAATGTTGTGAATACTAATACTTCCAATTAAAAGATCGCTTTCAAGTAATACTACAGAAAATCGATGCATGTTTTTAGGTGGCTCAAAAATCCAGCTTAAATCTTTTACAGATGATACCATATTAGAATATTGACCAAAATTCACTGCAACTGTAGCATCTTCATTCAACCATTTTAAATATGTGTCTGCATCATCAACGTTAACTGGCGATAGGTAAAGTCTTTTTCCTGTTAATTTTCTATAATATTTCATATCTGTTACCACCTTCCTGAAATATATATTATACAATCCTACCTAATTGCAGAATATTTCTTATGTTTTTATTTTTAGCCATGGTTCAGGTGACAGCGGTCTATAAATAACCGTTTAGACAGCTCGGTGACGTATTATGTGTTCGTATCTGCTTTTTTGTTTTGAAAGCAGAGGGGCTTAAACGCCAGCCCTTATTTATTTTGCAAGAAGATATACCGTGTACCCGCATTCCTGTGCTATATTTATTTTCACATACCCATCCTTATAGTCGAAATCCACCGGCGTTAGCTCCGGTAGTTTAACAACCTTTGAGGGCAAACTCTCCGACCTTACACACAGAAATTTATCAACCACCGTCAATCTATCCTCTATCGTGTCCAGCTTGTTACACTTTTTCTGTATCAGGTAGTTGAGCATATGCACTACCGTCCCTTCATTATGCTCCCATGCGGTGAGTTCACTATATGCCGGAAGATCGGTTGAGAACAGTGGGCGTGCGATAAGCATGTCTATGCAGCGTCCGATAATGTCCCTGTAGATGGTATACCCGTAATCTGCATATGCCGCAAACAGCGGTGCGGCTATGTAGACACCGTTCTCGTCTCTGACTATTGCCGGTTCTCCGCTATTTTGTGGCTTGGGCGGTGTTTGGCGATGGGAACAAAAGCGGTCATAGGTTCTCGCAAAATACGGATCAACTATCGTAGCAAGAACATCTCCTTTAGCTTTTATGTTTTCACCGGGGTGATATAGCACATGGTCAATCGCAGGTATATCAGCAAAGCTTTCGTCACCCAATCGAATATATCTTGTATCGAACTCGGATGGTTTTACATACGAGGCACAGATGGATTTAACAGCAAATTCACCGTCTACCACAGCTGCACTGCCGGTTGCAAGAAGTTTACCACCATGTTTTACAAACTCATCTATTCTTGCGGCGGTTGCGGTGCTTATGTCGACAGCATCCGGCAGTATCATGAGTTTATATATGCTGTAATCATCCTCACAGTTTACAAAATCGAACGGAATGTGAAGTTCGGATAGAATTCTGTAAACACCCTCCTGTGTAAGCCCTGTAGTGTTGAGGTCTTCGTTTGCGGGACGGCTTGGTATCATCACCGCAACATCCCTGATTTTTTTTGCATCCTCAACATAGCCCTCCAACCGTTCTACCTGTCCGAGAACCTTTCCGATATGGTTGTAGATAACCTCGTCTAATTTTCCCGAGGGGTGAAGTTGATCACCTATGCAAATTCTTGAACCGAATGCAAGCGCACGGTAGCACTCATACTCCAGTGCATTGATGTTTCTTATCGAGCCGAAATCTCCCCACGCCGTATGAAATTTACCATTCATCATACATACCGGAGTGTCGTATTTGTTGACATAGTTTGCTGCTATCGGAAAATGTACATAGCCCCAAAGTTCGCTGGGAAGAGATTCTATATCGATAAAATCAAAGTATTTACGCTTTTCGATAGATGAGTGTGGCTTATCCTCACCACTGTCAAGGTGATATGGGTAGCTGTTAAAGTATATTTCGAGCTTTGGATCGATATCCTTTAAAAACTCATAGAAGATTTTACAAAACTTCGTCTCGGAAAGGGTGTTGAAATACTGTACATCCTCGTAACATTTCGGGTCGAGCCCCAAGCTTTTCATGTCAGCGGTGCAGTGCGGGCAGATACAATCCTTACCGATTACAATATCTATCCAATAACCATCCGGCTTATAAAGGTCGTATATCTCTTTAAACTCAGCTTTTAAAAGCTCTACATAATCGGCATTATTTTCACAGAGGCTTCGCCATTGATGATAGCCGATATCAAACGGATTTTTATGCCCCAAAACTCCGTCAAAGTCCAACACCTGCCACTCCGGGTGGCGGTCACACCAATCCTCGTTCCATGCAACACAGGTGTAGGCAACGGCACGTATTCCCGCCTCTTTGCACGCCTTTACCTGCTCACCGAACAGGTCAAATTTCAGATGCGGATGCACCGTGCCGATTTTTGTTGGGTAGTAGAACATACCGTGATGACACTTGGTAAAAAGATTAATCGAATTTATGTGATTATCCTTCAGCGTCTTTACAAACTCGTCACTGCTAAAATCCTCACCGATATTTTCAATATACGGTGAGGTATGAAAATCGAGGTGAATTTGACGAAACGGCAACTTTTTCATAATGATTCTCCTAAATATCAATGGGCAACTACCCGTTTTTTCTTATAAGATAAGCCTTTGTTCCGTTAGACCAATCTATTTCGGTACATTGATAATCATTAAACTCAGCATTACCACTGTTACTTATTGCAGCCTTTAATACACAATCTTCGCATGCACTGTTGGGCATAAAGCAGTCTCTGCCATGGAAATGCATGTTTATTTGTTTTGCGGCGTTATTAATAAAAAGAGGATTTTTCGCCTCCGGTTTCGTTACATAAACAGCCTCATTCAGATTGTTCAGCACAGTTTCAAGATTATTTTTTTGATGATTTATATTATCGATTAAAAACTGGTTTATTACAACGGTAGAAAGCTGTTGACAGGTGTCCACAAGCCCCTTTTCCATATCCTTATTAATGTCCTCCGCACTACCGGCACGTTCAAAGGCAATATACCCTAACAGTGCCCGACGATTCATAAGTGCAAAAACCACCAATGTTTTGTTATTATCCTGCCTTGTAGAGAATATATGGTCATGATTTTTTGCGTTGTAAATCACCAAATTTTTCGCCACCAACATGTCGTGCAGCCTTGTAATCTCAGCAAACGACATCTGAACCGCAACCGGAGTATCGGTCGGCTCGCTACTTATCCAATCATATATGCATCTAACAGATGCCTCCTCATAGTCAAGCTTTGCAATATATGCACGGTCAAAGCCAAACCTCTCCTTTATCATGCTTAAAATGGACTGAATGGTATACTCTGCGACCCGGCTACTCTCAACGAGATTAAACATATACTCCTTTAAAGTATTGCTAAAGTCATTTATATTTTCGTTTGGGTCACGGTGGTTTATCTTTTTATTTTCTATCTCGGTACGGCTGGATTTATAATTAAAATCCTCCTCACCGGAAAAAAAGGTGAATCCGTTTTTCCCACCTGCCTTAGTGCTGTAAAGTGCTATATCGGCAAACTTATATATGCTTTCAAACTCGGTCGAATTCTCGGTAGTTGCAATTCCTATGCTCGCAGAAATATTGACCGTCATTCCGTTCTGCTCATAACTTTTACGAAATTCGTCGTTCACATCCTTTGCGCGTTGTTTCACCACCTCAATATTTTTGTAGTTACGCATGAAGACAAAAAATTCGTCCCCCCCTACCCTGCCGAGGATATCGCTCTTTTGGAATATAGACCGAAGCGAACTTCCAAGCTGAGTTATTACTGCATCTCCGTAAAGATGGCCAAAGGTGTCATTGATGCTTTTAAAATTATCAACGTCTATAATCATCAATGCACCGCATTTAATAGCATGCGTGCCGGCAAGTTGTTTTCTTATCTCCTGCTCTGTCATTTTTTTATTATAAAGACCGGTTAAACCATCATTTTGTCCGAGCATCTCGGTCTGTCTTATAAAATCGTAAAGCTGAACGTAGGATTTAACCCTCGCCTTTACAACGTTTGCCTTAAAAGGTTTTGTAATATAATCAATAGCGCCAAGAGAAAACCCCTTCTCCTCACTAACCGCATCATCAAGCCCCGTGATAAATATAACCGGAATTTTATTATATTCATCGCTCGCTTTTAGCTTTGCAATAACTTCAAAACCATCCAGCTCCGGCATTATTACATCAAGAAGTATAAGCTTAGGGGATATCTCTTCTAAAACATTGAACATCTCCCTACCACTACTCGCCGAAACAATACTGTACTCATCCTTCAAAATATTTGTAAGCACCGTACGGTTCATTATGCTATCGTCTACAATTAAAACTTCATTCATTATAAAGCCTACATTTTAAACCTTATCTATATTTTATCTAATTGTACTATAAATATTTCAATATGTAAATGTTTTTAATCATTTTTTCAGATATTCACACAAAATTTCTTTTGTTATACACAAATAAGAGAGTTGCGAAAATTCACAACTCTCAATTTCTCTAAAATATTTATATGCTGTTACCCCTACTCAAGGCAATATGGATATTGATCGAGAAGATTTTCCACCTCATCAAGCGTCGGCATTGCCGGGATTCCTCCTCTCTTTTGTACACACAGCGTTGCAACTGCGTTTCCGAAATATGCAAATTGTGCAACATCTTCCACCGCTATAGCGTCAATATTTAAACCTTTCTTTACCAAGCTGTACAAAAATCCGCCCCAAAAAGCATCTCCGGCACCTGTTGTATCGACAGCCGGAAGATCTATTCCGTTTGCGTAAATACCCCCGTCCTTTGTTGCAACATAAGCACCCTTTTTACCAAGTGTAATGCAAACAATACGAATACCCTCGGCAAGTAGTTTTTGCGCAGCTTCCTCTACCGAATCTGTTTCACAGAGAAGCTGTATCTCCTCGTCCGAAAGTTTCATTACATCAACAAGCGGGAAAAGGCTTCGCATTTGCTCCACCGCAATCTCCTCGCTCGGCCAAAGTGAAGCCCTGTAGTTCGGGTCATAGGCAACAATTACACCATTACCTCGTGCGATATTTATTGCATGTCGAGTGGTACTTCTTGCCGGTTCTGCAGTAAGCGACAGCGAACCGATAGCAAACACACGGCTATTTTTTATGGTATTTTCATTAACCTCAAACAGCTGAAGAGTGGTGTCCGCCCCGGGCTTTCTGCAAAAGGAAAAGGTGCGTTCACCCTCAGGGGAAAGCGCCACAAAAGCAAGTGTAGTAAAAACCTTTTCATCACTCACTATTCCGGTTATATCTACACCCTTTTCAGCAAGTGCCTTAATTAAAAAATCTCCTTGCATGTCCTTACCCACCTTACCGATAAAGGCAGAGGGGTATCCAAGCCTGCGCACAGCTACCGCAAGGTTTGCAACGGCACCGCCGGGATTTTGTTCGAACAACTTCATTCCCGTCGGTGATGTTCCGGCATCGGTATAGTCAATCAGCAACTCCCCGAGTGATGTTATCATATCAATACTCCGTTTCTATTAAAATCAGAAAATAACTATTACAATTATATGACAAAATCATGAAAAATGCAAGCAAAAAAATTAAAAAAGCAACGTAACAAACTCCTCTGTGGTCATTCCTGATATGAATTCAGATATATCAGTGCTAATATCCAGAACCTCCTCACGGCTGTGTGGTGTGTTTTTTAGCCGTTCGCAGAACTGTTCGATGTCACCGGCACCAAAGAAATCTCCGGTTATTGCAATATCGGCTATCATACCTTCGGCAATGTCCATCGTGACTGTAACAGTGCCAAAATCGAAGCGTCTCGTCTCAAGCAAATCATACCGAGGCGAAGCACCTAAATTCCAACCGAAGGTTGCATAACGCTCTGCCTGCAATGCTAATGCACCCTCGTGATGCTCCTCGCTCGGGTTTTGTATGTCTGCCGATGCACTTTGTGCCACATAGTCGAGTAATCCCTGTATAAACTCCGGAGTTGTCATGGGTTCTTTTAGATACTCCGAGATGTTTGTAATGCGACTTTTCACCGAGGCTACCCCCTTGCCCTGCATTTTTACACTCTCGGGAGTTAACACACTTCCGGCGTACTGTAGATTAGCGTTAAACAGCATTGTGCCATGGTGCAACACACGACCGCTTGCTATGTGTTGGGCGTTACCGCTAACCTTTTTCCCATCAACAAGAATGTCGTTGCGTCCACCGAATTCAGCCGTCACCCCAAGTGTTGCAAGGTAGTCTATAACCGCCTTTGTGTAACGCTCAAAACATATTCCGGTATCTTCACTGTTAACTATGTAGCTGTAGTTAATGTTGCCCATATCGTGATAAACAGCTCCACCGCCTGTCATTCGGCGAACAATCTTTGTTCCGTTCTCGTTTGCAATTCGGCTGTCCACCTCCTTGAGTGCAACCTGATTTTTTCCTATTATAACTGCATTGTCGTTTTGCCAAAGAAAAAACCAGTTATCCTTTGTGTTTTTAAAAAGGTACTCTTCCAGTGCAAGATTGTATGTGGGGTCGGTAGTCTCGGTGTAAAATATCTTCATCTTTATCTCCTCAATCTAAACGTTTTAGGTGCAAGTTTATATGCAAGCATCAGTGCTACTACAACGTATATTAAACAAAAGCCTATCGCTGCAACACAAAAGAACAAAAGTGACATCTGCTCTCCTATTGCAGTGTAGCACACTATATATGTTATGGTGTTGGCTATGGTAAAAATCGGACTTTTTAGCTCCATCCTCTCGTTATAAGGTTGTAGCAGATAGTATAACACCATGCTGTGCACCGAGAAGAATACTGATATTGCAATAATGGTGACAAATACAAGAAGGTAATCGGTCGGTCGGTCGCTTCCTCCGGTAATATAGAGCAATACAGGCAATGATACCGCTATCACAGCGCCGGGAATTAGGTTGATTTTAATCAACGAGACAAGGCGCTGACCAAAATTTTTGAGTAACGATGTAGGTTTTCGATAAAAGCCGTAGTGCAACATCGCACCGTCACAGTTTGCAAACATCGCAAGGGTAACGCTGTTTCCTCGGTTGATAAAATACATTATAAACAAAAGGAAAGGTAAGTCATTTAAAATTAAATTGTTCATTTGATTTGCAAATCCGCCGTCGATGATACAAAACACACCCACACCTACAGCAATCACGGCTATGACTGCTGTAAATATAAAAGCACTTCGGGAGAGGATTTTACGATGACGTTTTACAAAAAGATCATTTAAATATGCAAATCCTTTTTTATTGCTCACAATCCCGGTGACATCGGTAATCTGTTTACCATAACTGTCAGATAAAATCTGCTGTTTTCCCTTTTGTGTTGCAGAGGTGATAAGCATAATATCCGTCACAAAGAGTTTGCGGTAAAACTCCTTAAACCCTTTAAATTTCAGGATATGGTTCAAAGCAACCACCGAGGCGGCAAAGCTTAAAACGGTAAACACTACCAGCAAATCTACCGTAAACTGCATACCTAAATATCCGGTAAACAAACCGATAACAACCAAAGCAAGTCCGATTGCAGTTTGAACCACACTTCTACCCATAACCTTGGTGTAGCTGTGTGAAAAAAACATTAACAAAGGCATAAAAGCAATTTTAAGCGTTGTAACAAATATAGGTATCAATATCATCTCGGTAATATTCAGTTCGATAAACAATCCGCCTAACAACGAGAACAACATAAACCCTAACAACGTTTTTAAAAGGAAATAGCTCATTTCAGAAACGGCGTAATCCCTTGCGGGCATCTTCAGATTGAAAATTGCGTAATAGCTATCCCTTGTTGCATTATCGAATCGGTTGTTTGCTATCGCTCCGCCAAAGGTCAAAAAAACGAACAGGTGAGAGAATTCAATATTTACTCCAAAATCAGAGTACATATAGTCCAACATAAAGATGACGACAAGAAAATAGATTATCTTCCCGAAAAATGCACTAAAAAACTCAATGATTGCGGCGATGATATTGGCGAACAGCTTGACACCTCTGTTCGCATAAAGGGTAGGCGGAAGTATTTTTTTTGCAAACGGCAGAGACCGCAGCGAAAAAATCACCGAATTTGCGCGGTAGCTGTTGCGTAGTCGCATGATAAAGCTAATGTTTTTAAGCATCTACATCACCCCTCAACGCCGCAATGATACGCTCCTTAAACTCCACCGTCTCAAGCTCATCCTTCGGCACCTCGGTAAGGGTACCGTCGTTGAGTATTACAATCTCGTCACACAGATCAAGGGCAAGTTCCAGTATATGGGTGGAAAGGATTGTTATGTGTTCCTCCTTGCTACTGCGAAACATCTTTTTCATCTCATCCGCCGCCACAATATCGAGCGATGTAAGCGGCTCGTCCAACAACATTATTGTGGGCTCGGCAATAAAGTTAATGAGCATCTGAATCTTATTTTTCATTCCGTGTGAAAAATCCCTAAGCAGCTTGTCCCTGTCCTCGGGCAGTATTCCGACCCACTCAAGATATTCGTCGACGGTGCGATACTCCTTATCCTTCGGCTGTATCTCCAAAAAGAACTTTACAAACTCTCGTGCGGTTAAAAACTCAGGCACCACCGGCTCGGACAACACAAAACCTATATCCTCGACATCAAGAACCTGACGCTGCAAATCCCTCTCGATATATATCTCGCCGCCATCCGGTTTAATATCATCGGTAATGCAGTTAAACAGTGTGGTTTTACCTGCACCGTTTCGACCGATCAATCCATATATTTTGCCCTTTTCAAAGGTAAAGTCGGCACCCTTTAGCACCTCTTTTTTATCAAAACTTTTGACAAGGTTTTTTAAAACAAGTTTCATCTCTCGCTCCTCCATATATTTACTACCTATTATAGCATCTTTCATCGTTACAATCAATTATTTTCATATTTCAAAATAATCGTAAAATTAACTTTTCAGATTATTAAATCAGAAAATAAACCTGTTGACATAACCAATAAAATATAATACAATAAATTATACAATATTAGAAAACAATGAGCCGCACAACAACCGATAAAGGAGCTACCATTGGTTGTTCCTTTATCGATTTAATAAGAAAGAAAACAATGAACCCTAATAATAAAGATAATGTCAAATCTACCGGATTATCAAAAAAACAAAAGATTGTATTCGCTGTATCGCTATGTGCTATAATATTAAGTGCCATATTTTTTTCGGTGTATGCGTTAAATTCATTTAACAACTCCACAGCTACTCCGACTCCTTCATCCTCCTTGCCGCCGTCAAGCTCACAACCTCCAAGCAGCATTTCCGAACCTGAATCTATTTCCGTATCCGAACCGGAGGAGGAAATAGAGGAGCTTGTAGTTGATTTTGAAGAGTTACAGGCGAAAAACTCCGATATATATGCCTATATCGAAGTTCCTAACACAAATATATCCTTTCCGATGTTCCAGCATCCCACCGACAATACACACTACCTGCGCAAGGATATCAACCATAACTATAGCATTCTCGGTGTAATCTATACCGAGCTATATAACGCTAAAGACTTTTCCGACAATAATACCGTTATTTACGGACACGACACATTAGATGGGCAAATGTTCGGAGATTTGCGATATTATTACGACGAAGAGTACCTAAAAGAAAATCGCGAAATTATCATACATACTCCCGACGGTGAGCTTACATACAAGATATTTGCCGCTATCTTATACGATAACAGGCATATCGCCTACACCTACAATGTTGCGGACGGAACTCAAACCCTTGAGTATATAGAAACACTAAGGGCTAATTCCGATAAAGAAAACTCCACTTTTTTGGATGATGTGGTTATCACCGAGGAAAGTCAAATCATTACCCTCAGCACCTGTTATGGTGATTGGAACGACGACAGGTATCTGGTAACTGCGATTTTAGAGGAATAAATATAATTCGGAGATATCGATATTCCAAGTGTACCATGTGATCTCCTCGTGGCTGTTGATTACCACACCCTTAAAAAGGATGAACTGCTGACATAGTGTAACAGCTATCTGTTCGGCAGTATATCTGTGCCCTATTCACAGTGAGACAACCTATATTTTATTAATCTATAATATCATCATGCTGAGTCATATAAAGCTTGTAGTACTCACCTTTTAAGGCGAGTAGGTCATCATGGGTTCCTTGCTCCTTTATTCCACGATCACTTATATATAATATTCTGTCACAGTGTTTTATGGTAGAAAGTCTGTGTGCAATGATAAATGAGGTGCGGCTTTTTAGCAGTGTCTGTATTCCCTGCTGTAACAGTATCTCGGTTTTCGCATCTATCGCCGAGGTTGCCTCGTCTAACACCAATATTTTCGGATTACTCAACAGCGTTCTTGCAAAGGCTATCAGCTGTTTTTGCCCTTGTGAAAGGCGCGATCCTCTCTCGCTAAGCGGCGTATCATATCCAAGCTCAAATTCAGTAATAAAGTCATGTGCATAAACCGCTTTACATGCGGCAATCACATCCTCATCGGTAGCATCAAGCTTGCCATAACGAACATTTTCCATTATGGTATCGCTGAATATGAAGCTATCCTGCAACATAATTCCCATCTGGGACCGCAGCGAATTAAGGGTGGATTTTGAAGCATCATACCCATCGATGAGCAATCTACCTGCATTGATGTTGTAAAATCTGGAAATCAGGTTTACAACGGTAGTTTTTCCGGCACCGGTAGGGCCAACCAGAGCAATGGACTCGCCTGCACTTACATCAAGATTAAAATTCTCTAAAATATTTATGCTACCATCATAGGAAAAGGTCACATCTTCAAAGGTAACCTCACCTGATATGTCCGGCAACGGCTTTGCGTCCGGCGAATCGGTTACACTTACCGGCTCATCCAGCAGCTCAAAAATCCGCTCAAGGTATGCAATTGCATTAATGAACCCATTATATATATTCGATATACTGAGTATCGGTTGCCAGAAACGCCAGGCATATCCCGCAACGGCGATTAATGTACCTATCTGAAGTCCGGTTCCAATAAAGTAAAAGCCAACAATATATAGTGCAGAAACTATTAACACCGAAATGTTTTCTACTATATACCACACAAGGTTTGCTGTGTATTGCGCCTTAATCCATGAATCGCAAAAACCCCTGTTAAGTCGCTCAAATATTCCGGAATTAAAGTTCTCTCTTGCAAAGACCTGTGTCAGCTTAGCGCCGTCGATACTCTCGGCAAGGTAGGCATTAAGGTTGGAGCTTTTGTTGGAAACCTTCTGCCATGCACGACGCTGTGCCGGTTTTAGAAACACCACGGCTACGAGTAGCAGCGGAACGCCGGCAAATACAACAAGGCTCAGCGTCACACTTCTTGTCAGCATAAACACGGATATTACAACAAGGTTAAACAGCTCAAGAATAAAGTTGATTATACCGTTTGACAACATGTCGGAAACGCTGTTTACATAGTTAATCACCCTTATAAGTATCTTTCCGTGGGGTCTTGTGTCGTAGTATTCAAAGGGTAGACGTTGAAGGTGCACGAATACATCGTTGCGAAGGTTATAGATTATCTCCTGACTAACCTTTGCCATGGTTCTGGAACGCATGGTCGCAAGCATTATACTAAGTATGGTACATCCAGCGGCAAGCAGTGAGAGCATTACAAGTTGGCCGACATCTCTGTTTGGAACCGCCTCGTTTAATGCTGTCTCTAAAAACATCGGCAGAAACAGGATAAAAACAGCGGATAATGCCGACATAAAAAACGCCAATATCATTTTGCCCTTAAAAGGCTTTATGTAAACATATGCTCGCTTGAAGTGTTCAAAACTAAAAGGGGTTTCAAGCGATTCGTCAACGTCAAATTTATTTCTCGCCACCGTCAGCCTCCTTTTTCATGTTTTGAAGTTCATATACCTCTTTGTAGTATCCTTCCTTGGCAATTAACTGCTCATGGGTGCCATAGTCGGAAATTTTTCCTTCCTGTATTATTACTATTTTATCGGCACGCTTTGTGGTGGAGATTCGCTGTGCTATGATTATTTTGGTCGACTTAAAATCCAGATCATCAATGGCACTTTGTATCTCCTTTTCTGTCTCAAGATCCACTGCGGAGGTAGTGTCGTCCAGAATTAAGATAGAAGGGCGAACCGCAAGTGCCCTTGCGAGTGCAATGCGCTGTTTTTGTCCACCCGAAAGCCCTGTGCCACGCTCACCAATAATGGTGTCAAACCCCTCGGGAAGCTTATCGATAAAGTCCACACTTGCCGTTTCAGCAAACAGTTCTACATCCTCAGGAGGAAGCTCCGGATCACCATATGCAATGTTGCTGTCTACCGTGTCCGAAAACAGAAATACGTCCTGCGTTGCCATTCCGATGTTTTCACGCAGAAAATTCTTTTCGTACAGATTAACCGGAACATCATCAACATAAACTCTCCCGCCGGTAACATCCTGAAAGCGTACTATGAGGTTTACAAGTGCGGTTTTGCCGGAGCCGGTAGGACCCATAATTGCAACCGTTTCGCCGGCTTTAATGTTAAGGTTAATATCCTTTAATATTTCGTTATCTCCTACCGTAAAGCTAACATTTTCAAATCGTACATCACCCTTAAGTTTTTCATTTTTTACTACAGCATCGCTTCTTGACTGTATGGTAGAGCGCTCAAAGTAAAGCTCAATAACCTTGATAGAGGATGCCATAAAACGCTGCATATCATTAAGCAAAATCCCGAGGGTTCTCATAGGGTTGGATATGGTAAATATCAACCCGTTGAACAGAGAAAAGGTTCCGAGGGTAATGCGTCCGTTCATCAAAAATATACCGCCCACCAAAAGCACCGCAATGAATAGTGACTGAGAAAGTGCGTCGATATAGGGAAAAAACTTTAACCACATCAAGCTCGCATTACAGTTTGCCTCTTTATATGCGAGGTTTTTCTCGTTAAACCTCTCGATCTCATATTCCTCCTTTGCAAAAGCCTTAACAACACGGTTACCGGAAATATTCTCCTGCGCCTGGGTGTTCATGCCGGAGAGCTTTTCCCTCAAATCCATGTACAGAGGTCTGACTTTTTTTGAAAAGAAGATTGTCAACACGAGTATCAGCGGAGTTACCGCCAGCAAGGATATAGCAAAAAGAGCGTCACGCATGACAAACAAAACTGCGGTACATACAAAGATTACCACCGAATCTATCAGCATGCGAACAATCCAACAAGTAGCATGGCGCACCATATCAAGGTCACCGGTAAGTCTTGTCATAAGGTCGCCGGTCCTGTTTCTGCCATAAAACCTTAAATCTTGACTCTGTAGGTTATCATACAGGGTTTCTCGAATACGATACACCATACTTTGAGTGCATTTTTCGAAGTTCATCACATTAAAGTAGGCTAAGGTCGTTCTGAATAATGTGTATACTATCAGCACAAAAATCAAAAAAAACAACCGCTCAGTAATCTCGTCAGTAATGACGGGGTTATCAATCATCGGTGTAAAAATTTCATCTATTATCTGTTCGATAATAATGTTGTTATACATTACCATTGAAGCTAACACAACGGTTAGAAACAAGGAAATTATGTATCGTATTCGATACCCTTTAAGGTTTCTCCATATCCATCTGATTTGTAACATAGCAATATACCCTTAATAAAGTAATCACGACTAAACAGGACTATATTATATTCCATTACAAATGATAATGCAATACATATTATAAAAAAAATCAAACAAAATTTATCTTTTTTGCATAAAAATTAAACTCATACAAAAATATTCATTTTTCATATCATGTAGGTTTGTCAAACATATTGGACAGAGAGAGGAGAAAGATTAAGAAGCCAA
>CAYJKY010000004.1:0-54047 GCA_964370825.1 uncultured Oscillospiraceae bacterium
CCTGTGCATCTGCACCGGCCGCACTGTATACCTGCTGCGATATCTCGGGCAGAACCTTTTGAAGCTCCTCGCTGGCAGCTGCCATTCCCTCTGCATTATCTGCATCGAGTGCTGTTTTGAGCGCGTTTTTCTTCTCCTCTAACTGTGCCTTGTCGGCATCGTCAATCTTATCGCCCATATCTTTAACAAGCTTTTCTGCGGCAAACACCATCTGGTCGGCAGCGTTTCTTGCATCTACTGCCTCACGCTTTTTCTTGTCCTCGGCGGCAAACTGCTCTGCCTCCTTAACAGCCTTCTCGATGTCGTCCTTGCTCATGTTGGTGGAGCTGGTTATGGTTATGCTCTGCTCCTTACTTGTGCCTAAATCCTTTGCCGAAACATGCACTATGCCGTTAGCGTCGATATCAAAGGTAACCTCAATCTGCGGAACGCCACGTGGTGCAGCCGGTATTCCGTCAAGGTGGAACATGCCAAGCGACTTGTTATCTCTCGCCATCTCACGCTCGCCCTGTAGAACGTTAACCTCAACAGAAGGTTGATTGTCTGCGGCGGTGGAGAATACCTGACTCTTTTTAGTCGGGATAGTGGTGTTACGCTCGATGATCTTGGTGGTAACTCCGCCCATGGTCTCGATACCGAGTGAAAGCGGTGTTACGTCTAACAGCAACATACCCTTAACGTCGCCGCCTAAAACACCTGCCTGAATTGCGGCACCCATTGCAACACACTCGTCCGGATTGATGCCCTTGAAAGCCTCTTTGCCCATAAAGCCTTTAACAGCGTCCTGAACAGCGGGTATACGTGTTGAACCACCCACAAGTAGAACCTTGTGTAGATCGCCCGGCTTTAGTCCTGCATCGGAAAGAGCTTGACGAAGCGGTTTCATTGTAGCCTCTACGAGGTCGGCTGTAAGCTCGTTAAACTTTGCCCTTGTTAGGTTCATGTCAAGATGTTTCGGGCCGGAGGCATCCGCCGTAATAAAGGGTAGGTTTACCGCCGTTGAGGCAACGCCGGAAAGCTCGATTTTCGCCTTTTCTGCCGCCTCTTTAAGACGCTGTGCCGCCATCTTGTCATCACGAAGATCTATACCGTTTTCCTTTTTAAACTCCTCTGCAAGGTAGTCTATTACACGCTTATCAAAGTCGTCACCGCCCAAACGGTTGTTACCTGCCGTTGCAAGAACCTCCTGCACACCGTCGCCCATCTCGATAACCGAAACGTCGAAGGTACCGCCACCGAGGTCGTACACCATAATCTTTTGGTCGTTTTCCTTGTCGATTCCGTAGGCAAGCGCCGCCGCCGTGGGCTCGTTGATGATACGCTTAACGTCAAGACCGGCGATAACACCTGCATCCTTTGTTGCCTGACGCTGAGAGTCGTTAAAGTATGCCGGAACGGTAATTACCGCCTCGGTAACCTTGTCGCCTAAATACGCCTCGGCATCCGCCTTAAGCTTTGATAAAATCATTGCGCTTATTTCCTGCGGTGTGTAGTCCTTGTTGTCCACACTTACCTTGTAATCGGTGCCCATCTCTCTTTTGATGGAGGATATTGTTTTTGTGGGGTTGGTGATTGCCTGACGTTTGGCAACCTGACCTACCATACGCTCGCCTGTTGCGGAAAATGCAACCACCGAAGGGGTGGTTCTTGCTCCCTCTGCGTTGGCGATTACCACCGGCTCACCGCCCTCGATAACCGACACACAGCTATTTGTTGTGCCTAAATCTATACCTATAATCTTTGCCATAATCTCTGCTCTCCTTTTTCTCTTAGTTTAGAATAATTGTTGTTGATATCTGCAATTTGCAAAAGATCATTTTTAACTTTAAGTGTTTTTGCTATATATACCTAACCCGTTAATAGGGTAAGTAGCTATTCTGCAACGCTTACCGTGCTGTGGCGAATTACCTTGTCGCCAATTTTATATCCCGGTTGAAGAACCTTCATTATCCTGCCGGATTCTTCGCCCGGCTCCTGCATTACAGCTGCATGAAGTTCCGGGTCAAACATCTCGCCGAGTGCGTTAATCTCGGTTATTCCGAGTGCCTCAAAAGCATTTGCCGCCTTCTGCACTGTCATGGTTATGCCCTTTTTATACTCCTCGTCGGCGCAGGGTGAGTTTTCCGCCATGGAAAGGGTATCGAGTACCGGAAGAAGCTTTTCTACCGCATAGCTCAACCCGTTGGAAAACGCCGCCTCCTTCTCCTTGACCGACCTTTTACGGTAGTTGTCGTACTCAGCAAGGGAGCGAAGCAGCTGACCCTTAAGCTCGGTAAGTTCATCCGGCTGCCCTACCGTCTCCTCGGCTTGCCCAGCCTTCTCTTCTGCCTGTTCAAGATTATCGTTGGTTTCAACGTCGTTGTTCTCTACATCGTTGTTTGCAACGGTATTTTCTACATCCTGATTTTTCTTTTTTTTCAAGTTAACACCTCATATTATTTAAGCCGTCAGTATTTCGCTTATCCTGTTTGCATAGTGCCTTATTATTGGCAATGCCTTTGAATAGGACATTCTCTCCGGACCCATAACACCGATATGTCCGGTGAGTCCTCCACCTACATGGTAGGTCTCGCAGATGACGGCAAGCCCGTCGGTTCCGCACTCCATCCCCTCACACAGAAGTACACCGGAATTGTCCCTCGCCACCCTTAAAAGGCCATAAAAATTTTGCTGATCGCCCATCAGGGATAAAAGAGATTCAAGTCCTACACCATTTTTCGCAACATAGGGAAGATGCTGTAACCCCTCATAGTATATCCGAACTCGGGAGATATTTTCGATAATTCCTACCGCCCCGAGAACAATGTCGCCAAAATCCTTACCATCATATCTTGAAAGCTGTAAAAGCTTTCTCACCATTGCCACATCGATATCCTGTCTGCTGATAAAACACAAATGTCGGTTAAGCAGAATATTTGCCTCCTCAAGTAGCTGCTCGGTAACCGGTTTTTGAAGCCTTACTGCACGGGTGTGTGGGCTCCCCTGTGCACCAACTGCAACTATCAGAACCGAATGCTGTCCCACCTGTACTAATCTATATCCGGCAATTCTCATGTCGGAGCTTCGCGGAAGGGTGGAGAAGGAAGGGAGGTTCATTGCGCAGGACAACGACATTGCAACACCCTGCATAAATCTGTCGCTCTGTCGGTCAAGCGAGGAGAGCTGAAGGTCGATATCCTCTCTCGATGAGCTTGCGAGTGTTCCGGCTCCGTCCAACAGGTTTTCAAGATAGTACCGATATCCGTTGGCCGAGGGGATTCTTCCTGCCGAGGTATGCGGCTGTGCAAGATAACCAAGTCTGGTTAGTGCCGCCATCTCGGCACGTAGCGTTGCGGTGGAAACCGTAAGGTCGATATTCTCCCTAAGCAGTCCGCTACCCACAGGCTCGCCCATCCTTTCATAGATGGATACTATGGTGTAGAGTATTCTTCTTTTACGTTCGTCCAACGACATCCGAACACCTCTTTTTTCGTTTTTAGCACTCTCACCAGTTGAGTGCTAATTTCATTATATTCATTTTCCGAGAAAAGTCAACCCTTTTTCAAAAAATAATTGCTAAAGGTTTAAAATTATGATATACTACCCTTAACCCAAAATCCTGAAAAAGGTTCGAATTACGGGGCTACGGATAAACCAAATAAGAGTTACAAGAGGTATTTTTGAGAAAGCTTAATGACAAACAGACCGAGGCGGTAAACCACACCGAGGGACCGCTTTTGATAATAGCAGGGGCGGGAAGCGGCAAGACCACCGTTCTGGTAGAGCGAATTGCGAACATAATCGAAAATAAGGGGGTGCGCTCCTACAAAATATTGGCAATCACCTTTACAAACAAGGCGGCAGGCGAGCTTAGGGCGAGATTGGAAGGACAGCTGGGTGTTCAGGGTGGCGATGTTTTTGCGGCAACCTTTCACTCCACCTGTTTGTTTTTGCTCAGAAAGTTCTCCTCATTAATAGGATATGACAAAAGTTTCACCATATACGACTCCGACGATCAGCTTCGTGTAATAAAAAATATATATAGACAGTATGACATAGACAACAACTTTCTACCCTACAAGAGTGTAATTAATGGGATCAGTGGATTTAAGGATAAACTCCTCTCTCCGAGGGATGTTGAGAATTCTGCCGATGCCTTGATAGTGAAGATTTACGACAGCTATCAAAAACAGCTACGTGCTGCATTTGCATTCGATTTCGACGACCTTATATACTATACGGTAAAGCTTTTATCCGAACATGAGGAGGTTCGTGAGTACTGCCACAACCGCTTTGAGTATGTTTTGGTGGACGAGTATCAGGACACCAGCGTTGCCCAGTTTAAGCTGATATCACTGCTTACAGGCTCGCACAACAACCTGTGCGTGGTGGGGGACGATGACCAGAGCATCTACCGTTTTAGGGGCGCTACCATAGAAAATATTTTAAACTTTGAAAAGGTATACCCCGGTGCGGTGGTGATAAAGTTAGAGCAGAACTACCGAAGCAGTGCCAACATTCTTAACGCCGCAAACAGCGTTATCGAAAACAACACCTCGAGGAAGGGCAAGATGCTATATACCGAGGCGGGTGACGGCGAAAAACTTAACTTTTACAACGCCGATGACGAGTACGACGAGGCAAAACAGCTCGGAAGAACCATCTCAAAGCTACTAAACCACGGTGAGCGACTCTGCGAATGTGCGGTACTCTATCGCATGAGATACCAGTCGGCACCTATAGAAAACTACTGTGCGAGGAGCGGAATTCCCTATAAGGTCGTAGGTGGAATGAAGTTCTTTGACAGAAAGCCGGTAAAGGACATACTGTCCTACCTTGCGGTAATATCAAATCCCGGCGATAACCTGCGGTTGATGAGGATACTTAATGTTCCGGCAAGAAGCATCGGTGCTACCACAGCAGACAGAATTTCCGACATTGCCGCCTCTCACGACATCAGCTGTTTAGAGGTTATAAGGAACGCTAAGCACTATCCGGTTCTGGCACGCCCACTGCCACACCTTGAAAGATTTTATAACATGTATGACAGGCTTGCCGAGGCCGCCGAGACCATGACTCCCTCCGAGCTGTGTACCGCAGTTATCGAGCAAAGCGGGTATAAGGCAATGCTCGGTGCTGACAAGGAGCGTGGCGAGGACGACATGGAGCATCTCACCCAGCTGGTATCGCTTATATCGGAGTATGAGAAAAACCGTGAGGGCGAGGTAAGTATTGTCGGCTTTTTAGAGGAGGTCGCACTTTTTACCGACCTTGATAACTACGACGACTCTGCCGAGAGTCTCGTTATGATGACGGTTCATGCCGCTAAAGGTCTCGAGTTTGACAATGTATTTTTGGTGGGACTTGAGGACGGAATTTTTCCCATGGAGGCGGCAAGACATAGTACCGACGAGATGGAGGAGGAACGCAGGCTCTGCTATGTTGCACTTACCAGGGCACGAAAAAGGCTGTACATATCCGCCGCATCGAGAAGGCTTATCTTTGGGCAGACTAAGTATAATCGCCCTTCACACTTTGTTTCCGAGATTCCGCAGGAGTTGTTTACCGCACCGGTAAGCCCCACACCTCCACCGAGAAGTGATTACGCCGCTAATTATGACGAAAGGACGGCTAACCGGCTGTTAGCTCGTCCGGGTGTAACATCTTCACCTGCCTCGGGATATAAGACGCAGCCCGCACCAAAACCGAAAAAGGAGATTGTCAGCTATGCTGTGGGCGATAGGGTGACACATGCGGTATTTGGAGAGGGCGTCGTGTTAAACAGCACACCACTTTCCGGCGATTGTATAGTGGAGATTAACTTTGACAAGGTAGGCGTAAAAAAGACCATGGCAAACTACGCACCACTTGAAAAAATATAGGGTGAACGGTTTTCTACAGCCGTTAGAAGGAATGAGATGGGTAAATTAATAGTTATTGACGGGCTGGACGGAAGTGGCAAGGCAACCCAGACCGAGCTTTTGTACAGAGCACTGAAAGGTCGTGGCGAGAGGGTTATGACGGTATCCTTTCCGGACTATGAGAGTATGTCGTCGGGTCCTGTGAGAATGTATCTCTCGGGTGAGCTTTCGAAAAATTCTTCCGACATCAATGCCTATGCATCCTCCAGTTTTTTTGCGGTGGATCGCTACTGCCGATACATGACTGAACTTAAAAGCTTTTATGATGCGGGTGGAATTATCATCGCCGATCGCTACACCACCGCCAATGCAATACACCAGTGCAGTAAGCTTCCTCGTGAAGAATGGCAAAATTTTATTGACTGGCTGTTCGATTTTGAGTATAATAAGCTTGGATTGCCTCGACCGGATGGTGTAGTGTTTCTTTCGGTTTCGCCGGAAATTTCCTCGGAACTTATGGATAAACGCTATGCCGATGGGGGTGACCGAGATATACACGAGAAGGACATTGCGCACCAATACGCCGCCGCAGATGCCGCTGATTTCCTTACAGACAAGCTTGGTTGGCACAAGGTGGATTGTTGGTCGGACGGTGCAATGAGAGAGCGTGAGGATATTGCAAAGGAACTGCTTGAATATTTCTGCGGTATAATCTGAACGAAAGGAAGCCTACACAGATGATTTTCCGAACGGCAAGGCCGGAGGAGCAACAACAACTTATGCAGTTTTTCCAGCTGTCCGCAGGACGGTTTGGCAACATTGAGAAGGTTTTTAACACCGTTTCGACGCCTAACAACACCTTAGTTTGCGAACATCGGGATAAAATTGTGGCAATGCTTTGGATGTTTCCGGTTTCGGCATCGGGAGGCTCGGGGTATTTTATGCAACCGATTTTGTTCTCCCACGGTGCGTGGTCGGATAGTCCTACGGTGGATGAAATTGCGACAGAGCTAATCGAATATGCAATCTATGTGCTGTCTGCAAGGGGTGCTGATTTTATCGCAACAACCACACCTCAGACAGGAGCTCCGGCAGAATATTGGTTGAAAAAAACCGGGTTTTCGGTGTGCACCACACTTCTTCGTTGTGAGTTTACCGCACAGAGACTTTCGGTTCCGAAGGTTGAGTTTGCACCGCTGGAGCCACGATTGATAACCTCGCTTCGTGCCGGATATATCCGTGGTGATTATCTTACATTTTCTAAAAATGTATATGAAGCCTTTTGTGGCTACTGGCAACACAAAAATGCCGTTGTTGCGATTATGCAAAACGGATACGGCATATTTCACGGCACCGAAAACGGCATTGTGTTTCGAGAACTTTTTGCCGAAAATGTTCAGTCTGCCGTTGCGCTTATCTCGCTTGTCGGAAGGATGCAAGGCTGTGGTAACGTTGCGGTTTACACCTCGCAAAACACTCCGCTCTTTAAAGATGACCTGATGTCCAGTCCATACCCGTACGGCTCGATATGTCCTCTGCACAAGGGATTTGAGATAAAAGATTTATACATGAACATGATGTTCGACTAACAATTATACAAGGAAGGAAATTTTAAATGACCACAGGTAAAAAAATCGGATGCGGCTGTTTTATAGTGTTTTTAATCATAGTCGCAATATTAATAGGTGGCGGGGTGTATGCATATTTCACCCTAACCGAAGACATGGAAGGAGCGGAAACTCTCGGTGAGGAGGTTACCTTAACCATCGAGCAGGGAACATCACCTGCCGCTATCTCGGACATGCTACAGGAGCAGGGGATTATCGAATACGGCATAGTATTTGAGCAGTATATAAGAATTACCGGAGACGACCGCACACTGCAGTACGGCAACTTCACACTGAACAAGGGTATGCCATACTCCGACATCGTGGCGATTTTACAGACTCCAAATACCGACCGTGAACAGGTATCGGTAACCTTCCCCGAGGGCATATCCTCCCTTCGCTTTGCCCAGATAATGGAAGAGGCGGGACTTTGTACCGAGGAGGAGTTTTTAGAGGTCGCAAATAACGGCGATTTTAGTCAGTTCGACTTTTGGAATCAGATACCGGACGAACCACTTAAATTTATGAAGTCGGAAGGATATTTATATCCCGAGACCTACTTCTTTTTCCCGGATAGTACCGTGTATGAGATGGTGGAAAAAATTTATGCCCAGTTCGACCTTATCTTTACCGACGAGATGGGGGCGAGAGCCGCCGAACTCGGCATGACGGTAGACGAGCTGTTGACACTCGCCTCGATAGTGCAAAGGGAGGCAGGACCTGTGGAACAACAGGCTAACGTTGCGGCTGTTTTGCATAACCGACTTGCGCCGGATTCACCGATAACAAGGCTTGAATGTAACGTGAGCGGATATGTTAACCGAGCAGGAGACAACAACTATCTTTACGACACTGTAGCCTACTACCTCGGAAACGGTGACAGCGATGCAGGCTGGGAGCTGTTCCAACCCGGTAGGGAGTACGAGGCGATGTATAACGCCTACAACACCTACCATGTGGAAGGGCTGCCGGTAGCACCCATCTGCAACCCGGGAATAGATGCTATAAACAATACCCTGTATCCAACCGAGGACAGCCCCTACTACTTCTTTGTTACCGACCTTGCCGGAACCTACTACTACGGCGTTACCGCCAATGAACATGCGGCAAATATAGCCGCCGCAGGTGTTGTAAATGCATCCATCGACGAATAATCTACCCGAGGTGCTTGCGCCTGCCGCCGATATCACCTGTCTTGAGTTTGCTCTCTGCTATGGAGCGGATGCCGTCTATCTCGGCGGTAACAGCTTCGGCATGAGGAGGGGACGTGCAAACTTCAACTCTGAACAGCTGATCAAAGCGGTAGATATGGCACATTTACAGGGCAAAAAAATATACTATACACTAAATACAACACCGATGCCGGAGGAGGTTGACGACCTACCCTCGGCAATCATAGAGGCTGCGAATGCCGGTGTGGATGCCTTTATTGTGGCAGATCTCGGTGTAACCATGCTGTGTAGAAAACTCGCGCCGCAGGTTGAAATTCACCTCTCGACACAGGTGGGTATTACAAACGAATATGCCGTTGAGGCGGCGGCGGAACTCGGTGCGACACGGGTGGTGCTCGCAAGGGAACTCAGCCTCGAGCAGATAGCAAGGATAAGAGAAAAATCACCGAGGGAAATTCAGCTGGAGGCTTTTGTTCACGGTGCAATGTGTATGTCCTTTTCGGGGCGGTGCCTTCTGTCCTCCTATCTCGGTGGCAGGGATGCAAACAGGGGTGCATGTTATCAGCCCTGTCGACACAGCTACAGGCTGGTAAACGACGAGGGGGTGGAGCTTCCCATAGCCGAAGAAGAGGGCGGAAGCTATATACTTAACGCCGAGGACCTATGTATGGCACCCTATCTCGACCGACTTGCAAATGCCGGGATAGACAGCTTTAAGATAGAGGGTCGGAGTAAATCCTTCTACTATGTTGCGAGTACAACCTCCTGTTACCGCAGGGCTACCGACAAAATTCGCACAGCTCCCTACGACTGTGGCGAGGATGTTAAAGCTGAGCTTATGCGCACCAGCCACCGTCCCTACGGTACAGGGTTTTATCTTGGGGTTGAGGGTGCAAAACAGGCTATCGAAACCGGTGGGTACATCAAGGGCGGCGAACCGCTTGCCGTGGTGGAGAAGGTGGAAAACGGCAGAATTTATTGTGTACAGCGTGGAAAATTCACCGAGGGTGAAAAACTTAACATGTTGACCCCAAGCGGTGAGAGTGTAGACATAACACCGTTAGAGCTTGCCGATGAGGACGGAAACATGATAAACGCCACCCCGCACGCCATGCAAAAATTTAGCCTTGGCGCAGAGATGGCGATTAATAGCTCGGTGGTAAAAAATTCAATCCTAAGGAGGATTACATAAACACCTGTATACCCTCACGGTTGAGAATTTGCTTTAGCTTTGGGGTGGAGCTGTAAAGCAAACTTTTTATTCCGAAGTTGTGAGCCGAATCTACATTTTGCGGTGTATCGTCGATAAAAACGGTACTCTCGGGTGGCAGTGAAAACTGCGAGAGCATTCGGCGATATATTTCGGGATCAGGCTTTAAAAGCTGAACCTCGCAGGAGGCAATTCCACCCTTAAACATCTTCATCACATTGGTTTGGTTTCTTAAAAAGTGGATTGCGGCATGTGAAATATTGGAGAGATAGTAGATTTCATAGCCGTACTGCTTCAACTCTAAAATCAGTGAGCATACATCCTTTTTCGGTTTCAGCAGGTAGTACCAATCGTCAATCAATGCCTGCATCTCAAAGGAGAGGCCAACCTTTTTTGCACGCTGCATAAACACAGTATCAGCATTGTGTTGCTCTATGGTGCCCTTATCTAACATCTTCCACTCCTCCGAGCCGAAGAATGCATCATATAAGAATTTTTCGGTGTCTTCGTCGGTAAATCTGTCTAACAGATAGCTTTTGGGATTATAGTTTACCACAACACCGCCGAGATCAAATATAACAGCCTTAAAATTCATAACGTCTCATCCTAAAAAATAATCCAATAGCTCCACAGCAGGTGGAGATTCAGGCTGTCGAAAAAGTTCGACAGCCCCGGGAGGGGATGCATCCCCTCTCGGTACCCTCCCACACAAATGGCTTTGCGAAGCCATTTGTTGAATGTTAAATTCGCCGCACATGTCACCGAATTTGACATTTCAAGGGAATTGCTGGGCTTTTTGACACTCTGAGCTCCACCACAGGTGGAGATTATGTGAATTATAGCACACACAGCATATAATTTCAAGGAGCAAAATATGAAAGGATCGGTCATATAAATGCCAATCAAAAATTTTTATAAAAAACATTTCAGCATCGATAAGGTGTTTCTTGCGACACTTGCGACGATAGCGTTGCCGATAGCGGCACAAAACATTATCAGTCTTGCCGTTCAGCTTATGGACACCCTGATGCTCGGAAGCCTCGGTGATGTGGCGCTTGCGGCGGCAAACCTTGGTGGGCAACCATTTTTTATCCTGATGGTAACCGGATTCGGGTTTTCCTCCGGTGGTACTGTGCTCATTGCGCAGTATTGGGGCAAGGGAGATGTAAAGGTGATAAAACAGATTATCTCCATAACCATGAGGTTTTTGGTCGGTCTGTCGCTTTTATTTACTATAGTATGTTTCTTTTTTCCTACACAGATTTTAAGCCTTTATTCTAATGAGCCCGACGTAATAGAGGCGGGCGCAGGTTACCTTCAGCTACTTAGCCTCTCCTTTGTGTTCTTTAGCAGTAGCAGCTGTTTTCTTGTATGTATGCGAGCCGTCGAATCGGTAAAGGCCTCGGCGGTAATCTATGCGATTTCGCTGTTTGTGAATGTGTTTTTTAACTATATGTTCATCTTCGGCGAGTTCGGTGCACCGGAGCTCGGTGTAAGGGGTGCCGCCGTGGGAACCGTGCTTGCCCGTTTCAGCGAATTTGTGATGGTGATTATCTTTATGCACAAGGTTGACAAGGCACTCGGCATGAAGGTGAAGGACTTTTTGTCTTTCAACAAAAAGCTTATACCGGATTATATTAAATACAGCCTACCGGTTGTCGGCAACGAGATCATCTGGAGTTGCGGTACCACCATAACCGTGATGATTATCGGAAACATCGGATCACAGTTCGTTGCCGCTAATAGCATTGCCGGCCTTATTTTTCAGCTTGCAAGCGTCTTTTCCTTCGGTATAGCCTCCTCCGCCGCCGTGCTTTGCGGTAAATGTATCGGTAGGGGTGGCACAAAAGACGAGGCACAGCAACTCGCAAATAACCTGACATTAACGGTTTTTGTTGTCGGGCTTGTTGCCGGAACATTCATCTTTAGCCTGAGCGAAGTTTTTCCTCAGATTTATGATGTTACCGAGGGTGCATCTCGACTTGCAACCCAGATGATAATGATAATGGCAGTGCTAATGCCGATATCTGCCATAGATGCACTCAACATAGTGGGTATTCTACGAGGCGGCGGCGACACCCGAACCTCGCTGATTATCGATTGTGGTGCGGTTTGGGGAATAAGCATACCTCTCGGTCTTGTAACCGGCTTTTTGCTCGGATGGCAACCCATTTTTGTATATATGGCCATGAGAACAGATACCGTGTTTAAGGCAACCGCCTCCCTCATAAGGGTAATGTCGGGAAAGTGGATAAGAAATGTCACGCGGGAACAACCGAGTACAGAGGCCGACAATGCATAAACACCTCGATTATTGGAAAAATACATAGTATAATACAATAAAGAGGGCATAAGCATGATAACCGGAACCGATTTGGGTCACTTCAAAAAAAACGCCTCATATCTGGTAAAGCAGACAATAAAGCATAACGGTAGGGTGCGGATAAGCACCGACGAGGGAAACGCTGTTGTTCTGAGCGAACAGGACTACATGCGCCTTGTGGACATGCAAACTCGACCGATAATCACAACCGACACAACATCTTTAATCGACTGGTAAACAACAGGGAGTTTTAAATGAGTAGATTTTTAACCGCTTCAAAGGCACAGCTAACCGAGTATGTTCCGGGCGAACAGCCTAAACGAGGTGAATTTATAAAACTTAACACCAATGAAAACCCCTTTCCACCTTCAGCGGAGGCGGTAAAAGGGGTAGGTGATGTTGCGGCACAGCTCAACATATATAACGACACGAAATGTACCCGACTTACCGAGGTGTTTGCGGATTATCACGGTGTTGACAGCGACTGTGTAATATTTTCTAACGGCTCTGACGAGATTCTTGCATTCTGTTACCTTGCCTATTGTGACATGCAAAACGGATTGCTCTACCCCGAGATTACCTACGGATTTTACGAGGTGTTTTCCCGCCTTTTTGAGGTGAACGGTGCCGAGGTTCCGCTCTGCGATGATTTTACTATTAACATTAAGGACTATTTCGGTTGCAACAGGACTGTACTTATTGCGAACCCGAACGCACCGACCGGCATAGCACTCTCGTTAGATGAGATAGAGCAGATTATTATCAACAACCCTAACAACATCGTGATAATAGACGAGGCTTATATTGCCTTTGGAGGCGACTCGGCTATGCCACTTACAAAAAAATATGATAACCTTATCGTGGTGGGAACATTCTCTAAGGCGCGTTCCATGGCAGGAGCACGCCTCGGCTATGCGGTTGCTAACAGCGAGCTAATTGCCGATTTAAACCGAATAAAATTCTCTTTTAACCCCTACAATGTAAACGCAATGACGCAGTACCTCGGCGCCGTCTCGATAGAGCGCGATGATTACTTTAAGCAGTGTGTAAACGAAATAGTGTCGGTTAGGGATTGGTTTGTTTGCGAGATTGCAAAGCTCGGTTTTCGCACGCTACCCTCCCTTGCAAACTTTGTGTTTACAACCCACGACAGTCTAAGTGGCAAGGAGGTTTACAACCATTTACGCAACGATAAAATATTGGTGCGTTATTTTGACGGCGAAAAGGTAAAGGATTTTGTCAGAATTTCGATAGGCACAAAATCCGACATGGTCGCAGTGGTAGAAAGCCTATCTAAAATGCTGTAAATCTAACCTCATGTTTTTTAACTAACTAATACGGGAAAACGGTGTAAAGGTTAAGGAGCATTAAAGTTGTATAATATTCCCCTTGACACAGTTAAGCTCCGTCACCTTTCCGTTACTGTGTACAAAAAGTTTCCCCTCCTCGGTGGCATCGCTAAGGTACAGCGTAATGTTCGTCGGCTTACCGTTCTGCCATTTCATGTCGACCGTAATTCCGTTTACCGCACGCAGACCTTTAACCTCGCCCTCGCTCCAATCGCTCGGCAGTGCCGGCAGTATAATCAGCTTGTCGTCATAGCTCTGCAATAACATCTCGACAATGCCGGAAACTATGCCGAAATTTCCGTCTATCTGGAAGGGTGGGTGTGCACCGAAAAGGTTGGGGTAGCTTCCACCGTTTGACATTACAACCTCATCGTCTACACCTCCCACAAGGTGTAGTTGTTTTTTTATAAGCGCATATGCCGGCTCCGGCTCTGCAAGCCTTGCCCACTGGTTCACCTTCCAGGCAAGGCTCCAACCGGTGCCGGTTATGCCTTTTACCTCCAAAACCTTTTTACACGCCTTTGCAAGCTCGGGTGTTTCATATGGTGTTATAAGCCTTGCCGGGTGCAGTGCATAGAGGTGGGAAATATGTCGATGTAGCCTATCCTCCTCAACAAACTCCTCGTTCCATTCCAACAATCTTCCGTCGCTACCTATTTCAAACGGATAGAATTCTGCTAATATTTCTTTAATCCTTACCGCTAACTCGGCATCGGTGTTTAAAATATTACAGCATTTTACGCAGTTTATAAACAGCTCCTTTATTATACCCGTAGTCATTGCGGTGGTTTTTGAGAGTGCAACACTTTTACCGCCATAAATAAATCCGTTCTCGGGCGAGGTAGAGGGCATCATGGCGTAGTAGCCATTCTTGTCACGTTGTAGGGTATCAAGATAGAATGTCGCCGCCTTTTTCATTATGGGGTATGCAATGTTTTTTAAAAACTCAACATCCCTGTCGTATTCAAATTGAGTAAAAAGGTGCTGACAGAGCCATCCAGAGGACTGTGGCCAGTATGCATAGCGAATACACCCCTCAGGGCTTTTTCCACCGACAGGATTTGTCATTCTCCATATGTCGGTGTTATGATGTGCAACAAACCCTCCTGCATTGTGATACTGCCGTGCGGTGCTCTCGCCTGCAATGCTAAGCTCCTTGATAAGCTCGATAAGCGGAGCGTTCAGCTCACCGAGGTTTGCCGCATATCCACACCAGTAGTTCATCTGGGTGTTGATATTTATCGTGTAGTTACTGCTCCATGGCGGTATAACCGATGCATTCCATATACCCTGTAGGTTAGCCGGCTGACTGCCTACCCGTGAACAGGAGATAAAGAGATATCGTCCATACTGTAGCTGATAAACCGGTAGCGAACTGTCCTCCTCGCCGTTTGTGAAACGCTTTAGTCGTTCATCCATCGGTATTTCGATTTTGTCGTCCTCGCCAAGGCTAAAATGCATTCTGCTGTATAGCGACTCGAAGTCCTCTGTGTGTCGGTGCTTAATCCTATCATAGTCGAGGCTTTTCGCCGCAGCTATATCCCTCTTTGCATTTTCCACGTAGGGCACAGCTGCAAACTCAGGGTGACGGTCATAGCCGGCAAAGTTGCTTCGCACCGAAAAGATAATAACAAGCTCATCGGCGTCTGTTACCGAAAGTACATCGCCCTTTGAAACAACCTCACCACCCGTAGCTCTGAGTGAGGTTACGGCATGAAACCGTATACCGGTACGCTCCTTCTCGTCATAGTATTGAATGGGGTCATCACTGTTCAGGTAGGACGGTTCGGCGTGGGAGGGACAGAGCCCCTCAATATACATCTCGCACCCCACAGCATTGACGGAATGTCGCAGTGGTGAGTTAAAGGAAATATTACAGGAGATTTTGCCGGGTTTATCAGCCGATATTTTATACACAAGTAGCTCATCGGGATGCGAACTAAAACTCTCCCTTGTGTACAGGATTCCGTCCGCCATGTAGCTACTGCTGTGAACCGCCTTTGAAAGGTCGAGTCGTCTCTCGTAATCGCTCGCATCGCCGTGCTGCATGTCGATAAACAGATCGCCGAGCGGCATATATGCCTCGGAAAATCTGCCGGGAATATTCTGCTCTAACAGAAGTTCTGCCTCGTCATATTGGCGTTTGCGTGTCAGTTCTGCCGCCTGCTCAATAAAGCCGGACAGGTCGCCGCGCTCCTCAACTTGCGGATAGCCCGACCACAGTGTATCCTCATTCAGGCTGATTTTCTCCCGCTTGGTACCGCCGTAAACCATTGCGCCTATCCTGCCGTTGCCAAGCGGTAGCGCTTCCACCCAACGCTCTGCAGGTCTATCGTAGTAAAGATTCAAGCTCATCTTGCATCCTCCTTGTCGATCCATTTGATTTTAGCTACATTAATTCCTCGATATGGCTTATCGGCAGAGGAGATGTAATACTCGCCCCTCTCATCGATTAATATTTCGGGACAATGCCCATACAGCTCTGCAACCGGCTCGCTGTTTTTAAAGTCGAGCGGATTTTTTGATGCCATTACATAGGAATGTGCGTCATAGGGGTCGGCGTCCTTTTGTGACGAATCCCAGATACACCAGATAAGGTAGTAGTAATCCTCGTATTTTAACAGCACCGGTGATTCCGGTACTCCGGGTCGAGTCATCTCGAATATTATTGTGCTCTCACTCCAGGTGATAAGGTCGGTAGAGCATCTTGTTGCAACCGCACTTTCGACACAGTAGGTCATATAATACACGCCGTTTTCTAACATAATGTGTGGATCTCGGGCGGTGGGGTGATCGGTAAAAACCGCACCCTTGGGTGTCCAACGGTACAAATCCTCACTCACCGCATACCGCATCTGCTCGGGTCCATAAAACATATGCCATAGCCCGTCTTTTTTAAGGATTGCCGGCGAGTGCTGGTTGGGGTTTTCGTTTGGACGTGTCTGCGGATAGAGCACCTTTGGCATGTCGGCAAAACAGCCTTCACAAAGCAGGTCGGCAAAATCTCCCTCCTTTGTGACACAGTGGAAGGACTGCAGCTCACCCTCATGAGATGCCTTGGGCATATCCTCGGTTACCGGATGAGTTATCCCGAAACCGTGCCATCGGTTGTCATCCCCCTTTATTATTATGTGGTCGTTAGGTACCCAAACCTCATGATACTGCCCAAACTCAAACCTCTCGGTTTTTATGCCGAAATAGCTGTCCGGTTTAGGGATGTAAGCCCTGATATACTCACCTTCAATTTTCGGAATTTTCATGTTAACAGCCTCCTAATAATATTCTCGTAAAAAAGAGGCGTCATACCGAGTGACAGCTACCATGCTATAGTAGTTCAACTTGAAAAACAATATGATTTTCGTGCATGAAATGCAGATAAACTACTTCAAAATCTTCAACTGCACATCTTGTGTTCAAGTTGATTGATTATAATGTGAATTGTGGTGCTTTGCTTTCGATTTGACGACTCTTTTTTCAATGTCTTTCGACATTTAAATGATTATAAAACCTTTGATAGAAAATCCTTAGTTCTTATGTTTTGCGGTGCGTTAAAAAATTCATCCGGTGTGTTTTGTTCTAGGATGAGCCCCTCGTCCATAAAGATAACGCGGGATCCCACCTCCTTTGCAAAGCCCATCTCGTGCGTTACCACCGCCATGGTCATGCCGGAGGTTGCAAGGCTTTTCATAAGCTCCAACACCTCGCCCACCATCTCGGGGTCCAGTGCCGAGGTCGGCTCGTCGAACAGCATAACATCCGGTTCCATGCATAGAGCTCTCGTTATAGCTATCCTCTGCTTTTGACCGCCTGAAAGATGGGAGGGGTAGGCATCGGCACGCTCGGCAAGTCCCACACGAGCCAAAAGTTCCAAAGCCTTTTCCTCTGCCTGCTCCTTGGTTTTGCCCATAAGCTTTATCGGTGCAAGGGTCATGTTTTCCATCACAGTCATGTGATGAAAAAGATTAAACTGTTGAAACACCATTCCCATTTTTTGGCGGTGGATATTTATGTCGGTTTTGGGGTCGGTAATGTCCACCCCTTTAAAAAATATACTACCTGCAGTTGGAATTTCTAACAGGTTTAAACAGCGTAAAAGGGTTGATTTTCCGCTGCCGGAAGGCCCGATAATAACAACGACCTCGCCGGTGTGTATGTCTGTATCTACACCGTTTAGGGCGCGTATTTCGCCTCCTTTAAAATGCTTTTCCAATCCTTTTACCGAGATTAATGTATCAGTGGTCACTGTTTCTCAGCCTCCTTTCCAGCCTGCCTACCTGCCAGGTGAAGAACATCACCATAATTAGGTAGATTACACCGGCGGAAATTAACGGGAATGCATATTCGTAGCTGTTGCCGGCGATGAGGTTTGCGGCATAGGTTAAATCCTGCATTGCAATATATCCCGCAACCGAAGTTTCCTTCAACAGCACGATAAATTCGTTGGCGAGCGATGGCAACACCGCCTTAAACGCCTGTGGTATTACAATGTAACGCATGGTCTGGATATAGTTCAGCCCAAGGCTTCGCCCTGCCTCGGTTTGACCGTTATCCACCGCCATGATACCGCTTCGGATAATCTCGGCAACATATGCGCCGCTGTTAATTCCGAAGGCGAAAAAACCGACCATCAGCTTGTTTGTGGAGCTTGCAAAGATTACATAGTAGATTATTAGCAGCTGAACCATTACCGGTGTTCCCCTGATAACGGTGAGGTACAGTTTACATAGTGTGTTTCCGATATCCAGCATTCTTCCGCTGATTCCGTGCATATTAATACGGTTTTTGTCGTGGCTTACACGTATTACGGCAACGATAATGCCGAGCACAACACCGAGCAAAAGGGCTATAAAGGTGAGAAGCAAGGTGTTACCCAGACCCTCCACCATCAGCTCATAACGATTGTCGTAGATAAAGCATTTATAGAAGTTAAAGAAAAAATCCTCTAACCACTCCGGTAGGGTGAGCATCCAATTCGGTGCAACCTCCGGCCATAGATCCTCCGGGGTAGGTCCGTTATACATCTTACGATAATTCCTTTCTAAATGTTTTGTCCGGCTCTACCACAGTCATATGGTAAGACCGGACAAAATCAAGAGCATATAATGTGTTTAAAGCTTTACTCAGCCGGAATATACTTTGCGATGATAGCATCAACCGTTCCGTCTGCCTTTAGCTCCTGTAGTGCAGTGTTGACCTTTTCGTACAGCTCCTCGTCTTCCTTGCTCATTGCTATAGCATACTGCTCTTCAATGTACTCGGTGTCGAGAATTACCAATCCCTCGTTTGCCTCGACAAACGCTTTGGCAGGTTCATTGTCTATTACAACACAGTCTACCTTATCGGTGATAAGTGCTTGAACGGCATCGGCGCCTCTGCTGTAACGGTCGATAACTGCTAGTCCCGAATCCTCTAAATCCCAGGTGGTGTAGAGGTCACCGGTGGTGTTACGCTGAACACCGATGGTATGGCTTGCACCCTCGGCAAACAGGTCGTCAACGGTGGTGATTGCGCTACCCTCCTTGACTATTACAACCTGAACACCGGTTGCATAGCTCTCGGAAAAGTTTACGCTCTCCTCACGCTCGGCGGTTACCGTCATTCCGGCAAGACCTACGTTTATTTTGCCGGACTGAATTGCGGGGATAATTGCATCAAACTCCATGTCCTGAATTTCTAACTCCATTCCGATTTTTTCGGCTATGGCGGCGGCTATCTCGGCATCAATGCCTACGATCTCACCGTCCTGTATAAACTCATACGGAGGGAATGCGGCGTTTGTGCCCATAATAAGCTTGCCACCGGAGGAGGAACATCCTACCATGCCAAAGGCTATTACGGCTACTAATAAAATCGATAATATTTTTTTCATCATTTTCTCCTAAAATTTACATCAACAAGTATTAAGATTATAAACCATAAAATTAAAATCGTCAACTGTTTTTACAGCGTTATTATTGCTAATCTTTACAATATAGGGTATAATTATAATCAATCAACTTGAACACAAGGTGTGCAATTGAAGATTTTGAAGTGGTTTATGTGCATTTCGAGTTGAACTACTGTAGTTGGACTACTGTATATTGTTTCGTTGTATGGCATAAGGGAGTGGGATGAGGTTAGACATTAAAAAATTAATCAAGGTTTCGGGTTCGATGTTTAAGATTGGGTGTATCGGCTTTGGCGGTGGAAGCGCCTTAATTCCTATTATGGAGAAGGAAGCGGTGGATACACACGGGTTCATGAACGAGGAGGAATACACCAACAGCACGGTTATCGCAAACATTACCCCCGGCGCACTGCCGGTTAAGCTTGGCGGACTTATCGGCGACAAGGTCGCAGGTCCTACCGGTATGCTGATAGGTTCGGTGTTGACCTCGCTACCCGGTGTTTTGATAATGCTTGTTCTGCTCTCCACCATTGCCATGATGGGCGAGGATGTGCTTCTTAAGATAGAATATGCCTCGGTCGGAATATCGGTTTTTATTATCACACTGTTGGTGCACTACATAGAAAAGATAATGAAGGACAGTAGGAAAAACAATTTCGCCCTCGGCGGATATATGCTGATGGTGGGTACCATGGTTTTAACCTTTGGAAGGGAAATTCGTCACCTTTTCACCGAGCTTGGGTTAGAGAGTGCCTTTACAAACTCTGAGATGCTTTTTGACATCTCTACCATCGACATACTTTTGTTGATATTTTTTGTTTTGTTTTTTACCTGCGGTCGACGAAATAGGATACGAACACCGATAACCGTTGCCGTTGCATCAATTTATGTTCTCAGCTTCGGTAAGGCACCTTTGCTTCCGCTTGCCGAGTTTAAGCTGTTTTTTCAGATAGCAATGATGGTGGTTGCGCTCGTTACCGTGGTGTTGGATGCAAAAAAGGAAAATTCGATAGAGGCGCCGAATGCCGGCAAAATCGACTTTATTACCCCTACAAAACAGAGTATACCTTTTATTGTCGCAACTGCGGTATTGTATTTTGCATGTTTGTTTTTGACGGGTGTTGACCCTACATATTTTTTTACAAACGGTTTAATTTCGGTAATAACCTCCTTCGGTGGGGGAGAGGCATACCTTACGGTTGCCGATGGAATTTTTGTTGCCGAGGGCGTTGTATCAAGTTCGGAGTTTTACGGGCAGATACTCCCAATAGCAAATGCACTACCGGGGTCTATACTTGTAAAGATATTGGTAGGTGTGGGTTTTATCTCGGCAGGATATGAATCTATGGTAGCAGGTTGGATATACAGCGCCTTTGCCCTCATGCTGGCGACAAGTGCGAGCTGTGTTGTGTGCTGTTATGTTGCGGCAATCTACAACACCTTCTCCAACCTTGATATCTTTAGAGTGTTAAAGGTGTGGATACTTCCGGTAATCTGTGGACTTTTACTCTCCACAATAGTTTCCATGCTTGCAGAGGCATCCAAGATAACCGCACACGCAGATTTCTCGGCTTTACCGACCATAATTTTAGTTGTGGCGGTGTATGTTGTTGTGGAAATACTGCATAAAAAATTCCACCTGCATGACCTGCTGTTAATTGTGATTGCGGCTGTAGGTAGTCTTGCGGTTCTCTCTATATAAACATAACAGAAAGGAATGGTACACGGTGATTAAATTCGGAACAGGCGGATGGCGTGCAATAATTGCGGATGAGTTCACAAAGCAAAACCTTGTTACGGTGTGTAGCGGACTTGCCGAGCTGATGATGGCAGAGGGCAAGGACAAGAAACCTATAGTAATAGGCTATGATCGACGCTTTTTATCCAAGGAGGCGGCAATGTGGGCGGCAGAGGTTTTTGCCGGCTACGGGATATACTGTAAGCTGATAAACAGGGCGGCACCGACACCGCTTGTAATGTTTTCGGTAAAAAACATGTCGCTTTACTTCGGTCTTTCGATAACTGCAAGCCATAACCCCGCAATATATAATGGGGTTAAGATATTCACCGAGGGTGGACGGGATGCCGACCAGTCTGTTACCGATGAGTTAGAACTGTATATGTCTCGCCTCGATATGGCAAATCTGAAAGAGCCGATACCATACAACAGGGCATTGGAACAAGGGTTGGTAGAGGAATTCAACCCACACAACGAGTATATCGACAGTATTCTTGCACTTATAGACACCGAGTCGATAAAAAAAGCACAGCTTAAAATCGCACTCGACCCCATGTTTGGAGTAAGCCAGACCAGTCTGCGTACCATACTTTACGAGACGAGAAGCGACCTGCTTGTGATAAACGATCGACACGATACACTTTTTGGTGGTAGGCTTCCCGCACCTAACGAAAAGACGTTGGGTATTTTAAGTAACTTTGTGCCGGAAAACGGATGCGACCTTGGCGTTGCAACCGATGGCGATGCCGACCGAATAGGCGTTATCGACGAAAACGGAGAGTTTGTAGACCCAAATAAGTTGCTGTCTATCCTATATTACTACCTGCTTAAGGTCAAGGGATGGCGAGGGCCTGCGGTGCGCAACAACTCCACCACCATTCTTTTAGACAGGATAGCAAAGGATTTTGGTGAGATGTGCCACGAGGTACCGGTGGGATTTAAGCATGTTTCCTCTAAGTTAGAGGAGAGTGGTGCAATAATAGGTGGAGAGAGCTCCGGCGGACTCACCGTTAGGGGGCATATTCTTGGCAAGGACGGAATATATGCGGCTTCGCTACTTACCGAACTGATTGCGGTAACCGGTAAAAAGCTTTCCGAGTTTTATGCCGAAATAACCGATCAATATGGCGAGCTTTTTGTATACGACGAAGATTTCCGTTTAGAGGATGATGAGGCAAAAAATAAACTTAGAGAGAAAATTTATACCGATAAGGTTATGCCGGACTTTGAGCTAAAGATAAACAATATCTCCTATGAGGACGGCTGTAAGGTTTACTTTGAGGATGATAGCTGGATCATAGCGAGATTTTCCGGAACCGAGCCGTTGTTGAGAATTGCCGCCGAGGCAGACAGCGAGCAAAAGGCAAAACATCTTACAACGCTGTTTCGCCAAGCACTTAATCTATAACCCTGTAATTTTGAGCATTAAAAGGGATTTATTAAAATGCTAACAACACAACAAAAAAGAATAAAGTATGGGTGTTATGCTACCAATTTATCCATGGCAATAATCGGCACCCTTTCATCCCTTCTTTTCGTTACCTTTAATCGAGAATATGGCATTTCGTTTTCACTGTTAGGGTTGTTGGTTCTAATAACCTTTTGTGTTCAGCTGATTGTAGATTTGGTTTTCACCGCCTTTTCAGATAAATTCAATTTAGAAAAGGTGGTGAAATTTACCCCTTATCTAATAGTTGCGGGATTACTTGTCTACACCTTTTTTCCTCTGCTTTTTCCCAACTCCGCATATATAGGGTTAGTACTTGGCACGCTGATATTTTCCTCTGCAGGTGGTCTGGTTGAGGTTCTGTTAACCCCTGTAATAGCTGCGCTGCCTGCCAAAAATCCTGATCGTGAACTTAGCAAGCTACATTCTATCTATGCATGGGGCGTTGTGATGGTCGTGCTGATTAGTACAGTGTATTTCAGCCTCTTTGGCACAGTGAACTGGTACTGGTTGGTGTTGCTTTTTGCAGTTCTGCCGATTATGGCAATTTTCCTCTTTTTTGGATGTAAACTACCCGAGCTTGGGCAGGTGGAAAAAATCTCGGGAATAGGGGCTTTGATAAAAAACAAAACAATGTGGCTTGGCTTTTTTGCAATCTTTTTAGGAGCCGCAAGCGAATGCACAATGTCGCTGTGGAGCTCGAGCTATCTTGAACAAGCAATGCAGATACCGAAAGCCTTCGGAGATTTATTTGGTGTCGCCTTTTTTGCTATCATGCTCGGAGTTGGCAGAACTTTATATGGGCATTTCGGCAAAAATATAAGACCTGTACTATTGTTTGGTTCTCTTGGTGCAACCATCTGTTATTTTGTAGTGGTGTTTTCAGGCAATGAGATAATAGGGCTTGTAGCCTGTGGTTTAACAGGACTTTGTGTTTCAATGCTATGGCCGGGAAATCTGATTTTAATGAATCAGCACTTTCCCAGGGCGGGTGTTGCAATGTTTGCACTAATGGCAGCAGGCGGTGACCTCGGTGCATCGGTAGGTCCACAGATGGTTGGCGTATTAACCGACTTTGCTCTAACAAATTCGACCATGATAGATATGGCGACTAATTTTGGCATGTTACCTGCCGAGTTTAGCATGAGATTTGGAATGTTAGCAGTGAGTGCGTTTCCGCTACTGGGCACCATTGTGTATTTGTTTTTAACAAAGGTTTCGATAAAATCAGATGCGATCAGCTGATTATATAGTAGTTCAACTTGATTATATATGTGACGAGTTGTCACTCGGCCGATAGCTCTATCAGATGTGCTATTCCCGGTATACTTTTTTGCTGACCTACAGTTATCGGACTAAGCAGAGCGCCGGTCGACATTAACAGCACCTTGCCGCCCGAGCTTAGAAGCTCGGGTATTATTTTTATTCCGAGTAGCGAGGCACTGCAGGCACAGCCGCTTCCTCCGCACTCCACCTCCTGCTCCTCTATATCATATATTTCACAGCCGCAGTCGATATGGTTATCGACTATAAGCCCTTCCTTTTTTGCCAGCTTGCGAAACATATCACTGCCGTGCAGACCGAGGTCGCCGGTGTAAATCGCTCGGTAGTCGCACGGATTTGTCACGGTTGCCGCAAGATATCTTATGAGTGTGTCTACCGCCGCCGGTGCCATTGCCGCACCCATGTTTGCCGGGTCGGTTATTTCAAGGTCGATAACCCTTCCAAACATGGCACGGTGGATAAAGGGTGGTTTTTTTGCGCCGGAAATCATCAATGCCGCCGCCGCTGTAACCGTCCACTGTGCCGTCGAGCTTCTCTTGCTTCCGTAGTCGAGAGGTGTTCTGAACTGACGTTCCGCACTGCAATAGTGGCTGGAGGTTACACAAAGGCTGTTTGTCGAAAGCCCTGACGAGACAAAGGAGGAGGCAAGGGCGATGGACTGTGCAATGGTGGAACAGGCACCATATATTCCGCAGTGGGGAATCTGTAGTCGCAATGCCGTTGCCGTGGAGGCGGTGCACTGGCTTTGAAGGTCTCCCGCAAACATTAAATCGGGGCGTAGCGACGTTTTTTCATACAGCTTTTGCACAGCATTGTGCTGAAACTCTGCCTCGGCGAGCTCCCAACTCTCCTGTCCTAACATATCATCATCGTATATAACATCGAAACCCGAGCCGTATGGTCCCTTTCCTTCTTTTTTGCCGCCTACCGCCGCCGCCGCAATTATAGAAACCGGATGTTTTAACAATATCATAGCACCCCCCACAACATTAAAGCATAGTAGATTAAACCCACAAGCGAGGTGAACACCAGCCCGATTACTATAACCGCACCGGCAACGCTAAACATCTTTACCGAAACGCCGGTCAACCAACCTTCGGTTTTAAACTCTATTGCCGGAGATGCCACCGCATTGGCGTATCCTGTAATCGGTACAAGCGAACCTGCACCGGAAAATTTTGCAAGCTTTGAATAGAGACCGAGTCCGGTAAGCAGGGCGGACAGTGCAATTAAAAAAACGCTGACCAAAAGCCCTACCCTGTCCTCCTCCATTCCGAGCGAGAGTAGGTAGCTCCGCATAATCTGTCCAAATCCACATATCGAACCACCAACCAGAAATGCCGCAAAAAAGTTTTTCATCTTTTTTGATGGTGGGATATTATCACTTACCATGTCGCCGTAGCTTTTTTTATCGGTTTTCATAAAATATCTCCAATAAATGCCAATATAATCAATCAACTACTATAGCTAAAGTATGAGCTAAATTGAATGTTTTATACCTTTTCGTTACTATACCTTTTGTTTCTATTGTTTGCATAATATAGCGGAATATGTTACAATTGATATCAATTAACTATGTGATTTTTGTCGATTATTGTCGGGTGATATAAAGCCGTGATAACTCAATGTATATTCACCTTTACCCCCAATTGTTGAAAACCCTGTTGAAAGGGTTGAAAAGTATTGATTTTACCGTAGAGCAATTTCAACATCAATTTTGGTTTTACATAATTTTTACATTTAGTAAAACACATTTTGATGCTCAGCGACATATTTTTTAGGAGGAACGGATGCTGACCTTGTCGGTACCACATGCAACCATAGCGTTTTGGAGCGGTCTTGTTCGTGAGTCTGCAAACAAGGCTCGTATACCCGATGGTGTGAAAAGCCTTATTGTTGCGATTTTTCCCTACTACTGCGAGGAGGCGAGGGACGGCAACGTTGCAATGTTTGGCTCACAGCAGGATTATCACCGTGTTATCTCGGAACTGTTACAGCCGGATATCGAACGGCTTTCTTCGGAATACCCCGATGAATTTTTCACTCTTTTTGTTGATGACTCACCCTTTAACGAGGTTGCCGCCGCACAGGAGGCAGGGCTTGGCGTAAAGGGTAACAACAATCTTTTACAGCATCCCGAATATGGGAGCTATGTTTATATCGCCACCATAGCGACCTCGACCGAACCGGAAAGGCTTAATGTAGTACGTAATGTTCGAGGTTATTGTAGCGGATGTATGGTTTGCGTAAAAGCATGTCCCGGTGATGCACTCGGCGGTGATGCAACCGGCACCGGCTCTGTGTTTGACCGTGGTAGTTGCGCCTCCTATATTTCGCAAAAAAAAGGGGAGCTGAGCAGGGAACAGGCGGACATTCTCAAAAGGGCAGGCAGTGTATACGGCTGTGATATCTGCCAGAAGGTGTGTCCGGCAAATACCGCCCCGAGCAGAGGTCTTGACTGTTTTTGTGAGGATGTAAATCCACACTATACCATGCTTGGGATGGCGAAACAGCTAAAGGGCAGAACGCCGGAATGGCGTGGTGAGGCTGTTATAAGACGAAATCTAAGCGTTATCAATGGGAAAACACAGTAGTTATAGAGGTGAGTATGTTTTATCGTGATATAGAAAAATTGAGTATGCTTCCACACAGTTTTTGTGTGCCCGCACATAAGGGGCAGGGGCCGGATGTACCACTGTACAGTCTGGATTTAACCGAGATTGACGGCACGGACAACGCCCTTTACCCTACAGGTAATCTACGTGAAAGCGAGCGTTTTTGCTCGAAACTTTTTGAGAGTGGCGATACACTGTACTGTACCGCAGGTTGTTCCACCGCACTCAAAGCGGCGATAGGGTATGCCTGCCCACATGGCTCTACCGTTGCGGCGGTGGTGCCTGTTCACCGCTGCTTTGCCGATGCCGCCGCGCTATTTAATCTTTCGCCTGTATTTATAATGAGCTATCGCAACAAGGTGAATGCCGACCGACTGCGTAGTCTGCTTATACAGAGCCGTCCGGTGGCGATATTTTTCACCTACTGCGACTACGACGGAAACATATTAAATCTTTTAGAGCTGCTACCCATCTGCAGAGAGCTTGGTGTTACCGTAATTGTAGACAATGCACACGGCGGTTATATACGGTTTTTGCCTCGTAGCCTAAAGCTTTATCATCCGGTGCTTCTCGGTGCTGACCTTGTGGTAGACTCGGCAAGCAAAACACTCGGTGCACTCACACCTTCGGCATTTCTGCACACAAGAGATACCGAATCCACCGAGGATATACGTAGATTTATCAACCTGTTATCCACTACCAGCCCGCCCTATACCGTTATGTACTCCATGGATTATACGGTGCGCGCACTTTCGGTTGGAGACATAGATTTTACCTCTGCAATTGAAAAAACCGATCAAATTAAAAAGAAATACTCATCCTTCCTTATCAGGAATGAGGAGCCGCTTAAGATTTTATTTGCGCCGGCGGCAAACAGTCTTTCCCATCTTGATATTGCAAGACGGTTGAGGGAGGCGGGAATAGTGCCGGAGTTGTGCAGTTCGCACAGGGTTTTATTTATGCCCTCGCCCTTCAATAGCGATGCGGATTTTGAGGCACTGGACAGGGTGCTGGGCGATATCTTTGAAAACGCAAGACCTGTTGCCTGCCAACAACCCATGTTACCGCTACCAAGAATGGCACTGCCGCCCAGTACCACCCTTGAAAGAGGATACAAAACGATAAATGCTCAGCAGGCAGTGGGTAGGGTTTGTGCACACACGGTAGCACCCTGCCCACCCGGAACGGTAATTCTTTTCGCCGGACAGGTGGTGTCCACGGCACATGTGGAGATACTCGAGTACTATGGAATTGATGAGATAGAGGTTATCAAAACGGATAGATAGAGAAGGGATTTGTATTGTAAAATGTTGTCTGCTATAATATAAATAAATATAAAACATGGGGGTCAAGATGAAAATCAGCGGTAAAAAAAATAAACTTACATTGATACTGTTTATGGTAGGTATTGCTGTGATATTGATGTCGTCAATATCCCTTAATGCTTCGAGCGAGGAGGTAGCAGAGTACGGTGGCTTTACCATCACAGGCGGAAGATACTGGAACGATTACACATATGGATCCGGAGAGTTAACCATTCTTAGCGCCACTAACATAACAATCGAAAACACAAACCCTGCTGTCGCAATAACAGATGCCAAGATAGTTGTAATTGCTAATGCCAATATCACCTTACGAGGTGTAAACATTTACAAGGAATCTTCGCTTAGGGAGGAATCACCTTTTAGAATTGCGACAGGCTACAGTGTAAATATTACCCTTGCAGAGGGTAGCAACAATATTCTCAAGGGTGTAACCGGCTTAGAGGTTCCGGCTGGTGCATCCTTAACCATAGGTGGTACAGGCTCACTTTCGGCAACTTCAGTAGGTTACTCCGGTCATAGCGGTGCAGGTATAGGCTCCGGCGCCGGTCTTGATTGCGGCAGCATCACCATTAACAGCGGTTCGGTTTATGCCGCTGTTTCAGAAATGGTTTTATATGGGGGTGCAGGAATTGGAAGCGGTGCTTCCGGTAACGTAGACGGCGATATTACCATCAATGGTGGCGATGTTACCGCTTTCGGAGGGTTTCTCGGTGCAGGAATCGGAAGTGGTTATAACCGAAATGTGGAGGGCGATATTACCATCAGTGGCGGCAATGTTAACGTTTGGGGTGGAGACCGCTCCGCAGCAATTGGGAGCGCTTATAGCGGCGATATGAACGGCTCTATAACCATCAGCGGCGGCACGGTTACAGCCACAAAAGGGCCTTCACCTAGCGGTATTACTCCTGTGGTTGCAGATATAGGGGGAGGAGAACGTGCGGCCAGCCACGGTAATTTCTCAACCGGCGTGAACGGAAATGCCTTTGTTTATGGTGAAATTGCCAATAAATCCAATATAGACGGTTGGAGTGGATTCATGTTTCCCGATAAGGTGGTTGGTTACACCCACGGTCGCCCTACGACAATTACAGCGGATGTCGCTCTACCGGAAGGAAAAACCCTTAACGTAAACCCCGGATACGGCCTTGCTATTCCGAGTGGTTATACCTTCACAAATAACGGCACCTTAAATGTAAACGGTGGTACACTATCATTGAACGGAACGTTTAATAACGACGGAACATTGAATTTTAACGGAACAGCATCAGGTACCGGAGCGTTTCAAGGTGACGGTGCATTTTTAACGAGCGAATTCACGGCAGAAAATGTCTTGGACATTGAGGCACAGGCATATACAGGTAGCCCGATTACACCGTCCGTAACCTTTACAGGATCAAAAACCATACTAAACAAGAGCTTTGATTTTTCCTTAACCGGCTGGCAATCCTCCTACGACAAAAATACCGAACCTGGGCAAGCAACGCTAACACTTACAAGAGACGGAAGCACCCCCATCGTAAAATATTTTCAGATAGTGACGGACGATGAACCGTTTATCATAACGGGTGGAAATAATAACTCGGAATACCATTACGAAGGATTTGTGTTACATATCGATTCAGATACACCGCTTACAATAAAAAATTTAGTCACCTCCGAGCCCTCGCTGTACAGAATTGTTGTGCCACAGGGTGTCACCGCAAACCTCTCGCTTGCGGGTGTAAATATTGATGTCGGTCATTTAGACGGAGTGACGGCTTTTGAGGTGCTTGGCAGTGCAAACATCAACCTTATCACCGATAACAACATTCTGAAAAGCGGACTCGAACGTGCAGGTTTAGAGGTGCCGAGCGGAGGTTCAATAACAATTAGTGGCACCGGCAAGCTCACCGCAACCGGAGGAACCTTTGCGGCGGCTATAGGTTCTCCTCGAGGTGAGGTAGCCAATAATGCTGCTGATTTCGGCTCAATTACTATTAACAGCGGTACTGTGCACGCTATTTCGGTGGGTGGAAACTCATCTGCTATCGGTGGCGGACATGCAGGCCTAAACGGTAGCATCACAATCTCCGGCGGAACGGTTATAGCCGAAGGTGCACCCGGTCACTATGAGGCAATCGGTGGATGGAAGAATGACAGCACAGGAAAATCATTAGTCAACTTCGAGGCAACAGGCAATGCATTTATTGACGCAAACGTTGCAATAGCAGGACAGTCTGAAAAAGCAAGCTGGAAGGGTGTTATTTTCGAAGGAGACCAAGGAAATATATATGGCGACACCGTAACATTAAACACCCCGGCAACCGTTACCGAGGGAAAAGTTCTAACAATAGGTGAGGACAAAACACTCGATATTTCGGGTGCTACCTTAACTAACTCGGGACGTATTATTCGATACGGAACAATAAACGGTAGCCTTTCGGGTTTTTCATTTGTAGGCGATATTAACCATGATGATAAAATAGACTCATCCGATTTAGTGGGAATTATGGGCAGCTCTAACTACAACAAGAGTGTAGCAGGTGGTGCAAAACAGGAAGCCGACTTTAACGGTGACGGTATAGTAAATTTTACCGACCTTGCTTTGGTACGAAACAGCCGTTATTTCGGGAGATGATTTCAATACATATTTCGGAGTGTTTCTCGGTTCTGTAGGCATGTGTATTTTATATAATGTGTAGGGGCGACCTGCGGTCGTCAGTCAGCAGATTAATTCTTAACACATATTTTAGTATTTATACAGACGGTGATTATATGGAATTACCAAAACGAAAACAGATAAGATTGAAAGATTACGATTATTCGCAAGACAATGCGTATTTTGTGATGATATGCACGCATAACAGAGATTGTTTGTTTGGTGAAATCGTAGAGGCGAACCTATGTGTTCGCCTCTACATGAAATTATAAAATGGGTCAAAACACAAACAACAAACGAATATATTCGTGGTGTAAAAAACAATTTGTTGTGGGAGCAAGATAAATTATACCCCGCAATATGAGCCTAAAACAATCTGACACTTCAATGAGGTGTCAGATTGTTTCTTTGTTATAAAAGTTAATTTGTATAATAAATCGCAAGGCAGATGGTGTTGTATATTCCCTTCCAGTGGGTGCGTTCCATTCCGTGGGAGGCGTGAACGCCTGTTCCTATCAGTGCACCCCTTATGTCGTGTCCTGCATGCAAAGCCGCGCCTACATCCGAGCCATAGTGCGGATATATATCCACTGCGTAGCTAAGGTTGTTTTGCTTCGCAAGCGTTATGAGTTTTGTGACCATGTCATAATCGTACGGGCCTCCCGAGTCCTTTGCACAGATGGAAACATCATATTCGGTACAGCTTAAATCCTCGCCTATGCATCCCATGTCGAGTGCCAATAGCTCGGTTATATCCTTTGGAATATATGATGCACCGTGCCCGACCTCCTCGTAGCTTGATATAATCAACTTAACGTTGCAGGCGGGTTTAATATTGTTTTCACTCCAGAATTTCATCATGGTGATAAGGCATACAACACTCGCCTTGTCGTCAATAAAGCGTGATTTCAAAAAGCCGGATGGCGTAACCACCGTTTTTGTGTCGATAAATATGTAATCGCCAACGGCAATTCCAAGCTTTTCTACATCCTCCTTTGATTTGACCTGTTCGTCCAAACGCACAAGCATGGTTTTTTCGGTGCGCTGTGCGGTAGTTGCCTCGTCATGGACATGCGCAGAGGGATGCTCGCTTAAAAATGTGCCGGTTATCCTCACACCTTCCCTGCTACGCACCGTGCAGTATTCACCGTCCAGCGTCGGCAGAATTGCTCCGCCTATACGCACAAACTTAATTGTGCCATCTGAATTTATTGAGCGAACCATTGCGCCGAGGGTATCGATATGTGCTGATAGACCGATGGTTTTGGTGTCATCCATTCCCGGTACCGTTATGACACAGTTTCCCTTTGTAAGCCGTGTAGAGACAAAGCCAAACTTTTCGGCAAAGCCCTCTACAAACTCTATTGCTTCGGAACAAAAGCCCGAAACGCTGTCTATTGCAAACAATTTTTTTGCGGTATCGAAATAGAAATCACGATAGCCTTCTATTATCTTCATATGTTCAATAAGCCTCTAAGCTCTTCCTTTGAAAAACGGTATTTTTTGTTGCAGAAGTGGCAGTCCACCTCGGTGGTTTGCTCGTCGTCTATCAGGGACTGTATTCCCTCCTTGCCTATACTTATTACCGCCCTTTCCACCCGTTCCCTCGAGCAGTCACACCGATATTCTGCGGTCTGGGTGTCCAGAATATCCGGCTCAAGTCCGTCAAGCAGTAGTTCGGCTACCTGCTGTGGGGTGTAATCGGCAAACATTCCCGACACTGCCGGCAGTTTTTCGATATTTTTTTCTATAATATCTATGACCGTTTCGTCGCAAAACGGGAGTAATTGCACCAAAAATCCGCCTGCCGAGTTTACCGTAAGGTCGGGGTTCACCAAAACTCCAAGTCCGCATACCGTTGGTGTCTGTTCGCTCGTGGCATAATAGTGCGTAATATCCTCTGCAATCTCGCCCGAGACAAGCGCAACACGACCGGTATAGGGCTCGCCTGTGCCGTTGTCCCTCACTACATCGAGATATCCGTCCTGTCCGACCGCTCCGCCCACGTCCAGCTTGCCGTATTGGTTGGAGGGTAGCTCCACACTGGCGTCCGAGATATATCCCTTCACGTTGCCCTTGCTGTCGGCAACCGCTATGACGCTTCCGGCAGGGCCACCGCCGTTTATCCTTAGGGTGATGCTCTGTTTTTCTCCTTTAAGCTGTGCGCCCATAAGTGCCGCCGCTGTGCACAGTCTTCCGAGTGCCGCTGTAGTAACCGCAGAGGTGCGATGCAACCTCTCAATCGTGGAGGCTATACCGGTGGAGTCTATCACCGAGGCAACCACAGAACCATCCTTTGAAATAACTCTTATAAGATTATCCACTAATTTTCCTCCCAGCTAACGTTGATGCTATCACCGATGTTTACCACATCAAGGTAGGAGGCGTCAACTCCGTTTTTAAATATGCGTATATTTTTTTTCGGGGTAGACGGGTCAATCTCTATATAGTTGAGCATGTCTACAAAAAGATAGGGCGAGTTATCCTGTCTTTTTGGCAGCTCAACGCGACGATCGTTTATCATTACATAAAGTATGTTGCTCACAGCCTCCTGTGGCTGTGCTGTTTCCTCTGCCACCTCCTGCTCGAGTTCACCCTCGGTCTGCATAGATAGCGGTATAAACACTTCACCCACACCAAGCTCAATCTCGTCGCCGTCCTGCAAACGGTAGTCAAAGTTCAGCGGTTTACCGTCCTTTAAAGGCTCGAAGGAGTAAACATCATATCCGTGCTCAGAGAAAAGTTCAGCGAGCGTTAATATAGGTTGTTCCTCCAGTATGTCGCCCTCACAAATCTGCTGTTCCGGCTCTGCTAACATGCCGTTGACCAAAACCCTTACACCGAAAGATAACACATGCTCCGATATCGTTACATATCCCTGCTCGGTCATACTTGGAACGACCTCTGCAACCATTGCCGACGCATCCTCACCATCTATCGCATCGATAACCGAAATTCTGTCGGCCCTTTTAATAGGGGAGGTAATGCTTGCGGGGCTGTCGTTGAGGGTGATTGCCGCCGCAGTGGCGAGCTTGCCCAGTATGGTTTTGCTGACGCCGTCCAGTGTGAACTGCAACGGCTTTGATGGTTTGCCGAGCAGCTGAGAATATTTGTAACCCGAGAGCAGAAGTGCATCCATCACCGTCTGTTTTTCTGATGAGTAAAGTCGGATTTTTTTGTCGTTCACAAAGGCAAAAAATCCGTCGTTTCCGAGCATGGTGCCGGCGGTTATCGCAATTCCGAACGGGGTTGCATAGCCAGGGTCCGACACATCTATGTCCGAGTTCACCATCTTTTTCATATAGTTGTTGCCTCCGACGGCAACCCTCGATTGATCTATCGACATTGCGCCTGCAACCAACGTGGCAAGGCCGGGTGTTTTGCTACCGCCGCCCACTAAAAAAATAGCCTGCGGTGAGCGCCCATTCGCCTCCTCGATGTTGTTGCACACCGTCATGGAAAGCTCCTCTACCGCCTCACTTATGGCGTTTGCCAAATCCTTTGCTGTTACGGTCAACTCGTTGCCTAAAATATCGGTGTAGCGGATTATGTCATCGTCAGATTTTTTCATCTCCTCCGCCATGTTAAAGTCTACAAGATAGGTGGAAATGATTTTTTCGGTTATCTCGTCACCGGCATAGGTTGCCATGGTGTATGAACAGATTGTGCCTCTGTCCGATATCGCAATATCGCTCGTGCCCGCCCCGATGTCAACCAACGCAATGTTAAGCCCTCTGAGCTCCTGTGGGACAATTGCGTTCATTGCAGCGATAGGCTCAAGGGTGAGTCCCGCAACCATGAGGCCCGCAATGTTCATTGTGGTATAAAGGCTGTTTACAACCTGTTGCGGAAGGAATGTTGCAATAATTTCGACGCTGATAAGGCTTCCTTTATGGTTTAGCAGGGAAGAAAAACCGTGTCCGTCCAGCTTGTAGCCGAGTACCGAATGGCCAACGCAGACCATGCCGTTTGCACCTGCGGTGACGGAAAGCCTCTCGGACGCCGCCTCTATCGCAAGCAGCTGCAGCTCGGCAACCTGCTGTGTTGAAATGCCGATATGTGGTGAGGTTGCAAGCTCTGCCATGCCGATCGAGGTCAACAGCGAACGACCTGCCGCCGCAACATAAACCTCCTCTAGCTTGGTGTCGAGTCGCTCCTCCAACCTTGAGTGAAGCTCCCTCACAATATTGGCAACCTCGTTTATATCCTCAATCTGTCCGTCAACCATGGCACGACGGCTGTGTTCTTTGTGCTCCATTGCCTCTAAGGTGAATATCCCCTTGTTAAATACACCAACAAGCCCCACTACGTTTCTGGTGCCGATATCCAAGGCGAAAATACGGTTTTCCATTTTAATGCCCATGCTCCTTTTTGCGATTTCTTGTTTTTTTATCTTCTTTCAAGCTTATAGCCCTCTTATCTCATAAGAATAGGCTCATTTACCTCTGTTTGTGAAATTTTTTCTTTTAAAATAATTATTCTGACCCGAAATGCTTTTGCGATCATAACGGTTAAGCATACTCGGCTTTTTATCCACATGGGTTTTTTCCCACTCCTCAATTGTGTTCCACGCCTTTCTGAAAAGTCGATAGTCGCCGGAGTAGTTGACCTTAAGCTGATGCAGTGCGGTGGTTAGCTGAAAGATGAAATGACTTATGGTGTTAAGTTGTTTAGCGCTGGGCTCACAAAATTCGCCACCATATTTTTTGTAGATGTTATCCTGCCGCTCAACCGCCCTTTTTATCATAACCGGCACATACATAACCTCGGTAGGCAGCCGAAACTCAAGTGTGCCGATATCGTCTAAATTGAGCTCGGTACTACAGCTCAGCATCACACCGTTGATGCTGATATCGTCGATCATTACCTCCTGCTCGAAATTGTTTTCCGACTCCGGGTCGCCCTTATAAAATCGTCCCGGAATATACACCTTGGTTCTGAAACTCGACCTTACATAGTTTAGCTCCGACTCACTATCCACCGAGATGTCTAAATTCTGTGAGGTAGAAAATGCAACCGTTGCGTTTACAAGTATTGCAGGCTCTTCGTCACGGTACACCGTTACGATAATGTGTTCTCCCTCCTCAATCAGTGAGGTTTGACGATTATAAACAAGGTGTAGACCCTCGGCAGAGCCGCTCTCCACCCTTGCATACCCCAACACGGTTTTATCTGACGTAGAAACCTCACAGCTGTTACCGATAAGGCGGTTGTACACATTATCATCTACCTTTTCTTTTTTGCGTATAAGACTGAATAAATTCATGAATAGCCCATGCTCCTTTCTTTTGCTAAATCCCATGTAAGAATCGCATGGGTTAGTTTTTGTGTGCTCCTGTTTTTCAACTGTTTTTAAAACTCCGCTTCCTTGTCCTTTATCTTTCTTGAAATTTTTACAAGTTCTACATATACCGCCGCAACAACCTCGTACAACTCTACCGGCACGTTGCGACCTACATCTAACATGCACAGCAACGATGCGGTGCTGTCGTCCCGAAACACCGGAATACCACGTTTTTCGGCGATATCCACTATCCTGCCGGCAATGTCACCGTAACCTGCGGCAACAACCACCGGTGCGGCATCGGAGGCGTCGTCATACCTCAGTGCTACCGCCTTATTGTCTTTTGGGTTTGCCATTATCACTCCTTAGTTATTCACCATTAGTCGTTAACTTAAACTTTTACGTTGAGTCCCATCCGTCTTTGAGGGAGATCCCTAAACACCTCCATCAGGCTACGCCCACGCACCAGCTCGGAAATATAGCAGTCGGTAAGACGATATCCGCTTTTGGAGACAATTCCGGGCAGTACACGCTTTAAAGAGGCGAATGCGTCGACGTGTTCCTCGGGACAGAGTAGTAGGATTTTCAGCTCACGCCCCTCGGCAAACAGTTCGGTTTCGAAGGCTCCTATTCCCTCTATATCGAAGGCGATAAGAACATGCTGTGTATCCTTTTCGTCGCCCTCGCCACCGGATTCGTAGCTGTTGTCTATCCACATCTCGGCAAAGGAGCGCATGTCTAAAAATTCGAGAGGAAACACCATGTGAAGTAGCGGTGTGTAGTTGCAGGGTGAGGAGAGTAGGCTGGATATAATATCGTTTATTCGATGATCCGATATAAGCTGTAGGTCGGACAGGCGCCCCTCCTTGGTTATTATTTCGGTAAGTGCGTCCATAACTCGAGAACTACTGTTGGCAAGCTGCTGTGTCTGATCCATGTTGCTCAGCAGTATGCGTAAAAACTCGGTGTAGTTCGGTCTTGTAGCGGACAGTAACTCGGACAGGGTTGAGCGCAGCTGTGGATTTTCAACTCCGGTTATCAGCTGTTTTAACTGCGCGAGAGCTGATGCACCGTCACGCTCAAGCAGGGTGGCAAACTTAGCGACGGCATCGGGCAGATAGTCGGCATTCGTTTGATATCTTGACAGGTTATACACAAGCATGGCGCTTAGCTTTTGTATGGATGGTGAGTTAAGCAGGCTTGTTTCCTGCTGTTTAAGCAGGGCGAGAACCTCGTTTTTCAAAGTTTCAAAATTAGCACCCGGCTTTTGAAACTCGCCGGCAAGCCTTATAAACTGCTCGGACAATGATTTGAGAGGTTGCTGGCTTGCTCCGATAAAGAATAGGTTGTTAGAGATGGAGCGCATAACCTCGGTTTTGCCCAACTCGCCGCTAAAAGCCTTTATCAGCTGTGCCACCGCATCCCTCATTCTGTTGTCGCCGCCCTGTTCAAGCCCTCTGAGTATGGAAAAAACGTCGCCCGAAAATTTTGTTGCCGAAGCGGACTGGCGTAACAGCTCGTTTAAAAGTTGCTCGGGTTTTAGCATTAAGGTATCAAAAAGTTGCTGAAGTTCCTCGGTTACGACCGAATTGTTGGTGGGAAGCAGGCGGAATATTTCCTCTAACATAAAAATATTGCGCAAAAAGGTTACCGTCACCTTTGGATCCTGCAACATCTCCTGTAGTATAGCCGGTGCTCCGCTCTGCTCAAGCCCGGAATTGTTTTGTTGCAGTAAACCGCTGTCGGTCTGCGGTTTTGTGACCCTTGCAAGGTCGATAATGTTAAAGGGTGAGGTTACCTCGGGCGCGGTTCTTGTAGGGTTTACATATGTTTTTTCCGAGCCGGGAAAAGAAACACGAAGAATATCTGCCATATCTATTACTCATGCTCCTTTCTCTCACATAATCCCATGTATGTACCGCATGGGCTCGATTTTGTTTTAAGCTTTCCTGCAAAAGCAAACTTTCCTTGATAACAAACTTTTCATTGAAAAGTTATGCTTTCCTACAAAAAGTTAAACTTTACTATGTAAAGTTTGAGAAATATTGCAAAAGGTATTTACTATTTGCTCATAAACTATTATACTATATATAACGGATAAATAAAATATATATTTAGTAAAAAGTTATGTTTTTTTAGTTACGACATTTTATCGATGTTTTTTCAGCACTGATTTAGGTATTTCGATTGCATTCGCACACGCTGTATTATGCTAAAGGTTCGGATGTGGTTGATAAATATATAATTGTAATATTTCCAAATGAGGGCAGTTATGAGTGTTTTCGATCCCAGTGTAGAGCCTATGCTCGAAATGTTCATCTTCGAAACCCAAACTCTACTCGACCAGCTTGACGAAATTATGCTGGAGAGCGAGCGTGTGGGCGAGTTTGATGAAGGTGCAATAAATGAAATTTTTCGTATAATGCACACTGTTAAGGGTTCCTCGGCAATGATGGGGCTGGATGGGGTATCCTCTCTCGCACATCATGTTGAGGACATGTTTTTTATAATACGTGAAAAACCTGAAACAGGAAAGACAAATAATTCCGGCTTGTTTGACTGCGTTTTTCAAAGTTCCGACTTTTTGAAAAACGAGGTAGACCTGCTACAAAACGATATAGAAAACTATGCGCCGAGCGACTCGTCGGCAACGGTGGCAACAATAAAGGAGCAGCTTGCCATTTTAAAGGGCGAGGCGGCGGCACCTGCCGCAGCTGATGCTGCACCTGCCGAGGCTTCTGCCGCACCGGCTACAACCGATGCTCAAAGCGTGGCCGACAGTGATGCTGTTATTTATGTTGTCAGGGTTTTCTTTGAGGATGGCTGCCAGATGGAAAACATCCGTGCATTTATGCTACTCAACACCCTTAAGGATATATGTGATACCCTTGAGAGTGACCCGCCAAACCCCGAAACAAATTCCGATTGTGCCACCGACATTGCCAACAAGGGCCTGCTTGTTAAGTTTAGCTGTGATGGCGACCCGAAGGAGGTTTACGATGCTATCGAGTCCGCCGTTAACATTAAAAGCTATGAAATTATAGGCGAAGAGGGCGGTAAAATAGTAGATAACCCCAACTCCGAACAGAATAGCTCGGCACAGGCCGAAGTTGCTGGGAGCGAAGCTGTCGCAACGGTAACAAAGCCGTCTGCACCTGCCGCACCTGCTGCTGCTGCGGACGGAGCCGCGAAAAAGCAAAATCTAATCAGTGTTAATCAGGGCAAGCTTGACCAGCTTATGGACCTTGTGGGCGAGATAGTAACCACCGAGGCAATGGTGGCCGCCAACCCTGATCTTGACGGACTTCAGCTTGACAACTTTAACAAGGCAACCCGTCAGCTCAGAAAACTTACCGACGAGCTACAGGATGTTGTTATGTCCATAAGGATGGTTCCGCTCAACGGACTTTACCAGAAGATGAACAGAATCGTCAGGGACATGAGCAAAAAGTTGGATAAGGATGTTGATTTAATTACCATCGGCGGTGACACCGAGATTGATAAAACCATTATTGACAGCATAACCGACCCGTTTATGCATATGATAAGAAACTCGATGGATCACGGTATCGAGAGCACCGAGGATAGGATTGCCGCAGGTAAAAATCCAAAAGGAAAGCTCACCCTTTCGGCACAGAACATCGGCGGTGAGATTGTTATTAATATTATAGACGACGGTGGCGGACTCAATAGTGAGAAAATACTCGCCAAGGCAAAGAAAAACGGCATACTAACAAAACCGGAAAGCGAGTATACCAAAAGTGAAATTAATCAGATGATAATGCTTGCAGGTTTTTCTACCAACGAAAATGTTACCGAATTTTCCGGTCGTGGCGTGGGTATGGATGTTGTTCGCCAGAATATTGAAAAATGTAACGGCAGTATCTCGGTGGAGAGCGAGATGGGAGAAGGAAGCACCTTTACCATCAAGATACCGCTCACCCTTGCCATTGTTGAGGGCATGAAGCTGTCGGTAGGCAAATCGATATTTACAATACCGATTACCTCGATTAAGCAGTCCTTTAAGGTGGCAGATAGAAGCCAGCTGTTACACGATGTAGACGGAAACGAGATGATAATGCTTCGTGGCGACTGCTACCCGATAGTTAGGCTACATCAAAAATTTGATTTTCCGACCGAGAAAACCAACATCGAGGACGGCATATTAATCTTGGTAGAGAGCGAAAAGAAAAAGGCGTGTATCTTTGCAGACGAGCTTATTGGTGAGCAACAGGTGGTTGTTAAATCCTTCCCCGCCTTCCTTAACGGATACGACATCAAGAGCATAGGACTTGCCGGCTGTACCATTTTGGGCGATGGAAGTATCAGCCTTATTCTCGATGCAAATAAGCTTCTTAGTAACAACTGATGCGAGGTAGGATATGAGTGAAATAAATAAAACAGATACCGTGAAGGACGATTTGAAAGGAAGGTATTTAACCTTTTTTATCGAGGATAGCCTCTATGGGGTGGAGCTGTTAAACGTTGTGGAGATTATATCTATACAGGCGATAACAACAATTCCCCATGTTCCGGATTACCTTAAAGGCATTATTAATTTAAGAGGTAGGCTGGTTCCGATTATCGATGTTCGTACCAAGTTTATGATAGAGCCTAAGGAATATGACGACATGACAAGCATTGTTATGTTGAACTATCAGGGAATGCAACTCGGAATTATAGTCGATATGGTGAGTGATGTTGCAAATGCCTCTGAAGATGCAAGGGTAGGTTTACCCGGACTCGGCGAATCGGAACGAAATAAATACCTTAACAATGTTATGAAGGTAAACGACCGTCTTGTCCTTACTCTTGATCTTGACAGCTTTTTTGAGGAAGATTTACAGAGTAAAGCTTAAGTTTGACAGGGGTTAAAAGCAACCAAACAAATAAACGAGCCCATGCGATACTTACATTGGGTTTTGTAAAAGAAAGGAGCATGGGCTTAAGAATGATAACAATCAGCGACGGCGAATTTAAAGAGCTTGTTGACTTTGTTTATAAAAAATACGGAATAACCCTTGCAAAGAAACGTGTACTTGTAGAGGGACGGTTGTCAGGTGTTTTAAACGAGCGTGGCATTTCTAAATTTTCGGATTATCTTGCAATCCTTTTTGCGGATAAAACCGGAGAGGAGATGAATACACTGCTTAACCGGATTACTACAAACCATACATATTTTATGCGTGAGCAGGAACATTTCGATTTTTTGATGAACACAGCACTGCCCGAACTTGAAAAGGCTCAGGCGCACACAAAGTCTTTAAAGATATGGTCGGCAGGCTGTAGCAGTGGACAGGAAGCCTACACCATGGCTATGGTAATTGCCGAGTATTTCGGTAACAAAAAATCATCCTGGGACACTATCATACTTGCAACCGACATATCTCACAGTGTCATGAACAAGGCAAAGCTTGCTACCTATCCGTTAGAGGGACTTACGGTTGTTCCCAAGGAATGGCAGGAAAAATATACCACCATTAACCATAGCAACAACACCTTTACAATGACAAATAATATTAGGCGTGAGGTTATGTTTAGACCTCTAAACCTTATGGAACCCTTTAATTTTAAAAATAAACGCCCCTTTGACATTATCTTTTGTCGCAATGTTATGATATATTTCGACCAGCAGACAAAGGATAAGCTTGTTGAGGACTTTTATGATGTAACAGCACCGGGTGGTTATCTTTGTATCGGCCACAGCGAGAGCATTAACCGTGCCACAACCCGATTTAACTTTGTAAAACCTGCAATATATAAACGATGAAAAAGTGGTTGAGTTAACTTTGATGATGGCGATGAATACATATTAAATACTGGAAATAAGAGGTGAAGTGCCTTTAAAATGAAAAAAATACGATTACTTATAGTGGATGATTCTCTTTTGTTTCGTGAAATGCTTAAGCGAAATCTTGGGGAGTATGCTGACATTGAGGTTGTAGGAATAGCCGTAGACGGAAACGATACCATCTCGCAGCTGAGCAGACTAAAGCCAGATGTTATAAGCTTAGACGTTGAGATGCCTAACACAAACGGAATTCAGCTACTAAAAAAAATCATACCACAAAATCCCATACCGGTTGTAGTGGTAACCGGAAGTGCAATGTCCGCATTTGATGCGGTTGCAGCAGGTGCGATAGACTTTATAAGAAAGCCGGTTGTAAAAGGCCCTCAGGATCTTGCGGATTTTACCAAGGAGCTTGCGACCAAGATTAAGGCAGCCTCCACCGCTAAGGTTAGAACGACAGCTACAAGCGTACCGACAGCTACAGGTTCGGCAACCTCACTTTTAAAAACAACGGTAAGTAAAAATAAAATTGTTGCAATAGGTGCATCTACCGGTGGAACAGAGGCTGTTTTGGAGGTGATGAAAAACCTACCGAAAAACTCTCCCGGCGTTGTTATTACTCAACATATGCCGCCGGTTTTCACCAACATGTATGCACAGCGTTTAAACAAGATATGCGCTCTTGAGGTTAAGGAGGCGAAGGACGGTGACAGGGTTATGCCAGGCACTGCTTTTGTTGCCGCAGGCGATTACCAGATGAGAGTGCTATCCGATGCAAACGGCTATTATATTTCCAGTAAACCCGGCGACAGGGTAAGCGGACATTGCCCCTCGGTGGATGTGCTGTTTAGCTCGGTTGCCAAGGTTGCAGGCAGAAATGCAATCGGTGCAATTCTTACCGGAATGGGTGCCGATGGTGCCGCAGGTTTGCTTGAAATGCATCGTGCCGGCGCCTACACCCTCGGGCAGGATCAACAGAGTTGCGTCGTATACGGAATGCCGATGGAGGCATTTAAACTCGGTGCGGTCAAGGCACAGCTTCCGCTGACCGAGATCGCTCCACACATAATCAAACATCTCGACAGGGGAATATAAACACAATGCAGAAAACAAAAACAGCCAATCTCGTAAAAACAGCCATGTTTACCGCAATAATTGCCGTGCTATCGCAGATTTCGGTGCCGCTCGGATTTACTCCGGTGCCGGTAAGTCTCGGATCGCTCGGAATACTGCTTGCCGCCGGTTTGCTAACATTTCCATACGGAATTGTAGCCGTTGCGGTTTATATATCGCTCGGCGCTGTGGGGCTTCCTATATTTGCAAACTTTGGCTCCGGCATAGGTACCCTTGCAGGCCCGACAGGCGGGTTTATTTTGGGATATCTTGCCGCCGCAATAGTTGTAGGAATGATTTTAAGACTCAACAAGGGCGGTGCAACCACCTTGATTGCCCTCACACTCGGAACGATTGCCGTGTATACATGCGGCGTGTTTGGCTTTATGCTTGTTACCGGCAACAATCTTGCCGCAACCCTTGCCGCAACTGTACTTCCATTTTTACTCGGCGATGCGGTTAAGATTATCGTTGCATATGTTGCAATTCGCCGAATAAAGCCAATAATTGATAAGGAGTTTAAGTAAACTGAAAACGGATATGCTAAAAAAACAACACGGGAAAAAGAAAATTTCGTTTAAAAAATTTACAGCGACGACAACGGCTTTTGCACTGTTGTTGTCGTTTGTAAATTTAATGGGGTATGCGGCACCGACCGAAATCGATGAAACTGCCCCTTATACAGGCAATGTTATGATCGCCCTAAATGCAACAGCATCGGGATATTTTACCGGGGTAGGGAACACCGATATATCTCCACCGCAGGAAAGTAGCTACAGTATCGGAAGAGACGGTGTAGCACCGGAAGGAATCATCGGCTATGACGATGAGGGTAATGGACTTCTTGACCCTGCCGACTATCTTCCGGAAATAGATGTGGACAGTGTCATCCCACCTGACTACAGCACAGAGGGAACACCGAGCTATTCTACCGAGGACTACTCAGTCGGCAATACAAAAACGTTAAATGTTCAGATTACACCGAGCAGTTCGACATTGAGTCCGGTTAATTTTGAGGTAATTGCCACTCGAGAACACTGCACGGTTTGGACGCCCACCGGCGATGACTACTCGCCGATAAGCACGGCCGCCGCTCAGACACTTGCCGAGGAGTTTGACACACAATACGACATTATGGTTGCGGCATACGGAAGCCCGATGGAGGATAACGGATTTGCCGACCCGGATGGTGATGGTAAGATTGCACTAATCTGCTATGATATTCATAATGGCATTAACAGCAACGGAACATATGTTGCGGGGTATTTTTTCGCAGGGGATATGCTAAGTAGCAGCGGCTCCTCCGGAAACAACATCGATGCACTGCATATCGACTCTGCGGCAGGCATGGGAAACGGTAATAACGTTGCACGCAGTTACAGCACACTGGTACATGAATTTCAACACCTTATCAACTTTGTAAATGCCGGATATATGGCGTATTCAAGGGATTCCGGTGGTGCTGTTTATGGCACGCCCACCTTTTTAAACGAGGGACTGTCCGAGTCTGCCGAGTTTTTAATCTACAATGATTATGGCAGGGTTGAGACATTTAATAGCTCCTCTACCAATGCTCCGGTCACAGATTGGGAGGGCACACTCAGTAGCTATTCTATGGTTTTTCTGTTTATGCAATATCTGCGTACACAGTATAAAGACCCGAACTCCGAGGTTGAGGCAGAGCGTAACGGTTCGGCATTGTTTAAAGAGATAATAGCGATAAGAAGCAACTTTAGCAGGTATGCCTACCCCACCGAGACGGAATTTTTTACCGAGGTTGCAAAAATTTTTAATACCGACCCAACGACGCTGTTAGAAAATTTCTTTCTTGCACTCTACCTTAAACAGGACAGCGGAGTGTACGGGTTTGACGGCGAGGAATGGGCGGACAGTATCGACCCGAAGCTGTATACCAACAGTGTTGCGCCTGACATAAAACCGGGCGGTGCTATATTTTACGGTTCTCATCAGCAGTACTCCCCGACGGTGGTAAACCCTGATTCAATCGTACGGTTTTTCTCGGTTACAGCCAATAGCAGTGTAACAGGAAATGTGGTTTCATATGACCCGAACAAGGCTCTTACGGTTACCTTTAAGTCGGTTGACGGTGGGGCGGACATTCCTGCGACGGTAGGGGTGGCAAACTCAAACGGTGACAGGGTAACCAACACCTTTTCAGCAGTGATACCTTACGGGAGGTACACCATTACCGTAAGCAAGGATGGACATCTCTCTGCAATTGTAGAAAATATATTGGTAAGCGGCGATAATATGAACATTAACGAGCTGATAGAACTATACCCCGGCGACATTAATGCAAACGGAAGCATTAACAAATATGACCTCGAACTTATGATGTCGGCCTCGGTTTACAACAAATCGGCGGTGAGCGAGTCGGCAGTTACTGCGGATATAAACGGCGATGGTATCGTTGACTTTCTTGATGTTACTATTGTTCGCAACAGTGTTAATTTCGGAAAAACAAATTAGTCATATGTTTGGAGGGCTTAGCGTTGGAGATAAAGAACGGTAACATATCCTTTAACTTTTCACCCGAAACAGGGCAGATTACGATTAAAAATATCCTCGATAATGTTACGGTAGTTAGTAGGGGGCTTTTCGATATCGAGGGTGCGATTTCCTTGACAGGTGCCGATGAAAGCCTTGAGTATTTTACCTTTGCGCACAAGGAAAAGGAAAATCCCGTACAGAATTACTACATGCAAAAACGTGAGAATGAGCGCCTTGTAGACTGGAACGGTAAAAACAGACCCGAAAATTACAGCGAGACAATATCCGACATTCGTGATGTATTCGGCGAGGGTAACTGCCTTGCCGTAAAGTTTCGATTTAGAGAGCTTTTTGAGATTACCCAGTTTATATGCCTGTATAGAGATTATAACTTTATAACCTTTCAAACACAGCTAAAGAACCTATCGGATTTTCCGGTTAGGCTTAGGGAGTATCACCCACTTTGCGGTGGGGTTTTATATGAGGGTTGCAGTAATATTAAGGATATGAAAACCCTCGACGGCATGAGCGGTAACGGACACACACATGTCAATAACGGCGGTTCTGTGCAAAGCTCAAACAATATCATCCTAACCTTCACCCATAACGACAGCCGTAAATCCTTGGTTGCGGGTGGTCTTTCCTACAGCGATTTCGCAAAATATATTGCCATAGACAAAAAAAACGCCGAGGAACAACAAGGCGTGTATGCCGTTGACACCGAAGCGTCTAAGCTGACCGACAGGGAGCTTTTTGGCCGGCTTGACCTGATGGCGTTTGACCCGCACGGTCGTGTTATCCGACCGGGTGAGGAATATATAAACGACGATAAATTTTACCTCGACATCTTTACGCCCGACCCTTTTGAGGCGGCGGAAGGTTATGCTGAGGCGGTACGTCTGTACAACTCGGTCGATTTAATACCCTACCCTTTCCCCATCATAAACGGGTGGTATCTTTCTACCAAGGAGTTCGGCGACGGTGTTTTTGTCAACAATACCGACGGTTTATTAAACGAGGCAAAGCTTGCCGACGCTACCGGAATAACCGAATATACCCCGATAGCGGTACAGCTTGAGCCGGACAAATATTTCGGGAATACCGAGCAGGGTTGGTGGGATGAAAAACATTTTCGACTTTACGGGCACCTCTCGGATGACGAGGAAGGTTTAAAAAGTTGGACAAAAAAGTTGAAGGAATATAACTGCAGTGCCAAAATTTACCTACAAACCGGTATGCCCTCCGACGATTTTGTAGAGGCGCATCCCGGCTACATGATAAAGGGCGACATAGACCTTTTTTATAAACGTCATATACACGAGCTACCCTATGTTCGGTTTGACTATACAAACAACGCATTTCGTAGGCATATGAAAAAGGTGTGGAGAGAGTTAAAAGGTGCAGGCATTGCGGGTGTTAAATTTGATTATCCCGAAACCGCATGGATAAAGGACAGGGAGTTTTCAGATAAAACCGCAACCACGGCATCCGCCTACACCCAGCCTTTTAGGCTTGCTAAGGCGGGACTTGGTAAAAACTCCTTTGTGAACGAGAGAAATTTAGGTGCGCATAAAACACCCTGCCTCGACCTCACCGTGGGCATTGCCGACACACAGCGAATCTGGAACGACAGTTCATCATTTGACCCATACATGATAACTAAGGCAGGGCTTAGATGGTATAAAAATAGGACACTGTACCACTACGACATAGAGGCGAAAAATTTTCTGGATAAGAACAAAAACTGTCTGCCGATAGATGTCTGCCGCTCCATCGTGACCATGTCATATGTGGTTAGCTGTAGGCTGTTAATGGCAAACTCTTTTGCTAAACTCTCGAAGGAGTGTATAAACGTCATCTCGAAAATGTATCCTCCTCATGCCGAAAATAGGATGTTTAGACCTATCGATGCCTTTACCTCCGAATCCGCCCCATTCATCTATCACTATAGGGTTGATGAAGATACCCATCAGGTTGCGCTTTTTAACCACACCGAAGAAAGAAGAGAGATATCACTTGCCCTTTCGGCAGAAAAAGAAAATCTCAATCAGCTACGTCTGGACAAGGATAGCCTTTACTATGTGTATGATTTTTGGGGAGAAAAGCTGCTGGGGTTGTACGGTGGCGGTGAGGTTGTAGCGAGAGAGCTTGACGGTGCCGAAAGTTGTATGCTTTGCATCAGGAAAAAAGCAGAACAGCCACAGATTATTGCAACCAATCGACATTTGATGGCAGGACTTGTGGAGTTATCCGACGTGAAGACCGAAAAAGGGGTTCTATCCGGTAATGCACAGCTTGTGAAAAATGATAACTTTGCATTGATTGTTGCAAGAAACGCTCATGCAATAAAGAATGTCTCGGTTTCACACGGCGAATATAGTGTTGAGGAGTGTGGAAACGAACTCGTTAAAATTAACTTTAAATCGAAAAACAGTCGTCCAGTTAAATTTAAAATTTATTTTCAATAGAAAGGGATGCTATGAAAAAGCCTAATGTAATCTATATCTTAGCCGACGATATGGGGGTAGGTGACATATCCTCACTTAACGAGAACTGCGGTTTTACCACACCGAACTTAGACTATATGGCGAATAATGGTGTTGCCTTTACCGATGCACATGCCTCCTCGGCAGTTTGCACACCATCAAGGTACTCCATACTGACCGGACGGTATAACTGGCGCTCCAAGATGAAATCCTCCGTCCTCGGCGGATACGCCACCCACCTGATAGAGAAGGATAGAAGATGTGTGGGTGATGTCTTTAAGGAAAACGGCTACTACACCGCCTGTATCGGAAAATGGCATCTCGGAATGGACTTTTGCACAACCGAAGATTTTATGCCCTTTACCGGGTTAGACTCTACCTATGACCTAAACGACGGCGTGGATTATACCGCCAAAATTGAACATTCGCCGATAACGAACGGCTTTGATTACTACTATGGAATTTCTTCCTCTTTAGACATTCCGCCCTATGTTTATATAGAAAACGACCGTTTCACGGCGGAGCCAAACCATATTGCAACAGCCGAAAAAGGAAAAGGATGGTATCGTCCCGGTCCCACGGCACCGGATTTTGTGCATGAAAATGTGCTGGACGAGCTGTGTGATAAGGTGCTTTACAAGATAGAGGAGCAGAAGGATAATCCTTTCTTTATTTATTTCCCGCTTACCGCACCGCACGGCCCCATTCTTCCCATCGATAAATTTAAAGGGAAATCTAACACTAACGAATACGGCGACTTTGTGCTACACTGTGACGATGTTGTAGGAAGAATTATTAATAAACTAAAGGAGTGCGGAATAGAGGAGGACACGGTAGTAATCTTTACCGCCGATAACGGCTGTTCGGCTATTGCTGATTTTGAACAGCTTGCCGAAAAGGGGCATAATCCAAACTATCAATATCGTGGGAGCAAGGCGGACATCTACGAGGGCGGACATCGAATTCCGCTGTTAATTCAGTGGAAGGGTGAGATGCCTAAGGGGCAAAAATGTGACGAGATAGTTTGCCTGACCGACCTTTTCGCGACGGTATCCGACATATTGGGCTACAATATAAAGGAAAATGAGGCGGAAGACAGCTTTTCTAACCTTTCGCTTTGGTTAAACCCAAGCTCCGGCAAGGTTAGGGACTATGTAGTACACCAGAGTATAGACGGCTCCTTAGCTATACGAAACAAACAACATAAGCTCTGCATGTGCGAGGGCTCCGGCGGTTGGACAGATTTAAAACCCGAACACTACCGATACAGCTTTACCGATGATCGAGACGATAAGTATCAGCTTTACGATATCATCCATGATGTCTCGGAGACAAACAATATTATTGCGGATAATTTTGACAGCTACCACAGCATGAGGGGGGAGCTTAAAAGCATTGTAACGAAGGGCAGGTCTACCGAGGGCGCAAGGCAACAAAACAACGGTCAGCAGGTTTGGGAGACCGTTGCATGGCTGGGAAGCAGCGAAAAATAATAACTATTAGTATATTTTAAATATTATTATACAGGCAATGCCCTATTTTTAGCGTAGTTAATCAGATCGGTTTCGGAATCTATGTCGGTTTTTATGGCATAGCTTTCCGAAACCTTTTCAAATTTAGCATAATGTTTTTCCGCGTTTTCGATATCCTTCTTATATAGCAGTTCGTATGCGTAGTCGGTACGTATGGAGGAGGGGTAGTTCGACATCGCTTTTTTTATACTTTTATCTATCTTGAGGGAGAGCTTTTTTATCTCATCCTCACGGTTTTCACCTACAAGTTCGAGAAACAAAAGGTCGTTATAAATTATAAACTCATGAAGGGTTGCGAGATTATAGTCGGTACAGAGCAGTTTTCCGAGTTCGGCTGCCTCCTCAAATCGCATAGAATCCATCAGCATGTTAAAGCGAAACACAGCAATACTGCTTGCGAGTACTTCGCCGTTAAGCTCGCTCGGAGGAAGGGTAAATAATTCTTCGTCCATCTCCTTGAGCCTTTTGTCATTTGCGAGGATAACGACGGTAAGCTGTATGAAAAAATACCGTATCAGCATCGGATTTTTTTTAAGAGTTATAAGGTTGTCGATATCGTTGGGGATACCCGACACCATCTTAGGTATTCCGTTGGTAAAGACGAAATACAGCCCAAACCCGCAGAATATTATCACCATAACATCCACCGCAGGTATTTTAAGCAGTAGCAACGGCAGTACCGCCAGTGAGGCTATCATGTTGAAAATCACGCCCGAAGCGAGATATAGGGTAAAGGGGATTTCACTTTGACATTGCAACGGCGGTTGCATGATGCACTGGCCGCCCATTCCCGCCATTTTTTGTCGTTTTATTCTTAAACGCCCGTCCTCTTTAACAATCACAAATCCGAAGATGTTAAAGCTGTTAAATTTGTATCCCGAAATACTGCCGGCTATTAGGTGACCGAGTTCGTGAATGATAACCTGCAACGCAAGCGATAATAAAAAGGATAAACAGGCAAAAAATATCAGTGAAATATCCTGCGATATAAGTCCTCCGAGTAGATATCCGGCGAAAACAGCCAATGCAAATCCTAATATCTTTATAAGTATTGCTAAATATTTATTCATCTTCGGCTCCTATAAAATACCTCGTATATTCTATCATATAGTTATCCTTTCTTCAAGTTTTTTTGTGTAAAATCATAATTATTGTATTTTTCATACTTTCTACACAGCTGTTATCTACCATATATAGAAAAGAGTTGATTGTATAAGAGGTCTTATGTCTAAAGTTTTTTCCTTTATAAAGAGGCGCAAGGTTCTGATTATTGTCCTTGCTATCATTATTATTATTGTTGCCGTGGTGGCGAACTTTATCAGTTCGGCAACACAGGCTGTCACCGGCATGTTGTCGACACCCTCGGTGACAACACTTGTAAGGCAGGATATCGAAAACGTTATTGTTGCCACCGGTTCTACCGCCTCCACCGAAAGGCGCATTGTTGTCGGCACAGGGGTTGCCGGCACCGAGTTTGTTGCGGTTAATGTTGAGGTGGGCGATGAGGTGTCGCAGGATGAAATTTTAGCACAGCTAAATGATGATCCGGTATACGAGCAGATCGAGGCGGCGCAGGAGAGCTATAGCGACAGAAAAACCGACATAGCAAACTCCGATGCTATAACCGACCATAACCTATCTGTGGCACAAAATACACTTACCGATGCACAGAACAGCTATAATGAGGCAAAGGCAAAGTATCTTGCGGATCAACAGGTGTATACCGACCGAAAGGCTGCACTAAACAGCACCCTTGCCACCCAGACGACGGCGGCAAACACCCAAATCCCAACCTTGCTTGCAGCATGGGCGGCGGCACAGACACCCCCGCTTACACAGGTCGAAAGCTTCGAGGCCGAGCTTAACGCTGCATATAATGCCCTTACCGACCCGGAAAAGGAAGATTTTACAAACCTTACGGTCGAGACCTATAACAACATTGCCTCACTACGTGCGGCGATACAGCAGACATCATCCGAGATTGCCATGATTGACATCGAATCTCAAAACCTGCTTAACACCTTTTCAGCACAGGAGACAAACTATCTAAACTCCATCGAACAGGCACAGAATAGTCTCACACTACAAGGCTTGCAGGCACAGTCCACCGACAGCACCAACTCAAGAACACTTGAGGATTTGAGTGAGGGAATTGCAGATGCCGAGGAATCAATGGAGGATACATTTATACGTTCCCCCATCAACGGCGTTGTTACCGAGCTGAACTATGATACAGGAGATACACTCGGAACCTCCGCACTTTGCACCATACAGGATTTAGACAATCTACAGATATCCACCACCGTAGCAAGCTATGACGTTGTGCGTTTAAGCGAGGGAATGCAGGCGGTAATCACTACCGATTCCACAGGAGAGGTCGAGCTTATGGGCACCGTCACCGAGATATCACCTATATCGGTGGATGCCTCCGGTAACTTTAGTGTCACCATATCGGTGGATGAGACAAACGAAAATCTTCGTGCCGGTGTTCCTGCACAGGTAACATTTTTGATTGAATCTTCGCCCGACACCTATGCCGTACCGATTGATGCGGTTGTGGAGAGAGACGGTAGTCAATACATATATGTTTATGACAGCATGCCGACCCCTGAGCAGGCATTGCTCGGCGAGGAGGACGGTCGCCGTATGATACAGGTTGCTACCGGCCTTGAGTCGGACTACCTTGTAGAGATTATCTCGGCAGAGCTTACAGACGGTATGATTGTGTTAGATGACCCAAACAGCCTTAATGTTCAAGATTTAATGGATGGAGCTCTTATGATAACCGCTCCAGGAGTGGGCGGCGGAACCCCCGCAGGCGGCGGTGGCGGACCTGCCGGAGGACAGCGATAGATGGCGGCTGAGGTTATAAAGATAAACGGCGTATACAAACGATACTTTGAGGGGATGGAGAACGAACTTTGTGCGCTCGACGATGTTACGCTTAGCATAGAACGTGGTACATTTGTTTCCATTGTCGGTGCGTCGGGTAGCGGTAAATCCACCCTGATGAATATCATCGGTGCGCTTGACCGACCCTCCGAGGGGGAGTATTTGTTGGATGGCGTGGATATAATGGCGGCAAAGGACAGCGAGCTTTCGGGAATTCGCAACAAAAAAATTGGTTTTGTTTTTCAAAACTTTAATCTTATACCGAGAATAAACGCACAGCGCAACGTCGAGCTTCCGATGTTGTATGCCGGCATGTCTAAAAAGGAACGCAAGGCTAAAAGTGCTGAGCTTATGGAAACGGTAGACATGTTCGGACGCAGACACCACAAGCCGAATGAGCTTTCCGGTGGGCAAAAGCAGAGGGTTGCCATCGCAAGGGCTCTTGCAAACGACCCTGCAATCATACTTGCCGACGAGCCGACCGGTGCACTGGACAGCAAGACCGGTAGACTTGTAATGGATATTTTTCATGACCTCCACCAAAAGCACGGTAAAACCATAATACTGATTACCCACTCGCCGGAACTCGCCGAGGAAACCGAGCGTATCGTGACGCTGGTAGACGGCAGGGTTGTCAGCGACAGACCGGGTAGCGGAAGGGGTTGCAATGAGCATTAAAGAAAATATATCCCTCGCTCTTGCCTCCCTATGGAGCAATAAGATGCGTGCCCTGCTTACAATGCTCGGCATTATAATCGGAATCGGTTCGGTTATCACCATCTTCACCATAGGTAACTCGCTTAACGGATATATCGCAAGCGAGATGTCGGCAATGGGAGCCAACAGCGTAAGCCTTTATGTTACACAAAAGACGGACGAATTTTCGAGTGGACCGCAAGGCTTTACCCAAATGCAGGAATCGGACCTTATATCCGAGGATATTCTCGATGAGATTAAGCTGCAGTTTCCGCAGGAGATTGAGGCAATCGGAATGACCGTATCCGGCGGAAGCGGAACCGCGTCCGTTGGCGGAAATTATGCAAATTTTTCACTCAGCGGTGTGACCTCAGACGAGGTTGCCATCAACAATATAACCATACTTAACGGTAGATTTTTGCTAGATCGCGAGATTGAGGATGGTAAAAATGTTGTGGTGGTATCTGATAATTTTGTGACCAACTACGGATTTGAAGGTAGCCCCATAGGTCAACAGATTATGTTGGAGGGGCAAAACGCCTCGCCTGCATTGTTCACCATAGTAGGTGTTTACGAGTATGAGCAGTCCATGTTCTCGATGGGTTCAACCGCCAGTGAGCAGGACATGGAGACGACGGCGTATATCCCTTATACCTCGGCACAACATCTTACCGGCGCATTGGACGGACATGCCTCGGTAACAATACTAACTACGGTAGGAACCGACAGCACCGCATTTGCCACCGAGGTGTCGAACTATCTCAACACTCGTCAGTACTCCCAAAACGAGGATTTTGAGATAGGCTCCTTTGCTATGGACAGCATTATTGAATCCATGACAACGATGCTCGCAACCCTACAGCTTGCGATTTCGGCGGTTGCCGCTATCTCGTTGCTCGTTGGCGGAATTGGCGTTATGAACATAATGTTGGTGTCCATCACCGAACGTACCAAGGAAATAGGCACCAGAAAGGCTCTCGGTGCCACCAACCTTTCTATCAGGGTGCAGTTTATAACCGAGAGCTCGATAATATGTGTTATTGGCGGTGTTATAGGAATTATTTTCGGTGTTGCACTCGGAAGCATCGCATCGACACTGCTCGAATTCCCTGCTTCACCTGACTTTTTAGGCATAGCAATTGCGGTAGGTTTTTCCTTTGCAATAGGACTTTTCTTCGGCTACTACCCCGCAAACAAGGCGGCAAAGTTAGACCCGATAGAGGCGCTGAGGTATGAATAAAAATTATTGCGCACACTGTGGGTTTCTGCACGCAATTAGGTTGAGCTACTCTGTTGATTAGTTTTTC
>CAYJKY010000004.1:54147-110503 GCA_964370825.1 uncultured Oscillospiraceae bacterium
CTACTCTGTTGATTAGTTTTTCACCATAATCTCACGCTACGCAATAATTTTATTATTGCATACACTGTGGGTTTCTGCACGCAATTAGGTTGAGCTACTCTGTTGATTAGTTTTTCACCATAATCTCACGCTACGCAATAATTTTATTACTGCGCACACTGTGGGTTATCTGCACGTAATTAGGTTGAGCTACTCTGTTGGTTAGTTTCACATCGCAGTGTCACGCTACGCAATAATTTTATTATTGCATACACTGTGGGTTTCTGCACTTATTTAGATTTTGCTACTCTGTTGGTTAGTTTCACATCGCAGTGTCACGCTACGCAATAATTTTATTATTGCATACACTGTGGGTTATCTGCACTTAATTAGGTTGAGCTACTCTGTTGGTTAGTTTTATTCAGTTGGCTAGGTTGATTATTTTCAGGTTGTTTGCCTCGGCATAGTTTACCGTGTATAGGGTGCCTCCTACTTTTCTTTTTAGGTAGGCTATGCATATTTCGCTATTGTCCACAAGGTAACGATTTCTTTTGTGCATACATCCTTGAGAATATTGTTCGCCCGTATATACAATGCAGTCGCACATCTTTTTGATGCGCTCATACCTTACGATGTCCTTCGAGCGCCAGCCGTTAGTCTGATCTCGGCAGGGAAGGGCGAGTATGAGTTTTATGTGCATATATCGCTCCCTCAACCTTAGAACTTCCTCTGCGGCAATGGTGTCAAATCCTACCGCACCTCCGGCATAAAAAATATTTATACCCTGTGAAATAAGATTTTCAACCTCGGTAACTAACCGACCTCTCAGCTGTTCGGTGTCGGAATGTGATATAACTCTGTGTCCGGTAAAACAGCACCCACCCTGTGTCATTATTAACCCCATTGCATGTATAGTAGTTCAACTTGATTGATTATATATGGTTAATTATATACATGCAATGGGGAATTGTCAAATTAGTAGGGGAAAACTGTGTGTTCGCCCGTTTTGTTGCTGATAAACAATATTTCAAAAACTACCTAATGGCAAAATGTTTTTTATGAATAGCCGGCTATGTCGAGAGTTTTTTACCAATAAAATTTATTGTCAAACTTTTCCTCTATTATCCACTGTCCGCTTTCGGGGTCGTCGGAGGATAAAATGTAATATGTCTCGTATATACCACCCGCAACCTGTAGCCCGAGCTGGGCTGTGTGTGGGTCTAAAATCTCATTTACCGTGGCGTACATGATTATGGTGTGTTCCGCACCAAGTCCATTGAGGAAGGCGTTAATATCGCTTCCCATGTCCGGAAGTCTTACCTCGTCGATATTAATCTGTCGTAAATCCGATATAATGTATCCGGGCACATAGGTGTGTATGTCCGAGGTGTGCCAGGTTTTTATCCACTCGATCTGTTCGGCATCGTTTAATACCACGGCAAGCGTGTCATAATCACGCATCGTCAATGCCTTATAATAGCTTTCAATGGTGTAGTTCGGCGGAAAATAATCCTCGGAGCTGTATTCCATATAGTAGAATTGTCCGTTATTATACGCTCCGCTGTATTCTGAAAAGTTTTCGACCGGGTAGTTTTCTAAGAAACTATAGGTTGCATCGTTTATGTCCTTTAGCTGTTGCAGATATTCATCATTTAGGTTTTCGATGGGGTGTACTAAGCTCTCGCCGTAGCCTGCCTTTGTCGCCTCGAAATCCTCGTAGGAGTATTCTTCACCGTTGATGGTGTAGTTACCCTCTAAATCTGACTCGAAATGCGCCTCTACCCCGAAATAGCCGTCGGTCAGTCCGTAGTATCTAATATCACCGTTGCCCATTTGATATACTTCGCTGTGGGTTATGTAGGTTTTATCCTCCGACACAATGTACTCGATACCGTAGTTTGTTGATACCGGCAGTTGGTGACTCTCTACCGGTAAACTGCCAAGAAAAACCAGCCCAGCCTCCGGCATAATGGTGTAAATCTTGATTATGTTTGGATAGGCGAGGCTTTCAAATTCGACCTTGTCGCCGTATGTCCAATTTTCATCATATAGTATCGACTGGTCGTCATAGGCTATCATCACAAGCTCTAAAATTCCGTTGTTGTCGAGGTCTACCAGATTTGCATAGCAAAAACCGGAGGCATCAACCATTCCTTCCGGCTGGTTCGGATAGGTTGGTGTAATCGTCATTCCGGTTATGGTGTAATCTGTACCGGATAAATTCTCTATGTTATAGTCCAGCTCATAGGCTTTTAGCAACGCCGAGTAGGCGGTGTAGCTAACACCCTGTGCCGGTATCGTCTCGTTGCCGTTATCTTCAACATTGCTTTCTGAGGGAGCGGGTTGGCTATCCTGTGCTTGGCTTGAAACCTGCGGTTCATTGTTGGTTATTGCCGACAGTGCGTCCTGCAAATTACCACTTTGCGAATCGGAGCAGGAGACAAATAATAGCATAAATACGGCTGATAGTAGTACGGCAATTAACTTCATCTTATAACCTCAATAGCACTATATACTTATAATTGTGGCATCTGTCTTGCTACGACACCGAGATGCATCCATGTGTCGGGATGGCTTATTGCGGGGTAGTATACCGCCTCGTAGCCCTCAAACGGCTCGGTAACTATCTGTACATCGGTATACAGGTAGCCATCTAAATAATTGTCGGAACTACATGCAAGATAGAGCACATCTCCCTGTGTCTCGTACAGCAACTCGCCCCTTGCGTACATTTCGTCCTCACCGATATTACTTTCATAAACCTTGATTGTTCCACCCCACAGGTTTCTGATAAAATAAACCTCTTTGGGGTTTTCGCTAAAAAAGTGATCTATTCTGCTCATCTCCTGTTCGGTGAAGTACATCTGCATAATGTCAATCGGGTATTCATAGCCGTAGGAGTTGAAAATCTGCTCGTAGTCGGTCACATATACCGACTCAAACACCACCTCATTGTCCCAAAAATGGTCGTCATATATCGCTACGAGTTTTGGGTTTTCGCCCTGCTCATCCACCTCATACATATAGTATTGTGTGACGTTAAGCCCAAACTGACCGGCGTATTGTATGGTCTGCATGTCGATGATTTCCTTAGCATCCACCTTTAAAACATAGGTGTTTTCTAAACCGTTTTGTCGGTACATCTCGGCAAATCTTTCATCTGCGAGTATGCTTTGCATCAACTGCACATTATAATCAGTGGGCCATAGATAGGTGGTTTCCTCCACTATCAAGCCGGGGTAGTAGCTACCGCTCCGCCTTGCCTCCTGATAATACTGTATTATCATCTCATCGTCGGTAAAGTTTCGCATCGCCTCATAATCGCCATGCACAACCGCATCTAAAAAGTCCCTTAGGATAATATCCTCTTGATGGATGGTCTGTTCATAAAGAACAAAGTTGCCGTCACTGTAGGTGAGCGCCTCGCTTTGGGAATTTTTAATCTCAAAATCGGACAAAAAATTTATCGTTTGCTGTGTTATCGCATCCGTGTTAGTCTCAAAGCCCTGTGCTATAAAGGTGTGATCTGTCGGGTTTGAGTACCATTTGTCGTAAAATTCGGCATCAAAGGTATCCTTAGAGACAAGTTCCATAGCCTGTCGGTATTCGGTGGGCTCATATCCTGCGTTTATGTAGTCGTACTGAATGGAGAACATCTCCTCCAGCTCGAAATACTCGCCGTTAAAGCTAAAGAAGGATTTTGCATAAACATAGTCGGAGGAGGTTATTCCGAAATTCAACAGGTCACCACCAAATACAAGATAGTTTACACCGTTGTATTCGGCATACTCTATGTTAAACCGCATACCCTCCTCGCCGTAAAAGGAGAGGTTAAACTCACCGGCATGAAGGAGATTGCCCTCATCGAGATTGTAAATCTGTACCGCATAGTTAGACCGCGAGCCTATAAAATTTTCACTTTCAAGGTCGAAAAGTTCGTCTGTATAGTCGGCATCGCTGTTGTGTACACGTGCTATGACAAGCTCGTATACATCGTCGGCATTTAGGTCGATAAGGTTTGCATAAAAGTATCCCATGTAGTCGGCGGATAGATCGCCGTAGGGTGTGAGTGCCTTTCGGTATGCCTGTACCAGCGAGGTGTAGGCACTGTAATCTATATTATTTGGGTTTGTAAGATTTCCTATATCCCGAGGGTTTGTGTTTTCGGTCGGAGTGCTCTGTGATTGAGGGTCTCCCGATTCAAACTCGATATTTGAAAGTGTTTCGCCGAGGGCGTCGCCTATTCCGTCACCCCCACCGTCGGCGCAGGAGGTGAACACAAGTGATATAATCAATAAAAATACTATTATTCGCATATTACCCAACAGCTCCTTGCTTGATGATTTCCACCACCACGCCATCTGTTTCGTTCATATAGTATACATTTACCGTTAGGGTGTAATCACCCTCGTATTTTTCATAGCTGTAAAAACCTTCGTAGCCGTCCATGATTACGGTAAATCCAAGCAGTTCAAAAAGCTTTACATATCTCGGCAAAAAGTCGTAATAAACACCGGTATAACCGATGACATGTTTGTCCTCCTGAGAGGTGGACGACATAAACTCGTTAGAGGCTGTGGGGAGTTCGTTTCCGGTTGCAAGTGCCCGAAAGTCCGGAACCTCAATACCTTCTAAGGTGGGGCTTACGTTGATTAAATCATACATAAGGAGGTAGTTTTCGCTGTCTAACTTTAGGGTTCCGTCCTCCTCGGCGAAGGTCACAAGATATTTTCCGTCAAACTCGCCAAAGGACAACAGGTCGATTATTAGGGTGTTATCCTGCATTGAATAGGGGTCTACACTGTCAAAATCCACACTTCGCATACCGTAACCTCTGCCACCTCTTTCAAGGTATAAAGCGCCTTCAAACTCTAAAAAGTTTTCGTCGAGTCTCCACTGCATGTCCTCAATATAACGCTGTGTGAAATACAGGCTGAAATGCTCGTTAATATCCGCCTTGTCGGTAAAGTTAGATATCGGGTAGTAGGCCACTACGGCAGGGTCGTCATAATAGCCGCTCGGCGTGGGTTCGTTTTCACCGAGCAAAAGTGCCGGTACATCGCTGTCATAATAGGCGTCCTCGCTCTCGTAGACCGCCTTTTTTGTCATGTCGGCGGTGTCGTAAAACTCCGCGCTAAACCTTTCGCTGTACACCTCGTTTAGTGCATACAGGCAGTTTTCGATGGTTACAGCCGAATCGATATTAGGCATGGATTCCGCCTCGGGTATACTCTCCGGCTCGGGTTCCGGCTCAGGTATGTTTTCGCTCTGACTGCTACTTACGCCCCCATTTTGCGGAAGGTTATCCGCAAAGTTTGAGAGTGAGGAGTTATCATCAGTACATCCTATAAACAACAGGGATATGGATAGCAAAAGCACCGTAAATAATTTTTTCATCTGACTGCTATTCTCCTTAGCCAAGGGCGTTCGTTTTTATTTTGTGAAATATTTACTGTTTCTTGCCAGTGCGAGGTCGTCGAAGTCTATCCTCCCATCGCCGTTAAGGTCGGCGAAGGGGTTCGCACCGGAGGCGGTTATACCTTTATTATAGTTGCTGCTTTTGAGAATTTCAAGTAGGTCATCAATATTTACCTCGCTATCCATCGTGGCATCACCCGGTATTCTTGCATAGTTTGCGGTAACCTCGGTGGGATCGTCGATAAACAGCTCCGACACCGCATCGTTTTCATTACCCTGAAAATCGGCATAGCTGTCTACACTCCAGTGATCGAAGGTGTATCCCCTCGCAGGTTCATCGGCAGCAATGGCTAAAATGGTGTTTGCCGGATAACTTGTATTGCTTGGCATACCGCCGTTTACCCTCACGTCAAACCAGGTTACATTGTAGTCTACTACATAAACGGTCGCCTCGTCGAACACCGTGCCGGTGGTTTTATCCTCAACACGAACGGTAAGGGTGCTCTCCTCTCTATCGCTCACATTTAGTATGCGGTGAGCCTCATCCATGCTGTAGTCCAGCACGGTGTTGTCCGTATCTCTCATGCCGGTAAGTGTCCAGGTTACATCCTCGCTTCTGTTTGTCTCGCCGTCAACAAAGACGTAAAAATCTAAACTTTCGCCGTATTTTACCGTTGCGACGCGTGGGCTTATCTTAATGCTGTCAATCTCGGCACCGTAGGTTGCCTTCAGAACAACGCTACGCTCCGGCATAACAAAAGAAACCCTTTGGGAATATTGGTTGGTCCCGTCTAAAAACGTAACGCCCTCCAGTCCTGTCCAGCCCTTAAACACAAGGTTGCCCGGTGCCGTAGCATCTGCCACCCATGTTATCTTCTCGCCAACATCATAAAAGATTGTTGTAGACTCATCATCCGGACCGGAATAAGCGATAAGTTGATATTGTGGCACATCTTCGGTAAGTGAAAAACTTAGTCGTACACTTTTAATAGCGCGGTCGGTGGTTATTGTAACATCGGCAGTATATGTGTTGCCACCCGATATGTCTTGGATAACAAGGCCCTCTCTGGGCTGCGCTGTGAATTGGATGGAGTGCCCTGCAGGTAGATGGGTTCGCGTCTCTCCAATCAAATTAAGGTCAAAGAAATCAATGTCATAGTCTCCCTCGAGTGTTAGGTCGTATAGCGTGGCGGTGCCGGTGTTGGTTACTGTAAAGGTTTGCGGCGGCGGAGCCTCGGTATACCCCACCTGCCGCTTAGGAAAGGTAAACTCGGAGGGGGAGATCTCTAAGGAATAGCGTGGGATAGTGCCGCTAAAGCTCGACACTATCTCCACATAATCCTTCAAATGATAATCACTACTCTCGGCCACCACGGTAGCGCTTGTCGCATCGTCGCCTACCTTAATGGTGTAGCTTGCACCCTCGGTAAAAATTGCCTTGTGAGAGAGTGCATGTGCGTAGGTATTAGCATTTGTTTGCGCCGTTAATTTTCCTCTGGTGAAAAGCATTCTACTGGCATAAACAGCGGGGGAGGTGTTATCCCTTTCGGTAGTATTGCGGGCGGAGATTTCACCGCCAATCATCTCAAGCGAGCCGTGCACCGCCAGTGCCCGATGAGCATCAAGGCAGAAAAGGGTTAGCTTAGCACTGCCGGAAACCGTCATTACCCCCGGGGCGTTATGATCGCCGGCAGCAAAGGTATGGTTAATTGACTGAACATCAATAACAGCCGTACCGGAAATTGTTGTGTCGGCATTAATGTCGATGGTGGAAATACCGCTGGTATCATTCGTACTCATGCTTCGTGCGATAAATTTTCCGCTGTCCATCGAGAATTTGCCGTTGGTTAAAAGTGCCACCGAAGTAACCTCGCCTCCATCATAGTTTAGCGTGCCGCTACCGGTGATGTGAAGGTCGGCATAAATCCACCTGCCGCCCTCGATAAATGCGCTCACCGTGATGCCGAGTCCGTTTTTAAGGGTGCTGGTGCCTATCAGCTCTATCGTTATCTTCTCCGTTGAAGAAATGTCTATCATGTATATGTATCCTGAGCCCTCCACCTTTTCTAAATTGGCATTGTTTAGCGTTAGGGTTTTGGTTGCATCGTCGTAGCTAACGCTTTTTGCAGTACCATCGGCATCGCCCAAAACATCGCTGTTGTTTGCCGGTGTTACGAGTGTGCCCATTATGGTTATCTCGGTATCATCGTAGGTGGGGTCTGCCGCATAAATCGGCAAAGCCAGGATAATTGCTGTTAACACAATCAACAACGGAAGGCAGGTTAAAAATCTCTTTCGCATCGTTCCTCTCACTCCTAATTTCACTTCACGCTCTGCTAAGCGTATTTTAAAAACACCTCTTTGGTAGCCGCAAAAACCTCGCCATAATTATCGGGAAAGGCAAAACCTCCGCTTGCTTTCAGCTCCTCATCGTTTGCATATAGCAGGTTAAACGAAAAGCCGTTGCTTGCATCCATAACCTGCAGATGCTCGTCAAAACCGTCCCATTCTTTAAGATTGTGGCTCTCTATTAATGCAAGCAAATCCGATTCTAAACTTTTGCGTGTTTCTTCATCAAGCTTTATTTTCTTATAGCCATCTGTTTCCGGCACATCAATATAAACCGTCTCAAAGTTAAGGCGCATGGACTGTGAATTGTTTTTCTCGGTGGACATCGCATTGCCGCTACTTTCTAGTAGCTCAAAGGACATTATGGTATAATCGTCTCTGTTCACCGGCTCGGCTACTCCTTCATTCATAATAACCTCAATCTGGTAAAGGTTTACAGCTACGAAAACAATAATGGCGACTAAAATCAGCAAGGATACAATAGCTATCACCTTTTTCACGCTCATTTTAGCATGCACCGCCACAGAACTCACAACAGCCGCTTGCATCCGGTGTCGTGGTTGCTCCGCAGTTGGGGCAGGTTACGGCAACCTTTGGTGCGTTAGCCTCAAACACCTCTTCACGGTGTTGCTCTCTAAGCCCCATAAGTGTGCTCTTAATTTCCTCGGCGTCACGCTCCGCCTCCTTGTATTCATGCGAGAAACGGCTGTCTATCTCGTCGTCGTTCAGCTGGAATTTAATGTCATCGAACCAAGGTGAGTTTATGAAGATGGTGATGTTAAAGTCGTAATATTTTTTGTACCGTGGCGGATTGTAGCTCTCTCTTTTTCCCGGCTCGTCGTTTTTATATATCTCTACCTCGTTTTCGTCTATGTCGACATCACAGCCTGTTACCTGTGAGAAATCGATGATATCCGGGTTGTTGTCCTTCCATTTTCTTGTGCGGGAGAACAGCCATTTTTGGTTATCCTCGTCGATGCAGATTAGGTTTCTTCCGCCTATAACCTTGGTGGGGTTAAATGCGGCAACCTTCTGCTCATTCTGCTCACGATAGGCAAGCTGTTCTTTTATCTCATCTACGGTGGAGTTTCTTCTATCGTCGAAAAATGGTGAAAGTTTTTTTGCACAGTCCTTACAAAGGTTGCCATCCTCCAACTTTCTGTTTCCTAAAAGTCCTATCTTATCTCCGCACACGTCGCAATATTTTTTGTCAAATAATCCCATGATAAGTTCCTTTCATTTTGTGTTTTTTTCGTTAGTTCTATCAAGCCCACGGGTCGTCTGCTACTCGGGTTTTTACTCCGAGCATAATGCTGTTTGCATCCCAGATATACCAGTTTTCGCCTTTTTGCCGCAGTGTGATTTTTCGTGGGCTGTCGAATGCCGGTGTTTTCATCTGTAGTCGGATATAGCCTTCCTCACAGTCCTGCGGTCGTGGGTCGGGTGCAAATCGCAGGGTGTAGGGGGTGGTGGGGGTGTAGCTGTTTTCCGGCGTAGAACCCTCAAAATATGCCATCGCAAGATACTTTTTGTCGCTTATCCTGTCCTTATACCATGATTTTTCAAAGGTAGAAAGCGGTGCAGGCCCTTTCAACAGGTTAATCGCCTCTAAACCCTCCTCTATATTTTGCCCAAGCATATTTATAGCACATATAAAAAGTGCGCAAGTTTTTTCGGGCTTCGTCAACCCCTCATTGACAAGCACACCAAACTCAGCCACCGAGCCCGGCAGGGAACTAAAATTAACTACCATTAAACCCCTCCTGTGTATTATTTTATACGAACCTACCAGTACGAGAAATATTTCCAATAGCTCCGCCAAGGCGGAGATTAAGCGAACCTACCAGTACGAGAAATATTGCGATTTTCGCCTGCGAAATAACGAACGAAGTGAGTGAAACAATATTTCCAATAGCTCCGGCTCCGCCGGAGATTATATAGCTACCGGCTCCGCCGGAGATTAAGCGAACCTACAGTTACGAGAAATATTACTGTTTTTGCACAAGGTGCAAAATGACGAGTGAAACGAGTCATGTAATATTTCCAATAGCTCCGCTAAGGCGGAGATTATTTATTCATAATCAATATTATTAATCGACATGGACTTGTAGGTGTGGCTTCCGTCATCATTTATATTAAAGGATATGTTCAGCAAGGAGGTCTCGGATTCTATCGAGATCCATTGATAGGATATAAAGGTATCCCCTTGATTTGTTATATTACCATTGATACCGTTAAAGTATCGGGATAAAACCTCCTCATGGGTGAGTGCAAATTTCTCGTCAATGCTAAGGTCGAGAATTGCTAAATATACGTCACGTAGTTCCTCCATTGTAAAGCTTGGACCTGCGGCTACAGGTGCCGATTCAGATTCGGGAGCGGCGTCGGTTGAGCCTTCGGTTACGGTGTTAGCGGGTGTGTCTACCGAAGAGCCGTCCGATATCATGGCTATGGAAAAGTCAATTGTGAAGGACTCGCCGTTATAGTCGTAGTCGTAGGTTGCACCTAACACGCCATTTGTGATACCCGGAACAAACCAGGTGTTGTCCTCCTCTTTAAGCGGTGCATCACCGTAAAGCCAAGCATGCTCATCAACAATGGGGAAGAAAGAATAGTCGTGCAATTCTATATTGAAGGACATAAAGCTGATGTAATCTTCACTATCAACATAGCCGTTCAGATACAGCTCGAAATAATCACCGAGTTCATCGGCGCCGATATAACCCCACGCTTCATACTCGCCCGATATATCGTCATTACCTACATAGTTGCTTATCGTGACGATTCCGTACCATACGGAGGGGGTTGAGAGTGTCTCAACCGGAACTGTCTCTTCTGTGCCGTAGCCGGGTGGAACAAAGCCTGTAGCGTTTATTCCGCCGCCCGAAGCGTCGTCCCAGATAGAACTGTTCTCGGCAGTGAATACAAACACCATCTCATGGCCTGCATTTTCGCCTGTTGCGACAATATTCTCATCCTCTATCACATAGTCCATAACAACACCCTGCAAAAGCATCGTTTTTGCCGATGTGTCAAGATCAATCGACATGGAGGAACCATAGGCAACGAGCGTCCCATCCTCGCCGTCGATTTCAAGCGTCATCTCAATCTCTGCCTGCTGTATAGCATCATAGTTCATGACTACGCCTGCCGTTGTCATGCTGGAGAGTATGTATCTGCCGGTTAGGTTGTTTTCATCTATAACCGCACCTGTGCCACCTGCACCTTGTGAATTTTCACCGCTCATACCATCTTTAACAAATACAATGTCAAGACCCATGTCGAGAAGGTTTGTTATCTCTATGACATTGCCGTTTATTGTGCCGGTAAACTCATCACCACGCTGTGTCATTGTAAAGACGTTGCCTTCTATCTCATAGTCGGCATTGAAGCTGTCACCATCCATAGTGAGGGTGCATTTGTCGCCGGATTTTATCTCTAAGGTGATTCCATCGGGATAGATATCCGTAGGGTTCATGGTCATTCCCATCATGGTCATCTCATCGGCAGTCCATAACCCGATATTTGGGTCGTCGGAATCGCCGCCGGAAAGTGCACCTACGATTGCAACTATTATCAGTATTACTACAATCAGTGCTACAACGCCTGCGCCTATGAAAACTATCGGTTTATTGTTTTTAAGTAGGGTAGCAACTTCTCCACCCTGCATTGAGGATTTTGGTTGCCTAGGTGGTTGCATAGGAGGTTGGCCGGGTTGCCACTGTTGTTGTGGCGGTGGTTGCGTGGGAGGTTGCTGTTGCTGCCATTGCTGCTGTGATGGTTGCTGCATAGGTCGTTGCGCTTGCCACTGCTGCTGTGGTGGTTGTTGCGCTGGTGGTTGCTGTGACTGCCACTGCTGCTGTGGCGGTTGCTGTATTGGTGGTTGCTGTGACTGCCACTGCTGTTGTGGTGGTTGTTGTATTGGAGGTTGCTGTTGTTGCCACTGCTGTTGCGGTGGTTGTTGCATGGGAGGTTGCTGTTGTTGCCACTGCTGTTGTGGAGGTTGTTGCATGGGAGGTTGCTGTTGTTGCCACTGCTGTTGTGGAGGTTGTTGCATGGGTGGTTTCTGTTGAGGCTGGGGCTGTTGTACAGAAGGTTGTTTTGTTTCCCACTGTTGTGGTGTCGGTGGTTCCTGTACCGGTGGTTCAGGTGTAGGTGCTACCGGTGCCGGCATTACCGGTGTAGGTTCCGGTGGCTGTTCTACCGGTATGGATTGCTGAGGTTCCGGCGGTTGCGCCGCCGCGCCACAGTTGTCACAAAATTTTGAAGACGGTGAAATTTCAAATCCACACTTATTGCATTTGCCCATAAAAGCTCTCCTTTATTTCTGTAAAAATAATTTATTTTAATTTGCAACTACTTAACATTACAAATTTGCTACCACATCTACAAGATAATTCAGTCCCGAGGAGCTATATAAAAACATGTCTATCTCATCATTCTTAAATGCTGAGGATGCAACGGATGCTGAATTCGGAAAATTTTCCTCATCGACTATCATGACAATTTTACAACCGGGCACAACCTCCTTGATTTTCTCTACCCTTGTAAGCCAGTCGTCCAGTGCAAGTGGATAATAATCTCTCAATTCGGCAAGCAGAACATCGGCGTTACTGCTTCGACATGCCGACAAACAGCTCTCAATGCTTGGCACTACCTCTATTATTGATGTAGGGTTTCTTGCGGCAATAGCATGAGTTATACCCGATAATAAAAGCTTGTTTTGAATATAAACCGCTACTGTTCTCATAAAACAACCTCACCTTAATCTTTTCAAAATTATAACAGCTAAAAGAATTTAAAACATCGTGTATTTCCGCTGATTTTCATTTTTGTTAAAACAGCACAAAAAACGCTGTGAACTTTGTACACAGCGTCTAATATAATCAATCAAGTTGAACTACTATTATTTGATTAATCGGTCTCCTCGCCGGAGATGATGAACTTTTTCGATGCCACATCGGCAACAAGTTTGAGAAGATTATCATATCCGGTTTTGTTTTTTATGTTGCTTAGGTGGGTGTCTAAGGTTCTGCTTTTGATGCTTAGCATTTCGCACACCCTTTCGTTGGAGTGTCCGTTTACCTTTGCCTGTAAAATTTCCAGCTCTTTTGGAGTGAAATCAGATATTTTAGCAACGCCAATTTTAATAACCGGCTGTTGTTCGGGGTAGTAAGTGTTGCCGTTCATTACGCTGTCCATCACAAGCAGTAGGTCCATGTCGGCATGGTCTTTGTACCAAAAACCTTCACACCCTGCATTTCTTGCCTCCTCGACATATTTTTTTTGCAGAACAAAGGTGAGGATAATAATCTTAATTTCAGGATATATTTTTTTTACCTTGGCGGCCACCTTAATTCCGGTTTCCTTGCCCAGTGTGTGTATGTCCATAAGAATTAAGTCAACCGGCTCATACATTAACTCATCAAGCACCCTGTCGGCAGTGAAAAATGCCTTGGTTATTTTGTATCTGCCATCGCTTCTCATTATGGCGTACTGCATGAGTGCGTGAGAGCTACTCTGATCGTCCACAATCATTACGTTAAACATTTTCCTCTCCTATATCCAACAATTTCACCGACATGGTAACCCCGTTATCGCAGGACATGCTCATTTCGCCGCCTGACTGCTCGATACGTTGCCTTAAACCCGAAAGTCCGCTACCCTCTTTAATTTCGGTTATTATATGTTCCGTTTCGTTTTGAATTGTTAGCTGAATACCCGGTGTATGCGATATGTTTACCATGAGTTTGTTCGCCCCTGCGTGCCTGTAGGCGTTTTTAATCATCTCGTTAATGCATAAAAGTATCGTAGTTTTGTTGTGCTCCTGCGTAGGAAGCTCGCCACTTAAGGATATTTCACAGCCGAGTTTGTCTGCAAAAAGCATTACCTGCTCTAATGTTATACGCTGTCTATCATCGCGGGACAGCTCGCACACAACATTGTTAAGGTTGCCCCAATATTCGACAAGTGTTTTTACCTCTCCGGTATTCTCCTTTTCTCGTAGCGTCTTTTTTGTTAGGGTTAAAAGGTTGCCGAAGTTATCGTGGAAATTTATTTTCATGTTAACAGCAACCTGTGCACCGGCATTTTCCTCGATGATATCATCAAGTTTTTTTAGCCTTGTGTGTTGTTGCAACAATCTTTCGTTTAAGTTACGAGTGTTTTCGCTCAGATTATAAAGCTCGGTTATATCGGTTGCCTTAAACTCGAGATAATCCTCGTCGTTGTAACGACATTGACTTTTTGAAAACTGCCAAACCCTGCCTGTGTCTAGGATGAATGCGGGCTCCTTGCCCTTTATTACGCAGTTGTTTTTTCCTTGTAATGCTGTTATATCCTGCCATAAACCTGCCGCACTTCGCAGTGGTTTTTTTGCAAGTTCCTTGTAGAGGCTGTGCATAATGTGGTTGGATAATATCAGCTCCTCATCACTTGTCATAAAGGCAATGCCTGTAGGCAGATTTTCCAGTGATTCCTTTACCGAGAAGGTGTTTATTCTGTTTTTGTCGTTTTGGTATAATTTATATGTTGTGGCTACTGCGTATATAATCATTAGCAAGCTTAGGATTATATGCAGATAATAAGGTATGCTGTTTGAGGGCGAAAATACAGGCATTGACAGGGAATGGTATTTCTCTCTACCTACCTTGTTTAGCTCTGAAAGTGCAGAGTAGTTTAAAATGCTTAGCGCCAACAACGAGCAAAGCAATGCCACACGGTAACTTTTGCTTTTTTCCACTATATGAAATATTAGCGCAACCAACAGCAGTATGGTGCTTAGCATTACTAACAAAATTATATATGCTTTTGCCGCGTCACTTATAGCCGAAAAAGCCAAACCATTCCCTCCTTTCATTACTCGATAATAAAATGATGTCGTCTTTACTTTGGCATAACAAGGGACACATGATAGCCATCGTTTTCGCTCGAAAGTTTAATTTCACCTTTTTGTGCGTGTATTGTAGCCGCAAAATCGTCAAGACATATGCTTATGTCTCCCGAAATTTGAACTGCAAACAACATGTTTTTATCATCAAATTCATAGGTTACATATACAGCCTCAAAATTGTACTTTGCGCCTTCTATGATATTTTGGTATAAATCAAAACCTGCCATTGCCGCTTTAAGGCTCATTTCGCTGTTATTTATTATGTTTATTACACAGGTTATCTCGTATAGTCTTAAAAGCTGAAAGGACTCTAAAAAGCAGTATCGTATGTCCTCGGCATAAATATGCCCTTCCGCCTGTTCGCTTAGGATTAGATTAACCCTTCTTTTTATGTAGGTTGAGGTCATGCTTGTTTCAAAAAGCAGGCGTTTTAGCTCGAAAGGCTCGGTTTTTTCATTACTTTGTATCTCGGATTTAATCTTTTCGGTCAGGGGCAAAATCTCCTTGAGCATAATTCCGTGTAAATCGTTTAGTTTTCTTAGCCTTGCCCTCTCACTCTTTTGCTCGTTTTCAAGGTTTAAAAGGTCTACCTCTCTGTAAAGTTTGTCGTTTAGCAGCTTTAAATTTTTAATCAGACGGCTGATTTGTGAAACATCGCTGTTCCATGCAACATAACCGCCGTTAATATCAGCTATCTGCGAGCGTATTTCGGAGTTAAAGGAAAATGTTTTTGCACCTTGGAGAGTTTCAAAATCGGCTTTTGTAATAGGTAATGTGTTTTCCGATATATAAACAGTCTCACCCTCGTCGTCTAAAATTTGCGCCCTTATATTTGCCATTGCAAAACATTCGCTGTGCCCAATGTTGGAATGAATAAGCCCTGTTCTTATAAAGGATTCCAGCAGTGCTATTGCCATGCTACAGCCGAAAATCGTAAGGTCAAGGTAATGCCCTAAGCCATAGGTCGGTTTTATAATATAAAGCACGGTGTATAAAACGGTTGTTGTTATTACTAAAATCGGCCAAAGGGCTTTTCGTCTTGTGGCTTTTGAAAGGCTGAATTTTCGGATGATTATTACCGATGCCGTAACGACTACACATAGAATGAAGATAAGAACGAGATAATACACTATCCCGTGGCTGTATTCCAGACCGTAGGCATGTTTGGTTATATCGATGTTAAAGGCAAGACCGTGAATGTCGTTTGTGAGGACGGCTATTATAAGTAAAACTGCCGGTATATAGAGCAACGACCATCTTTTATCAGGACGGTAATCCTCGTTTTCTCCCACGCAGAGTGCAACAAAAAGAAAGAGTACGGATAGCATTATCATTGGTATGTAGTACATATACCATAAAAATCTGTCCTCAAAAATCACAAACTCAAAGGCAGACCATTTAATGGAACGAATTGCCACCCAAAAAATTATATTTGCGCCTATCAGCATAAGGTAGTTTCGAACCCGACTTTGCATTACCCGCCGATACAGGCTGATTATCCAGTAGGAGTAAATGCCTATAAAAACACAGATAGACAGCACAAAGCCAAGCCCGACTATATACTGAGAATGAACCGGTATCAGGTTGTTTAAGTTGCCAATCAGCAACCCAAAAACAATAAGCACAGCAAAAAGTAAGCTGTCGAATATGTTTTTTTGTGTCGACCTTTTTGGCATGGAGGCAGTTCCCTTTTTATGATAAAGGATTATACAGTAGTACCAAAAACAAGCGTTGAAGGACCATAATTATTATACAGGCATTTATAAATATTTACAACCTTATTTTTATAGTTGAACCAATGAAAAACCACCCACGACCGATGGCCATAGGTGGTTTTGTTTCAGACATTATTTAACTGTGTCCATAACATGGATTTTATTTAACTGTATCCATGTGAGATATAAGGTCGAGAACCTTGTTTGAGTAGCCCCACTCATTGTCGTACCATGCAACAAGCTTTACGAACTTGTCGGTAAGTGCGATGCCTGCCTTTGCGTCGAAGATGGAGGTGTTCTCATCGCCAATGAAGTCGCTGGATACTAAATCTTCGTCAACATACTCGAGTACGCCCTTCATTTCGCCGTCTGCAGCTGCCTTGATGGTTTTGCAGATTTCGTCGTAGGAGGCGGGTTTGCCTAGGTTTACGGTAAGGTCAACAACCGAAACGTCGAGTGTCGGTACACGGAAAGCCATACCTGTCAATTTGCCGTTGAGCTCAGGGATAACCTTGCCTACAGCTTTAGCAGCGCCTGTTGAGGAAGGAATGATGTTGCCTGCTGCGGCACGTCCACCACGCCAGTCTTTGCTGGAAGGAGCGTCAACGGTTTTCTGTGTGTTGGTTGTAGCATGAACTGTTGTCATTAAGCCGTCTACAATGCCGAAGTTATCGTTGATAACCTTAGCAAGCGGTGCTAAACAGTTTGTTGTACAGGAAGCGTTGGAAACGATATCCATGTCTGCTGTGTATTTGTCGAGGTTAACACCACAAACAAACATTGGTGCATCGGCGGAAGGAGCAGAGATAACAACCTTCTTAGCGCCACCCTTAATGTGAGCGGAAGCCTTCTCGGTTGTGGTGAAAACACCGGTGCTCTCAACAACATAATCAGCGGATACAGAGCCCCACGGAATACTTGCCGGATCTTTTTCAGCAAAAAATTTAATTGTTTTGCCGTTTACAACGATTGCATTATCGGTGTAGGTAACCTCACCTTTGAAACGACCATGAACTGTGTCGTAACGAAGCATATAGGCCATGTAATCCGGAGTCATGAAGGGATCGTTGATGCCTACGATGTCATAAAGGTCAGATTTCTCGCAAGCGGCACGGAACACTAAACGTCCGATACGGCCAAAACCATTAATACCAATTTTGATTGCCATAATTTTAGTTCTCCTTAAATCATTAATTAATCTACTTGTGATATATTATACCCTAAACTTTACAAGTCTGCAATACTAAATGCTAAATTTTTTTAAAATTGACAAAAATTTAACATTCATGCAAACTTTATGTTGCATGAATGTTAGCAGAGCTGTTGGTAATGTTGCCGTTAGCCTACGGCTTCTATTGTTGTGGTAGCTTCCTCGTCCTCAAATATGCCGGAGGTTCCGTCGAAGGTTCCCCATGGGTTCATTGCATAGCCTTCTATCTGTAGCTGGTAGTGTAGGTGGTTTCCTGTTGAGAAGCCTGTCGTTCCTATTCCACCTATGTGTTGACCCTTTTCTACCATGTCGCCGGTCTCGCAGTTAAGCGAGTAGAGGTGGAAGAAATATGCTTTAAGCCCACCTCCGTAGTCTAATACTATGGTGTTACCGCTAAGCTGTAAAAAGCCTGCATACTCCACCTTTGCATGGTTAGGTGCAATTATCGGCGTGTCCTGCGGTGCGGCAATGTCGATACCCCCGTGATAACCGTTGAATTCACCGTTTATATATCTTACAAGCCCGTATTCGCTGGAAATTCTACCCTCGGCAGGCATTAAAAACAAACCTTCCCAGTAACGGTTTTCGTCCTTGGTTTGATACAGGGGATGGATAATTTCACGGTATTCGGCGTTTGCCGAGGCGCTGTCACCGAGTGATGAGGCGGAGCTGTCCATCTCAAAACTCTGTGTTCCGTAGCTGTGTGCGGTGACTGTTATGTTCAGATCTTCGGTGTAATCACCCGCCGTAAGTGTTGCCGAATACTCGCCCGGATTTACAAGGTAACCGGTTGGTATAATGGCGGAGTAGACCCCCTCGACCTCGGTAAACAGTGTACTGCCGAGATCGCTTGTGAGCTCCGGCACTACACCCTCGGGTAGATTATGAATGTATATTGATAAGGCATCGCCCTGTGCGACAACGGTATTTGATATTGAAACGGTAGGCGGAATTGCCGGCTTTACATAATTGTATGTTATCGAATAGGTGAAGCTTCCGTACCCCTCCTCTTCGTCCGAACTGTAGAGGGTTATCTCGTATCTATAGATACCCTCCTCGATAAACTCATACCCCGAAACATCTTCAACCGTTCCGGAATCGACAAGCTCGCCGTTAAATGTGACTGTTGCCTCGTTTTTATCGTTTTCAGGCAACACAATTTCAAGCGGTTCGCCCGCCCCTTCAAACGAAACAGGTTCCGAACCGTGACTGCTCACAACAAGCTTTCCCTCAGGCTTAAAAAGGACAGGGTATGTCCAGCTGCTACCCGTTGTCTCAACATGTTGACCGTTAACCGTAATTACAGGATTAACGAGATCTGATGCACCTATAGAATTGTAATAACTGTCGTAAGCATAAAGACCGCCTAGTCCGGCGATCGATATAACAAGTAATATTAGGACTACAACAAAGACCTTTTTCATTTATACCCCTATAACTGTTGTGCTATTCTTCATGGTCTATATTGGGAAGCTCCAGTGTTTTATGATGTCTATCCTTGAACGCAGCGGAAAACTTGCTAAAAAATCCACTTTTTGGTTTTTCCTGCGTCTTTTTAGCAACATTGCTTTTTTCCTTGGCATCCTGTGCAATGCTCTCTGCAAAACCCTCATCAAATATGCTTGCCGGAGTAATCAACTCAGGTTCTTTTTCCTTCTCCGGTTCCAATTCCGGCTCCGACTCGACAGCATTTTCGCCATCATCATAGAAGTTAGTGGGCTGCTGTGTCGGCTCGAGTATTTCCGGAGTTTGGGGTTGCTCTACCGGCATAAGTACCGGTGGCTCGAGACTTATTGTGCTGCTCTCCACCGAGGAAATCTGCATCGGTGTTTCCTTCTTTTTGGCGAACTTCGGATCTAACACCTCCAACATAACAGGGCTTTCCTCTTCGGTCGGTGTAAACAGGGAGATACTACCTCTATTGTATGCTTTTGTTACCGCAATTATAACCTTTTCGAGATCCGCCTCGGCACAGATGAGCCCCTGCAAGGTGGAGGCGATTTTATGGCGGGTAGGCGGTGTGGGGGAGGCGAGCAACGGTAGGCACGTCATTATAACTTCCGTTATACATTTTGTACAACAGCTTAGCTGTACCGAAATAAAATCCTGCTCTATAGCGGCGAATTTTTCATCCGTTTTAAGATATTCTGCCGTGATAACCTCACGGTTAATCGCGCGTGCAACCGGATATTTAGCACAATCAACCACAACGCCATTCACAATGGCAATGACATCTACGATGGGAATGCCACCTACAGTGGGAATGCCACTATATGTGGCATGACTGTATAAGACCTCACGAAGGGAGACACCTGCCTCGGTATAGCAGCTGAAGTCCTCTTTGTTTAGCTTAAAGGATATAACCTCTTTATACATGCCTGTTCCTTTCGAATTAAGATTTACTCTTGGCAAGCTCGATGCTACGGGCAATCACAATTTTTGCCGTTTCACGCACAAGGTGCACGATGAAGTCATGATTTAGCTCACCGCCATCCTCGGAGGATATGGAGTGAAGTATTGCAGCGGTTATCGGACTGATGTCGGCAGGGAATATTCCACTTCCCTCGGCGAGGATTTCCGCCTCGGACAGTCTGCGAGGGGGTTGCGATTCGCATACATAGCTGAGCCTTAGCCTTTCAAACCTCGTGCGGTCGGGTGTTAGTATAACGTTTGCACTGCAACACATCAAGGTTGTGTTGGGATCATCATGTGTTACATATCTGTAGGAGGAACCGTAGGTTCTCTCGTGTGCGGACTTTTCGATAATAATCGCCGTTAAAATTTCGCCTTCCTCGAGGCAAACGCTACCATCGGCGGCATAAAATTCCGATATAGCAAGAAGTCTTTTTTCCTCGCCTCGCTCTATCTGAAGCACCGCCTCATAGGCACAAAGACAGGCAGATGTTTCACGTACACCCTCCTTTTTGCACAGGTTTCCACCAAGGGTTGCGGTGTTACGAAAGGTTGCGGTACCTATTTCGCCGACCAAGAATGATATTGATGGAATATACCGCTGAATTAGCGGGTTGCTCAGCAGGTCGGTAAAGGTTGTTGCGGCACCAATAACAAGATTGTCCTCGGTATCGGCAAATACACAACGAAGCTCCGGTACGTCTGCAAGCGAAATAACCATATCGGAACTGCGATTACAATGTGAAAAAAAACTGTTTCCACCACCGATAACCGCCGCATAATTATTTGACGCAATGCACTGCTCGTTTATTTCGAGTGCTTCCTTCAAACTTTTGGGAGTATAAAGTTTTTCTACATTAATCATGGTAATAACCGTTCGCGGACTGTGCAAAAACACAGACCGTGCCCTCCTGTGTGTTGTATGTTTAGATTATATCATTCCTGCCTGCTCAAACTCGCTAAACAGTTTCTGAGATGTTATGGGGAGTGAGTTTAGCTTTATTCCGGTTGCGTTAAGTATAGCGTTTCGTACGGCAGGGGCAACCGAGATAAATGCTGCATCATCTATTGGTTTGTTGTTAAATGCCGAATTTGGCTCTGTGCCGGCAACAAACTCGACAACCCTTTCCTCACTGTGAAAACATGTGTTTGTTTTCGAGTTGTTTTTTGAGATGCCGGATTTTTCATCATAGGTTATCTGTTGACCCATCGTAAAGTCAACCGCATCGGTCATGGACATCAGTGCCTGTGTAACTGCGGTGTCGTTGTGTGAAATGTACCCGTTGTCCAGCACCGTAATTATATTGTTAAGCTCGACTCTGCACAGCGGAATATTTACCGTAACCTCGGCAAAGGTTGCGCCGAAGCTGAGTAATCTATCCGACGCTACAGAGTAGCCCTGTACATTCGGGCATTTGCCCTGTTCGATAATATCCTGAACAATGTCGAAGATTGGCAATAATCTATGTCCGCTTGCCGACTCTGTAAGATAACCGTCTCTAAGTTCCGGATGCTCTGCATCACAGAACATTTCTGCCTTTGCATGACCGATAAGCATTGCGCTTAGCCTCAGTGCGGCATCCCGCAGGGCTAATCCTGTTCGGTATTCACCACCGTTCGGGTAAAGGTCACAGGAGTCATCAAAATGTATCATCTCCTTATTTATTCCGACAATCAGTGAAATTTTTTCGCGGTAAAGCTCGGTTAACATCCCGTTACCGGCGCCTCCACCTAACATTACAAGCAGACTGCCATCGGGAGAAAATGTCATGTTTACCGTGGCGGCCGAGTTATCCTTTCCACCGTTGTAGCAGAGTATTGCCATTCCGATACCTCTGCGGATATCGCCGGACTGCTTTTCGTTCTCTCTGCGTCGGTTATCCCAATCGGTGAGCTCTCGCCCTCTTATTATACATTTATCCAGCTCGTAGCTACCGGTGGTGTAACCCTCTACACTATCGGTGTAGCCTGCGCGAATACAGTTTTTTATTCTTAGCAACATGGGGTCGATTCCACGGTCAAATGCAATATCGTCAATATGGCTTTCCATTGCAAAAAGTGCATGTGCAAAACCGTGGCCCTGCATCGAAACTGTCGGCATAAGGTTGGTGTAGTAGCTGTTTACCTTAAGGTTAAATCCACCCTGTGCCGAATATAGGTGTCGCAAAAGCCTTCCGGCATTGATTGCCGCACCGTGTGCATCTGCCGCATAAGCTCCAACATTAGCGGTAATCTCCGCCGCACGAGTTATTATGCTTGCCGACTCGGTAACCCCTGTGTGCAACTTAAAGCGCATCGGGGTGCGAAGCTTGAAAAGGTCGGGGTTTTCATCAACCCTTACCATACAACCGGACAACAAAACGGTAAGATAGGCGGATATTGGCTCATAGAACATATAGTCGTTGCCGTTGCCTTCCTTTATCACCCTGATAGAGCTCATCGGAAGATTTAGTGTCTCGCCCACCTTTTTGCGAACGGTATATCCATCCGCCCTGCTGTGTATGATAAGCCTGCCCTTTTCCATATAGCTGAAACAGCCGGGAACACTGCCGGCATATGTAGCGTTAACACTGTAGACACCGGAGTAGCTCTCCGCCTCGTCTGCCTGATGTTCATGTTGTTCTTCGTAATGACCGTATAGATTGCCGGCTATGCCCTCGTGAAGCTCTCCCTCTCCTGCTATGTCACCGCTGTTCGGACTTGTGAAGGGGGTGTTTTGCGAGTACTCGACCTTAATAAGCTCGATGGCTCGCTGTGCGGTAAACGAATCCTGTGCAACAACCACGAGTATAGGCTCGGCATAGTGCCGTATTCTCTTTGAAAGCAACACGGCATCGGGTTTTTTATTAACTCGCCCCAACTCGGAGGAGAAATCGGTAAAGGAAAAACCGATGTTTGGAATATCAAAACAGCTTACAATCTTGACAACACCGGGAAGTGCTCTCGCTTTTTCGGCATTTATCGAGGTGACAAAGCCGTTAGCAATTTCGCTGTGAAATATTTTTGCCACAAGGCAACCTTTGCGCAACAAACCCTCGGCAAAGCCCTCCTTATTTGGAGACACGGTTATTATATCAGTTTTAGCGTCCGACACAGACATTACCTCTCAGTGCATCACGTATTAAAATTCATTTCAATGTTTCTGTAATTTTTGGCGACCTAATCTCGACAGTTAGCTTGTCTACATGCACCGGTCACTTGCCTACATAATACTAAAAAAAAACGATATTGTCAAGTAAATCACATGCAAAAGCACCCGATCTGACACATTTATGTATATTCTCCTTGACAAGAACATTAAATAGTAGTATTCTTAAAAAAGAACATATGTTCTTTTTTTAGAGACGACACATCAGAGGACAGATATGGCACAGGTATTAAAGGAGGCTCAAAGGGCAAGGATAATAGCATCCGCAACTGATGAGTTTGTGGAAAACGGCGTTGCAAAAGCCTCCATGAGGGGCATTGCAGATAATGCAGGTACTACCGTGAGCAACCTTTACAAATACTATAAAAACAAGGATGAGCTGATTAAGGCGGTTTTAATGCCGACACTTTGTAAGTTTACCGGTTTTGAGGAGCTTTTGAGCAACGGTTCGGATATGGTTGAATGTTTGATAAGCAGTCATGATGAGCGAAAGTTGGATGAGTTTTTGTGCAAACTTTCGGATAATCTTGTCGAAACACAGGCAGAATACCCAAAGGAACTGTACATTGTCGTGAATGATGAGCGGTTAAACGACGATTACAACAGGCGGTTTTCAAATTTAATAGCCGATATTTTAGCTCAAACAAGAACGGAGTATTCCGGCAACCGAAATGCGCTTGATATTCTCTCAAAGATGATTGCAAACTCGGTGTTTTACGGGCTAAGGCAGGGCGTGATACTGAAATATCGCAGTGATATATCTACCGAGGAGTTTAAAGAAATTGTAAGAGAATATCTGCTGCACTCATTCTCGATATTAAAATCCATCAATAGGGAGGCGACATGAAAAACGATAATAATCAAAACGATAATAAATATAAAAAATTATACCCTAACTTTCGCCATGTTATGGGTACGCCACGCAAGCTTTATTTAGGCAAAAAAAATCTCATGGCTAAGTTTAAAAGACGTCACAAAAATTCGGCTACCATACCCGATTGTTATGAGGTTTGCAACACAACCACCTTAGACGGCGAGGTGAAGCTGAACGTAATAGAGGGTACGGTGCCCCATGACCTGAACGGTAACATGTATATCTGCCAGTGTCTCGGCACACCCGAGGCTTTTATGGTTGGCGACACCAACATTGTAAAAATAAACTTCAGCAAAGGGGATGTCACCCTGAAAAACAAGCTGATGTGGACACCCGGTGCCATTGCACGTACTGCCTTACGGGACACGGTGCACCGCTTTGACCACTGCGGACTTATGTTTATGTCGCCGGGGCTCGGTATTTTCTCCTACACCGAGGGGATGTATCTTCTGCCGGACGGACGGCTTGGAATAACAAGCGATGTGGACAGACCCTGGGTTATAGACAGAGCGTCACTTCAGGTTGAAACTCCGCTTGGAAAACGTGAGGAGTGGTTGCCTATGATGGGCGGTACTGCCGGTGAGGTCATGGGAAATCTTTTTGCAGGGTACAGTAACTCACATGTAATATATACCGACACCGAGACAGGCGAGTTGTTTTTGGTTAACTATCAATACCGTCAGCAGGATGGGAGCAACCCGTGCAGACTCATGAGGTGGGACGGAGAAAAAGATTTTATCGGCTGGAATGTTGTGGACGAGGGGGGAAACGACATTCGAATAATGCAAAGTATCCATGAACTTATTTTCACAAGGGACTATATAATAATGGCGGACACGGCATTCGTGACCGGTTCGGAGATACTCTCGCCCTGGAAAAATGCACCGCTTCCCGATAAAAAGACGATAGTTTATATAGTGGATAGACGCAATCTTAAAGAATGTGCCCAAAATGTTACCGCAAAAAGGGTAGAGATAGACGAGGCGTGTATTCACCTTATTGCAGATTATGAAAACCCCGACGATGTAATAAAAATCTATATGCTACACACCCCGGCAACAAACACCGCCGAGATTATAAGAAGCTACGACACCGATATGGACGGTGTGCTTTTCAGCAAGCATATTGTAGGCTATGGCACCCTGCCACCGCTCGATATCTCGAGCCTCGGCAAACACACGCTCGACATGAAATCCTGCGAGGTGATAAGCTCGGAATATATAAGGGATGAAAAATACAGCTGGGGACCTTATATGTACAGCTACATGGGTAGACAGACACGACCTTTTGACAGGCAGGATTTGTTTGTTATGTACAAGGGATTTAAGAGAGACATGTTGCCAAAGCGTATCTATGATGCCTACAAGGATGTGGAGCATCGGCGTGTACCGCTTGAGGATATGCTAAGCGGCAAAATCGACTCAAACAACTCGGTCGCGCGCATTAATAAGGATAGCTTTAAAACCGAGGACATATACGAGTTTCCCGACAAGGTGTTACTGTACACCATATCCTGTATGGAGTCGGACGAGAAAAATGCCGAGGGATATCTGCTTGCCGGCATAGTAAGGGATGTTGATGACAACACCAAAACATCAGGGCATGAGTACTGGATTTTCGATGCGGGTAACCTTGCGGCCGGGCCAATCTGCAAGCTTTCGCACAAAACCCTCAACAACTCGGTGTTGTTTCACACGGTGTATCTGACCGATGAGCAGGAGGCAGGGTTAGATAACATAAAACCAAGCTATAACATAGACATAAGGAAGGATTACCCTATCGAAGAACTTGAAAAGTTTGATCCAATCGTGAAAGAGGTTTTTGAGGAGATAATATACCCTTGTTTTGATGGCGACGGTGGCATAGAACCAGAAAAGGCTGCGGCTGTTTTAGAGGAACTTAAGAAATATCGTGTCTGTGAACATGCGGGAAAGGAATATCTTATAGGCGAAGAAAGGATTGTAAACGCAAGGGAATTTGCTGTAAGAATGTTTGATGAGGCAGACAGAATGTTTAACACTACCGGCTGGAAAGTTGAGTCGGATAAACATGGTGTGCTGATAGAGTCAAAGCCGATTGACGGACCGTTAGCTTCGGGGGTGCTCGTGACAAGGGCGTCCGGTGAACTTGCGGTTAATGCAGACAAATTCTTCGATTATATAACCACCCCAAAAGGGTATGCGGTTATAGATCCGGTGAGCGATCCTGACGACCATGAAAAAAAGCCGCTTGAAGTATATGACACACAGGAAGGTATGCGGCTTGAAGCGGCAGTGGCAAGCACGAAAATACCCTTGCTTGCGCCGAGTGATTTTGTTGTTTTAAATGCAATAGATAAGGAAAGGCGAATGTTCGCCTCTAAATCAATCAGGCACGACTCCATGCCGGGAGCAAGCAGATATACCGACGATAAAACACCCGAAAACGGACATGAGCGTGCATTAAACACCTTTGTTATAAAGGTGCAGCCGTTGAGTGAAAACAGGTGTCGGGTTGTCTGCATAAACTATGCCGACATGGCCGGAAAAACCTCTGCCGGAATGAACAACATGATAAACACAAAGGTTTTCTTAAACGGTCTTTATAAAAGGATGCAAAAAGCATGTGTGAATTTTAACACATAGCATGTAAAAAAGGCTTCATTGCGAATGTAGTTCGCAATGAAGCCTTTTGTTTGGGGAAGCACCAAGAGGGTTATCCCCTCTCGAAGGTTGTCTGAAAAGTTTTTTTACAGCAGATCTCCTGCCGCTTTTACCTTTACACGGTTGGTGTTGCCGGGATAGTAGGACAGTGGAACGTCCTCCATGTCGATGATTTCTACCGAGTCTTCGGCGGCGCCGGAGGCAACGGCAAGCTTTATCGCCTCGCTCTTTGCATACTCAAGAGACTGCTCTCTTGGGGTTTCGTCGTAGTTCATGAGCTGTTCGAAGGTGCCGGATAGTTTTGAAATAGCCGAACCGATTGCGTTTGCAGTTCCGAAATGTTCCGGTTTTGATACCGATTTTGCGCCCTGCATCTCGCTCGGAAGGATAATCGAACCGCCGCCCACCAGTATCAGGTCGACATCGTCGGAGGATATTTTCATTGCATCCAGTGCATCCTCGGTCATCTCCTTTATGACTGCCATTGCCTTTTCGGCAAGTTTCGGGTCTATATTTGCAACCAGGTTTTTATCGCCTATGTCTGCCATTCCGAGGAAAACGGCAATATCGGTAGCGGTTAAGGTGTCTCCGCCAAAACAGAGAGCCTTTTCGGTGATTTTATAGCCTACCGAATCCGGCCCCACGGTGACAACCCCGTTCTTTTCGCGAACTATCGAACCGCCGCCGAGCCCTATGGACACAACGTCCGGCATACGGAAGTTGGTGCGTACACCGCCTATAGTAACGGCAACGGAGCTCTCCCTCGGGAACCCACCGGAAATCACGCCGACATCGGTGGTTGTACCGCCCACATCAACAACAACAGCATCCTTAATATCACAGAGATATGAGGCACCCCTGATGGAGTTGGTCGGCCCACAGGCTATGGTGAGTATAGGGTGCTTTCTTGCCTCCTCCATGGTCATAAGTGTACCGTCGTTCTGCGAGATGTAGACCTGCGCATTGGTGACACCCATCTCCTGCAGACTGCGTGCAAATCCGTCGGTAAAGCTCTCTGCTACCTTGTAAAGCGAGGCGTTTAAAATTGTTGCGTTTTCACGCTCCACAAGTCCCATCGAACCGATGTTTCCGGAGAGCGACACATGTACATCGTCCCCTAAAATTTCATGACAAAGCTCCTTTGCACGTTGCTCATGCTCGTTGCGAACAACCGAGAAACAACAGCTTATCGCAACGGCTTTAACACTGCCTTTGACACTGTTAAAGAAGTCTCGTGCGGCCTCCTCGTCGAGAGCAGTAATCTCCTTGCCGTCGTATTCGTACCCACCGGCGATTACAGCAGTCTTTACACTTATTGCGGCAAGATCCTCCGCCCAGTCTACCATCGGGATAATTCCGGTGGTGGCGGGTGCTCCTATTCGCAGAACGGCAACCTTCTCGAGGCGCTTTCTCTCCACGATTGCGTTGGTGCACTGTGTCGTTCCGAGCATGGCACGGCTTATGTTTTTTGGGTCTATTTTAGAGATGTTTAATATCTCCTTTACAGCCGATAATATTCCGCTGTAGATATCGTCGGTCGTCGCCTGTTTAAGCTCGGCGACAATGTTTAGCTTTTCGTCTATCAAAACGGCATCGGTATTTGTGCCGCCTACGTCTATTCCGAGTTTATACATTTGATGCCCCCTGTTTACAACGTTCTTCAATCGGGATGTAGTCGGTCTCGCAACCGAAATAGCGTGGCCCTACCAGCTCTATCCCCTCCGGCGAGCGCCACATTTCAAAGCATTTCAGCCCAACAACAATAACACGTTTGCCGTATTTAAGTGCGTCGGTTGTTATCGGTAGGAAGGTGTCGACATCAACAAGGGTGATAAGGTCGGGGGTTGTCGCAAGAATTTTATCATCCACCGTCGCAACAAGGTTTTCGTTCTGAAATTCCACGTCTGCTTTCCTGCCCTTGTATTCGGCTATACCGTCTAACACTACATGCCCGACATTAAATGCGCCCTTAACCTCACGACGAACATCACTTATCTTGCCCTTGAACAGCTTGTAACCCTCGGTAAAATCAAAAAAGTTTTCCTCAGGGGTTTTATCGCCGCTGTCCTTGACCGTTCTTATCGCTTTACCGAGCTTTTCACTGCGGGTCACTATGTCCTTAACACAGTATTTTTTCATGGTGGCGCCATCCATGCAGTACAGCGAAACCGAAACCGAACCGCCGCAACTCATGGTAACGGCACGGGCAAGCTCCTCTGTCCATTTGTTTGTGATGGTGTCAAATATTACACTGTTGCCCTTTTCATCGACCAATGCCATGGGTGTAGCACGGACACCGCCGATGGTGAATGTCACCATCTGAAGTTCGGGGAATGCCCTTCCCATTCCGTCGCAATCCACCATGGGCAGCCCGAGGCGTGCCGCAGCTGCTATAGGCAACATGCTGTTCACACCGCCTGCCTCTATAGGCATAAGTGCGTATATCTCCTTGCCGTAAAAACGTGTTACCATCTCGTGCAACGACTTGTACTCGTTGCCACCGACAGCTTTTTCGCCAAGTATAGATGGTGCGCCCATCATTGCGATGGGGACAATAAGCGCATCGTCCGGTATTTCATCCGGGCTAAGAAGGGTAACGTCACCGCATTCCTTAACCGCACCCATGGCAACGAGTTTTCCTATGTAGGGGTCGCCACCGCCACCTGCACCGAGAAGCGCCGCACCGAGCGCTATATCCTCGATCTCCTGTAATCCGATTTTTCTCATTCTAACTCCTATTCCTTATGCCGCTTTTTTATCAAAAACTTTAACGAGTATTACGTATAGTATCATACAAACTACAATGCCGTTTACCGGACCGACAAAGAAGATAAATCCGGGGACGTTGCCTGTAAGATATGCTACAGCGGCACCGATTATGAAGGAGACAAGACCCGGAAGATATACACCCTTACGGATAACGAAATTCTCCTTTTTGCCCTTTCCGATGATCCAGTAATCCGCCATGATTACGCCTGCAACCGGAGGGATAAACGCTGTCAATATGCTGAGGAAACCCTCGAACTGCGACATAAGACCTACTGCGGCAAGCACGGTTCCGATAACACCGGCGATACCGGTTGTGATTTTAAAGCGGGATTCGTTCATTCCAAGTAGGTTAGACACTGCAATACCGCCGCTGTATGCGTTAACAACGTTGGTTGTCCAGGTTGCGAGCACCAACGAGACAAGTCCGAATGCAGGAACACCCACGGCAACAAGTACGTTGCTTATGTCGAACTGACCGGTAACGATGGTTAGTACAGCACCTGCCATCATCATGGCAAGACCGGCAGGGAAAACTCCGATAACGGATGATTTTACAACATCGGCACGACCTTTGGCAAATCTTGAGTAGTCACCGCTGATAACACCGCCGAGAGCAAAGGAGGCAACTGTAAAGGAGATGCCGGTAACTATGCTCATCTCGGTAGCGGGAACATAGCTTGAAATTTTTGCCATGCCGTCATTCTGGGTGATTGCGGCAAATATGCCGTATACAATAACTATTATAAGTGCGGGAACCGCTATATAGTTAAGGAATTTTAATGCCTTGTATCCGTATATAGCCGTAACCAACATCAAAAGACCCCAAACGGTACTACTGAGCGGAACCGGAATTGCAAAGCCGGTCATTCCCTCAATCATAGCAGAGAAGGAGGCTCCGCACACTGCGGACTGAATGCCAAACCAACCAATACATGCCACGGTTAAAAGTAGGCTTATTAGGAACTGTGCACCCTTTTCGCCGAGCGGTCCGGAAGCCATGGAAACGGTGGGAAGACCTAAATCGCAGCTCTGCATTCCCATAAAGCACATGTAGACACATACGATGGCATATCCGATTATGATGCATAGTAAAACACCGCTAAGTTGAAATCCCGTAGCTACAAGCGAGCCGACCATCAGACAGGGCACGCATATCATACTACCGACCCATATCATGGTAAGGCTTATCCAGCTTTGTCGTTGTTCCGGTTTGACCTCAAATCCGGTGGATGTGTTTGTGCTTGTGGCTGCATTGTTTTTTTCTGACACAATATACCTCCTAAAATAATAAATCTTACTACACTATTATACACTTTTTAACAAGAGAGGTATTTATTGCAAAACCAAAAAAATACATTAACTTTTTGTCTAAAAAGACAAATCGTATTGCAATATTTATGATGCAATGATATAATAACAGCTGTAAATGACTTGATTTGCCATTGTCGTACGGCGGATAAAGCTTGATATATTGTTGTTATTAACAAGGGGGCAGCATGAGCGTTTCGGTAAAGGAATTGCTAAAACTTCCATGTCTCGGTGAGGCAAGGGTTGTCGGCGGCGAGGGCGGGCTCGGTAAAACGGTTACCTCGGTGACGGTTTTGGAGTATGCAGATGTCAGCGTTTTGCAGGATGCTCTGTTTGAAAACAATGCCTTTTTTGGGAGTGAGCTGGTAATATCCGGTTTTATAAATATAAAGGATGATGTAGAGGCGCAGTGCGCAAACATTCGCAGGCTCGCAGCGGTAGGCGAGGTGGGGTTGATACTTTATTATGTCGGAATATTTGTTCCTAAGGTGGACAGGAGATTGATAGAGGTTGCAAACGAACTTGATTTTGTGCTGATATGTATGCCGGAAAACCGATTTAATATCCGTTACAGCGAGGTTATTGTTGAGGTAATGGAGGCCATATTTAAGGATCAATCGGAAAACGAATATTTTGTAAGCGAAATCTTAACACGTATCTCACAGCTGCCGCCGCACCAGCAGACCATCGAAACGGCGATGAAGATGATCAGCGACAGAATTCATTCCTCGCTGTTATTGACAAGCTTTAACCGTGAGATTTTGAACCTTGTGGTATGGCCACGAGGAGTAGACAGGGACATATCCGCAGTAGTGAATGACATAGATATCAAGGCGCATGTACAGCGCCCGACCACCATAACACAGGGTGATAAGCTGCTGAATTTATCCTCCTCGGTGATATCTAACGGAGGTGGATATCCTCTTTTGCTTACCGCAATAAAAGAGAATATTCCGGAGCGTGTCGACTTTGTTCGTCAGGCGGCCGAGGTTATACGAATATCGCTAAATCTGTTCAGCCGTAATCATTCCGAGTTTGTGCTGTCCGAGCTGGTTAGGGCAATATTAAGCGACGAACCGCACAACATGCGTCGGCTTGCCGAATTTTTTAAGGTGGATGTTGCATCGATAAACAGCATGTGGGTACTGCACCCGAAAAACATCGAGGCGATAGACAAAGCATCGGTGCTGAGGCGAATCGCCGCCATAGCAAAGGAAATTATGGAACATTACTGCCAGTCACTTCTGCTGGATGTATATCGTGATTCGGTGGTAATATTTGCCGACAATAAGTCTCTTGTAGGGCAGGCGAATACCGTGTCCGGCGAGCTGTATAACTGCCTTGAGATGAACGGTATCCCCGCGGACTTTGTTACTGCAACCGACCTACTCACCACCACCGATGTGCGAAACGCCTACCTTGCCATCGACGATGGACTTGTTGTAGCAAAGCAGATATTTAAAAACGTAAAGATAATAACACTTCACGAAATTAACTTTGCGATACGCTGTAAAAAAATTGTTAGCGGAGGCGAAATAGAGGTGGACAAGGCGCTATCGGTTCTTAATTTTTTAAACGGAACCGGTAATTTAAGCGGGTTTGACGCAGTAATGACCTTGGAGGTTTATCTCCTTGATGCACAACAAAATATAAAATATGCCTCAGAGCTGATGTTTGTGCATAACAACACCATGAAGTATCGCATACAACAGATATCCGAGAAGTTGGGATATAGCGTGGACAAAATGCCGGAATCGAGTGTCTTATATTTGGCCTGTGCTATTAACAGATTACTTAATTGACTGATGTCACAAACATTCACCAAAATTTTATATAATATTCATAAATGTAACGTTTTTTGATTGACCTGAATAAAATAATTGTGTATTATAATATTACATAAAAAAAGTGAGGTTGTCATGTTTAAGGCTATTAAAGCTTCGACAATGCAGGTCTACAGAATTGTAACCACCACCGTTATACTGCTTATTCTTTCGGTTGCGCTGATTGTGTCTGCCGTTTCCTCGGGTGAAAGCCATAGAGTGAGCGATTCAAGGGCAGAACTTATTATAAATTTAAATAGATTTATGGATGGTTCAGCATACCTTACCTCCGAGGTGAGGGCATTTGCCGCTACCGGGCTTACGGTTCACTACGACAATTACTGGAACGAGGTTAACACCCTTAAAAATAGGGATATCGGCGTAGAGAACATGAAAACCATCGGAATTACTGATGAGGAAAATGGTGTAATTGAGGCGATGCAAACCCTCTCGAACGAATTAATACCATTAGAAAGCGCCGCAATGGACTTGGTTGTCGCGGGTGACATTGATCAAGCGATAGAAAGCGTGTTTGGGCAGGAATACGAGAGTACCCTAAACGAGATAAAGGCTTTGCAGGTCGAAATTTCCAACCTTATCGACACACGAACCGCACAGAGCGTTTTGGATGTTTACAGCCAGAACAATGTCATATATGTTGTGCTTTTCGCACTTATCATTATACTACTTACAATTCAGATGCTATCCGAAATTGTTATACGCAAAAAGGTTATAACACCTATTGAGAAATGCTCTGATGCACTTTTTAGCATATCTAAAGGCAACCTAAGATACGAGCTTGATGTGCCGAGTGACGACACCGAGATAGGCATACTTGCGGAATCTACAAGAGAGACGGTAGATAACCTTTCTAAAATCGTCGGCGATCTCAGCGAGGCGTTGACACACATGTCGATGGGAGATTTTACATACGATGTAAAGGCTTCTCACCTGTTTGTGGGTGACTACACGGTTCTTGCAACGGCATATCAAAAAATAACCACCGACCTTCCTAAAACGTTGCGGCAGCTTAAAGAGGCTTCGGATCAGGTTAGGGTCGGAAGTGAACACCTTGCCGACAGTGCACAGTCACTCGCACAGGGTGCAAACGAGCAGACAACCTCGGTTAAAGCTCTGCACAGCAACATAGAGGAGATTAGTGATAAAATATCACAAACGGCAAACGATTCACAAAATTCAAAGAATGCAAGCGACAAGGCGTATCATGCACTCACCGAGACCAACTCCCAGATGAGCGACATGATAGCCGCAATGGAGCAGATAAGCGAAAAATCGTTTGAAATCGGTAAAATCATTAAGACTATTGACGATATAGCCTTCCAGACAAACATACTGTCCCTCAATGCCGCTGTCGAGGCCGCAAGGGCAGGAGCCGCAGGTAAAGGATTTGCAGTTGTTGCCGAAGAGGTAGGGAATCTTGCGACGAAGTCGGCACGTTCGGCAAAGGATACCGCAACCCTTATCGAAGAGACGCTGGCGGCGGTTGAGAGAGGAAATACCGTTGCAAAAAGCACCTCGGGCTCTATCAAGGTTATATTTGATGCCGCAGGGGAGCTTAGCCGGTGTGTAGTTGATATTGCAGGTGCCACAGAGGAGCAGACACAGGCGGCTAAACATATGAGTGACGAGGTAGAACTTATCTCCTCGGTTGTTGTATCTAACTCCACTGCCGCAGAGCAGACCGCCGCTATAAGCGAGGAACTGTTCAGCCAGGCACATCATCTTAAGGATCTTGTTTCAAGATTTAAACTTGACGAGAATGACCGTTAAATTAATGTAAAACATCATAAAACACCGTGAGGATTGATTGAAAAACCTCACGGTGTTTTATTGTTTGCTTATTTGACAAAATATTTATTTGTTGTATAATTAAAAGAAGATGTTAAATCGACATAGTTCGTTATAAAAATTTGCGGTTTGACACGATTTGGAGGCGAGTAATGAACTGTGCGAGTTGTGGAAAAGAGATTTCGAAAAATGATGTATTCTGCACCGGTTGCGGAGAACGTCTAACGCCATTTGACGAAACGCCACCCAAACAAAATCGTTTTGTTGCGGCAATAAAGGCGCGTCCTATCGAGTCGGTTTTATATGCAATCTGTGTTGCCGTTTTTCTGCTTACCGTGAATCGTTGGATTACCGTGTCGCCAAGTTTGCTAACCCTTACCTCGCTAAATGGAATAATGCCGTACTTTTCCGGAATAACCGAAATACCGGATATTATTCGAAGCAATTTTTCGATTATTAATCTTGTCGATCTTTTTTTTACCATGGCACAGTCGCTACAAGGTGCCTGGATTTTGCCCTTTTTTGCCGTTGTTCTCATCGTGGGCTTTTTTGCAATTCTGGTTTTCATCTCGGTGTTCGTTGTGCTTTTGTATAGTAACAGCGATCGCAGGAAACTATTTGGAACGATTGCCTACTTTATCTCGATTGTTGTCGCCTTAATTCCGTTTTTTGTTACATTTATGCTTAATAATATGGTATCTTCAGCACTTTTTTCGCTTAACATCCCGTCGGCTTTTTTAGATGTCAGGATATTTACGGTATCATTTGCGCCATACCTTATCATTCTGCTGTCTGTTGCGGGGCTTGTTTTCCTGAAACGATTAAAGTAAGGATATGGATTTAAACGACTCGGAATGATAGGAGCAAAGCTTGATAACCTTTAAGCAACCTAAGGGTATAGAAAAGAAATACCTTTTTTCGGCAAAAGATATTGCAGCATTGCTGATTCCGCTTATGGTGGAACAGTTGTTGATGGTACTTGTCGGAATTGCCGACACGGTTATGATTTCATCGGTGGGTGAGGCGGCGGTTTCTGCAATTTCTCTTATCGACAGCCTTGTTTTTTTGTTTTTAACCATTTTTACAGCACTCGCTATTGGCGGTGCTGTCATTATTGGGCAGTACCTTGGCAGAAAAAACACCGAGGAGGCAACACATTCCGCAGCACAGCTTATAATTTTCAGTTTTATAATCGGAATGTTAGTCTGTGTGGTTTTAGAGGTTTTTCATAATGGGATAATCTCGCTTTTGTTCGGCAGTGTTAGCGGGGATGTGTTTGGATACTCTGTCACCTATCTTAGGATAACAAATCTATCCCTGCCCATCTATTCGGTATACATTGCGTGCGGTGCTATATTTCGTGCGGTCGGCAACTCACGAATAACCATGCTGATTTCGATGATCATGAATGTAATCAACGTTGCCGGAAACGCAATATGTATATTTGGTATCGGGATGGAGGTAGAAGGTGCTGCAATTCCTACCCTTGTTGCAAGAGTTGTAGCCGGAGTGATTTTATTTCTGCTTATACTACGACCGAACGCAACGCTGAATATAAAGGAGGAGCTTAGGTCGAAGCCGGATTTAACCGAGATAAAGCGGATGCTACGCATAGCTGTGCCGAGCGGAATAGAATCCAGTAGCTTTCAGTTTGGAAAGTTGATACTCTCTGGGCTGGTATCCACACTCGGAACCGCCTCGATAACCGCAAATGCTGTTACCGGCAATTTCACCATCATGAACATAGTTCCGGGCATAGCAATAGGTCTTGGCACAGTTACGGTGGTATCACGGTGTATCGGCGCAGGTGATTATGAGCAGGCAAAATATTATCACCGCCTACTGCATAGACTGTGTTATCTTACCGTCGGAATTTGCAGTATAGCCGTGTTGGTTTTTTCCGACAGCATATTAAATCTTTATAACCTATCAGGAGAGACACATTCCCTCGCAGTATTTATGATATCCATTCACAGTGTCGGGTCAATTTTTCTTTGGACACCTGCCTTTCACAGCCCAAACACCCTCAGAAGTGCGGGAGATGTTCGATACTGTATGGTGGCATCCGTCTTTTCTATGTTTATCTTCCGTGTGCTTGCCGCATACATTCTGGCGATACCACTCGGAATCGGGGTCGCAGGTGTATGGATGGCAATGATGATAGACTGGGTAGTAAGAACCATCTTCTTCCAGACACGATTGAGAGGAGATGAATGGATGAAGAAAAAGGTTATATAAAGTACTTAACCATAATCTCCGCAAGGCGGATATTATAGAACCTACAGAACCGAGAAATACTTTGGTTTTTGCACAAGGTGCAAAATGGTGAGCAGTGCGAACCAAAAAGTATTTCCAATAGCTCCGCAAGGCGGAGATTATATAGCCACCGGCTTCGCCGGATATTATAGAACCTACAGAACCGAGAAATATTGTGCTTTTCGCTTGCGAAATAACGAACGGAGTGAGTTAAGCAATATTTCCAATAGCTCCGGCTTCGCCGGAGATTATATAGCCACCGGCTTCGCCGGATATTATATAACCTACAGAACCGAGAAATACTTTGGTTTTTGCACAAGGTGCAAAATGGTGAGCAGTGCGAACCAAAAAGTATTTCCAATAGCTCCGCAAGGCGGAGATTATGAAGAAGGAGAATGGACATATTTATGAAAAAGAATTCCACTGTTATACTGCTGTACCTCGTCGCAACCTGTGTTGTGGCACTTGCGATGGGTTTTAGCGACGTTATCCTCGGCAACTATTTTAAGGATGCATATAATGCAACTGCACAGCAACGTGGCTTTATCGAGATACCTCGTGAGCTTCCGGGTATTATTGCAATATTTGTTATCATCTTTCTGTCACGACTTGGCGATATCAGGATAGCAATTATCGCACATATCCTCTCGTTAATAGGAATTGTTACACTTGCGGTCTGGACGCCGAGCTTTTACACCATGACGGCGGTATTGTTTGTCTTTTCTCTTGGTATGCACAGCTATATGCCGCTACAGGACAGCCTTGCAATGTCCTTGCTTGGCGGTGATAAAAATCCAAATCTCGGTGCACTACTCGGCAAGATAAAAGGACTTTCCACCATATTCTCCTTAATTGCCGGCGGTATAGTATTTATAGGGTTTCGCCTCGATGCGTTTTCCTTTAAAACCCCGATAAAGGTGCCGTTTTTACTTGCCGGATTTTGCCTGTTTATCGTGATAATTCTTTTCATTATTATGTATACAAAGGCAAAGGGCGACAGTCAAATACCTAAATCCTCAAAACCGGTATTCAGGAAAAGATATAAATACTACTACATTCTTGCCGTAATGCACGGTGTGCAAAAGCAGATTGTAATTGTATACGCTCCTTGGCTTTTGATCGAGATACTCGGTGTTGGTGCAGATATTTTTTCGGCACTGGTAATGTTTAGCTCCTTTTTGGGGATTTTCTTTATGGCATATCTCGGAAAGTGGCTGGACCGTTTTGGTGTTAAAACCATGCTTTACGCCGATGCACTTTCCTTTATCATTGTCTACCTATCCTTTGCATTTATGGCATATAACTTCCATGTCGGCAACTTTGAAAAGGCGGGCATTGCGATGGTGGTTACCTTTGTCATCTTTGTGCTTGACAGGATGTCCAGCCAGATGGGCTTTATCCGCTCTGTTTACCTAAACATGATAACAAAGGATAAATCCGAAATACTCTCCACTATATCCTTTGGAATTTCCCTTGACCATGTGGTCGCGATAACCTGCTCCTACCTCTGCGGTCTTATCTGGACATACATGGGTCCGCACTACGTTTTCATCTTCGCCGCCTCCTTCTCGCTTGTAAACCTTGTAGTTGCAAAGCTTATCCCTAACCTGAAAAGAGAGACGGTTCAATAAAAAAAGAGTGCTTCGTGTTGAAGCACTCTTTTTCTTATGTGATGTTAGCATTAAAAGCAAAACTTTCGAAAACATTTTTAGCAAGGGTAACACTTTTTTCGATGTTTAGGTATGGGAATTTTACCGTTACCGTTTGTTCCTTTGAAGAGCCGTTAAAAAGTCTGTATTCATAGCTGTGTTCGCCTGTTTTACGTAGTGCACTCAGGGTTACCGCGTCGTTATTTAGGGTGATTAGCGGCAACGCCTTTTCACCGCTGCCGGACGGGTAGAAGGATACAACCATCGGAGGTTCGTTATACTCCTGTGCAATGCCATCGGCCCTGTTTAGAATGTTTTCTCTTTTGCCGAAAACAAACTTAAACGAGAAGCTTCTCTCGCCCATGTCGTTGTGGGCTGAAAGCCGATCATGGGTTATGTAAAATCTGTCATGTATCGGATGCGCCGAGTATGCCGGACTTCTTTGCAGTGTAAGCTGCATTTCCGAGTCGACAAAGGAGGAACCGTATGTTCCCTTATTTGCACAGAGTACCGCCCTGTCACCGAAGGTTGCCGCCGTCCATTGCTGTGCTACAGTCTCGAGCCCTGTAGAGTCGAGCAGGTCGTTTGCGTACATTCCCTGTCCGTAGTAGGCACAATCTTTTTCAGCCACCGGCATGCAGAGCTTTAGCATTTTGGATGCCTCAAGCCACCAGCTTGTTAGTTTTACCTCGATCTCGGTTCCCTTTTTGGGTAAAATATAGCACTGGTGAATTACCGATTTGTTGTACTCAAATACCGCCTCGACTACCGTGCGAACCTCGCCGTTTTCTATGACCCTTACCGAGGCTTTGGCATTGTCCTTGCTGTAAATTCCCTCGATTTGGTTATCGTCATAGGATTTCCCCGAGAAGGCTTTTAAATCCTCCTTGCTCATCAGCCTAAAGTCGGCAAGGTGTTTTTGAAAGCTCATTACCCTCATTGCCCATGGGTCGTCGTCATCGTCGTAAACCTTGGGGACAAATGCAGGGCTTGTGATGTAGTCTTCACCATCTACAGCACACCTTCTGACAAGACCGCTCTTTAAATCTATCTCGACATAGAGTGTACCGTTATCGAACACATAGGCACCGTCCCGTATCGGAAGTTCTTCCACCCTGCGATTTTTTATTATCTCGAATCTTGCGACATATTTTGTCATCTGCATCGGTGGGAGCTCTGCCCTAAAAGATACCTTTTTTCGCCAGTCGAGGTTGATATTGCTGTCCTCCTTTTCGGGCTGGGAGTCCATTCGCTTGTCGCCAAGATATATCACAGGATTTGAATATTCGCCGTCCTTCCAGTTCTGCTCTGCCTTTTGCAGTTCACAACTTATAACGGTGTTAATGGTAACCGGGTGGGGGTTGTAGACTAAAATCGGAATTTCATCGCCCCTGTCGGAATACTCCATTCCCTGCGAGAGCGCAAAGAAAGCCCGTACCTTAATTTCATTAGTCTCCTCTATGCCGTGCTGTAACATTCTTATGGATGCCTCCTCGGCCGGTTTAATTGAGGAACCTGGAAGAATGTCATGAAACTGTGTGAAAAGCAGATCCTTTTCGGCTATGTCCAGCCTATCTTTGGGATAGGTAAAGTCCGCAACATAGATGTCTGCCTGTGTCGCCATCTTTTCTGCCATGGAAAGTCCTGTTTCGAGTGCACGGTAACCCTGTTTTATTCTCACCTGTGTTGTGTAGCATCCGACGCCCCATGACAATAGTGATTTTTCGACCCTATCCTTAAAATAACCGCTTTGGTCGGCACTCTTGAAATATTCGTCGAGCGATGCATGTATAAACTCCTTGTCGTTTAGCAGGGAGTTTATATCGTTGGCTTTTTCCTCCTTAGCCTCTACCCCTGCGATACTGCCGGTTGTGCCGACTTCATAGCTATCGTCGATAATGCCTTGTTGTAGCAGGTTGAGCGAGTGAATATCCTCCTTTGAAGGGCCGCCACCGTGGTTGCCGATACCCCAAAGAACTATAAGATTTTCCCTATCCGGATTACTGTTTACGACGGACATAATTTTATTTAGTATCTGCCCTTTTTGATGCCCGTATCCGGCACGGCAACGATGCGCTTTAAGCTCACTGCCGTCATGCCCGACCCAAATAAAGTCGTCTGAAGGCAAGGGGCAATCCGCCTGACCGGGGCGTGAGCCGATGTAATACGCATAACCCGCCTTGGTAAGAATTTGTACAAGCCCTCTATTGTGCCCAAAAGAGTCGAAGTTGAGTGCGGTTTTAAACTCAAAGTCTTTGCCGAATTTGGAGGTGAAATACTCCCTGCCGGCACGTATCTGGCGAATTATGCTCTCTCCCGAGGGCATATTACAGTCCGGCTGTAGATACCAACCGCCCATTACAACCCATTTACCTTGTAGCACCAACCTTTTAATCCGCTCGAAAAGCTCCGGCTCGTACTGCTCCACCCATTCATACAGCACCGCTTCGTTGTGGTTAAAAACAAAGTTTTGCTCCCGCTCGCAAAAGTCGGCGGCAATTCTAAAGGTTGCTAATGCCTCGCCGATGCCTTCCTCGCGCTCCCAAAGCCAAACAGGGTCTAAGTGAGCATTACATACCAAATAAATCTTTTGCATATGCCGTCTCCCTTATTTGTAAATTTCGCTTAGGTTTAATACCTCATCTACTGTTTTTACACCGTTTGATGCGGACAGGTGGGAAAGAGATGCCGCCGCCGTGCAGGCACCGAGCTTGAGTGCCTCGCTTAGCGTCATATCCTTTTGTGCCGCATATAAAACACCGGCACAGAAGGCATCGCCCGCACCGACTGAACCTTTTATATAACCGCTCGGAAGTTTTAGGCTGTTGTGCCTACAAAACTCACCCTTTGAGTCCATGCCAAAACCTGCCTCGGGACAGTGAATTACTGCCCATTCCGAAACGCCGAAATCAAACAGGGTTTGAAGTGCCTTTTCCATATTCCCCTCGACAAGCGAGCCGTCTTTTGAACGCAAAATTATTCCGGTGGTAGCCTGTGCCTCTACCTCGTTTATAATACAGTAGTCGGAATATTTGAGGGCAGGGGGTACAAGCTTGACAAAGCGGTTTCCGGTTTCACTTACCACATCTATTGAGGTTTTCATGCCGAATTTTTGGGCAGAGTGTAACAGCCTTGCCATTCTTGTGCCGTACTCCTCGTCGTGCGCATCCAGTGCCGGCAACAGCAGGATATATCCGATGTGAAATATTTTACAGTTTAATTTCTCTAAATCGACATGCTCCTCGCTGAAATACGCATTTGCGCCTGCATGTTGGAAGAAGGTTCTCACCTTGCTCTCGTTGTTGGACATTACCGCCGTGAAGGAGGTTCTGCCGTCCCTTCTCACCATAGAGAGATCGATGTTTTGATATTTTCCAAGCTCCTGCAGAATGGAATCCCCCTCTGCATCGTGACCTGCAAATCCGCAGGCGGTTAGCTCAAGCTTCGGGTCAAGTCGTGCAAGGTCGGTAACCGTGTTGCACACACAGCCGCCTGTTGAGGTGGCAAGTCCTTCGGTAATGTGGACAAGCTCGCCCTCACTCGGCCATGAGGATATGGGGTATGTTATGTCCACAATCATGTTGCCCGCACAGCAGATACCTTTTCTGTTGCTCATCTTTCACCTCTGTTACTATATATTATTTATTTCGTCGGCACGCATTCTCGCACACCTTTTTTCGATTGTATGCAATGATTCACCCGATTTTATTAGCTCATATATTTCAAGAGAGGGTGCGAGCAAAGGGGATTGAGCGGTTAGCTCCTCCTCTAACACCCGTGTGGCATTTTCGATGGTTTGCGGTGTATCTGCCTCATCCAGCAAGGCATGAACTGCTGACGCTATACCCACAAAAATGTATGCAGGGGTAATGTCATTTTTTTTCATTAAGGATGCCGCACCTATCAGCCTGTCACTTTTACCTAGCTTGCGTTTAGGGTCGTTTGCAACACGTGCACAGGTGTCTCCAAGGGCACTGTTAGCAAAGCGGTTTAACAGATCCCAGCGATGTAGGGTAAGTGATTTTAGATCCACATCATACTCGGCGGCGAGTGCAAGCGAACTCTCCTCCATCGCATTTTGTACAATGATACGGATTTGGGCATCGTTTATAGTTTCATGTATATAGCTGTAGCCTTTTAGATTACCGAGAAAGGCACAGACTGCGTGACCCATATTATGCAGAAAAAGTTTTCGTTTTATGTAAAAATCGAACGGCGAAAAAGGTTTGAGGAGTGGGTTGTCCGGTATATCTCCCCTAAATGCATCCCTATCCACCGGCAAAAATCCGTAGCTCTCCACACAGACGCGAAGTGGATGCCCGTCCTTCATCTCCGGTGTTTGCACCGGCACCATTCTGCCTATGGAGGTCTCGACAAATCCTACCTCGTTATTGAGGCGGTCGCGTTCCTGTTCGGTAAGATTTTCCGAAATATATTCCTTTAGTATCTCGTTGGCATCCATCAGGTTTTCACAGATTAAAATATCGAGAGGGCCGTTGCCGTCTTGAAATCTTTTTTTAATGCCGGCGACAAGGTTTGGTACAATTAACGCAAGGATACGTGCACCGACCGCCGTTGCCATTATATCGCACCCTGCGATAGCCCCGGCAACCGCCTGTTCGTCCCTTGCGTCTATTGCGGTAACATTTTTAATCCACTCGTCCCTACTGCCACTATCCGACACTATTCGCACGGGGTATTGCCTCTCCTCACGTAGCTGTGCTACAACCTCCTGCGCTATGTCTATAAAAGTAACCTCATAACCTGTCTGCGCTAAAAGCGCACCTACAAATCCTCTGCCGATGTTACCGGCACCGTACATAACAGCCTTTTTCATAATAATGACCATTTCTCCCCCGGAGTTTGTCCGTTTTTACCACAGTAAAGTGGTGTTTGAGCGATTTCTACTTGAAATAAATGATTGCCGTTCTCTACACATTCTCAGGGTTAGGCTATTTGTTTTAGATGGGCTTTTTAAGCTTAAATACCGGCCGACAGTACCCTACCGGATCGTCATTGCTGTTTTTTACTACCCCGTCGTTAATTCTGTCAATTATTTTGAAGGTTTCTTCGTTGTTGTACCCTATCTGCTTGAATATCTCCTTGAGAATTATAGCCCAGCTGTTCTCGGTTCCGTCTATCAGCTTAAACGCAATTCCGATATTTTCATTTTTAAGGCCGAGTGCATAAACACCGTTTGCGCCTCCCTTAGCGCAGATGTTGAGGTCGGTATTTATCTCGCTACACAGAATGTCTCTTCCTCGCATCATGTATTTATGTTCGTTTATCTTTGGAAGGTAGTCTGCTATTGCATTTCTAATCTCCTCATCCTTTATAAACTGCGGTGATGAAAAGTTTTTAATCGATATCGCCATGTTTTTCATGTTAAGTGCAAACACCGGAACACCACAGCCGTCTATCCCGATTTTAATATCTTTATCGTCGTACTCGGCTAAATATGCAATCATCCGTTTAACCTCTAACTCCGCAGGGCTATCCGGCAGTTCATAGCCGGCAACGCTTCCGGTGAGCTCTCGCTGCAACAGCATTAATGCGGCATGTTTTCCGCTGCAGTTGTGGTTAAATTTACGGGGGGGAAGCCCTTTTATAATGCGCTCATGCTCCGCCTTTGTTGAGAAGGGGACGCAGGGCTTAACTATTAAGTCATCCTCCTTAAATCCCACCTTGTTAAATATCGACTCCATCACCCTTATATGCTCGGCATCGGCAATGTGAGAGCCGGAAAAAATCACCGTCTCCTCGTCGGTTAATCCGTATTTTTTGTGAAGTCCCCTCACTAAAACCGGAACCGCCTGTAACGGCTTTGAGGCACTGCGATAGAAAACCACAGCATCGGGATCACCGACGCTGTAGATAACTTCGCTCTTTTCATTTACGATACATATGTATCCGAAATGCAGGAGGTCTAAATGTTCTCCTCTGTGCTCTTCGGTCAATAGTTCCGCACCTCTTAAGCTAATCACAGATAGTCACTCCACTTTCGATTAGTTTGCTGAGTGCAGCACTGTCTGCCACTATGCTGACATCCGGGTGCAGCTGTAGAATTGAGGCGGGAACCTCCGGTTGAACCGGCCCTGTAACTGCTTTATACAGGATATCTGCCTTGTCCTCACCGCTTATCACCAGTAGTATTTTACGTGCATGCATTATGTTTTTAATTCCCATGGAAAGCGCATATTTCGGAACTTTATTTATATCGTTCTCAAAAAAGCGTGAGTTTGCCTCAAGGGTAGTTTTTGTTAGCTCTACCTTATGGGTGCCGAGCTCAAACGCTACGTCCGGCTCGTTAAAGCCAACATGCCCGTTGTGGCCAATGCCCAGTAGCTGTAAATCCACACCGCCCAGCTTTGTTATGTTCTCGTCGTACTGCGAGCACTCCGTCGCTAAATCCTCGGCAAGGCCGTTCGGTAGGCAGGTGTTTTCCGGCTTTATGTTTACATGGTTAAAAAGATTTTCGTTCATGAAATAGCGGTAGCTCTGCGGATGGTCAGCCGAAAGACCCACATACTCGTCAAGGTTTACGGTACGCACTTCGCTAAAGGAGAGATCGCCCTTTTTGTTCCAGCTGATAAGCTGCTTATAGGTGCCTATTGGGGTGGAACCTGTTGCGAGACCGAGGACACAGTCCGGCTTAATTATTATCTGAGCCGAGATAATGTTTGCGGCCTTGCGGGACATTCCTGCATAGTCTTCTGATTGATATATACGCATAATATTTTCCTTTCATTATTACGGTGTTGTTTGTGCACTCTAATTTTATCGTATTTAAAGGCAAATGTAAATATTATTTGGCAAAAAAAATGCCAATTCATAATAATTTATAATCCATTTAACTTGAAACAGAAAACTGCTCTGTGTCTTCGACATGTTAATTACATTTTATTACATATTATGTAATAATTTTACAGAATAATAGACACGAAAAAACACCACCTGTTTATCTATAATTAAAATAGAAAGTGAATTACGGAGGTTGTTTAGTTGAATGGACGAATACAAAGCGGAATACAGCTGCTTGCACGGTATACCGACTTTTTGGTTTATGTGACGGAAAATGATTTTGCCGAGCCACCTACCCACGGTTGTTTTTGCAGATGGCTATCGAAACAGAGCGGGGATATTTCGGTCAAAAAGGCAAGAGAACTTTTGGGCAAACATCTTCCTGAAGTAAAGGAACAGATGATGGATTTGCTTGCCGATGCCCTTTCTGCAGGTGCATTGAAGGGGAAATACAATGCAACCATAACGACCCTATGTTTAAAGAATTTATGTGACTGGAGCGATAAACACAAGGGGGATTCCGTCGGCGGGTTTTCGAGATGGGAGGATATGATAGATGGGCTTCACACCGAGTTCGGTAAGGCAGATGATAGCGCTGAGAAAAAGAGCGAGAAGTGATGAAGCTTTTAGGCAGTCGGCCGCAATTGCCGTATCGCAAAACCCCGAGATGCTACAGCAGTTAAAGGATGCACCGGAACTTTTGATAGAGCTGTTAATGCCGGTAGTAGACAAGAAAAAGGTAACAAGACCCTTTGTGTTAAACGAGGTTCAGCGTGATTTTATCCGCAGGTTGACCGAGGCGAAAAAGCAATATCAAAAGGGCGAGATTGATCAAATATCGATACTTGTTTTAAAGGGCAGACAGCAGGGCTTTACCACACTTATTACCGCCTATCAGCTTGCATCTGCAATCCTCTCACAGAACTTTGAGGGGTTGACAGTTGCCGATACCGTCGAGAATGTTGCCTCTATATTTGAGGCTAAGGCGAAGTTTCCGTATAGCATGTTGCCGGACATAGTTAAGCCTACCGAAAAATTTAATAACCGTCGTGAGCTTAGGTTTGACAGGATAAACAGTTCCTGGGCAGTGCAGGTTGCATCAAACCAGATGGGACGCTCTCGAACAATAAATTTTTTGCACGCATCGGAATGTGCCTTCTGGCAATGTGGAATTGCAGCTACACAGGCAGGGCTCGGCGAGGCGCTTACAGCAGACTGTGTAAGGATATATGAGTCCACGGCAAACGGGTTTAACGACTATAAGGAGATGTGGGACAGTAACCGAAACATTAATTTGTTTTACGAGTGGTGGAGAAGCGAGGAGTACCGTGACCGTTGTCGACGGGATGAACTGCAACGGTTGGAGAGAATTATCGGGCAGGGCGAGTGGATAGGCGAACGACTTCGCTGGCTTCGGGAAAAGGGGCTCGACAACGGTCAGCTACTCTGGTATCTACACCGCTACGATGGCTACATAGACAAGTCGTTGATAAGGCAGGAGTACCCCTGTACCGCTGAGGAGGCATTTGTATCTTCCGGACGACCGGTTTTTAACACCGACAGGCTGACACAGCGCATTGCAACCGCGCCACAACCGGTAAGGATGACATCCTTTATGCCGATTTGGAAAACGCCCGAGGATAGGGACAGAATAGAAAATTATATGGAGGTGAACGGAAATGACATAGCAATTTATGAGGAGGCAGTGCCATATGTCCCCTATGTTATAGGGGGTGACACGGCAGGCGACGGCGGAGATGCCTATACCGCAAGCGTTCGCAGAAACGACACAGGTGTGCAGGTTGCCACACTTTACATGCCGAAGCTTGGAAGCGACTCCAGCCCATATACCGACCAACTTTACTGTCTCGGAATGTACTATAACAGGGCATTGATAGGTATTGAGGTTAACTTTAACCTGCAGCCGGTAATAGAACTCCAGCGGTTGCGGTATCCGAGGCAGTATGTACGGCAAAATTTTGACAGCTATCGGCATATTGTAGAGGAGAAATACGGCTGGAAGACGGACGGCAACACAAGACCTATTCTTTACACCGGCTATGCAAGGATGATAAATGAAAATGTCGAGCTAATAACCGACAAACGCACACTTACCGAGGCAAGGGAATGGGAGTATGACGACAAGGGCAGACCGAACCACCGACCTTCGGGGCATGACGACTGTCTGTTTGCCGACATGATAGCCTATAAAATCAGGGAACAGCAGAGCTACGAGGTTGCTGTTCCGACAAAAAAGGTTAAGGTTGCGGCGGATGTGTTAAGTGATTATCAGCGTGCAGACAGGCAGACGAGAGAGATAATTATTAAGCGTTACGGTGGCATACCGTACACGGAGGAATGATGATTTTTAAAGAAAAGATAACAATCGACATAGGCAAGGAGCTTTACACCACTGCGGTAGAGAGGCACGGCATATTCAGGGCGGTTGCCGGAAGGGCACAGCAACAGTATATGTCCGGCTTAACCGGGCATGACCGAGATTCAAGCTTTGGGCTTATCTACAACGCCACCAAGGAGCTTATCGATGCACAGCTACGCATTGATATCCCGGTGCCTATGGTTAAGCCACAGATAGACACCAAGGTTAACCGTGAAAGGGCAAGGGCGATTACCGCAATGCTCAGAAGCGAGATGGATAGATTGCCAATGGAGGCACTCAACGACATTTTTGAGAGGGAGTCTCACATAGCCGGCGGTAGTGTTGCGATAGTGGAATACCGAATTAACGACAGCTATAACCGAGGTGAGATAACGCTAAAACATATTCCGGCAGGTGATTTTATTCCACAACCGGACATCGACGACGTATATGATATGGACTACTATTTCATCATTCGTGATGTGACAAAAAGTAGTGTTGTGGAGGAGTATGGCGAGAGGTTTCGAGAGCTTATTGAGGGTGAGGGCGTCGCCACCGAGAGCGAGGGAAACAAGGACAACGACGACATAGTGACATTGGTTTTAATGTTCTATCGTCTAAAGGGCGCTTTTGCACATATTGCCTGGGTGGGAAATGTTGAGCTTACAAACCTTGATGATTATTACGCGAGGAAGGATGTTGTGTGCACCGAGTGCGGTGAGAGGATGACCGATGTTTGTAGCTGTGGAAACAGAAGTTCGGTTTTGCGCTCGAGAGAGGGCACGGTATTACGAAAGAAAATTACCACAAAATACCGAACAATAGAGCCGGCAGTGCCGATACTGGATGAGCTTGGCGAGCCGGTATATGAGGAGGTAAAACGGATAGATCCTGTTTCAGGCAAAGAGTACACTAGCTCGGTGATCTCAACCAAGCCGAGGATAATGCCCTACTACACCATTAAATCGGCACCGATTTCTATACGTCGCAACGGCACGGTGACAGGTCAAATTTTTGGAAGAAGCGACTGTGAGGCTATACGCTCGCTTCAGGAGGGAATGAACATTGCCTCCACCAAGATTTTGGAGAAGATGATAAACTCCGGTTACATAATGACCAAGCCGGAGAGCATGAACTTTGAGCTTTCCAACGTGATGGGGCGGGTGCTTTCGGTGGAGGCGCCGGATCAGCTTGCCATGATGAAATCTATCTCGTTTGAGTTTAACTCACAGACGGATTACTTTATTCTCGATAAGTCCTACCAATATGCTAAATCGGTGCTTGCCGTTACCGACTCCTATCAGGGCAAGGAGGATGCAAGTGCAATGAGCGGACGTGCCAAACAGGCTCAAATTTCACAGAGCGCCGCAATTCATCGAGTTATCCAATCGCTTAAAAATGACTTTTATTCCAACATCTATCGTGCAATTTTTCAGGCAATGCTTGCATATGAGGATGGCGAGAGGATTTACGGCAACAGGGATAACTCAAGCGGCGAAGGGTATGTTTTTAAGCGCTCCGACTTTTTGGAGTTTGATGAGAGAGGCAACCTGTTTTATGAGGATAGATTTAACTTTTCGGTGGATGAAACCGGTGTTAACCCCAACAACCGTAGCGAGGTTTTACAGTATATAACACAGGATTTTGCGGTGGGATTATATGGTGACCCTTCCACTTCTGAGGCAAGGCTTAACCTCTGGCGGGAGCGGCAGTATCTCGATTTTCCCGGCTCGGCACGTCAGGTAGAGTACTGGGAAAAAAGGATAGAGGAGGAAAACAGCTTGAAAGGAGGTGAAGAAGATGGACATGTCACGGATAAAGGCACTGCGTCCGAGGGACGACCTGTGCGAGGCGTGCAACAGCTCCAGCCTACGAATAAATCGCTCGATAACGGTGTACGAAAATGACGATAATCCGGATACTCCGACAATGGGGTACACAATAGCGGTTATAAGCTGTGTAAATCCGAAATGCAGGGAACATGCAAAGCCGAGATTCGGAGGTGCCGAGCCGATGGGCTCGCAGGGTTCAATACTGTTTTGCGAATGTGGAAGGATGCTTGCCGAAACGGTAGGCGACAAAACAAACGGTATGGACGGTGTTGTGATTAGCGAGCGGGACGGTGTAGCATACGCAGTATGTGACTGTGGAGCAGAACACAGGATTGATTAACCCGAACGATACAGCTTCAATACATAAAGAAAGGAATATTATGAAAAGGTATAAAGATTTTGAAAATGAACTCAGGCTGCCCCCCGAGGAGGTTGCTTTTAATGAGATAATGCCCTTGGAGATGCCGCAGGAGTTGGCATTGCCACCGGAAATGGCTAAAAATTCCGACCTTGCCGAGCTGAACGGCGAAACATCAGCAGATGAACTGTCACCGACCGTGACATTGCCGGAGGGAACGGCTGAAAATCCCGAACAGGACATGCCGCAGAGCATGGAGGAGCGTAGCAGGTATGCCGATGAAGACCGCAAAAAAATCATAGAAAAGCTTCGCAGGCAGGAACGTGAGATGGAAAAAATTATGGTTAGAATGGGGGTTCAGGGCAACAGCTTTGAGGAAAGGTTGAAAAATGCGGACGAGCTTTTGAATGTGCAGGAGCAAAAGCTCTTTGAACAGGAGATAGCGCAGGAGGCGGAGAAAACCGGCATCGACCCGACAATTCTTTTTAAGGCAAGGTTTGCCGATGAGCTACAGGACCGTATATCGGAAATGCAGTGGAGGGACAAAACTCTTGCCGCAACCGAATATTGCCATGCAAAAAATCCTAACTTTTTTGCGGCTCTTTCACCGGAGGATATGGACAGGGTTAACATGATGGTAAAAAATGGATTTTCTCCACAGCAGATTTATTCTGCATATGCAACCGTGCCCGAGGAAACCCAACCCGGAATATCGCATATCAAACCCATGGGAACTATGAAACAAAGCGGTGCAACCGATATTCCGTCCGACGTGCTTGCGGAATATGAACGCTACGGCATCCCGCATTCCGAGGCGTTGTCCGACTATCGTAAACAGGTTGCACACAGATAACAAACGGAGGATTTTATAATGAAGGATTATGTAGGCAAGGTGAACACCGGTGGTGCAAAGGATGTAAAGGCACCTTTTCCACAAAAAAGTCAGTCTAAACCCGAGGTTCAAAAGGGTAAGGATTTAAGAAGCCGCTCCGGCGTTAAACGCTCCGGCGTTAATGAAAAATAATAACACATAGGAAAGGATGGTAAAATATGGCACTTATACAAAGCAGTTCGGGTTTGATGGACACCTTTATGGGTAAGTCGTTATACCCGGTTTACAAAATTATAAATGATGCAGAGGCAGATTTTTTCGGAAAGTTCTCGGTGCTCGAGCCGGTGTTCTCGGTAGAGAATGCAGATGGTTTCGGCATGAAGTATACCGATGAGATAGGAGTTGGTGATTTTAAGCCCACAACCGAGGGCACAGACTACGCCAAGGGTGATATACAGGAAGGATTTTCCAGCTTTATCGAATTTATCGAGTGGACAAATTCGGTGGAGATAACAAAAACCATGATGGAGGACAACATCACCTCCCAGATAAAGAAAAAGGCGAGAATGTATGCACGCTCCTACTATCGTAGCCGTGAAAAATTCCGTGCCGCAATGCTTGGCGCCGGCAAAACCGGAACACTTACAATACCAAATGCCGCCGGAACAAACATCACAATCAATGCAAAGTCGGCAGACGGTGTTTCGCTGTTTTCCACCGCCCATCCCTCCAAGCTCGACAGCAAAAAGTTGCAGAGTAACAAGTTTGCCAACACTTTTTCTGAGGATGTTTTAAGCGAGATAACCACCAAGATGGAAAATTTTGTCGACGATAAGGGGGACATCTCCGGTGTATCACCAAACACCATTATCATTCCGAACGTTTCGACGCTTAAAAAGGATGTGTTTAAGGTTATCGGTGCGGACAAATCACCGGACAGCCCAAACAACGGGTTTAACTACCTGTTCGGGGTATGGCGTGTGCTCTGTAGCCCACTGTTGAACGGACATCTTTCCGACACGGAATTTATCCTTGCCGACCTCGACTTTAACGAGATGGCGGGCGGTGCAATCTGGGGTGATAGAATTACCCTTGAGACCTCGACCTCGGTAATTCCGCACACACATAACCTCGACATTGCAGGCAGAAGCAGATTTTCTGCGATGTTCCATAACTTTAGGGCTTTTGCAATAGGTGGAAGTACCGGAGGAACCGAGCTTTAAGCGGTAAAGCCGTTTAAATAACAGGAGGCTTTGGCAGGGGTGTGAATAGGTGGACTTTACAGCCTCCCCTGCTTAAAACCTCTGACTAAAATAACAAAAGGAGTGGTCATAGGTATGATTACATTAGATAAACTTAAAAAGGATCTCTTTTCCTATGTGGATGCGGAGGAGGATAACGAAAAAAGAGAATATTTTTACACCTCTGCAAACAAGGCGCTCGATTATATCCACTCTAATTTTCCGGAGAGATACACCGCAAAGTATGTTATAGAGGGCGTTCAGCTGGAAAACATACTCTCCGGAGCAAGCGGTGAGGTTTTGGTTGTTGCCGGCAGACCTACCTCCTTTAGCGGTGATGCAAAGTCCTATTTTTTTGAGGTTTCCGGAGTGGGGAGCTTTAAGGTGATAACGGCAGATGGTGAGCAGACGGTTGAGTTTGACTGCGGTGAATTTACAGCATACAGGGGCTTTTTGCAGGGACAAAGTCGTATCGAATTTTTTGGCGATTATCGCTTTTATGTTCGGGGAATGGCGATGTACAGTGAGCTGTTATCCGACCGACTCTGCGATATACCGGAATACTCGGCATCAATTGAGTATGATTTTAAGGAGCTTACCAAAACTACCGACGAGGACGGCGTTGAGAACTTCCCGTTCTGCTCATTTATGGAGGCGAAGTTTGAGGAGTACGGCAACGACGGAGAGTGGCAAACGCTTACCGACTATGAAATTGTTCCGAATAAACAGGGGCATATATTAAGGCTTAGGAGTACCGACACGCAAAAAATCATCTACTATAAACGGCACTTTGCCGAGGTTAGCGATACCTCGAATGAAATTGATATTGCACCGGATCTTTACTATGCCTTTTTAGAGCAGTTTTATGCCGAATATCTGATTGATGAAAACGAGGTATCTGTGGATAGAGCCGGATTTAACTATCGCACCAAGGTTGCGCTAAAGCAGGTAGGCAAAAGTGCGGAAAATCCGATACAACTTTTTATCAACGAAAGGTTTTAGTTTTTAGCACAACAGTAATAAATGGAAAGGAATGGTAAAAATGCCAATATTTCCCAAAGAAAATCCGCCGGAGTCAAAACCACCCAAGGTATCGGTTACACGGTACAATGACTGGCGCGGAGTCGACTATGTGCACGATGAGTACAGCTGTAGCGAAAGTAGGTGCCCCGAGCTTATTAACATGATTTCATATACAAGAGGAACCCTTGAAGGCAGAAAAGGTTTTGAGGTTTTGCATAATTTTGGAATGGAAATATATTCCATTGCCCGCGGATTTGTGGGAGATGCATACAGAACATTTGTTCATTCCGGCACAAATCTTTACATGTCGTCCGATGATGGAGGGTATGAAAATATATGTTCTGAAATGCCGGACGCAAAGACGGTTATCTTTTTTTCACAATATCAGGAAAAGCCGTTGATTGCGACCGAAAATCTTATAGGGCTTAGGACGATAGGGCTTGTGCTTGGAGCAGGAGTATACCTTTGTATCGACAGCGAGGGCGGTGTTGTCTCGGTAAAAAACGTTACCGAAATCGCCTACAAGCCGGTGGTTACCATAGCGGCATCACACGAGGGTGGGGGAACGGTGCTAGAGTCGGTAAATCTGCTGCAACCGGGAAGGGTTCACAAGGCATACGGCGACGGCACAAGCACAACCTTTCAGCTGCCCTCTAAAAATCTTGACGAGACGGTGGTTGAGGTTATCGAAATTCTCCCCGAGGGTGAGAAATACTACACCGAGGGGATAGCCGGTGATGCTGGGTTTACGGTGGAGCGAGCAACCGGCAGACTCACATTTAACAATGCACCGCCCAAAGCCCCTATCGACGGCACCGACAACCTTTTCATAACCTATTACAAAACGGTTGATGGCAACATTAATAAGATAATCGACTGTAATACAGCCACCGAATACGGGGTCGGAGGTGCGTTGAGATGTTTTGTGACACGAAACCCGAGCTATAAATCCTACGATTGGTGGAGCGAGCCACATCAGCCGAACTATTTTCCGGATTTAAACTACGGAATATCCGGAAACGATAACACCGCCATAGTCGGCTACCTAAAGTTTTTTAACTACCTTGTTATTATTAAGGAGCAAAACCATCAGGATGTCACCATCTATATTCGAAGCGGAACGGCAACCGAGGAGGGCACAATTTTCACAACCCACATAGGCATGGTAGGTGTTGGAGCGGTTTCTCCAAACGCCTTTGCAAATGTTTTGGATGAACCTGTATTTTTATCCGACACCGGAGTTTATGCCATAGTGTCCGATGCAATTACCCAACACGCCACGCTGCAAAACCGTTCCTACTGGGTGGACCCAAGACTTATTGCCGAGCCGAACCTAAACAATGCAATAGCGACATCGTGGGAGGGATTTTACCTTGTTTCGGTAAATGGAAACACCTATGTTTTAGACATGAGACGTGGTGAGGTTGTGGATCTTCAAAAGCAGGGGGTGTATGATGGATATTTTTGGCAGGGGTTTGATCCGAGCTGTTATTTAGCGGTAGGAAAAGAGCTTTATTTCGGAACTGCCGACGGAAAAATTTGCCGTTTTAGAGATGCCGGAAATATGGAGGATTACCTCGATGCGGATAAAGCCATAAGGTATCTTGTTAAGACAAAGCAGGACGATGACGGCAGTGGAGCATATAGAAAAAGCCTGAATAAAAAGGGGCAGTCGATATCCCTTAGACCGTTTTCGGTTAGCTCGGTAAAGGTTAGAATTAACACCGACGAGGGTAGACTCAGTTCGGTGGAAGATATTACCATATCCGCTTCAAGATTTAGCTTTGCACAGCTAATATTTGCAAGGGTCGACTTCAACTCAAGCTCGTCGACAAGACCGCAGACGCTAAAATTAAGGGCGAAAAAATATCGTACACTTCAATTTGAGCTGGAGAGTGAGACCCCACGAAACAGTTTTGCTTTAATACAGATTGAAAAAAGTTTTTACATTACGGGGAAAACAGTATGAGTAAATACACAGTTACATCCGGCGAGATTGTTGCGAATAGCGTTAAAAATGCGCCGGACATCTTAGAGGGCAACACACAGGACAACAAAAATGTTTTTGACAAGTTGCCGGAGCTTATTGCCGAGCGGCACAACATCTTAGCCGAGGGATTTATCACCCATGAGGAGAGGGTGGACAATCCACATTCGGTTACGGCAGATTTAATAGGCGCACTTACACAGGACGGAATAAGGCCTGGTGAGAACGTTGTTGTTGTTAAAAACGATGATGGATCGGTAACCATAACGGCGAGTGGCGGAAGCAGTGGCGGAGGCGACATGTACCGCAGTGTATACGACACAAATGCAGATGGAAGCGTAGATAGGGCGGATTTTGCGCAAGAGGCATCATATGCTAACAATGCAGGGACTGCTTTTAGTACGCAACTTGCTAACTTTGCAACCGAAGCAGGAGTTGCGGGAAACGGTTTATACACATACATACATGAATTTATTGACGCTCAAAATAAGCTTTCTGCAGTTAGTAATTCTTTAGGTAACGGTCAATTTAGAGCGGTAACTTCAGGGGTGGTAAAAGACTTTTTTATCACTTATAAAACCTTTGAGGTGGTTAACGGCAGTGATAACGAAATAGAGTTGGTGGCAGGCAGATGGTACAGCTTTATTATAGATGACGAAAACAGTACTATCAACTTTAATGTAACTGAAAAGGTGGATATACCAAAAGATGTTTACAGCACCGAAGAAACTCTTACCGATAAGGTGTGGATTGACGGTAAACCGATTTACAGAAAGGTTATAATTGGGGCTACGTTAGCAGAAGCAGCAGTAACAAAGTATGATGCAAGCGACAGTAACATTGATACCGTAGTATCTTTAGATTTGATGTTAAATAACACACAGCTCCAAAGGACGGCACACCTGTCAGGGCTTATTACATTTTTTTACGTAAACGCTGACAAAGAGATTGAGCTAAACGCCTTGGCCACGCCACTCTCGGGTTACACACCAACATTTATAGTTGAATACACAAAAATATAAAAGAGAAAAGGGGAATAATATGGGACACAGAATAGCGTCAGGAATAAGTAAAGATAACGATGTGATATCGCTTGTGGCAGATACGACGGCAGATATAGCAAATATCGGAACGGCATATCCGGCGGGGTCGATAATATATATCACCGGCACAACGGCAGATAGTGCCGATGCCGGTGCGGTATACATGCTTAATAACCAAAAGGAATGGGTGGTGCAACCATGATAAAAAATGCTGTTATACGGCATTTAAAAGAAGGTATACCACTTTATAAATCCGTATATAATGAGCTGATTTACGGTAGTAAAGACCTCGGAAAATATCTTGGCTATTTAGAGGCGAGCGGAACACAGTGGATAGACACCGGGGTTGTTTTGCCCGAGACGGATGATTTTCAGATTGAGGTTGAATATCAAGCTACTCAAATGTCAGACGCAAAATATGTGTATGGCGCTGATAATGGTACATATGCAAACAACCTTTTTGGAATAATTCGTAGATATAACAATTTTGACATTACCAATCGACTGACAAGTAGCCAGCTAAACGATGTAATTGTGCCGCTTATTACGGCTGACACGTGGTATTCTATTACACAGAGAAGAAACGGTGTAACCGTTGATGGAGTA
>CAYJKY010000005.1:0-96431 GCA_964370825.1 uncultured Oscillospiraceae bacterium
CTTAACTTTATATTTTTTTGGAGTAAAGTGTCACCCATCATTGACATTTGTACATATATTATTGCATATTCCTTGTCAAGGCTATTGACTTATTTCAAGGATAGTGATATAATTAAATTCAAATAAAAGGGAGTAGTTCACATTCTGTATACAGGGTGTAATGCAGTCGTCAATACGTTGAAAAACCGGTTGCATTGTCAGTAACAAGACTTTTATCGTGTTTCACGGTAGAGGTTTTATTTTTTTTGAGGTTATTATGATCTATATTATGTTAATTGTCGGACTTGTGGCACTTATTAAAGGCGCGGATGTATTTGTAAACGGAAGTAGTGGAATTGCTAAAAAATTCGGAATACCTTCGGTAATAATAGGACTCACCATAGTTTCACTTGGCACAAGTCTGCCCGAGGCCGCTGTAAGCATTACAGCTTCTTTTGTCGGAAGCAACGAGCTCGCCATAAGTAATGTTACCGGCTCTAACATATTTAATCTGATGATAGTTGCCGCCCTATGTATTATTCTCAAACCTATGACACCGGAAAGCTCACTCATTAAAAGAGATTTTCCGGTCGCTGTTGTCTCAACCGTCGCACTAATACTGTTCATGCTAGATGGAACATTGGGAAGAATAGATGCAATAATATTTTTACTGGGATGTATAATATATATTCTAGTGCTGATTAAGGATGCTAAAAAGGATAGAGGTATAAGCGAAGATGAAACTAAAGACTCAATTCCGATTTGGTTATGTGTAATTTATATCATTGTAGGCATTGCGGCTATTGCTATAGGTGGTGATATGGTTGTCGACAGTGCAGTTGAAATTGCAAGGATATTCGGACTTAGTGAAACCCTAATAGGGCTTACCATAGTTGCGATTGGCACCTCTCTTCCCGAGCTTGCCACAAGTGTTGTTGCCGCTAAAAAGGATGAAGCCGGACTCGCTATGGGAAATGCAGTAGGTTCCTGCATACTAAACATACTGTTTATCCTCGGACTTTCGTCAATACTCTCACCGGTTTCGGTTTTACCGGATGCACTTATCCATTCCGGATTTATGTTGTTTACCACGGTTTTGATGTTTTTCTTCGTGCTTGTTTTCAAATCTATCGGAAAGAGGGAGGGTATAATTTCTATATTAATTTATGTCGGGTACATGGTTTATGTCGTGGTTAGCAGATAGAGGCAGATATTTTAAAGGTGATTTTTTATGAATAATTTCCCTAAGAGACTTGCAATGTCGGTATTTGGAGTTATTACCTGTGCTGTCTCGGTCGGTATTTTTAAGATGGCGGCTTTCGGTCTGGACCCCTTTCAAACCTTCATGAATGGATTGAACTATGTTATTCCGATAAAATTTGGTACTCTACATATAATTGTAAGCGCTATTTTACTTCTTTTTGCATTCTTCGCAGATAAGCATTATATAGGAACAGCCACCATTATTAGTCTGCTTTTCTTTGGTTATGTGGTGGATTTTGCATACACCATTCTACACAATATTATAGGCGAACCCGGTGTAGCATTGAGGGTTATTCTTCTTATTATTGCTGTTGTAATACTATGCTTTGCTTCTTCATTTTATATAGTTGCTGATCTCGGAGTTTCTGTGTATGATGCAATATCGCTTATTATTGCAAATGAGTGGAAGTTAATCGAGTTTAAGTACTGCAGAATTATCAGCGATCTAATCAGCGTTACTTTAGGAGCTTCACTTTTGTTTTTAGCAGATGCTAATTTTGCCGAAATAACAGCTTTAATCGGCATAGGAACTATAATAACCGCTTTTTTTATGGGACCGTTAATAGACCATTTTATTAGACGTGTGGCAAGACCATTTCTGGGTTAAACTTTAACATATCAATAAAACAAAATCATTTTAGCACATTTTCGGCTCTTTTTGCATAAAATTAACTATAATCAAAAGGGTGTTTTATGCTTAAAAATAAAAAGAGGAACATAAGATTTAAATCTTCGGTTGTTTGGATTGGCGTTTTGACGTTGGGACTATTGTTTTTTATCCTTTTCGATAGGCAGATAAGACCAATCATCGTGACAATTGCAGACTCACAATCTCGAACTACAGCAGTGCTTGCCATCAACGAGTCGGTGAATGAGGAAATACAGCAGAACCCACAGCTTTACAATAACCTGCTTATACCTCAATATGACGATGCAGGGGAACTGGTTGCATTAAATGCCAATACCATGCTAATTAATGAGGCGAAGGCAAACCTGACCGAGGTGGTTGCACAAAGCTTAGAGCTTATGGAGGAACGATTTGTATCAATTCCGCTCGGTACGATTTTTGGCTGGCAGTTACTTGCCGGTAAAGGGCCAAGGCTTGATTTTGCCATAATTCCTGCATCATATGTAGAGAGCAATATAATCACTCATGTAGAGACCGCGGGAATTAACCAGACAAAAAACAGTATATACATGAGGTTTAATGTTACGGTTACTGCAATCATTCCGGGTTATACCACCAGCGTCGACGTTCAAAATGATGTGCTTATAGCAGATTTTTTGGTTGTTGGTGAAACACCTATATACTACGGTGGCTCAGGGGTTGATAACTTTGTAGAGCCTCATGATGTATTATAAAAAACATTATACTATTTTTTAATATTGATTTTTGATGTGATATTGTGTTATACTATCTAAAAGTGTTTGTTTGAGGTTTTTTTGGACGTTAAAAAGAGGATTGATGTACTGCGAGGGCGGTTAAGAATTCATAATCATGAATATTATCAGCTTAATAACCCCGGCATAGACGATTTTGAGTATGATCGCCTTATGTCGGAGCTTCGCTGTTTAGAATCTGAAAACCCCGAGTATTATGACGCAACCTCTCCGACACTTACTATAGGCGGTGTTGCCGACGAACTTTTTGAAAAGGTTTCTCACTCGGTAAGGATGGAAAGTCTTCAGGACACATTCTCCTTTGATGAACTCATTGATTTTGATCGGAGAGTAGCCCAAAAGGTCGAGGATAGAAGCTATGTTGTTGAACCGAAGATTGACGGTCTTTCGGTATCACTAATATATGAAAATGGAATATTTGTTAAAGGAATCACCCGAGGAAACGGTGAGATAGGGGAGAATGTAACCGCCAATTTATTGACGATCGACTCTGTCCCAAAAACATTATCAAAGCCTGTAAACATAACGGTGAGAGGTGAGGTGTACATGTCTCGCCCTACCTTTGAGCGAATTGTTAAGGAGCAGGAGGATGAGGGTGAAACACCTTTTAAAAACCCGAGAAATGCTGCCTCAGGCTCATTAAGACAGAAGGACAGTAGGGTGACAGCCAAGAGAGCCTTGTCTATATTTATTTTTAACCTACAACTGGGTGACATTGAAGCTACTACCCATAGTGAGAGCATAAATATGCTTAAAGGTTTGGGATTTCCGGTTCCTCCATGTTCGTTTGTAGCTGCTGATATTAATCAGGCGATTGAGGCAATAAAAACTATCGGTGAAAAACGCAAGGGGTTTGACTTTGATCTTGACGGTGCAGTGGTAAAGCTTGAGCGGCTATCTGACCGACCTCTACTGGGTAGTACCTCAAAATTTCCAAGATGGGCAGCTGCATATAAATATCCGCCCGAGGAAAAGGAGACTTTGCTGTTGGGGATTTCTATTTCGGTCGGCAGAACCGGTGCCATAGTACCGACCGCAGACCTACAGCCGGTCACACTTGCCGGTACCACAGTTGCAAGGGCGGCACTCCATAACCGTGACTTCATCTCGGAAAAGGATATACGAATAGGTGATACTGTAGTTGTTCGCAAGGCTGGTGACATCATTCCGGAAATAGTCAGGGTTGTGAGCCATGAGGACAATTCAGAGCCCTTCACTTTTCCGAATCTATGTCCCTCATGCGGTGCAGAGCTTATCGACAGTGAGGAGGAGGTTGCACTACGCTGTGCAAACAGAAGCTGTCCGGAGCAACGTTTACGAAGCATAATTCATTTTGCATCAAGGGTTGCAATGGATATAGACGGACTTGGTGAGGCTATTGTTGAACAGCTTGTAAGCCGTGGATTGGTGGAGGATATTTCTGATATTTTCTACCTAAAAAAGGAACAGCTTTCAGAGCTTGAGGGATTTGCAGAGCGTTCGGCGGACAACCTTATATCGGCAATAGAAAACTCAAAAAGGCAAAATCTTGACAGATTATTGTTTGCGCTCGGTATAAAAAATGTAGGTGCACGGGCGGCAACCTTAATCTGTGAGCACTTTTCAAATATAGACAATATTATGAGTGCCGATTCCGCATCAATATCTTTGATTGATGGAATAGGACCAATAATCGCCGAGAGTGTTGTTGGACATTTTTCATATGAATCTACAAGAAAAACCGTGGAACGTTTAAAGGAACAAGGCGTTAATACCGAGTATAAAAGCAGTATTGTTTCGGGAGGACTTTCGGGCAGTAGCTTCGTAATAACAGGCACACTCCCCGGGTACAGCAGGGACGATGCAAAGGCTTTAATTTTACAACACGGTGGAAAGGTTGTTGGGAGTATATCAAAAAAAACAAGCTACCTACTGTGTGGCGAGGATGCCGGAAGCAAGCTTAAAAAAGCTAATGAACTCGGGATACAGGTTATAAGCATGGATATTTTAAAACAAATGATTGAGGGAGATTGATGGAAAAAAAGGATTTTAAAAGATTATGTGAACTTTCACAGCTTGAGCTTTCCGAGAAGCAGGAGGAAAAGCTTTTGGAACAGATGTCCGGAATACTTACCATGGTAGAACAGCTACCGGATATCAGCGATGTCTCCAACCCACTTGATGGGATTAAGGAGATGGCGCTACGTGAAGATGTCGTGGCGCCTTCGTTGACACGTGATGAACTTCTTAATGTGGTTCCTAAAACACAGGCCGGATGCATACTGCTTCCCTCGCTTAAAAATTAGAAGGAGGGCATATAATATGAATGAAAAAATGTATAGCCTGAGCGCAATGAAGGCAAAGGAATTGCTCGAAAAAGGCGAGGTGTCCTCACAGGAGCTGACAACCTCCTGCCTTGAGCGGATTGAAAAGGTAGACGGTACAATATCCGCCTATCTGACCGTAACCGCTGACAAGGCAATGTCAGATGCTAAGGCGTCGGACGCACGTCGTTTAAAAGGTGAAAAATTGTCTGTTCTGGATGGAATTCCATATGCACTAAAGGATAATATTTGCACGGATGGCATTGTAACCAGCTGTGCCTCTAAAATGTTGAAAAACTTCACTCCTCCGTACAATGCAACCGCATATCAAAGGTTGGAGGATGCAGGTACCGTCCTACTCGGTAAGCTAAACATGGACGAATTTGCAATGGGTTCCTCCTGTGAAAATTCCTACTTTAAGGCTACACGCAACCCCTTTAACACCGAATGTGTTCCGGGTGGTTCCTCCGGTGGAAGTGCCGCCGCAGTAGCCGCAGGTGAGGCGTTTTTAACGCTTGGCAGTGATACAGGCGGATCTATTCGTCAACCTGCCGGATTTTGCGGTGTTGTAGGTCTAAAGCCTTCATATGGTGCGGTTTCTCGATACGGGCTTGTTGCATTTGCATCCTCCCTCGACCAGATTGGTCCGTTAGGGCGTTCGGTCGATGATGTAACCGAGATGTTTAACATAATTGCAGGACATGATAGAATGGATGCAACCTCAATAACCTCCGAACTAAAGCGAGACAAAACCAATATTAAAGGTTCTGTTATCGGACTTCCGAAGGAATACTTTGGCGAAGGGATTGAACAGGAGACAAAGGATACGGTTATGAGGGCCGCAAGGGAGCTAGAAAAAGCCGGAGCGACGCTTAAAGAGGTATCTATCCCAAGTACCGGTTATTCACTTTCTGCCTACTACATAATTTCCTCTGCCGAGGCCTCCTCTAACCTTGCACGGTATGATGGAGTTAAATATGGATATCGAGCCGAGACAGATAATCTTGACGAGATGTACAGGCTAACACGTAGTAACGGATTTGGCGATGAGGTTAAACGGCGCATTTTACTCGGAACTTTTGTGCTTTCCAGTGGGTATTATGATGCATATTATAAGCGAGCAAAACTGCTTCAAAGACGTTTTGCCGCAGAGTTTGATGAGGTTTTGTCCGGATGTGATGCACTACTTACCCCAATTGCACCGTCTCCTGCCTTTAAAGTAGGGGACAGAACTTCCGATCCGCTAAAGATGTATGCCGGTGATAGCTGTACAGTTACCGTCAACCTTGCAGGTCTGCCGGCACTCGCTCTTCCTGCCGGAATGTCGGGTGATGGATTGCCAATAGGTATGCAGCTTATAGGACGCCATGGCAGTGATTTTTCATTATTGTCACTTGGCAGTGAGTATGAAAAGCTAATTGGTGGATTTAAATTTCCGGAGGGAATGTAATGTCAAGATATGAAACAGTAATCGGATTAGAGGTTCATGCCGAGCTTAACACCGACACCAAGATATATTGCGGATGTAAAAATGAGTTTGGGCGAGAGGTGAACACCCTTGTCTGCCCCATCTGCTCCGGTATGCCGGGCACACTGCCTACACTTAATCGTTCGGTGGTGGAATACTGTGTTAAGATGGGTCTCGCCCTCGGGTGTAGTATCAACAATGTGTCTAAACAGGACAGGAAGAATTATTTTTACCCCGATCTTCCAAAAGGTTATCAAATTTCACAGTTTGATGTACCTCTTTGCGAAAACGGTAGCCTCGATATTTTGGTCGGCAACGAGACAAAGACTATCGGAATAACACGTATACATATCGAGGAGGACGCAGGTAAGATTGTAAGGGTTGATGGAATAGACGGTACCCTTGCCGATTTTAACCGCTGTGGTGTTCCGCTTATCGAGATTGTTTCTGAACCGGACATGCGAAGTGCAGACGAGGCAAAGGCATATCTCGAAACAATTCACGCGATATTGCTCTATCTCGGCATAAGCGATGCAAAGATGCAGGAGGGAAATGTTCGCTGTGATGTTAACGTGTCGCTCAATCCCATAGGTGCCACCGAGTTTGGCACACGTTGCGAGATGAAGAATGTCAACAGCTTTGGTGCTGTATACCGCGGTATACTATATGAGGTGGAGCGTCAGACGAAAATGCTTGATGCCGGTGAGGTTATCGAACAGCAGACGAGACGTTGGGACGATCAAAAAGGCGAAAGCGTTCTGCTTAGAAGTAAGGAAAATGCACACGATTACAGATATTTTCCGGAGCCGGATCTACTCGGGTTTACAGTTCCTACCGAGCTGATTAATAAAATATCGTCCGAAATTCCGGAGCTACCCGTTGCTAAGGCAAAAAGGTATATGGAGAACTATTCACTGCCGGTTGCCGATGCCATGCTTCTTGCAGAAAACCGCGGACGTGCTGAATTTTTTGAGAAAGCGGTCGATGGTAGTAATAACCTTGCTAAAGGTATATGCAACTGGATTATCGGCGATATTGCCGCATATTTGGCAAAGAACAGGGTGTCTATTGACGAAACTTCACTAAAGCCTAAACGGCTGAGAAGTCTTGTGGAGCTTATTGATAACGGAACTATTAGCAATACAGCAGGCAAAGCGGTGCTTGAGGAGCTTCTTATAAGTGATGTTGACCCGGTAGAGGTTGCCAAGGATAAAAACCTTATCCAGATTAACGACAGTGATGCTTTAAAAGATATTGTTTTTGCCGTAGTCGAAGAAAATCAGAAGGTTGTAGAGGATTATAAGAATGGCAAGACAAATGCACTCGGATTTTTTGTGGGACAGTGCATGAAAAAAAGTAAGGGCAAAGGAAACCCGAAGATTTTCACCGAACTTTTAACCGAAAGGTTAAAATCATTATAAATGTGTATAAAAATATTATAAAAGGAGAGTTAAAATGGCAGAGTTTAAGTATGAGGTTAAAGAAACAATTGGAGTGTTGTCGGAGGGTAACAACGGTTGGCAACGTGAGGTCAACATGGTAAGCTGGAACGAAAGAGAGCCAAAGTTTGATATAAGAGACTGGTCTCCCGATCATGCAAAGATGGGAAAAGGAATATCACTAACCCCTGATGAGCTTGCAATACTCAAGGATATTCTTTCCGAGCTTGAGGTATAGTTTATGGAGCAGCCTCAGGATTACAAGGCAGAATTTATCCGACTGTTTTCAAACAATGTTAAGCGAAAAGGTTCGAGCGAATTTTTGGAGTGGTTAGAAAAAACCGATTTCTTTACTGCACCTGCATCTACCCGTTATCACGGTGCATGTGAATCCGGACTGGTTATGCACAGCATTAATGTCTACAACTGCCTTGCTGAGTTACAGGACAAGGAGTCGGACGAGAGCATTGCCGTTTGCGGACTGCTTCATGACCTTTGCAAGGCAAACTTTTACAAGGTCAGCACACGAAATGTTAAAAATGAGCAGACAGGTGCATGGGAAAAGGTTCCATACTTTTTTATCGAGGACGAATTTCCCTACGGTCACGGCGAAAAAAGTGTCTATCTCATAGAACGTTTTATGAAGCTAAGCCCTGCCGAGGCAATATCAATAAGATGGCATATGGGTGGATATGATGATGCGGCTAAGGGCGGTAGTTTTTCGGTCAGCCAGGCATACGACCAATACCAACTTGCAGTAAAACTGCATATTGCCGACCTAAAGGCGACATATCTGCTTGAACACGGAACATCAGCAGTGAGAAAATAAAAAATTAAAATGGAGGTTATAAATGGAACTAAGTAAGCTAAAGGAAATTTGTACCGAGGTCAGAAAGGATATTGTATGCATGACCGCCGATGCAAAAAGCGGACACCCGGGCGGTTCTCTTTCAGGCGTTGAGGCACTCGTCGCAATTTATTTTCATAAGATGAATGTCGACCCCCAAAACCCGAAGGATGAGAAACGTGATAGATTTGTATTAAGTAAAGGCCATGCTGCACCGCTACTTTATGCAGTATTGGGAGAAAAAGGCTTTTTCGACAAGGATTTGTTTCCTACCCTACGTAAGCTTCATAGCCCCTTACAGGGACATCCAGATGCAAAAAAATTGCCAGGTGTAGATGCTTCTACCGGTTCACTCGGTCAGGGCGTTTCCATTGCAGTCGGAATGGCAATAGGTGCAAGGATTAACAAAAGTGATGTAAAGGTATACACCTTGCTTGGAGACGGAGAGCTGCAGGAAGGGCTTTGCTGGGAGGCGGCAACGGCTGCGGCCCATTATAAACTGGATAACCTCACAGTTGTTGTAGACAACAACGGTTTGCAGATTGACGGATCTAACGACGAGGTCATGTCGCTACGTAGCATCGAGGATAAATTTTCGGCATTTGGCTTTGAGGTAATATCGGTGAAGGATGGAAACGACATCGAACAGGTTATTGCCGCACTTGATAAAGAGGTTACCGGTAAGCCAAAGTGTATCGTGTCACATACCGTCAAGGGTAAAGGTGTATCCTTTATGGAAAATCAGGTCGGTTGGCATGGAAAGGCCCCGAGTGCAGAGGAGAGAGATAAGGCTCTCGCAGAGTTAGGAGGTGCAAAATGAGTAACACAAAAGCAACAAGGAATGCATATGGCGACGCTCTTTGCGAGCTTGGCGAGGTAAATGATAAGGTGGTCGTGCTGGATGCCGACCTTGCACATGCAACCATGACAATGGGATTTTCAAAAAAATACCCCGAGAGATTTATCAATGCCGGAATTGCCGAAGCAAACATGGTAGACATGGCAGCAGGGCTATCCACTATGGGTTTAATTCCTTTCTGCAGCACCTTTGCAATCTTCGGAACAGGACGTGCATATGAGATGGTTCGCAACAGTGTTGCATATCCCGGTTTTAACGTTAAGCTCTGTATGACACACTCCGGTATTACGGTAGGTGAGGACGGTGGAAGCCATCAGTCCATAGAAGATGTTGCTCTGATGAGGGTCATACCGGGAATGACGGTTATTAGCCCCTGTGATGCAAACGAGGCAAGAAAGGCTGTATTTGCACTTGCAGAGCAGAACGGTCCGGCATATCTGAGGCTTTCTCGCCCTGCTAGTCACATCTTTGAGGAAGATATGCCGTTTGTAATAGGTAAGGCAAATGTGATGGCAGAGGGTAGCGATGTAGCCATCTTTGCATATGGATTAATGGTAAAGTCCGCCGTAGATGCCGCAAAGGCTCTTGCGGAAAAGGGTATTTCTGCCGCAGTAATTAACATGCACACCATCAAACCACTTGACAGAGAGTGTGTTGAAAAGTACGCTAAGAGCTGCAAAAAGATTGTTACCGTTGAAGAGCACAGTGTTATTGGCGGTCTTGGCGATGCCGTTGCTGATGTGGTTATATCCCTTCCGGATGTTACCATGTTAAAAATAGGCGTTAACGATCTTTTCGGACAATCCGGAAGCCCTAACGAGCTTTTAGAGGAATACGGCCTTGATACCGATAGTATAATCGAAAAGGTTGCAAACTTTGTAAAATAGTTTCAATTGCACACATAAATTCAGGATGTGATAGGGCCTTTCGTCCTTTTCACATCTTGATTTTTTGCTTATGATGGTGTAGAATTAAAATATGATTGGTAAAAGAATTAGGTATCCGTTAAAACGGCTTACCGCATTGCGAATATTGGTTATGAGTTTTGTGCTTAACATTTCGGTAGGCACACTTTTATTAATGTTACCGTTTTCTAACCGTTCAGGTGAGCCTCTTACCCCTCTTGATGCACTGTTTACCGCAACCTCCGCAGGTTGCGTCACCGGCCTTGCGGTTGTGGACACATTTACACAGTTCACCTTCTTCGGTCAGCTTGTGATTATGCTATTAATCCAGGTAGGAGGGCTCGGGTTTATAGCCGTTACAACACTGTTGATGCTTGTGCTTGGCAGTAGAATAGGACTTCAAAGTAGGCTGTTAATCATGGAATCCTTCAGCACCCTGAAGGTCGGAGGTGTAGTTCAGCTTATGCGGCGTGTTTTACGATATACGCTGATAATTGAGCTTTTCGGGGCGTTGTTGCTTTCAATTGTTTTCGTGCCGAAGTTTGGGTTTGCTCAAGGACTGTGGTTTTCTATTTTTCACAGTGTTTCTGCCTTCTGCAACGCAGGATTTGACCTGATGGGCGGCGGTAGTCTTACAGGGTATGTACACGACCCAATTGTTAATGTTGTTATTATGCTTTTGATAATCCTCGGAGGGCTTGGCTTTATCGTCTGGGAGGATGTGATAGACAAAAAGTTTCGATTTAAAAAACTATGTCTGCAAAGTAAAATAGTGCTAACCGCTTCGGTGGTTCTTATTTTCGGCGGTGCCGCCTTGTTTTACATACTTGAGCGTGACTATGCATTTGCCGACATGACAACACCACAGGCAGTGCTTGCCGCCTTATTTCAATCGGTTACTACCAGAACTGCCGGATTTAATACGGTAGATTTAAACTCATTAAGCTCCTCCGGCTCCATACTTTCCATACTCTTCATGTTTATCGGCGCGGCACCCGGTTCCACCGGTGGCGGAATAAAGATAACAACCGTTGTCGTAATATTTTTTGCACTGATTGCATTTATGAAAAACAACCAACATGTTAACCTTTTTAACCGAAGGGTACCTGCCGGTACGGTTGAGCGTTCATTTAATGCCGCAACAATTTATGCAATAGTTATCCTTATGTCCACCATAATAATTGCAAGACAGGATATCTCCTTTGAGCTTGTGTTTTATGAGGTGGTTTCGGCAATCGGAACTGTAGGATTATCGAGAGGTGCAACCGCCGAGTATAACGAGCTTAGCAAGGTTATAACCATGCTTTTAATGTTTGCCGGAAGGGTTGGAAGTGTTTCGGTTGCAATAGCGGTCACCGACCGTCCAAAGCGTGTGAACATTAAAAATGTCGAGGAAAGAATAATAACAAGTTAAAAGGAGCTAATATATGAAGTCAATGCTTGTAATAGGTCTCGGTCAGTTTGGTCGCAACCTTGCAAAGGAACTTGCCGCTCTCGGAAATGAGGTGCTTGTTGTAGACACCAACGAGGATAGGGTAGAGGAGCTTGCACCCTTTGTTACCGGTGCGCAGATTGGTGATTGTCAGGAGGAAGCTGTCTTGGCAAGCCTTGGGATAAATAATTTTGACATATGTTTTGTATGTGTTGCAGGTGATTTTCAGGCGTCGCTTGAGATCACCTCGGCATTAAAGGAGTTTAATGCTAACTGTATAATATCAAAGGCAGAAAGAGAACGTCAGGCAAAAATACTATCGAAAATCGGTGCCGATATAGTTATACATCCCGACATGGACATGGCGGAACGCGTTGCGGTTAGATACAGCGCAAAGAATGCACTTGAATATATCGAACTGTCGGATGATTACGCAATAATAGAAATTCTTACACCGGAGCAGTGGATCAACCGGTCGATATCAGAGCTTAATATACGTAACCGTTACAACATCAATGTTGTCGCCTATAAATACGGTGTCGAAAAAAACAGTAATTTCACCCCAATACTTGATGCAAAGCATATATTTATTGAAAACGAACAGCTTTTACTGGCGGGAAATGCAAAGGATATTCTTGCCATGACACATGGTGGTTAATATTATGAATGAAAAAAAGTTCGATGGAATGGGGGAGATATATTCAAACTTTAGGCCGAGTTATCCCAACGGCTTTATAGAGTATCTCTACAACGAGGTTGGAGTAGATACATGTGACAATATTGCCGACATCGGATCGGGAACAGGAAAGCTCACAGAACAACTACTTGAAATAGGCAACAAGGTTTATGCGGTCGAGCCGAACACCGACATGCGTAACATTGCGGAGGAAAAGCTATCCGGCTATGAGAAGTTTATATCGATAAACGGAACAGCCGAAAACACCGGATTGCCCGAAAGTTCAGTAGAATATATCACTGTAGCACAGGCATATCACTGGTTTAATGTTGTTGCATTTAAAGCAGAGTGTAAAAGAATTTTATCGAAAAACGGTAGGGTAATCTTGGTGTGGAACAGCAGAAATGCCGAAGCTGAAAGCGTGATTGAGTGTGATGCTGTCAACCGTATATATTGTCCGAATTTCAAAGGATTCTCCGGTGGGAACAGGGGAGAGAGTATTGATAGCTCCTTTTCTGATTTTTTTCGCGGTGACTATGAAAAAAGAATTTTTGAAAATAATTTATCCCTTGATGAAGCAGGATTTATCGGCAGACAGCTTTCCTCATCATATGCACTGAAGCCTCATGAAGTAGGTTACGAGAATTACCTTTCTGAGCTTGTGGAGATTTTTAATCGGCACAGTGAAAACGGAGTTATGACATTACCACAGCTGACAAAGAGCTATGTGGGAGGGGTTTAGATTTTTGTAAAAGCTAAAGAATAATTCTTCACTTTTCAACTCATTAGTCATTAATTATTGGTGAGAATATTCACATTAAAAAGGGAAACAGCTACTTTTTACCGCTGTTTTCCTTTTTATTCGATTATATTCTATTTAAAAACATATTGTGAAGCTATTGACAAAACGATATTATTCATTGTATAATATGCTTCAAGGAATAATATTATAGGAGAACATATGGAATTTGGTGTAGCGTCTAAGCTGTTGGATGCCTGTGTACTCGGTATAGTAGGGCAGGGCGATACCTACGGGTATGATCTCACACAGCGGATAGGCAATACGGTTGATGTATCGGAATCGGCACTTTATCCGGTTTTAAGGAGACTATCAAAGGAAGGGTTACTTACAGCCTACGACAAGGCATATGAAGGGCGCAACCGTAAGTACTACAGCATTACCGAGGACGGAATTGCAAAGCTTAGGCATTATAGGGATCAGTGGCAAATCTATAAAAACGTCATTAACGAAATAATTGATAGGGGAGGGGCGAATGAATAAAAAGGAGTATCTAAAACTTCTTGATAAAAAAATCTCTGTTTTGCCGGACGAGGAGCGCAAGGAGGCATTAGATTTTTATAGAGAGTTGATAGAGGAATCACCGAACGAGGCTGAAGCAATTGCAAAGCTCCCACAACCAAAACAGCTTGCCTCAAAATTAATATTGGAGTTCGGAACTAAAGCACCAAAGGGTGTAAAACTTCCGATACTGACAATAATTTTTGCCATTTTATCGGCTCCACTCACCGTTCCGATTGTTATTACAATTGCGCTGTTAATTCTCAGCCTACTACTTTTGCTCGGTGCGATTGTTCTGGTGTTCGCCTTGGCTTCCTTTGCATGTCTTGCTGTCGGAGGTGTTTCATTGTTTGCTGTGGTTGCAGCGTTCGGTCATGATGTTGGCACCGGCATGATTATGCTCGGAGTAGGATTATTGGCACTTTCTGCGTGTTATCTGGTGGCGAGATTTACCTTGTTCTTGTCAAAAAAAGTGTTTGCCGGAATAAGGGTGTTTATTCTAAAGACGGTCACGAGGAGGTATAAAAATGAAGCGTAAAGGTTCAATCTTTATGGCATTAGCCGTAATGATAGTTGGTTTAGTGTTGGTTGGAGCCGGTGTTTCTATGGGTGGAAGTAGCAGTCTTTTTATAACCGATGACGGCGTTAGCTTCGAAAATCCCAGTAAGGTTGAAATAACATCAGAACAAATTTCAAGTGATATTAATAATGTTATTATTGACGTAGATTACATGGATACAATTACAATCGTTTCGGGCGATAGTTTTTCGGTTGAATACGATAACTTTTCAACCGAGGTTGATGTAACCGACGAAACCCTAAGAATTGTTAAACCGTCAAGCAGTTATTCCGAATCATCAGAGACAGCATTTGTTTCAGTCGATTTTGGTGTCTTATTTAATGATGATATTGATACCGATAGTCCATATATAATTCTAACAATTCCCCGAGAAATGCAGAGTATTCAAATATCAAACCGCTCAGGAGAGGTGATTGTAGAAAACATTGCATCGGAAGAACTTGATGTTTTTAACAATCATGGTAACATTAGTATTGCAGATGTAATATCCAAAGATTTGACAGTTCAGGCAAACAGTGCCGATATACAACTTATTAATGTGACCTCTGAGGAGGTAGAAATATACAGCAATCACAGTAAAACTCAGCTCAGTGGAATAACAGCAGAAAATGTTGTTATTGATCAGGTATCTGAGGATATAAACCTAATTGATGCAAGTATAGCCGAGCGCTTAGAGATCGTGAGCAATTACAGCAATATATACGCCGAATTTATTAACCCCGAAGCAGAACACAAAATAACCATATCATCAGAGTATGGTAGATTTAGCGTAAACAGTCAGGAACTTATTGTACCAACGGTAATCGGGAACGGTGAACGTGAAATTGATATCACAACAGATAGCGGAGATATAGAGTTATCTTTTAAAGTGTAAAATTATTATATTGAAAGGATAAAATGAACACTGATAACATTATAGTGGGGTTTTTGAAATGTGTAGTGTCACAGGATAAAATAAAACTAAAAACTTATTTTACAAAGGATGCAAAAATTCTTTGGCATAATTCAAACGAAGAATTTACAGTGGACGAATACATAGTTGCTAACTGTGAATATCCTGAAAAATGGTTGGGTACTGTCGAACGTATTGACAAATTACCGGACCAATATGTTGCAGTTTCGTTAGTTTGGACAGAGTCAAAAAATGCATATTTCAGAGTAGTTTCATATTTTACCTTTAATGACGATAAAATTAAATCATTAGATGAGTATTGGGGAGATTGTTCTGCAGCACCGCAATGGAGACAGGATTTAAAAATTGGTAAACCTAATATTAATTTAACCTCTATATAACATCACATTAATCTAATACAATTCTATAAAAGCAAAATACAGCACCTGACTATTTGCCAGGTGCTGTAAAAAGCACTCCCCTTTATTTCGCTAAATTTTTATTTAGCGAAATTGTATGTATTTTCTATTATGAACTATATGTGTTATATACATATAGTTCAGCAACTAAAACAGTATAGTTATTAAATTGAACATATCTCTCGGTAAACATTCAATAGTTGATTTGTATTTATATCTACGTTATGTGTCGTAATAGCGTGTCTTTTTGCATTCTCCCCTATATTTTTTGCAAAAGCTTCATCGTCAAAAATTTTACAAATATTTGCATACAACGTTTCTTCGTCATTAAAATCATAAAGTAATGCTTCTGTGTTATTATTAACAATACTGCTTGTACCGCCTACATCGCTTGCTACTATAGGAACTGCCAGCATCATGGCCTCTCCTACAGAATTTGGACTATTCTCAATTGTTGATGCTGACAAAAATAAATTTGATTTTAGATATGCAGCCTTCATTTTCTCAGCGTCTAATGAACCTTCAAATACAATGTAACTTTCTAAGTTGTTTTTTTTCATTATATTTTTGATATAACCTTGATATTCAAAAAAATAATCAACAACAACGTCTAAAAATTTATTATTTAACGAGTGATGTTTTGCACCGGCCACATGGATCTTTATATTTGGATATTTTTTTATCAGTCTTGGCAACACGTTTAAAAATTTATGAAAACCTTTGATGGGATAAAGTGCCTGGCTTATAAATATGCTGTGCTTTTCACACTTTTCGTAACTCCAGACTTCGTTTTGATAAAATTCTCCCCTTAAACACTCGTTAACATGATAGTAATTTATTGTATTGTTTGCTTTTTTAACGCAATTTTTATCCCAGCTTGTTCTACCGATAACATTTTTTGTTATCTGTAACGCTTTAAATTCATTTTGACCCTGAATTCTAAAAGCTTCTTTATTTAATGCGATACTATCCGCATAGTAGATTTTTCCCATTAGCCAAATTAATGGGTTAATCTTGTTGAATCTCTCGGGTAATCCATCACTATAATGTTTTGCATACTCTGTCATAAATCCCTGAATCGAAACAACGAATTTTAGGTTTAGTTCGTTGCATATCTCGGTTAAATTGGTATTATACGCATATTCTGTTCCAAATATATGAACAATATCCGGCTTTAAACTATCGAGTTGCTCTTCTAAATTATTTTTATACTCTTTTTGGTTATTAGGTATCAAAACATATTTAATATTTTCTTTTTCTGCAACTTTGATTTCGGCTACCCGATTTGTTACCGTGCAAATTGTAAGTTTGATGTCAAATAAATTTGAAAGTATTTTTGATTGATTTATAAGCCACCCACCGCTGTTACTTTGGGGCAATGAAAACAAGTTTGCGGCCCCGGGCATTATTATATTGACATACCATAATACATTCATTTTCACCTCTTAATTTTTAACCTAAGCATTATTTTAAATGCTAAATCAGAAAGATTTTTTCTTATATCACGCTCAGCGTATTTTATTATTAGTTTATCAAAGGGATATTTATCTATATTCGCAAAAACGATATCACGTCTTCTCCCCTTTTGGGCACTGTTAAAAAGGCAGTCATTACCTTTATACACATCCTCTATGTCAACTTTAACATAGTGTAAATTCCCCTTGATTTCATCAAAAAGTTTTGCACCTTTCTGGTTGTTAATCATAACTACACTGGTGCCTTTATTATCGTCCAAGGTTTTATCAACATTTTCACCAACTCCCCAGAAATCACCGAATGTTATATCTGAAACTCTTAATTTTTCTTTAAATTTGCATTCATAGCATGATGGGCGTAAAAATAAGTTGTGTTTGAGGTATGAAACCATGTAAAGATCATTGTCTCTATCTTTAAAGTAAATCTCTCCGTTTTGAAATGTAATTTTTGTTCCAAAATTATTCCAACCAATGGTTTTATTTTTAAAATGAACTTCTTTAATTTTGCTATTGTACTTCTTCTCAAGTAATTCTTTATATTTGGTAAATGCTTTTGGAGATAAATTCCCCTTACATATAAAATCAACCGTATATAAATTATCATACTCTTTTCCAAGATATGAAAGCAATCCGGCAGATTGACAAGGATTTCCTGAAAACAAAACTTTTTTATTTTTAACTAATAATGTTTTAGTTTTTTTATAGATATTCTCAGTGTCTGACTGCAGATACTTTGACCTTCTTACCCTTCTTATATCATTTAGGCTATCAATAACAATATGTTCAACCATTAGATCTTCATTAAAAGCAACCCCCACAACATATCCACCATTATTAATAACAACCTGCGATAGTTCACTGAAAATCCCTCCAGAAGTACTATCGATTCTAAGCTCCTGATTTTTGCTCCATGTTGCAAATACATCAATGCTTGTAGTAGTGTTTTTTGATGGATTATTATTTGAGAGCGGCGGACATTTTTTTACGCACAATTCACATTTTATGCATTTTGAGTAGTCTACCTTTGGGTACCAAAAACCTTCAAAATCAGTCTCAAACATAATAGCTTCTACCGGGCAGATATCTTTGCACATCTTGCATCCAGTGCAATCCTTTTTAGTTATTGTATCAATCACCTTCACCACCATTTAACATCATCATTAAGAATTTTAGCAGGGCAACCGGCTGCTAAACTATTGTCGTTAATATCTTTATTTACTAAAGAACATGCAGCAACAACAACTCCGTCCCCGAGTGTTACACCCTTTAATATTACACTTTTTAACCCTATCCACACATTATTACCTATTACGATAGGTTTTGATTGTTCTTTTGTTGATCCATTGTATTCAATGATGTGAAAATCGCTGTCGAATATAAACACATTACGTGCACATGTGAATCCTTTCCCTATAACAATATTTTGTGAGCACATTATTACACTATTACAACTGATATATCCTCCATTCAACACTAACTTTCCGTTATCAAAAATATCAATTGATACACCATGAAAAATATCAAAAGTATTATTTACAGTAAATACACTACCCTTTCTTAATCTTATATGTGTTTCAACTTTTGAAAATATTAATGCGTTTTCTCCGATTGCTATATTTGCATTGACCTCGAATTTACTCCCTTTTGAAAATTCGATAATTGCCCCTCTATGAGGGAAAATAAATGCTCCATTTTTCCTTGTAACATTACGACACAAAAAATTATAATAAATAAACTTGATAATGCTCTTGTTTTTCATTTTTTTATAAAACGTATATAATTTATCTTTCATGTCTCACCCTTATTTGAATTTTGAAACTGTATTTCCGTAAAATGATCTTAAATAATATTCTATTGTTTTTATTTTAACATGCATATAAGTTGCATTGAAATTTTTATATAATCCCTTTGCTTTTTTTCTACCCAGTTTTTCAATTATGAGCTTATCAACCCTAATATCCCAAAAGCTATTTATTTTTTGCACTTTTTGATTGTCCAAGTAGTAATCAAAAGTTTCTTTGACCGCATCTTTAAATGAATAAACACAGTTATATTCACCTATAACATTACTTAATTTTTCTTGGGAAACCACTATGTGAGTGCCTTTGTTATAAGTTAACTCATCCGCAACCTCAGGGAAATTCGCTTCAATTTCCTTGGATGGAATGTTAATTAATTTAATTTTAGTGTCTAGCAGCTCTTCATATACTCGAACAACTTCATTCCAACTTAGTACTTCGCCACATGCAATATTGTAATCATCATTATACGCTTTTTCATTTTTAAATAGTTTTATCAAGACACAAGATAAATCATAGGATGATGTTAATGTCATCCTCCATTCACCATCATCCCACATTATCACCGGTTTATTGTCTTGAATCCTTTTAAGTAAAGTGTAATGATTAGGTTTGCTAATGAGACCAAATGGAATTCTTGTTTTATTAAAAGTTATTGCAGGTCTAATTATTGTGTAAGAGATATTCATTTTTTTGCATTGTGTTTTTAACAACTCTTCACAGTTAACTTTTTTTACACCATAGTCCCATTTATTTGTTTTGGGAGATGATTCGCTTATTATTTCATTATTATAGCAAGGCTCAAACACTGCAATTGTTGAAATAAACACAAATTGAGTGCAGATATCCTTTACACTATTTAAGGTTTTTTGCAACTGAATCGTGTCATACGAGATGCAGTCAACAACAACATCATAAAATTCATTGCCAATTACACTCTTAATAGAGTTTTCAATACTTGCATCTGTGTATAGATATTTAACCCCTGTGATCTCCCTAGCTCTATTCATACCACGATTGATACATGTCACTTCAAAGCCTTTTTGGCTGCAAATTAGAACTAAATCTGTCGAGATTACACCTGTTCCGCCAACTATTAATATTTTCATATAAAACCTCCTGATTTATCATTTAATAAAACTATTAATGAATCTGTAAAGGTTGTTAGATAACATTAACTTTTTATGTAAATACTCAAGTTTAAGCGATTTGTTATTAATCATATTATATTCTTCCATGAAATCATCTGCTTTATCATATTCATAATATAAATTTAATTTCAGTCTTTTATCGCTGTCTAAAACATACTCTTTATACTTTTTTTGCTCAATATCACTTAATAAAAGTCTATCAAAAATCATTAAAAATAAGCTGTTGATATCATTGATTTTTATTAACATTTCATCATAACTGTTTTTCTTTCTTGAGTGACTTTCACTACGAACAACATATTTACCAAGTGAATTTTTTATTATTGTATAATTTGAATTGTGCAGACAAGGTAAAATTATTTGCATATTCTGACCAATTCTTTTATTCGGAGATACAATAACATTCTTATCATGATATATGTCAAAAAGCCGTTGTGTTCTCACCATAAAACCTATAGGCGCATAAAACACTCTTCTGAAATTCATGAAGTTATAAATAAGATTGTTGCTTTTTAAAACATTTAATTTACCATATACTTTTTCTCGATTATTTTCTCTAACTAAATCTATGCTACACATCGTAAAATTCATAGTCTCATCGCTTGACAACGCTTTAACTTTTTCGCTAATATTATTTGTGTAGAGAATATCATCACTGTCAGGCCATGTTAAAAACTCACCGTTTATTAACGGGAGAGCCTTATTGATAGCTGACGTCGCTCCCAGATTTTCCTGCCTCAATATCGTGTAACCAATACCTTTTTCTGAAAACCTATCTTCGTATTCTTTTGCAATATTATATGTGTTATCGGTTGATCCATCATCAACTAAGAAAACTTCAATAGGCCTGTAATCCTGGATCAAAAGCGAATCCAAAAAATACCGAATATAGTTTTCACCGTTGTAACAGGGTGATATCACACTAACAAGTCCCTTTTGCAACATATCTCTCTCCTCATTTTAGACGCTTATCCAATTCTTGAATACTGTTTTAGTAACCATAATTTAAACAGGTATAAGGGCCAGGTAAACTTCCGAAACAGACTTAGATTTTCTTTATCACGTGCTGCATTTTCCTCATACTCTTTAAAGATGCTCTCATCACAATACCCTAATCTATCGTAATCCATATTAATGTTATTATTATCGAAGATCCTTTTTACTGTTGGGAGATACCATTTACCTTTAAATATTGAGGACCACCCGTCAATGGCATATGGAAAAATCAATTCCTCGTCTTTATTAGCCACATAAAACTTGCGTTTTATTTTGTGACTTCTTAGGTTGCCGTTAACTTCCCATTGCCACGGTGATTCAAATTTTTTAAATGCTCTTTTTAAATCTTCTTTTCTCCACAGGCTCATTTGGCAGGTGTATTTATAGTCTGCTTTTTGATATCTAATATTAAATCCATGATATTTTGAACTTATATCTAAAGGAGCATTTTTTAAAGGTAGAAAAGCGAAATTAAAAGCATCACTATCATTTTTTATCCATTCCAAGCATTGTTTAAATCTTTCATGGTCAACATAATCTTCAAGAAATAAATCTTCCAGCGATGTGAGGATATACTCCGTTTGTATTTTATCAACGGTATCTATCATCCTTTGTCCCCATGGTGGATTTTCGTCAGGTCCATACAGATTGAAAGTTTTAATGTCAAAATCTTCGTTTTTGTATGACTTTGATTCGGTGTTTAAAACTATGTCGCAAATGTCATTAACCTCTGCCCAGTATTTTTTTAATAAAATAAAATATGGGTCCCATGCGTCTTCATATTTATCACAAGTATTAATTAATAATGTACAATTATTGCTCATTTACCTTCTTCTGCCTTCCTCTTTAATATTAGATTAACAATAACGTGAATTGCTTCCTTTACGTTCCGGTCTAAGATTGATAATATTAGTAATGCGGCTAAAGAAATAACGACCGATATTGCACCCATTAATAAAAAATTAATAATATTTACCCCTTGAATAAAAATAAAGTCGGATATTATATTCAGTACCACACTTGCTGCTATTGTCATAGCAAAATAGATAACGGTTTTTTTGTAGAATACCAAAGGTGCTTCATTGAATAGCTCTTTCCAAACAAGTAAAGGCTTTAAAATAATAACCACTAATGCCGAAACACATGTTCCTAAAAATACACCTATGAACCCTGCTCTATTAACAAAATACAATGACGCAACAAGGTTAACAATCGCTTGAATAATATGCACCCACTTAATTTGATAATATAAACCTGTGGATGAAGTTAAAACGCCAATTGAATCGTGAAGTCCGCCTAAAAAAACAGCAAGAAATAATACAAACACTATATTTTTATCTAATATATATGTTTCACCGAATAATAAACCGATAAAAGGACTTGATAATGAATTCATTATCAAAAATGTAAAGCCGTATAGTAAAAAAGAAAAACTATTATAGGTGAAAAATACTTTTTTTTGAGTCGCTATATCCTCCTTTGCCATTACGTTTCCGAGACTTGGGATAATTACATTTTGAATTGCCGACAAAAAAGTTTGGATAGTAGTTTTAATTAAGTTATAGTTGGTGACCAGTCCCCAACTTTGTATATTAATAACTGCAGAAACTATTATACTATCCGTTTGAGAAACTAAAAGGCTACTTAATCTAATAAAAAGCAAACTCTTGACATTTCTCATTATAGGGTTTACTACTTCTTGTGGCATTTTTTCGTATTTAATTTCGTTTATTTCAGGTTTTAAAATAGATATTTTTTTTGATATAATCACTCTTTTAGCTACTGTTGCAAGCGTCATCGCAACAAGATATAAAATATAATTTTGCCATATTAAGAGAATGAGGCTCTGGGCTATTGCTGTAACAATATTAATAATAATTCCTATACCTTGAACTTTATAACCCTCTTGGTATGCAAATAAATAGCTATCCTTATATGCCGCATAGTAAGAAACAATATTATTAATTAAAAAGAAGGAATAATATATATATAAATCTGTTGTGGCTACACTGTGCGAATTATCGACAATGAAGCTTAAAAACGGTAGAGCTACTATGCCAATTACGGTTATTGTAAGCATTATGTATAAATAAGCTCTTTTAAAAAAAGCTAAGAGCATAAGAACAGTTTTAGAATCATTTGCTGCCATCGGCTTATACATATATGCTGTTATTGAAGTTCCGATCCCAAGCTCTGCAAATGATAACAGCAGTGAAATGTCGGTAAACAATCCATTAATACCGAGATAAGTCTCGCCCAAGATTTTAATGAAAATATATCGTGTTACAAAGCCTAAAACTGTTACTACAATATTTGAAAGTGTTGCATAAAATGTATTTTTTCCAATTTTATTGACTCTCGACATCTTTTCCTTCTACAATCTCAATTAATTTTTTTTCAGCATAATCGATGTTTTTAATATATTCCGGAAGTATATTATTTAGATGATCTCTAATCTCTCCCCTATTTTCGTAAATTTTGATAAAGGCATTTGTTAGTTCATCGTTCGACTGCATATTTTGAATAGGAACCACATAATCTTTCTCTGTCCCAAATAAATCCTTTGCAATTCCTCTTGCTTTAATGGAGTACCCACTTACTAATGTTGGAACCGAGCTTGAATATGCAGCCACAGACGCATGAGTTCTTGCACATATAAATGCCATGCATTTGGAGATGATATATTTTAATTCTTGGCAATTATAATTATTTTCACACAGTATTATTCGATTGCTGTTTTCAAATTCAAGATATAACTTTTTTAAGGAGACCATATCCCCCTCGACATGTGGAATTAATGCAACCTTGTGATCTGTGTTTTGTAATATCCAGTCGATTGTATGTTTATAATTATCAAATATTGTATACTTAGAATCGGTTTTAATTTCTTCGACAAGAGGGCTTAGGTTAACCCCTATTGTATTACCTTCATCAAAACCATATGGCAGCTCAACCGAAGTTTTATCTAATATAAACGCTGTATCTCTTGTCAAAATAGTGTTTGGATTAACCTTTTTAATAGCCTCATAACTATATGTTTCCCTTGCTGTGATTAGTGCAAATTTTCTTATTTCCTCTCTCAGCTCGCAATCGTTTTCCAAAGCCGATGCTTCAATGCTGCATCCCCATAATACAATTTTTGCATCTTTATTTAATATTAACTTGTTTGCTTGATTAAGTATATAGCTGTTGCTATAACAATAATTGTCCCCACCAATAGATACATAAACTTCATTTTTTACAATTTCGTTTGCCATTGGGCTAAAATAATATTTATAGGCTTTTGAACGGTTTTTAAAAACATTTAGAAATAAATTATATATTACAGTTTCAATTGTTCTTTTTTTAGAAAAAAGGTTAATTGTTCCTTTTCTCAAATCGCCTATTTCATTTAATTTATATTGTAGGTCTTTACTCAAATTGTTTGAATATATCCTGCAATTATACCTATCCTTTACAATTTTAATCGTAGAGCGAATAATTGCTTCACATCCATGATTGTCGCTTGAACCGTTTGCATAGAAATTAATGTATTTCATGTGTTTTTCTTTCATTCGTCAATTGTTCAACTCTCTCTATTGTTTCGATCAGCTGATTTGCCACAAATTTCGGAGTCGCTTCTATGAATTTCTCATAAATATCATTGCTGTCAATTTCATTTTTATTATTTAAAAACCTGACCGTTTTGTTTATAACAGCATTATTAATTTCTTCCGCTGAATTTATACTTAATGCATTGTTATATCTATTGAAATACGAAAGGGTTGGACAGTTTTCTAACTGAGTAATATTTAAAACAGGTTTTCCGGTTGCGATTAACTCGAAAATTTTACTCGGCAACATATTTTCTATCTTGTTGCCTATATTAACTAAAACATCTGCACTGTTTAGGTAGTTTAAAGCTTCCTCTTTTGAAACAGGTCCAGTAAAAACGACATTAGTGCTTATGAAGTCACTAAATTCATTATAAAATTCTTTTGGGAATTCACCATAAACTTTTCCAACAATAGTCAATCTGATTTTTTTGTCGTCTATCCTCTTTAACAGCCTGTATAAATATTCAGGGCTTCTGATTCCTGCATACAATGAACCGACATACACTAAATTTATTTCATTCTCTCGATTTTTCTCGACGTATCTTTTCTCATTAATAATTAAGTTTGGAAACTCGGTGGATATAATTTTTTTATGATCGGGATAGTCTGCTTTGAGTAATTTTGGTATAAGAACAGCATCGACCTTACTAAATGCATTTTTTTCTTGTTTTTCCGTCCTTTTATTTTTATATAGGTAATGGTTTTTATAAGGGTCAAACATGTATATTATTTTTTTGCACCCGTCATTGAGTTTGCTAACCGCTTTTGATGTGTAGAATGGTGCACTGACCGATATAACTGTATCAATGCGATATTTTTTTATGCATTTTTTTATATAATATTTATATGGTATTTCAATTAAATCAAAATTAATAAATTTAAATAATCCTAAAAAGCTTAATAATGGATGAGATATTAATAACAATGCTTTCTCTATATTACCTTTATCGCTTAAACTAAAATATAAATTCCTGACGTCCTCGTCGTATCTGTAGTAAAAGCAAAAATCGCTTCTGCAATCCTTGGTAATATCATGTCCTAATAAAAATACACTATTTTCCTTTTCTAAATATTGAGTAAGATTTTTTACTAAATTAATATTAGAATCATTTTTTGCATTAACTCTATCTACTACAAACAGTATCCTCCTCATACCAACCTCGCTTTTGCCTTAAATACAATAGATAATAATTTCGAGGTTAGTTTTACTCCTAATACTCTTTTTACAATATATATTATTTTAATCGTGTTAGATTTGTTGTATTTTAATATATCAGATATTGTGAATATTTCTTGTAATGTGCTGTTATCGATTTTACTGCTTGACAGATGAATATTTATCATTAATGTTGCATACTGAAACGCTGCATATGATAGTAACAACTCATTATCAAATTTAATTAAAGTACTTATTGAAAGAAAAGTATCTTTAATATTCTTATCTGTTAATGAATTAGTAGTAGAGGAACCTCTAACCCTGTAATAATATAGAACCTCGTTGCAAAAACCAATATTGATATCCGGAACATTTAACAATAAGCCCGAAAAAAGAATATCTTCAGCTAAGTTTCCGGTTTCAAAATAAATATTATTGTTGATTAAGACATCTTTTTTGATTAATTTGGTACATGAACTGGAGATATAAATATTACTGTTGACTAATCTTAAAATATCATCAACATAATAATCGACCTCATTTCGCTCGGCTGTTTTTGTCTTGCTTCTTGTATAATTAAATGATAAAACATCCAGTCCATTATCTTCGGCTGTTTGATACAATAATGAAAACGGCGTGATCTTTTCATCAGCACCATGTTTTTCAGCAGGTAAATTAAGATAGCAATCGTCGCTGTCTAAAAATAGTAAATATTTACCTTTTGCCTTTCTTATTCCACAATTTCGTGCCTGCGCCGCTCCTTCATTTATTTTATCAATAAGAATAATGTTTGTGTTTTGCTCCGTATATTTTTGACATATTTCTAAACTGTTATCGGTTGAGCCGTCGTTGATTAATATAATTTCAATCTTATCAGAATCTCTAATGGATAATACTGATTCAATGCATTCCTTAAGGTATTCAGCTGTATTATATACCGGAACAATAACCGAAATATCCATTTTCCTCCCTGCTTTACCCTTAGCCGAGTAATATATAAATCACCTAAAACAAAACAGCGAAGTATCCGGGGACAAAACCCATAGAAAATTCGCTGTCAATGCCTAAATCAGCCTATCTGTTTTTCATCTTGATGTTGCTCTGCTTGCTGTAGCTGTTGTATTCGAGGGTTGTTAATATTTAGTCTGTGTTTTAGTATCGGAGTTTCACTTTCTACCGAACCTTCATCGATAATCACCTCGCAAATATCAAGTTCACTCGGTACCTCAAACATTGATTTTAATAACAGACTTTCCATAACCGACCTTAGACTTCGAGCACCGTTTTTCATTGCGAGCGCCTTTTTTGCAATTGCTATAAGTGCAGAATCTGTTATCGTGAAGGTAACACCGTCCATTCCGAACATAAGGTTGTATTGCTTGATTATCGCATTTTTAGGCTCACTCAATATTCTGACCAACGCCTTATCGTCAAGGGATGACAGCACAGAAATTATCGGCAGACGTCCTACTAATTCCGGTATTAAACCATACTTAATAATATCGTGGGATTCAATCTTTTTAAGAATCCTCTCCCCTTCCTTGTCTTCCTTGCTTTGTAGATTGCTTCCGAACCCTAATGTATAGCTGTCGGTACGCTTTGCAATTATCTTTTCAAGGCCGTCAAAGGCTCCACCGCATATAAAAAGTATGTTTTTTGTATTTATCTGTATGAATTCTTGCTGAGGGTGCTTTCTGCCGCCCTGTGGCGGCACGCTTGCTATTGTCCCCTCTATAATCTTTAGCAGCGCCTGTTGAACTCCCTCACCGCCTACATCCCTTGTAATTGATGGGTTTTCACTTTTTCTGGTTATCTTATCGATTTCATCGATATATATTATTCCATATTCAGCCTTTTCAATGTCGTAATCGGCATTTTGAATAAGCTTCAAAAGAATATTTTCAACGTCTTCACCAACATAGCCCGCCTCGGTTAGTGTTGTGGCATCGGTAAGTGCAAAAGGTACTCCCAGTTTTTTTGCAAGTGTTGAAGCCAGCATGGTTTTACCTACGCCGGAAGGGCCAATTAAAAGAACATTGCTCTTTTGCAGCTCGATGTCTCCTATATTACCTGAGAATATTCTTTTGTAGTGGTTATACACAGCTACCGAGAGTGCAATTTTTGCATCGTCCTGCCCTATAACATATTCATCGAGATGTTGCTTTATCTGCTTTGGTGTATATATTTTTAAGGATTCAAATTTTCTGATTTTTCTATCACTTTGATGAGTTGCCATTGTTAAAATCTCCTAAATTCGGGTTTATTGCAGAACAACAAACCCGAAAACTAAACATTATTTACCTTTTGGATATAACCCTATCGACAATTCCATATTCACAAGCCTGCTCAGCTGTCATAAAGTTGTCTCTATCGGTATCTTTTTCGACAACCTCTATTGGCTTTCCCGTCATTTCGGATAAAAGCTTATTCAAGGTATCCTTTGATTTCAACATACGCTCCGAATGGATACGGATGTCGCTTACCTGCCCTTGAAATCCGCCTAATGGCTGGTGTATCATTATCTCACTGTGCGGCAATGCAAGCCTTTTGCCCTTTGTGCCGGCAGATAGCAGAAATGCACCCATAGATGCCGCCATGCCTATACATATTGTCGACACATCACATTTGATATAATTCATGGTGTCGTAGATTGCAAGTCCTGCCGAAACCGAACCGCCCGGGCTGTTAATATAAAAGCTGATATCCTTGTCGGGATCCTGCCCTTCGAGATATAACAGCTGGGCAACAATAAGGCTTGCCGTTACATCATTTACCTGATCGGAAAGCATAACAATTCTGTCGTTCAATAGCCTTGAAAAAATATCATAGCTACGTTCGCCTCGACTTGTCTGCTCTACAACCATTGGGACTAAACTACTCATTATCTTCCTCTTTTTTTACAGTCTTTTTCTTTGTGGCAGGCTTTTTCGCCTTTTTCGCCGAAACCTTGGCCGAATCCTTAATTAGATCAAGAGCCTTGTTAAGTGCGAGATCCTTCTTTACATCCTCTACCGGAATTATCTCACGTACCTTATCTGCCTCCATCTTATATGCTTCGGCAATACGCTCTATCTCTTTATCAAGATCTTCGTCGGATGCAACGATACTCTCAAGCTCCACGATCTTCTCCAGTGCGAGACGTGTTTTTACCTGACGAGTTGCCTCCTCTTCAAATCCTTTGCGGAAGTTCTCAACGTCCTGTCCAAGATACTTCATGTAGGTTTCAAGGTTAAGCCCCTGACCCTGAAGACGATGCTCAAAATCATGCACCATATCATCGACACGGTTTTCAAACATAACCGAAGGTATATCACCCTCAATCGTTTCGATAACCTGCTCCATTAAAGAATTTTCAAATGCGGTTGCAGCTTCACGCTCCTTGCGCTCAGCTATTTCTGTTTTAATGCTCTCACGCAAAGCATCAAGGGTGTCATACTCTGAAACATCCTTTGCAAATTCATCGTCGAGTTCAGGCAGTTCGTTATACTTAACCTCGTTTAACTTAACCTTAAAAACAGATGCCTTTCCGGCAAGTTCATCAGAGTGATACTGCTCAGGGAATGACACATTTACATCAAACTCATCGCCTGCCGAATGTCCGACAATCTGCTCCTCAAAGCCTGGAATGAACTGACCACTACCAAGAACAAGTGTAAAGTCCTCGCCCTTGCCGCCTGCAAACGGAACATCGTCTACAAAGCCTTCAAAGTTAATATTAGTGCTGTCGCCATCCTCTGCCTTGCCTTCACGGGTGATAAGGCGAGCATTGCGCTTCTGCATCTCTTCAATACGCTCGTCGATCTCCTTATCACTTACAGTATTGTCAGCTTTTTCAGCGGATAATCCACTATATTTTCCAATATTTATTTCCGGTTTTACAACAACGGTAATGTTGAGAACAACACCATCGTTATCGTCAACACTTTCTATATCTACCGAAGGACGATCCACAGGCTCGATCTTGAGCTCTGCAACAGCCTCTTCATAATGTTTTGGAAAAACATTATTTATTGCATCACTGTAAAAAACGTCCTTTCCATACATTTTCTCTATAAGATGTTTTGGTGCTTTGCCTTTTCTGAAGCCCGGAACATTGAACTGCTTTGAATTTCTTTTAAAGACATCACTTACTGCCGAATTAAAATCGACAGCAGAAATCTTTCCACTAATCTCGTATGTTGAATTTTCGCCTTTTTGATGTTTTAATATTTCCATTTACCGTCTCCAATTTTTATTTTTATTCGAAGATTATTATATCACAATTGATATTTAAATTCAAGCAAAACTAATAAATATATTCACATATCAATCATTTATCTGCTTTTACTTCTCACTATCGTTTTCCTTTTTATCCTTTTTTTCTTTTTTGGGTCGCTCTCTCTTAGGTCGTTCTTTTTTGTCCGGTCGTTTTTTGTCGGGTTTGCCTGTGTCCGACACTTTTTCATCGGTGCTATCAACTTCCTTTTTACTCGGATGTGGCAATTCTTTAAGCAGGGATGTTTTTGGGAATATTGGATTGAAGATTGCAGTCGTTAGGTTATATTTTTTATATTCGGAATTTTCGGTTAAATATATCCTTCTGTGCTGTTCAAGCTCTGCTGCCTTGCTAAGCATGATTTTACGAGTAATTAAGAAACCGAGTAAAACCATAAACCACTGAAGTATTCCGAGATAAAAAACTGCTCCGCTTACAAGCACTCCAAAGAAGAACACTATTTGATAAAATTGCACGGGGCTCTGTGTTGACTTAAACTTTCCGGTGCTAATGAATCCTTTTTTCTTATCGTCTTCCTCGTCTGCTTTGTTTTGCTTGCCATAGTCTGCCATGCACCCAAGCAAGGATATGATAGAAAAAATCATTATTGCGAGTCCTATGTATACCGCTATTAAAATCGGTTGGGTTTCGAACTGCTCTAACGCTAATAACAGATAGTTAAATGGAAGAATTGAAATGGTAACCCAACACGCCGATAGGAATATCATTACCACCCTAACCACTATTGGGGTTTGCTCAGCTGATTTTTTATCACGTCTGCTACTTCTTTTGCTTTGAGGAGAGGAATACATTTCCGCCTCAAGATGCACGGCTCTATCCTTTACAACGATATATATTAGATAAATTGTAGGGAGAATAAATGCAGTAAATCCCGAGCCGTTGTATCTTATTATGAAAAATAAAGATATAACCACCGCTGCTGCAAAATTAGCGGTTAATATAGGAACTTTAATGTTTGCAAGTTCAATTAACATAGCGGCAAACACCAACAACAGCAACAGCCATAGCTCCGGTTGGATGGCATCGCCTATCGAGTTAAAATCCCAGTTTATCGGATTAATTGCCCAAAGAATTTCAGATAGCATTGCTTATCTCCTTAAAAATTCACTGCCCCGTCCTGATGAATTATCTGCCCCGAAATATATCCTGCCTGTTCGCTACACAGAAAGTATGCAAGCGCGGCAACCTCTCTCGGCTCACAAAGCCGATTTAGTGGTGTGTATTTTATTAGCTCACTCTTATTATACATCATATTCATGTCGGTATCAACTATTCCGGGAGATATTGCATTAACTGTTATTCCGCTACCTATCAATTCTTGAGATAAGGAGATTACAAGGCCGTTCACAGCCGCTTTAGATGCAGAATAATGTGTTTCGCAACTTCCACCTCGATGCGCGTTTACCGATGAAATCGCAACCATTCTCCCGTTTTTATTGTGTATGAAATGCTTGGCAACTTCACGAAAAAGATAAAATGTTCCGAAAAAGTTAACATCAAATAACATTTTAAGCTCGGCATCATCAATATCCTGAATTTGATTAACCGCTGTTATGCCTGCCGAGGCAATTACTGCATCAATCCGTCCGAAATGTTTAATACACAAATCGGTTAACGTCTTCATTTCATCGCTATTTTTGCAATCTACCTGCCAAAAGCATGCATTTCTGTATGTATCTGTAATCTCGGTTGCAGCTTTTATATTGTTGTGGTAGGCAAAGCCAACATTCCAGCCTTTTTCTAAAAAGTACAATACGCAAGCCCTGCCTATTCCGGAACTTCCACCGGTTACTAAAAGAGTTTTAGGCATTTTTTCTCCTTTTCGCTCGTAGCTTTTTGAAAAAGGAGGTTAACACCTTCGCACATTCCTCAGAAAGAACACCACCGACAATCTCTGGCTTATGATTAAAAGAAACTTCGGTAAGATTGCATATTGACCCACATACTCCGGCCTTAGGATCGGAAGCACCGAAAACCAGCCGTTTAATCCTTGCATTTACAATTGCACCGTAACACATAGGGCAAGGCTCTAAGGTTACATATAGCTCACAATCCTCAAGTCGCCATCTTTTAAGTTTTTTACATGCCTTTTCAATTACATTTATTTCGGCATGTGAAAGGGCATTTCGATTTGTTTCACGCAGATTGTATCCCTTGGCGATTACCTTGTCCTTATATACAAGCACAGCACCTACCGGCACTTCATCTTTTTTTACCGCCTTGTAGGATTGTTTAAGCGCCTTTTCCATAAAAGCTTTATCTCTTTCGGACATTTTTTTCTCCCTGTATACAGTACAATCGCTGAGCATACGGCAAAGGATAGGTATAATACTATTGTTATTGTAAATGCTGTGTTGAGGTCGTTGTAATAGTTTATCAGGTAAACACAGTACGCGAATAGGTTGTTCACAAAATGCAGAATAATAACAAACATGATTTTATTAAAAAGAAACATTGCAGATGACATAAACAGCGACATTATGAAAATTGCAGGCATCCCCACAGGATTTGAAAGATGTAATATGGTGAAAAGTATCGATGTTATCGTTATGGCGGCTACCCCGCCAAACCTGAGCAATAGGTTTTGAATAATACCTCTAAAAATTAATTCTTCAATAATCGCAGGAAGCACACAGACGGTAACAAGACCTAAAACAATCGAACGACTCACATCTATTTCGGTGGTGGCATCTGCCGGCGTAACATTTATTAATAATATTGTCAAAATATTTGTTAACGGAATTAAAGCTAAAAAAAATCCGAAAAGGTAAATTATTAATCCGATTTCCTTTTTAACCGTCATCACGATATCCCTCACTGATACCGTGTGCTGTAAAAACACCGATTATGGTTTTAAATATTATCTTAACATCTAATACAAACCCGATATTGTCGGCATAGTATCCATCGAGTTTTGCCTTGACATCTATCGGTAGCTCATCACGTCCGTTGACCTGAGCCCATCCGGTTAATCCGGGAACAAGTAGGTTAACATTATATTTATCCCTTTCCGCTATTAGGTCGTATTGATTATAAAGTGCAGGTCTCGGCCCCACTACAGTCATCTCACCACGCAGAATGTTAAAAAGTTGCGGCAACTCGTCAAGGCTTGTCTTTCTTAAAATCTTGCCGGTAAAGGTAATCATCTGCTCGGGATTTTTCAAAAGGTGTGTCGGAACATCCTTAGGAGTATCGCTGTACATTGTTCTGAACTTGGCAATGTTAAAATACTTTTTGTTCTTCCCTACCCTCTTTTGAAAAAACAGTATCGGCCCTTTCGAGTTAAGTTTAATCGCAATTGAAACTATCACAAATACAGGTAGCAGTACAATCACGGCCACCGAACAGGTAACTATATCAAACAATCTTTTAAAAAATATCCGATAACTCACCCCTGCATATCCTCCGGCAATATATTTTCGTCAGGATTATAGGTAGGGACCATCTCACACAGTAGCTGAATTGTCTCACCTCGTTGATTATGATTTGCATAATCTTTAAGTTTATCCAGCCCGGCAAGGAATGAGTCCTCATCTATTTTTATCTGTGTTCCGATAAAAATTTTCTTATTTGTGGTTCTTCGTACACCCTCTTCGTCCTGCAACAGTTCCTCATAAAGCTTTTCGCCCGGACGTAACCCGGTGAATTTTATCTGAATGTCTCTATACGGTATAAATCCTGACAGCTTAATTAGGTTCTCGGCAAGCTCTAATATCTTTACCGGTTTGCCCATATCAAGCACAAATATCTCGCCGCCATCACCCATTGTAGAGGCAATCAAGACGAGCCTTACCGCCTCGGGAATGGTCATGAAATATCTGACAATGTCCGGGGTGGTCACGGTAACCGGTCCTCCCGCTGCGATCTGCTCCTTAAAAAGAGGTAAAACCGAACCATTCGAACCCAATACATTACCAAACCTTACAGCAACAAATTTAGTTCTGCTTTTGGTGGAGAAAAACTGTACCACCATCTCACACATTCTTTTACTTGCACCCATGACATTTGTAGGATTAACCGCCTTGTCACTGGAAATTAAAACAAATCTCTTAGCACCATGCTCATCCGCCGCCTTTGCTACGTTGAATGTGCCTACAACATTGTTTTTTATCGCCTCCTCGGGCGCGGTTTCCATCAATGGTACATGCTTATGTGCCGCAGCATGAAACACTATTGCCGGCTTGTATCGCTCGAACAATGCATTTACCTTAACTACATCACGAACCGAGGCAATCTGGGTATGCAGATTAAGCTCTTTTCCATAGCGACGTATCAACTCCTGCTCTATAGAATAGGCATTATTTTCGTAAATATCTACTATAACAAGTAACGACGGGCCACAGGAGGCTATCTGCCTGCATAGCTCACTACCGATGGTTCCGCCACCTCCGGTAACCATTACAACATTATCGCGAATTATTTGGTTGTCGGTTAACAGCTCTACCTCCTCGCGTCCGAGTAGATCTTCAACCTTTACATCTCGTATTCTCGATAGTATAGTATTTTCATCCTCCGACATGAATTTTGCTATGTCCGGAACGGTTCGAAGATTGCAGTTTGTCTTGGTGCACACCGACATTATTTCACGTTTGCTTTCCTCACTGAGATGCGGCATTGCATAGAGTATAGTCTCTATCTCACAGCGCTCAACCAACTCGGGAATGTCCTCAATTGTGCCAAGTATCTCGACACCCATTATTGATCGACCTTTACGTGTAGCGCTTATATCTACGGCGCATATTATGTTAATATCCTTATTCGGGTTTTTATTAAGTTCGTGTATAATTGATGATGCGACATCTCCAGTGCCGATTAGTAAAACTCTTCGTTGTACAACACTTTTACGACGCTTTAATCGTGTGTTTCGATACATCCTGTATGTCAATCTTGCGAACAATGTTAATACCGATGCGAACATTGCAGAGGTAACATATACGGATATAGGAATCCTACGCTCCTCATACATCGTCAATGTTATAACAATAAATATTATTACCGACATTGCCGAGGCAAGGCAACACCGAAAAAACTCAACGATCTCAGCATACCGCCAAAGGCTATCATACATGCCCATGGAGGTATAGATTATAGCATAACAGCTTACAAAGAAAAAGCAACTCGAGGCAAGTATACTAAAATAGTGCATTATATCGGTTTGTTCGGCTATTAAAGCCCATGTGGCAAGATAGGCAAAGGCTACGGCGAATACATCGAATATAAGCAAAATTTGCTTTCGATACCTTCTGATATTTTTTAATAAAGTATTGTTCATCTATTCACACCAACATATACTAACTCACACTAACTCGTTAAGCACCGGACTTATAAACTTGGCAATTCCCTGTTCTCTTACATGAATATGGTCATAAAAATCCTCGTTTACACAGTTGACCTCGGCAGGATTGTACGAACCGAAAACAGGTATATCATATTTTCTGCCTATTCTGTTTATATAGTCTTCAACCTCAAACATTCCCGGCCTTATATCTTTGAGTTGTTCCTCATAGTCATAAACTATGGGGTGATATGGAGTCATCATAAATATTAAATTTGTGTCGGTAGTGAGGACATACTCGATAAAGGTTTCAAACCTTTCTTTACCTTCCCAATCCATCTCACCAAATGCATGAACCTTAGAGGATTCAATGTGTGCTAAAGTAAGTGCATCAAAGTCAATCTCTTCCTGAGTTCTGTTGCGATATTCTTCTGTGTAAACAATGGTTCCGTCATGTTTTTTAATCTCGGTTGAAGAGTTGGAAAGATCACCGGTCAAAAGTGTGGGCTTTTCCTCCAGATCACTATCCTTGAGATAATAATTTAGTGCACCTTGAAAATAGGTTACCGAGTAGAGAGCCTGATAAAGTTCGGTGTTATCAGGTGGAACATAGCTACTTGGCAAGTCAAGGGCAACCGACAGGTATTCCTGATATAATTCCTGATCTGAACGATAGTCGTTATACTCCTCAAGTGTGTAGAAAACCCACGGATCAAGCACAATTATCATGTTGTCCGGGACCTTGTCCTCCTTGACCATAGTGTAGAAAATATTACAGTAATCGATAAAGGTTGCAGAAACCATTCCGTAGTTAAAAAAAGGCTCGTTTTCAATTAAATCTTCTCCCAGCTGCAGACCTCTGGAGGATCCGATAACCGCAACCGACATCGGATCGGGTGAATTTTCAATGTGCAAGGTATTAATCTGTCGCTCGTCCAGCTTTTCATACCCGGCAACCGAATATCCGTCAAGTAGTGAAAGTGCTATTTCAAGCTCGAATTTATCTCCATGAAAAAGAGCCGAAGGGTCTACGGTGTAGCTGAACCACACCATCAAAATCGGTATCGGGAAAAACAATACCGCCTTTAAAACCATTATTATCATCATGGGGATAGACTTAAGATATGCTTTCATTTAATGGATTGCCCTCCTCTCGTATTATTTAAAATGCAAAGTAGATGAACGGCGACTCACCGAATTCCCCAAAGATAAGAATTGTGAGCAAGCAAACGTAGTAAAACGGCCAACGTATTATAAATGGAGCCCTGCTGACCCTCACGCTGAAAGGAACCGAACCGGATATTCTTTCAAAAAGAAGGACTGCGCCTGCCGTAGCCGCAACTCCGGCGGCAATATAGTCGAAGAAATTAAGGGAAAGAAGCGCTCCCTTCATCAACTCGGTATCATTAACATGTTCAACAAACCCGTTAAACATATTGCCGATGACATAAAATGCAGTTTCTATGTTGGGAGACACAAAAAAAACATAGGATATCATAACCATTGGAAATACAATTGCCCATTTTAATATCGGAATAATAAAAAAACGCGGAGAAATCTTTGTTATTCGATAAAAACCATCCCGTATCGGTTTCGTAAGCCTCTCGATTATCTGGTATATTCCGTGCAAAAATCCCCAAAGAATAAAGGTGAAGTTTGCACCGTGCCATACACCGGACACCACAAAGGTAATTAAAAGGTTGAGATAATTTCTGAGTTTACCCTTTCTGTTTCCACCGAGCGGAATGTATAGATAATCCTTAAACCAGGTGGAGAGTGAGATATGCCACCGACTCCAAAAATCTCTAAAGGATATAGCAAAATATGGGTTGTTAAAGTTTTGCATCAGATCAAATCCGAGAACCTTCGCTGCACCTATAGCTATGTCGGAATACCCAGAAAAATCAAAATATATCTGTATCGTAAACATAAATGCGGCGATAAGCAGTGAAAACCCCTCAAACTCCTGCGGGGATGCAAATACAATCCTTACGACCTGACCGAGACCATCGGCAACCACCACCTTTTTAACAAAGCCGACGAGCATTTGGGAAAGACCTGTACGCACCCTTTTGTAATCGAAATTATTGTACACCTTAAACTGTGGCAATAAGTTTTTAGCCCTTTCGATGGGACCGGCAACAAGTTGGGGGAAAAAACTTACAAACAATGCGTAATCGATGAAGCTACGCTCATGTTCAAGGTCTTTGCGGTATACATCGATGGAATATCCAAGCGCCTGAAATGTGTAGAAGCTTATTCCGACAGGTAATAACAGTGAAAACTCAGGTATGGCATAGCTCAATCCCCATAATTCGAAAAGATCACCAATACTTTCGTTAAAAAAGTTGTAGTATTTAAAAAGAAAGAGAATAATTAGGTTGACCGAAAGGTTAATGCCAAGCGCAATTTTGCGATACAACGGAGTTTTACCTTTTTCAATCAAAAAGGCTGTAAGGTAGGTGGATATTGTTGAAAAAAATATTAACAAGGCATAGCCGGCATTCCACTGCATATAAAAGTAGTAGCTTGCCATAAGTAACCAAAGATTCTTCGCCTTGCCCGGAACAATAAAGTAGAGCAGACAAACAACCGGAAAAAATATCAGAAAGGTTGTACTGTTAAAATTCATTTTTGTCGCATTTTCCTTCCAACTCACGTATACGCTTTTCGAGCAATGCCGTTGTCTGATTCAGCTTGGTAATTCTAATGTTAAATCCGGATACAATCGATGTAAGTGCAAGTGTATTAAAAATCAAAAATATAAATACAAGCAGGAATACAAAGTTAACCGGGTCTATAACTCTAAAAATATCTCCTAATACTAGTACTGTATATGGTGCAAGGGTGAAAATTAAAAGTGCAAGACCCGACAAAAGCCAAATAATTGCATATTTAACCGCGAGTTTCCCCTTTTTTAAAGCATAAAAAATGATAACAATATAAAGCAGCACACCTGCCGTTAATGCAACCTGTAGAGTGAATTCCTGCATAAGCTATATCCTTTCCTTAATATTTTAACCAGCCTACAATAAGAGACAATATAACCTTAACCATAAAATACGGGGATTTAAGCGCATTAATACTTGATATTCCGGCAAAGCGTTCCTCCATTACCACCGGGACTTCAACAACGGTAAAGCCGCTTTTTACAGCCGATAATATCGCCTCCGGCTCCGGGAAATCCTGAGCATATTCCTTAGAATAAAATTCGATTAAATTTTTGCCACATGCCCTAAAACCACTGGTAACATCCTTTACCCTTTTTCCGGTGAGGATGCGTATAACTGTGCTTATTATTCCAATTCCGAGCCGCCGGAGTTTTGAAGATTGAAAACCTTCCCTCTTTATAAATCTGCTTCCTATACACATATCTGCCCTACCTGAACGTATAGGTTCTAAAACGGTTTCAAGGTATTCCGGATTATGCTGACCGTCTCCATCCATCTGAACAGCTATATCGTATCCCCTCTCTACCGCATATTGATAGCCACACTGAACTGTGCCACCAATACCGAGATTGAATGGGAAACTGAGAAAATTAAGGTTGTTATCACGGCAAATCTGTTCACTACTATCGGTCGAACAATCGTTTATGACAACATAGTCAACATCAGGGTTGGAGGATTTAAGATTTCTTATAACCTTTACAATATTATCCTGTTCGTTAAAACATGGTATTATAACCAATACTTTCACACTAACTCTCCATTACATGATTTATAAACTTAGGCAACACGGTTTTTCTGCTTAGATTTTTCTGATAATAATTTTTAGCATTTATTGATAATCGATGTAGTTCGGAAATGTCACATCTCTTCAATTTCAGAAGATTTTGAAAAAGAAGTTGTGGGTTGCTAGGAGGGCTACAATAGCCGCAATCTGCTTCTCTAACCGTTTCGGCACCCGCACCGGAAAGGCTACACAAAACCGGTCTGCACATTGCCATACAGGAAGAAAGCTTTGCCGGAACCGTTAGGTCTAAAAGGTCGGTATCTATTAACGAAACAAAGAGTGCGTCCGCATCCTTTGCAGCGGATGTAACTTCCGATTGTGACACTCTACCAAAGAAATCAAAGTATCCTTCTAACTTTTCCCCTTTAACAGCCTCTACAAAATCAAAATGACTCATGCCGTCGCCATACATAGAGAATTTGACATCCTTAACGCCATTCTCTTTACATAACCTTGCAACGTCAATGAGTATATCAAGACCCTGTGCAGGGCTGAAATTGCCGGCAAACATAACATTAAACAGCTTGCTTTTTTGTGCTTTAGGCTCTGTATTGTCGCCATAGATATCCTCACAGTACTGTGGGAAAACCGCAATATCCTTTTTACCGGTCACTTCGGCAAGCCTATTTCTCATCCCGTTTGAAAGAGCCATAAGATTTCCACCGTGTCGATAGTGCCAATTCGACACATTTTTTGCAAGAGTACGCAAAAAGGTGTTTTTTACCGGCAGTACCGAGTATAGATTTTCCGGCCACAAATCCAGAACATAGGTGTAAAGTGAAATATTTTTCAGCTTAGAAAACAAAATTGCCGGAAATATCATTAAAACGGGCGATGTCTCATAACTTAATATTCTATCATATCGTTTTCCAAGCAGACCCAGCAGGCTAAATGATGCAAAAAATGGGTAGGACAGATAGTTTAAAAGTATACCAAGCGAGGTTTTCCCACGGGGGATTTCTAAAGTACGGTATATTTTTACTCCATCCTTAATTTCTCTTCTTTTTTTTGCTATGCCATATCCGTCATAGTATTTTCCGAGTGGATAGTTTGGTATTCCGCATAACACCTCAACCTCCACGCCGCTATCGATAAAGCCGGCAACAATATCGTTGATACGAAACTCCTCCGGCCAGTAGTGCTGGCATATAACCAGCAGTCGTTTTACCTCGGTTTGCGCCATACAAACTCGTTGACTATTTTTGTATAACTTTCAATGATTTTGACCACCTTTACGGAAACATTTTCGTCCATGTAGTCCGGGGCAACCACAACCGGCTCGTTATTTCTTTTCATTGCTATAGCGAGATTTACAGCCGACAAAACATCATCAGAGTTGGCACCACCGATAACAACTGTACCTTTATCTAAAACCTCCGGACGCTCGGTAGAGTTTCGAAGGGAAACGCCGCAAAAATCGAGTATTGCTGACTCCTCTGGAAGTGTGCCGGAATCAGAAAGAACACAAAGTGCAGACTTTTGCAACCTATTGTAATCGAAAAAACCAAAGGGTGGTAGATTTTTGACAAGAGGATTAAACTTAAATCCGGATGCATCAAGCTTTTTTTGACTACGCGGATGAGTAGAATAAATTATTGGTAGCCCATACTCCTCTGCCAAAACATTTAAACTCTGCATCAAGGAAACAAATTTATGTTCGATATCTAAATTTTCCTCACGGTGTGCGGAAACAAGAAAATATTTCCCCTCCTCTAAGCCGAGTTCATTCACTGCATTACTTGCGTCAATCTTATCACGGTATCGCTCCAAAACCTCTCTCATCGGAGAGCCGGTAACAAAAATTCTGTTCTTGGCAACTCCCTCAGATAATAGATATCTTCTCGAATGTTCGGTATATGGTAGGTTCACATCTGCAATATGATCAACAATTCTTCGGTTGATTTCCTCGGGAAGGTTTTCGTCAAAACAACGATTACCTGCCTCCATGTGAAACACCGGTATTTTTAAGCGTTTTGCCGATATTGCACAAAGACAGGAGTTTGTGTCACCAAGTATTAACAATGCATCCGGCATCTGCTCCTTTAAAAGTTTATAGCTCTTGCTTATGATGTTACCTATCGTTTCACCCAAATCAGCACCGACACTCTCAAGAAAATAATCAGGCTGTCTGAGCTCAAGCTCCTCAAAAAAGATGCCGTTCAAGGTGTAATCATAGTTTTGACCGGTATGGACAAGCAGGTGATCAAAGTATAAATCACAACGTTTAATGACCTCGGCAAGGCGTATTATTTCAGGTCTCGTGCCGACAACCGTCATAAGTTTTAGTTTTTTCATCCTTTAAACCTCCATATAAAACGTGTCCGGCTTATCCGGATTAAAAACCTCACTGCTCCAGAAAAGTGTTACAAGGTCGCCATCACCTACGTTGGTAATGTTGTGAGTGTGACCGGTAGGAATGTCAACAACGGTTGGATTATCCCCATCAACCTTAATCTCGTTAATTTCTGTTCCGTCAATTTTACGTATCCTTATTACGGCCTGTCCGTATACAACAAAAAACTTTTCAGTTTTTGTGTGATGCCAATGGTTTCCTCTTGTAATACCCGGCCTGGTTGTGCTTATAAAAATCTGACCAAAGCTGTCACCCTTTAAAAATTCGGCAAGATGTCCTCTTGCATCCACATTATTCTTTAACCGATAGGAGTATTCACTGTCGGGGATGTAGGAGGTGTATGTGCCATACAGTTTGCCGGCAAACTCACCAATGATGTTTGGGGAATATGCTGTGTCACGGCTATCCTTAAAGGATTTTATGTGTAAAGCGAGCTCATTTAACGTTATATTGTAATGCGGCTCGACCTGTAAAGGCTTGTTGCTTGACACAGTGTTTTCAGCCTCTAAAAGTGAAATAAGGCTGTTGACCACGTCGTCAATGTAACATAGCGTCACTACTGCATCGGGATTACTTATCTCGATTGGTAAATCATTTGCAATGTTATGACAAAAGGTAGCAACTACGCTGTTATAGTTTGGGCGGCACCATTTGCCGAACACCCCTACCAACCTAAATACAGTTACAGGAATATTATTTTTTTCAGAGTAATCGTATATACACTGTTCGGATAATGCTTTGCTCTTCCCGTAGTCGTTATCGAGCTCTGCCTGTATACTGCTTGTTACTGCTATTGGAGCCTTGCTATTACAACCTTCGAGAACCGACAACAGTTTCTCGGTAAACCCTGAATTTCCGGAGTAAAACTCGGATGAATTTTTCGGACGATTTACACCCGCAAGATGAAAGATGAAATCAGCCTTAGAACAAAACTTAACTAATTCCTCGTCGGTGTTATTTACATCAAAACGCATTAGGCTGTTGTATCCACGATTTGACAATTCTACGCATAGGTTTTTTCCGATAAATCCCTCGGCACCGGTAATCAGTATATTTCTATCAGTCATTTTGCGAGTTCCTCCTGAATATAGGAGAGCTTTAACAGCTTCTCAACAACCTGATCAACAGTAAGCCTTTCGGTATTATGACTTGTATATTCTTCTTCGACCTCGGTATGTGCAAGCCCTTCTTCAAAATACTGCTCATAATTTAAGTCTCGACTGTCGGCAACAACCTTAAAATAGTTTTCAAGATCAAAGCAACCTGCCTTCTCTTCCTTAGTTAACAGTGTTTCGTAAAGTTTTTCACCGTGTCGTGAACCTATAATTTTTACCTCTGTCTCGCCAAATAGTTTCATCACTGCCTTTGCAAGAACATCAATGGTACATGCCGGGCTTTTTTGAACAAAAAGATCACCCGTTGCGCCGTTGTTAAAGGCGAACACAACAAGATCAACCGCCTCATCAAGACTCATCAAGAAACGTGTCATGGTCGGGTCGGTTATTGTAATTGGTTTTTTTGCTCGAATTTGCTCTATAAAAAGCGGTATTACACTTCCGCGGCTCGCCATAACGTTGCCATACCTTGTGCAGCATATAGTGGTTTGGGAGGACTCCGGCATACGGCTTTTAGCTATAGCAACCTTTTCCATCATCGCCTTAGAGATACCCATGGCATTTATCGGGTATGCCGCTTTATCGGTGGATAGGCAGATAACCTTTTTTACCTTAGCATTTATCGCGGCTTCGATAACATTATTAGTTCCGACAATGTTTGTCTGAACCGCTTCCATCGGAAAAAATTCACAGGAAGGTACCTGCTTTAATGCAGCAGCATGAAAAACGTAGTCTACCCCTATCATGGCATTTTTAATGCTGTTAGTATTGCGGACATCACCAATATAAAACTTCACCTTGCTGTTGTTTATAAGCTTGCGCATATCATCCTGTTTTTTTTCATCACGGCTGAAAATACGGATTTCTCCGATATCACTGTTGAGAAAATGCTTCAAAACTGTATTGCCGAAACTGCCGGTACCACCGGTGATTAAAAGGGTTTTATCCTTGAACATATTTTCCTTACATAGATTTAATCCATGTCTTGACCACAAGGATCAATTCCTGGATTAAATCCTACCTTTCATATATAATTAATCGTTTTAATCTTTAAGAGCTGCACAGTATATATTCTATCACAAAATCAGAAAAAGTCGAGGATTTTATATATTACTTTTAAATAGCTTGTCGGCAGCCTCAATATTATCAACCTTGAATATCATATTTGCGATTCCACCGTATGCAAATACATAGGTATACTCGATATTAATATTGTTATCCTTCAATACCGAAAGAGAATTGTGAAGGATGCCGGGTGTGTTTTTATCGGTAATCAGTATTACATCGGTAACACGTACGGTAAACCCATATTTTGTCAAGGTTTCGCAGACTGTATCAGGGTCATCTACAAGTATTCTTGCAACTCCATAATCCTCGGTGTCGGCAATGTTTAATGACAACATGTCAACATTTTCCTTAGAAAGAACCTCCGTCAACCCAAAAAGCGAGCCTACATTATTCTCTAAAAAAACTGAGATTTGCTTAATTTTCATGATAATAAACCTCCATAATTATGCCCATGCCATTTTCTTCCACAAAACCATATGCAAGTTTCGCATGGTAAATCCCATGTACAGCATGGGGTTGTTCTTGTGTTGTATTAATTTTCTTACTTCTTTCAAGCTTATATTTTACGTTTATCGATTACCCTTGCACTTTTACCTTCAAAACGTTCAACCGTCTTGTGCTCAACCAACCTTACCTTGATCGAAATTCCAATGATACTCTCGACCGACTGACGGATTTTTCCGCTTAGTTTCTCCAATTCCTTAATTTCGTCAAACTGAGCGTTGTTTTCCACCTCTACCATCAGTTCAAGGGTGTCAAGGTTGTTTTGACGATCGACAATTAACATGTAATGGCTGGATATACCGGAAACCTTTAGCATGGCCTCCTCAATCTGGGATGGGAATACATTAACACCTCTGATTATCAGCATATCATCGGAACGACCTGACGGTTTGTTCATCCTTACATGTGTTCGTCCGCAACCACAGCGTTCCTTGTTAAGTTCGGAAATGATGTCCTTTGTTCTATAACGAAGAAGCGGCAACGCTTCCTTGGTTAGGGTGGTAAACACAAGTTCGCCTCGTCCTTCGGTTGGCTTTAATGTATCCACATCAAGAACCTCGGGGAGGAAGTGATCCTCAAAAATGTGCAACCCTGCTTGTTCGGTACATTCGCATGCAACACCGGGGCCCATTACCTCGGAAAGTCCGTATATATCATATGCCTTAATTCTGAGTTTGTTTTCTATGTTTTTGCGCATCTCCTCGGTCCACGGCTCAGCACCGAGTATGCCAACCTTTAACCTGCTCTGGTCTATCAAACCTTGCTCATGCAGAGCCTCACCGAGATATTGTGCATAGGAGGGCGTACATGCAATGGCAGTGGGAAGGAAATCGGTTATTGACAACATCTGTTTTGCTGTGTTACCTCCGGATAACGGAATTACCGTTGCACCGAGTGCTTCAGCACCGTAATGAAGACCAAGACCGCCGGTAAAAAGTCCGTATCCGTACGCAACCTGCAGAGTGTCGGCATTACTGAGACCTACACCACTTAAACAACGTGCTATAAGCGATGCCCAGTTGTCTATATCTCCCTGTGTATATCCTACTACCGTGGGTTTACCGGTAGTACCGGAAGAAGCATGAATTCTCACAACCTCGTTGTTTGGAACAGCAAAGAGTCCATATGGATAGTTGTCGCGAAGGTCGTCCTTTGTGGTGAAGGGTAGCTTAACAATGTCATCAGCATTCTGGATATCTCCAGGCTCGATTCCCATCTCCATCATCTTGCGCTTATAGAAAGCTACGTTATTGTAGACCCGTTCTACTAATTCTACCAGTAGCTTACCTTGAATTTCGTACAGCTCATCTCTTGACTTAAAATCCACCGAAAAATCTATTGACTTCATTTAAAATAACTCCCTCCTTATTTAAAAATATTCTTAAGCATTGCATTCATCGTATAATGCCTTGAACTTTTCTACCGAGCGTTTTATATCCTCCATAGGCATACACAACGAAAGTCTGAAATATCCCGGACAACCAAATCCACTTCCCGGTACAACTATTAACCCATGAGAAATGGCCTTTTTTGCAAATTCGGCATCGTCCGCAATTAATGATTTTGGGAAAAGATAAAAAGTTGCCTTAGGTTCAGCACACTCATATCCTATTTCGGTTAAAGCATTGTAAAGATACTTTACCCTCTGCTTATATTCAGCAAGGTTGTTTGAGACACCTATAAAGTCACCGGCAAGTTTTTGGAAAATTGAGGGAGAGTTAACAAATCCGAGTGTCCTGTTTGCAAAGGAAAGTGCCGAAACATACCCTTCCTTGTCCGGCATATTGGGTGAAATTGCAAGGTAACCTATACGCTCACCCGCAAGACTTAATGATTTTGAAAAGCTATCTGCCAAAAAAGCACGCTTAAAATGCTTAAATACCGATGGTAGTGGAGTATCGTCAAATATAAGTGTCCTATAGGGTTCGTCAGATATGATGTGAATTTCGGTGTCGTTAATCAGCTCGGCAAGAGCAGCGTAATCCTCGTCGGTGTAAATTTTTCCACTTGGATTATTAGGAGAATTAATAATAATAGCTTTTGTTTTTTCGGTTATCGCAGCCGATATCTTGCCTGCATCTATGGAAAAGTCTTCACCACATTCAACCGGAACCATCACCCCGCCAAAGTTATCGATGTAAAAGCAATACTCCATGAAGTACGGTGCAATAACAATAACCTCATCGCCGGGAGAGATAATAGTCTTAAGGGCAACGTTTATTGCTCCCGAGGCACCGACCGTCATAACGAGGTCATCTGCGGTGAAATCTAATCCATGCTCCTTTGTAAGATAAGCGGCAATTTTTTGTCTTGTATCAACAAATCCACTGTTAGGCATATAGCCATGAATACCTTTAATATCTGCGGTGCTTTTAAGTTGTTCTATCAACTCTTTAGGAGGGGGAAGATCCGGGTTCCCGAGTGAATAATCAAAAACGTTCTCGGCACCGAGCTGTGCCTTCATTTTTGCACCCTCTTCAAACATTTTACGAACCCATGATCCGCCTTTCATTAATGTTAACATTTTTTCCGTTATCATAGCAATTCCCCTCTCTAATTTATCTTTTGTACGGTAAACATATACCGTTCACTATCCTCATTCAGCTTTAAAAAACTCTCACCATCGATGCAGGACATCACCCTAAATCCGTTCTGTAAGCAAAGCTTTTCAATTTCTTCCTTGTCAAAATAATATTCCCTTAGGGTATCAATTCTGCTGACATCTCCGGTGCAAAGGTTGACCATCGAATCGGTATATCCATCCATAAGTGTGTGTGTTACATAACAAGTTATATTTTTTTCCTCAACCTCATACCTGAATGAGTTGTTAGCCAGCACATCGGTGTGTTTGTAAGGTGTGTTCATATCGAAGATAAATATTCCCTTGTTGTTTAAAAATGTCGACACTCTTTTAAACACCTTCTCAATCTCCTTGATATCTCCGATGTGGTTTAATGCATCAAAGGTGCAAACCACACAGTCAACAGTTCCGAACAAATCAAGCTCTCTTGCGTCCTGACAGAGAAGCAGGATACCTTTTATCTGTCGTTCATATATTTTATGAGAAAGTTTACTCAACATATCGGTGGAGTTATCTACCGCAATCATGTCATAGCCGGCATTTGCAAGCCTTAATGTGAGTTCACCGGTCCCACAACAAAGATCAACAACAGTGCTATCATGCATTCTAAAAAAGGAGAGTCTGCGTCGAATAAACTCCGATAGGGCATCGTAGTCCGCATCGATGTTTAATCGGTCGTAATATTCAGCCAATACCTTGTATGCCATTAAATATCTTCCCTAACAATATCCTCAAGGGTTTGCCTACGAACAATAACACGTGTACTACCGTCCTCTATCATCACAACTGCCGGCTTTTGAAGGCGATTATAGTTGCTGGACATGGAGTAGTTATATGCGCCGGTACAGAGAACCGCAAGTATATCGCCAACCGATGGTTTTGCGATCAAAACGTCCTTACCTAGAAGATCCCCACTCTCACAGCATCTTCCGGCTATTGTACAGAGATAATCCGCTGTGCTGTCGGCTCGGTTTGCTATACGAAAATCGTAAACACTTTGGTAAAGAGCAAATCTCGGGTTATCCGCCATACCACCGTCAATCGATACATAGGAACGTACCCCTTCTATCTCCTTGATTCCACCTACGGTATAAAGTGTCATGCAGGTATCACCTACTATGGAGCGGCCAGGCTCAATTATAAGTCTCGGTATCGGAAAATCATTTTTAGAGCAGAAGTCCTTTATTGAATCGGCAAGAAGTTTAATATATTCTTCCTGCGGTTTTGGGCTATCCTCACCTGTGTAACGGATTCCAAATCCGCCACCGAGATTTAACTCTTCAATCACATAACCGGTTTTTTCCCTCATATCCTGTGCAAATTCAAGTAATCGCAGAGCCGCCAAACGGAAAGGTTCGGTCTCGAAAATTTGCGAACCTATATGGCAGTGTATTCCGAGTAGGTTGATGTAGGGTGCATCCAGCGCATAAGAGAAACCTCGTTCTGCTTCACCGCCGGAAAGAGCAAGTCCGAACTTTGAGTCTAAACGACCAGTTTGAATGAATTCATGTGTGTGTGCATCAACCTCCGGTTTAATGCGTAGCATTACGTTGACGGTCTTCTTTGCAGCAGCAGACATATCTGCAAGAAGCTCAAGCTCAATCATATTATCCGCAACAAAGCAGCCGATATCCTGCTGCATAGCATATCCGATATCTTCGACTGTCTTATTGTTACCATGAAAATATATTTTTGAAGGGTCAAATCCGGCAGAGATTGCGGTATACATCTCCCCTATTGAAACAACATCTGACTGCAAACCCAAAGGTTTAATGATACGGTATATCTCCTTACAGCAAAACGCCTTGCCTGCGTATTGTACAATACCTGTAGGATAGTGCTTTTTAAAAGCGTCCACAAAAGCATTGATGTTCTCGACAAGTTTGTTTTTGCTGATAAGAAAAAGAGGGGTTCCGTATTCCTTAGCTACAGCGGTGACGTCTACACCGTCAAACATAAGTCTTTCGTCTTGTACATTAAGATAATTTTCAATCATGTTCGTCTATATACTCCTTTAAATATTCTCTTAACAGGTCATAACCTTCCGATGTTTTTGCATCTGTAAAAACTATATTACAATAAAAATCCGCAAGATCATAGCTGATTTTTCTTTGCATCTCTGCCTGCTCGGTTTTATTTAACTTCCCGAGTTTGGTTACAACCGCAATGAAATTTTCGTTATTATCTGCAAGAAAGTTTAGCATGGTCAGATCATCGGGCATAATCCCTCTTCTTGCATCTAAAAGTTGAAGATATATTCTTTTGCGATCGAGTTGCTGTGCATATCCTTCGCACAGTGACGCAAATCTCTCCTGCTCCGACGCACTCCTTCTTGCAAACCCGTAACCCGGTAAGTCTACAATATAGGCATTTGGAATATCAAAAAAATTAATGGTTATGGTTTTGCCCGGAGTTGAGCTCTCCCTTGCAAGTGACTTTTGATAGCACAACCTGTTCAGTAATGAAGACTTTCCGACATTGCTTCGACCGCTCAGCACTATTTCCGGGCGGGTGTTCTCCGGAAGTTGCTCTATAAGTCCATAGGAGCGAAAAAATGTCGCCCTCGAAAAATAACTCTGCAGATTACTCATTGCGATATGACCGGTCTGGTCGATTCGTTGATTTCCGCCGAGATTTCGGCCGTGGTTTTCGCTATTCTCTTAGATGGTTTTTTTGATTTTATTAAAACCAAATCCAATACTTCGGAAAGAGTTTCCACCGGAAAAAATTCAACATTTGACTTAATGGATTCATCTATGTCATACAAGTCGGGAATGTTGCTTTTGGGGATAATTATTTTTCTTACGCCCTCTTTGTATGCCGCCATGGTTTTTTCCTTTAAACCCCCAATCGGAAGAACAATACCATGCAAGGTTATTTCGCCTGTCATTGCAAATGCCGAGGACACCGGGTAGCCGGACAGCGCTGATATTAAAGCACTACCAAGAGTAACACCTGCCGACGGGCCATCCTTTGGAATAGCGCCCTCCGGTGCGTGGATATGAATATCGGTTTTTCCGATGTTGCAATCCTCATAATCATAAAGCTTTGCTACCGTTCGTGCATAGGTGATTGCAAGCCTTGCAGACTCCTTCATTACATCGCCAAGAGAGCCGGTAAGTTCTAATTTGCCGGTACCTCCCTCAATTATTTGAACCTCTATAGGTAAAATTTCGCCACCGCCGGAAGTCCAGGCAAGTCCGTTGGAGATGCCAACCTCGTTTTTGCTGTTAAAGAAGCCGGGTTTTACACGACGTGGCCCTAACAGTTCGCCAACCTGCTTATCGTTTATTGTCATGGTTTTGCATTTACCGGCAGCTATTCGACGTGCGGCCTTTCTTAATACCTCGGCTATAGCACGCTGTAAGCTTCGGACACCGGCCTCACGGGTATAGAAATCAATAAGCTCATAATATGCGGAATCGTTAAACTTAACCTTTCCCTGCAACCCTGTTTCCTTGATAGTTTTTTTAAACAGGTGTTTTTTTGCAATGTGATATTTTTCAATTCTTGTGTAGCTGGATAGCTCGATAACATCCATTCTGTCTAATAGTGGGCGAGGGATGGTGTCGAGTGAGTTTGCGGTTGTTACAAATAAAACCTTCGATAGGTCAAACGGTATGTCAAGATAGTGGTCTCTAAAATCCTTGTTCTGCTCCGGATCAAGTGCCTCAAGTAAAGCCGACGCCGGATCTCCTCTGAAATCCGAAGCAAGCTTATCTATCTCATCCAAAAGAATGAGTGGATTTTTTGATTTTGCGATTGAAACAGCGTTGATGATTTTGCCCGGCATTGCACCGATGTAGGTTCTGCGGTGACCTCTTATCTCCGCCTCGTCACGCACTCCACCGAGAGACATCCTTGCATATTTTCTGCCCATGGCACGGGCGATGGACTGTGCAATGGAGGTTTTACCTACTCCGGGGGGACCGACAAGACAAAGTATTTGTCCCTTTTGTTCCGGTGCAAGGCTACGTACTGCAAGTATCTCAAGAATTCTTTCCTTAACACGCTTTAGACCATAGTGGTCAGCCTCTAAAACCTTCTCGGCATTGTCTTGATTTAGATTATCTTCGGTTGTAATGTTAAAGGGAAGGCTTATACAGGTATCAAGATAGGTTCTTATTACGGCAGCCTCCTGCGATGACGAGGTCATACGCATGAGTCTATCGGCCTCCTTCAGCAACTTTTCTTTTCCCTCCGGCGAAAGGTCTAACGCCTCAATCTTTTCACGATAACGCTCCGACTCATCACGTGTATTTTCATCTTCGTCAAGCTCGCTGGTTATCGCCCTCATCTGCTCTCTGAGATAGTAATCACGCTGATTTTTTTCCATCTGATCGCTGACCTTATCGTTAATCTCCTGTTCTATCGAGATTATATTGTTTTCTCTTTTAAACAGGGATATCAACTTGGTCAAACGGTTTACAAGCATCCCCTCATTAAGAAGTGATTGCTTATCGGTATATTTGAAAAGAATACTGCTCGGCACAAAATCTGCAAGGAACATCGGGTCTTCACTCGTAAATATCGAGTATACAACATCCTTAGGAAGCCTCGGATTAAGTCCAAGGTAGGATTCAAATGCATCCTTAAGGCTACGAATAAGTGCCTCTACCTCCTCAGCCTGGTTATCCCGGTGTTTTTTGAGTGGTGAATATTTGATATTTGCCAATAAAAAATTACCGGAATGGTCGATAGTTGACGCTTTAGCTCTAAACTTGCCTTCAACAAGTATCTTTACAGCACTTTCGTTTCCTCTGAGTAGCTGCTTAATTTCACATACAACACCATACTGAAAAAGGTCGTCCTTACCGGGATTTTCAACCTCAAGTTCCTTTTGTGTTACCAGAAAAACAGGACTGTTATTCTCCATCGCCCATTCAATTGCAGCAATGGAACGTTCTCTACCTACCTCAAAATGCACAAGATTTCCCGGGAAAACAACAAGACCGCGCAACGCTATTGCGGGAAGTTGAGTTATCCTTGCATTTTTATCAATTTTTATCTTAATTCGTTCTGACAATGCCCACCTCTTATTTCGGATATAACTATATATTGATTTATTATACCAAATAACAGAACGAAATGCAACATTTAAGCCACAAAACTCAAAATGATATTTGTTTTTATATTATAAAATTCGTGTTTTTAGCAATACTCAATAATATTTATTTGAAATCACTCCAATCTTTTAATAATTGCCCGATGGATTGATGCCGATTACCTCTATCATCGCTTATCGCCTTTATTACCACATTGTATAGTTTTTTAGATAATGTCCAGCTGTCCTTCGATCTATCATAATCGGAAAAAAGTGCGAAGGCAAACGCACCCATATTATACACATTGGTGATTTCATCTATTGCCATACCTTTTTGAAATTCCTCGGGTGACATCATTTTAGAGCTACCCCACATTCGCCCCATTTCATTTATGTAGGGTGTTTTCGAATAAAAGTCTATATCGCAAATTATAGTTTTTTCATTCTCGAAATCATACATAACAGAACCGTCATAAAAATCTATTGCCACATAGTTTTGTTCTGCTACATGCTTATGAAAAATGAGGATATCCTCGAAAACCTGCATCTTTTTTTCTAAGCTCATAGTCATAAATTTCTTTCTCGAAAGTGGGTACATTCTGCCCATGCATTCGGCATTCACCCACTCAAATATCACAGCATAGCCACCGCCTACCTCTTCGTCCGAAATATATTTAATTAAACTGTCGTGTTTTAAATCTTTGTAAATAGAGGTAGTATACTTTAAGTTTGCCATTGCTTCTTCTGCTGAAATTGTGCTTCTCTCTGTAGGTGCACCAGCAAATTTAATAAAATATTTTGCATTATCTTTTTCTACACCAAAGCAAATATTACCACTGTCTTGGTCATCAAAAACTTTGAAAATCTTGCCATATTTACTTAAAAACGAAAAGTCAAAAGCCGATTTTAATTTACAAGGTATTCCATCAATATATTGATAATAAAAATCTTTTATGTACCATGAGGGAATTATATTTTGCATATTATCGTACCAACTATGCACATCATAAATTTGTCTTAATGTCATCTCAATCTGCTCTTGATTTTCAGTATTGACAGACCAAACCAAGTTGTGAAAGAAACCCTCACACAAATAGAATTTTAATAATGTCCAGAATTTAATCGGGATAATTTTGTCGAAATATCCATCAATCATTCCGGTTGCAAAGTGAACACTTTTGTCAACCATCCATCGAATAGATTCAAAATCCTGCCACGGGTCACCGAAAGACAAGGTAAAATCAATTACATAAATTCCTCCGTCATTATACATCAAATTACCAAGTCCAAAATCCCCATGCTGAAAACTTTGCGGTCTGTCCTTAAGTAAATCATAGTTTGTGTTAATATATTCGATAATCTTATCGCTGCCCTCAAATTGTATGGGACATTCAAGATATTTTGCTACCTTAAATTCGGTTTTTCTTTTAAACCTTGTATACCAGTTTTCTTGAATGTCAGAACAAGGAATGGTATGTATTTTCTTTAATATTTCCCCTGCCTTTAAGCCTAACACATATTGTTCTGTTTCGGGTAATAGAGGTATTACTTCCTCGGCATCCTCACCCTCAATCCAGCTGTACATTGTGTATACCCCTTCGGCACATTCACCGAATTTGACAGCTTTGCACATCGGTATATCAAGTTTTGCAACTACCTGCAAAACATTAAACAAATCTTTTCTGGTACTTGCCTTGTCAAAAGGTGTTATTCGAAGTAAATATTTTTCATTATCATTCGTAGTAACACAAAACTTTTTATCGCACGACCAACCTTTTTCTATCGATGTCATTGACTTTAAATTAAGCTGTTTCAAAATCTTCTTCATCCTGCTCACTCCATTCATCATCACAAACTAACTAAAGAACTTTATAAGGTAAAACAAATCCGAACATTTTTCCTGTTAGGAAAATGTTCGGATTATTTGAGTTTGTCATGTGTGACCAATTCGAACCCCCACGAGAATTTTTAACAGGGTTTAAACCCACACACCTATACTTTCACATTTAATGCATATTGCATTCGCTGTAAAAAAGTATAGCACATATTTATGGGTTTTGCAATATTTTGACTTTCTCCAAAATACGCAAATCAAATACAACCGAAGTCCTCCGATAATATTTGATTTATGTACTTTTATTTGCAAAGGCAAACAGCAGAGGATATCTGCCGTTTTGCCTTTGTTATGCTGCTGAATGAAGTTTTCGGATTTTAAGTTCTATCCTTTGGGTACTTTCTATTCCGCAGTGGTATTTTATTAGCAGTGTAAGATCAATAGGATTAAAAGGCTTTGTGATATAGTCGTCAGCACCGGAGGTAAAGCCGGTGTATTTGTCCATATCTTCGCCCTTGGCAGTTAAAAAGACAATGGGTGTATTATACTTCTTACGAATTTCTACGCAAGTATCTATACCGTTCATTTTCGGCATCATCACATCGAGCAAAACAAGGTCAAATGTATCATCTGTTTTTGATAGTGCATCTAAGCCGTTTTCCGCTTCAATAAGCTCATAGTTTTCATTTGCTAAATATAGTTTTATAAGACCTCTGATATCTTTTTCATCGTCAACAATTAATATTTTCATTGTCACCTCCAAAAAAGCTACATCCATAATTATAAATATTATAGCACATAAATTGAAAGTTTCTTTTGGCAAAAATAAAAGAAAGTTGAAAGAACCATTGCTAAAATAACCACCAAACAGCAAATTATCTTAGTGTTTTTTGTTTTGAAAATAAACTTCCCTAAAAAAGTGGATTAATGCAATTTACCAGTAGTTTTTTCGAATAAAATATGCTATTATGTCTATATATCTTTTTTAAATGATACTTAACTTAGTACAAAATTAAATTGTGGAGGTTAAAATGAAAACAAACACAGTAAACCAAGCAAAACTCCTGCTAACCCTAGCGCTAACCCTCGCCATAGCCGTGATGATGACGGCAGGGGTGATGGCGGAAGGAAAGGCGACTACCTATGGGGCGTGGTCACATCATGTGATAACACCCTATCAAAATTCTGAAGGAGTGTACGAAATCCACGAACCCGGACAACTCGCTTGGGTGGCGCAGGAGGTGAATAGAACTGATGGACTTCACAACGACTTTAACGGACAAATCATAAAGCTGATGAATAACATTGACCTTGGCGGCAAAGATTGGATGCCGATAGGTTCAAGTTATGATTTTCTTTTTGATGGCACTTTTGATGGCGGTGGATTTACGATAAACGGTTTAACTATTGATAATCAAGAAACCGCTAAAACTCACTTCGCCCTTTTTGGATATGTGAACGCAAACGGTACGGTTAAAGACTTTAGTGTTAATGGCAGTGTACGCTCTCAGGGGGGCGTCACCGCAGGAGTGGCGGCGTATAACAGTGGCACTATTGAAAATGTACATTCTTCGGTTAATGTTAGTGGTACAGGGTATGTTGGTGGTATTGTAGGAAGTAACGATGGTTCTTATGGTAGTAGCGCTACAGTAATAAACTGTAGCAATAGTGGCAACATAAACGGCACAAACACTTGGATTGGTGGATTGGTGGGTTTTATGCAAAGTGGTAGTATTTCTAACTCTTATAATACCGGGGGAGTGGCTGGCGATGTTGATAAATCCAGCAACATAGGTGGGATATCAGGTGGTGTAGTCGATTCAACAAATATTGCGAATGTCTACAACAGCGGAGCTGTGAGTGGTAATTATAATGTGGGTAGCTTGTTTGGCACCATTGGTGATAACCCCGACACAGATTATCATATCTCAAACGTCTACTACAAAACAGGCACTGCTAACTCTGCGATAGACGATGGCGGTGACAGCTACACCACCACTGCCTTTGATGGGAACGGCGCATTTGCCAACGCTGTAACCGTAGGCAAAACTGAAACAACAGACCTCTCCGTAGCATTAAACGCTTACGTGGGGGTGTACAACCAAGGAACACCAACAATACCGCTTGAATTTTGGACAGGCTTATCTGACGGTACGGCGATACTGCCGTCGGGAAGCAGTAATTCTGTAAGTACTGCGGTTTCGACTACTGAAAACAACATCATAGTTGCGGAGTTGCTGGCAAGTGATGGAGCTGTGAAGTACCGAACCTATTTGGCACCCGAGGTAAGCTCGTCAGGTTCAAATACGCTTTTCCCCAGTTTGCACGGTGTAGCGAATGGCGAATACAGTTTAAGAATATCTAAAATAAATCCAAGTATTTTCTACAGACCGCACACTGTTACAGGCATAATTATTAATGACAACACTGTAAGTATACCGCATGTGCATCTTGAGCAACTTCCGGGCACTGATGCTGACATCGGCACAGACGACCTTGCAGCTATAGCCGACACTGCAAACTACAACAAAGCTACAATCGACGCTGCAAACCAAAACACCGACCTAAACGGCGATGGCATGATAAACTTTGCCGACCTAGCTTACGCCCGAAACAGTAAGATATTCGGGACAAATGCACCTACTGAGGGCATTATCGTAAGTTCGCATCCGGCAGACCCGCTATTTTAACCTTGCTTATTATCAAAACAAAAACACCCACCGAGCTTTTTGTACCGACCCCAAAAAGTTAGACTTGATAGTGTAGTGACTGATGTTGCTACACTATTTTTATGCAGCTTGGTGTTTTTGTGTGGGTTTCGGTCATATTAGAGAAAACTCAAAGTTGATTAGCCCTCAAGCCTTTTCTTTAATTGCCGCATCTGCTACGCTCGGTACTCCCAATTCCCTTGTTTCTGACCGCTACAGTGCCTACAAAGTCCCTGCTAAATCTATCTTGCCTGATTCAAAACACATTCGTGTTCAGAGTTTTAAAGATGACATTTCTAACAACCTTATCGAGTGCCTTAACAAACAATTTAAGGCTTGGTACAAAACCAAACAAGACTTTTCAAGTTTTGCTTCCGCCAACAATCTTATTTCGATGTTCATATTTTTTTACAACTTTGTTCGCCCTCATTCTGCTCTAAACGTACTTACTCCCGCTATTGTCGCCGGGCTTAATCTCACCAAAAAACAGAAGAAAAACTATTTACTTATCGCCTAATCTTGTGCTATTCTTTGTTCAGAGGTTTTCATTTTTACTTTACAGTGCCAAATTGTTTTTGTGAGGCAACAAGTCCATCTGTTGCAGTAATGACTTTTTTGATTCTGCCAAGCAATCCGGATATGGTTTGCTCAACTTCCTCTACATTCTGAGCGAAAAAATAGCCATCAGTAGCATAGAAAAAACCGATAGATGATTTTTGTTTCATCTATCGGCTTGAAGCTCATACAAAAGCATTTGCATGTAAAATACAAAATCCGAACCCATCTCCAATTTGGAAGATATGGTTCGGATTATGTGAGTTTGGTGCACCCGAGAGGACTTGAACCTCCACCGAGTTGCCCCGACTAGAACCTGAATCTAGCGCGTCTGCCGATTCCGCCACGAGTGCACAGCTTTTATAACTAACATCATACCGAACAGCGTTAACCGTTCGGCTTGATTTAATTATATTGCCCTTGTTACCTTTCCGCTACGAAGGCAACGTGTACATGCGTGAATGTACTTGTTTGATCCGCCTACGACAGCCTTCACCCTTTTTACGTTGGGTTTCCATGTGCGGTTAGATCTGCGATGCGAGTGGGATACCTTAATTCCGAAGGTTACGCCCTTTCCGCAGCAATCACATTTTGCCATTATTACACCTCCCTTGTATTATAGTCATCGCTACTATGCGACGGTTGCCTATTTATATTATCAGATTTTACACAAAATTGCAAGTCTTTTTTAAATATTTCTCTAAATCCTCTGTGTCATCCAAAGTCTTCTCGCATTTTATTTAGTATTTTTCGTTCCATTCTTGAAATCTGAACCTGAGTTGTTCCGAGAATTTTTGCCGTTTCGCTCTGTGTTTTTCCTTGGAAATATCTCAGCTTTATAAGCCTTCGTTGCTCTTCGGTTATTCTGGACAGGGCTTCCTTTACTGCAAGTCTATCCTCTATCAAGGTTTCCTCATTGCTTACCGGCACATCTATTTCTTTTCCGTCGTTATCACCATCATAAACCGGCGAGAGTGACAGTGTAGGTTGCGAAGCACATATTGCCTCCGCCACAGTTATAGGTGAAGAATCAAGCTCCTCAGCAAGCTGGGTAACCGTAGGCTCTGCTCCACTTTTTGATAACATCTCACTTCGCTTAGCCGCTATTTTAAGAGATAACTCCTTTAATGAGCGACTCACCTTTACCGCGCCGCCGTCACGAAAAAGTTTTTTTATCTCACCAAGAATTACCGGAACAGCATATGTCGAAAAGCATAGCCCTCTATCCTCATCAAAACGGTCGTACGCCTTAATGAGACCTAAAGTTCCTGCGGAATAAAGCTCTTCGTACTCAATTCCCCGCCCTTTGAATCTTCCGGCGAGAGAGTGAACAAGCCCAAGATTCGCCTCTATAAATGCATCCCTCGCCTCCTTATTGCCGCGCATACCTAAACACTCGCTATTCGTTTTTTCATAGTCACTCTGGTACCCCTGTCAGGCTTTGAGGTCACTCTTAGTGTGTCCATAAAGGTTTCCATTACGGAAAAGCCAAGACCAACCCTCTCGTCGGTGTTTCCGGTTGTAAATAAAGGCTGCATTGCAAGCTTTACATCCTCCATTCCTATTCCTTTATCGACAATCGAAATTCGCAGAATGTCCGGCTCTATTATGTCCATTGTCATAACTACTTTGCCTATGCTGTCGGGATAACCATGTACTATGCAGTTTGTAACCGCCTCACTTACTGCGGTCTTTATGTCGGTAATCTGCTCGAGTGTTGGGTCAAGCTGTGCACAGAAAGCACCTGCCACACTTCGTGCAAAAGCCTCATTGCTACTCCTGCTTAAAAAGCTTATTCTTGTACTGTTTCTTACCTTCATGATAATAATCCTCCATTAAATTCCGACGAGCTGCCGATACCGGCAAGCTGTAATATTTTTTCTATCTGCGTCGATACTCCCTCTACCACGAGCGAAGTACCGGCAGACTTTAACAACTTGTGTCTACCTAAAATTAAACCTATTCCTGAAGAATCCATAAACCCAACCGAGCTGAAATCAAGAACGCACCGTTGCGGTGCTCCGCATACTATTTCGGCATCGATGGAACGGCTTAGATTTTTGGCTGAGTGATGGTCTATCTCGCCCTTAAGGTATACCGTTAAAACATTATTACTTCTACTGAAATCTATTTCGCACATTAAAACCTCCTAAAAAAATAAAACCCTACCTAATGGTAAGGTTTTTATTTTAAATAAAAAAGTGAAACGTGTCGATTGTATAATTATTTTTTCCGCCGTGATATCCCTTCTCTTATTATTATTCCGCTATAGCCTCCGAATGCTCCCGAGATGGTCAACAACATAAACTTTACAATACCTGTACCTGTAAAGCTCGGCAGACCATAAATCAGTGCAATTACGAGGATTAGTGCAAAGGTTAAAATTCCTATTATCGCACCTACAATTAATCCGCTCTTGCCAAACAATCCCGAGAAAATCGCACCGCTTGTGAAGGTTGCCACGGCGATGGACATGGTAGCGAGTGGTGTGATAAAGGTTGGCGGAACATCCACCGATAGTGAAATAAATGAACACAGGGCAAGCATTACAAGTAAAATGACCGATGAGCCGACCACCGACACCGTAATCGGAATTAGTAGTCCGTCTGACTGTGACATCCTTTTGGAGCGACCCATTAACATAAAAACCTCCATAAAACGAAGCATACTTCATTTTATGGAGATTTGCATTAAATTATTACTATTACTGAATTATTCGGTAATCAGCTTTTCAACCTCATTGATTGCCCACTTTTTAAAACGAATTTTAATCTTATCGGCGCCTGTCTCTACCAATACAGTATCATCCTTTATGCTTACAACAATACCAACGATACCTCCGATGGTGGTAACGGTGTCGCCAACAGTAACGTTGTTACGCATTTCCTGTGTCTGCTTTTCCTTTTTACGCTGTGGGCGAATAAGAATAAAGTACATTGCAATCAATACAACAACAAATGGCGCAAATGAGATAATCATCTCCATGACACCCATCTGTGCCGGCTCTGTGGCAGTCATCAATAAAATATTTCCCATATCTTCTCCTTTAAAATTCATCATTAAATACGTCGGTCAAATTTATCTACACTGGCTTTCCTATATTCCTCGAACCTATCTTCCGATATTGCCAACCGTATTTCGTCTAACAAGTTATTATAATACCATAAGTTATGCTGAGTTGCAAGCCTTAATCCCAAAATTTCTTTTGCTCGCAGAAGATGCCTTATATAAGCCCTGCTATGGCTTTTGCATGCAGGACATCCGCAGCCCTCCTCTATCGGACGAGGGTCGGTAATATATTTTGCATTATTCAAATTTATTACCCCGTCATGTGTAAAAAGATGACCATGCCTTGCATTACGCGAGGGCATTACACAGTCAAAAAGGTCAACTCCTCTCGATACAGCCTCTATAATATTTCCGGGTGTGCCGACCCCCATCAGGTATCTTATCTTGTTGCCGGGAAGTATCGGAGTCACCGTTTCCAATATTTCGTACATTACCTCTTTCGGTTCTCCAACCGCAAGACCACCAACCGCAAATCCGTCAAATTCCATTTCCACAAGTCGCTTTGCATTCTCGGCCCTTAAATCATGAAAAGTTGCACCCTGGTTTATTCCAAACAGTAGCTGACGTTTTGAAGGATCAACATCATTATATATTTTCTGATGATGTGAAAGACTTCGCTCAAGCCATCTAAGCGTTCTTGCCGAGGATGCACTTACATAGTCATAGCCTGCAGGATTTTCTACGCACTCATCAAACCCCATTGCGATGGTGGAGTTAAGGTTTTTCTGGATATTCATGCTCTCCTCAGGTCCCATGAAAATTCTTTTTCCGTCGACATGGGATGCGAAGGTCACTCCCTGCTCGGTGATTTTTCTCAGCGAAGACAGTGAAAAAACCTGAAAACCACCGCTATCGGTAAGGCTTACTCCGTTCCAACCTGTAAATCCTTTTAGTCCACCCATGGTGGCAACCACGTCATCACCCGGCCTAATGTGAAGATGATATGTATTAGACAGCATCACCTGACAGTTAACATTTAGAAGGTCGTCTGCCGAAAGCCCACCTTTAATTGCGGCGGCGGTTGCAACATTCATAAAGGCAGGTGTGTTTATCGTTCCGTCCCTTGTGGTAAAAGTTCCGAGTCGTGCGTCGCCGTTTTTTTTAATTAAATTATACATTAAAATGCCAATGCTCCTTTCGTCCACAAAACCCCGTGCAAGCATAGCATGGGCTCGTTCTTGTGTTTTATTGTTTTTTATCTTCTTTTATACTACCAGCCTATCATAAAATTATCATTGCATCACCGAAGCTGTAAAATCGGTAACGCTGTTCTATTGCAATTTTGTAAGCACTGTCGATAAATTCCTTACCGGCAAGTGCAGATACTAACATTAAAAGAGTACTCTGCGGGAGATGAAAGTTTGTAATAAGGCTATCCACAACATTAAAGATATAACCCGGTGTAATAAAAATGTCGGTGCTGTCTCCACCTGCTTTTATCTCACCGTATCTTTGATACATCCCCTCTAAGGTTCTTGCTGCTGTAGTTCCTACCGCAATTACTCTTCCCTGATTCTTTTTAGTGTTATTAATTATTGAGGCAGCTGTATCGCTGACTTCATACCACTCGCTATGCATGACATGGTCCTCAATACGCTCCGCTTCGACAGGCTTAAATGTTCCCACACCAACATGAAGTGTCACCTCTGCAATGTTTACGCCTTTGTTTTTGAGGGTGTCCAACAATCTGTCGGTAAAGTGTAGCCCTGCAGTTGGTGCAGCAGCAGAGCCGAGGTGCTTTGCATATACTGTCTGATACCGACCCTCTTCACTTTTTGTGTTTTTAATATATGGAGGTAGTGGGAGCTTTCCAAATTTATAGAAACTGTCCATCAAACTACCGGATTTAACGGTGAATTTAATTATTCGATTTCCGCCTTCAAGCGTATCCACAACCTTTGCTGTAAGCTCGCCGTCGCCATATTCCACCAACGTGCCGTCTCTAAGTTTTCTACCCGGACGAACCATGCACTCCCACAGACCTTCTCCCCTATCATTTAATAGCAAAATCTCAAATTCACCTCCGGTCGCAAACCGCCCCATCAGGCGTGCCGGTAATACCTTTGAGTTATTTAAAACTAAAAGGTCACCCGGATTAAGATAATCGACAATATCAGAAAATATCCTGTGCTCAATTTTGTTTTTTTGCCTGTTTAGCACCATTAGTTTTGATGCATCACGAGGCTCTGTCGCCGTTTCGGCAATCAGCCCTTCCGGCAGTTCATAAAAAAAATCTTTTGTTTTCACCTGTTACCCTTGCAAAAAATCGAATTTCTTGTTATTATATTATATAACATTTTTTATGTTTTGGCAACTTAGGATGTTATAGCATAATTTAGTTAATGGCAGATATTAAACGGGAGATTAAAATGAGTGTAAAAATTGCAGTAGTCGGAGCAACCGGCATGGTAGGACGTACTTTTTTAAAGGTGCTTGCCGAATACAATATTGAGGGTGCTGAATATGCGCTGTTTTCTTCGGCTAAAAGCGCGGGAAGCGTAATTGACTTTCTAGGGAAAAAATACACAGTTAGAGAGCTTACCGAAGGTAGCTTTGACGAAGGTTTTGATTACGCCTTGTTTTCCGCAGGCGGTTCCATCAGTGCAAAATTTGCACCGATTGCAGCAGAAAAAGGCTGTGTAGTAATTGATAATAGCTCACACTGGCGTATGTTCCCAGAGGTTCCGTTGGTGGTACCACAGGTTAACCCTGACGATGCTTTTAAACATAAGGGTATAATCGCAAACCCAAACTGCTCTACCATTCAGGCGATGTTACCGCTAAGTGTACTACATCGCGAGTATGGTATTAAGCGGATAGTTTACTCTACATATCAGGCGGTATCCGGTGCCGGAGTTGGCGGAGTTGATGACCTCGTTAACGGGCGTGAGGCAATCGTCAACGGAAATGACTTTACTCCAAAAAAATTCCCACATCCTATCGTAAACAACTGTATCCCCCACATCGATGTTTTTCTTGATAACGGCTACACCAAGGAAGAGCAGAAGATGGTGGATGAAACACATAAAATTTTGGGTGACGACAGCATAGCGGTTACAGCAACCTGTGTGAGGGTTCCGGTAGCCAACGGTCACAGTGAGTCCATCAATGTCGAGCTTTGTAAACCATACGAGTTAGATGATGTTGTCAGACTTATGAGGGAGGTCGACGGATTGATTGTCTCGGATAATCCACAGGAAAATCTCTACCCGCTCGCAACTACATCTGATGACCTAAATGAGGTTTTTGTGGGCCGACTTCGCCGTGACGATAGTGCCCCGAACTGTCTAAATATGTGGGTCGTCGCCGATAATATAAGAAAAGGCGCTGCAACTAATACTGTGGAAATTGCCATGCTTCTCATAAATGGCAACAAATAATCATATTTTACATATAATATTTAAGAACATTTATAAATTGGGAGTATTTTCTTATGAAAAAAGAAATTTTTCGCGGTAGCGGTGTTGCAATCATTACCCCATTTAACTCGGACGGCAGCATTAATTTTGAAGAATTTGCAAAGCTAATAGATTTTCAAATTGAAAATGAAACAGATGCAATTATTGTATGCGGAACTACCGGTGAAGCGTCAACCATGAACGACGAGGAGCACCTATCCTGTATCGATTTTTGTTATAAGCATACTGCCGGTAGAGTTCCGGTGGTTGCAGGTGTAGGCTCTAACGATACAAGGCATGCCATCGAACTAACAAAAGGCGCTACAAAAATAGGGGTTGACGGGCTTTTACATGTAACCCCGTATTACAATAAGACAAGCCAATCCGGATTAATCAAACACTTTTCCGTATGTGCCGAGGCGGCATCCGGCACCCCTATCATCCTTTACAATGTCCCTTCCCGTACCGGAATGTCAATTGCACCGGAGACATATGCAGAGTTAGCTAACATTGATAATATTGTCGCCACAAAGGAAGCCTCCGGAAACATCAGCGCAATAGCGAAAACAGCCTCATTATGTGGAGATAAAATAAAGATTTATTCGGGAAATGACGATCAAATCGTTCCGTTGCTTTCACTCGGTGGCATCGGGGTAATCTCGGTTTTAGCCAACATTGCACCAAAACAAACCCATGACATTGTTGCCGAATATCTAAACGGCGATACTACAGAATCTACAAAAAAGCAACTTGAGATGATAGGGCTTATTAATGCATTGTTTTGCGATGTTAACCCCATACCGGTTAAGGCGGCTGCGAATATTCTCGGATACAAGGCCGGTGAATGTAGACTTCCTCTCGGCTCTTTGAGCGAAGCAAACATAAACCTACTTAAAGAGGAGCTGAAAATTCTAAAATAACGGAGAGGTAACAAGACTAAAATGATAAGACTATTAATATCGGGATTTAGCGGCTACATGGGCACCGTAGTAAAAAACATGGCACTGGAAAATCCACAATTTGAGGTTGTGGGTGGTATAGATCGTATTCCATCGGATGAATATACCGTGTTTCCCTCCTACAACGAAATAAACATTTCCGCAGATGTGATAATAGATTTCGGGGCACCCACATTGACCGATTCGTTACTTGAATATTGTGAGCGAACCGGCACTGCCGCAGTTATATGCACCACCGGCTTGACAGAGCAAACAAAGCAAAAAATTAAGGAAGTTTCAAAAAAAGCTCCCATCTTTTACAGCGCAAATATGTCACTCGGGGCAAACCTTATAGCAAAACTTGCTCGGTACGCCTCTACCCTACTCTCCGATAATTTTGACATCGAAATAGTTGAGGCACATCATCGTCGCAAGCTGGATGCCCCAAGCGGCACCGCACTTATGCTTGCCGATGAAATTAAGGATGTGATTGCCGGTGAAGAAGATGTAACTTATTGTTTTGATCGCTCTGCTCGCCGTATTGCAAGACCAAAAAACGAGATAGGAATACATGCTATTCGTGGCGGTAGCATAGTCGGTGAGCATGAGGTGATGTTTGTGTCAGACAACGAGTCGGTTTCAATATCTCATTCTGCCTTTTCGAGAGAGGTCTTTGCATCAGGAGCCGTAAAGGCGGCTGAGTTTCTTTATTGCAAACCTGCCGGATTGTATAGCATGAATGACCTTATCACCTTGTAACAGTAGGGAAAATAATGTTAAAAAATTTTATATATGTATTGATAGTATTTTCGGTACTGCTCGTTTCCTGTGAACGAAGAGAGGCACCGATTACTCAGGATGTATCTACAGTGTCGAGTTCTGTTGAAGAAACGCAGCCGGTGCAATCCGAGCCGGAGCCTGAACCTACTCCCCCATCCCCACCGGAGCCCAAAAAGGCAACAGTTATTACCGCGGGTGATAACCTTATTCATGCTGCATTATACATGGATGCTCAACGTAAGTCATCGGATGGTGGGTATGATTTTAGTAGCATGTACGCCGAAATTACACCGCTGATACAATCATATGATTTAGCATTTATCAACCAAGAAAGTCTTGTTGTAGAGACTCTTACCCCTTCTCATTACCCAATGTTTGCCTCCCCGCCTCAGGTTGCTACTGCAGCATACGATGCCGGGTTTAGATTTTTCAATCTCTCAAACAATCATAGCTACGATAAGGGTGCTGTAGGAGTTGAGGACACTTTAAATTTTTGGCAAACTAAAATGCCCGATGATGTTGCGATTACAGGATTTTACAACGAACAGCAAACCGGTTACACACCATATACAGTAAATGATATTGAGTTCGGATTTTTAGGTTATACACAACATACAAACGGATTACCTACCCCGAGTTCGGCTGTTGCCTCGGTGATTTATACCGATGAGCTTGAGCGCATGGAACAACAGATTGCACAGGCACGTGCCGAGGTAGATGTACTTGCGGTTTCATTGCACTGGGGTAACGAAAACAGCCATAATGTTGCCGACTATCAACGACAGCTAGCACAATGGCTTTGTGATAGAGGTGTAGATGTTATAATCGGTCATCACCCACATGTTTTACAACCTATAGAGTGGTATGAATCTGCCGACGGTCACCAGATGTTATGTATCTACTCCCTTGCAAACTTTTTGTCCGGGCAGGATGAACCGCCTAACACCACAGGGAGTGTCGTCTCCTTCACCGTAACACAGGAAGAAGGCGAAAACATTATGATTTCAGAGGTGATTGCACACCCCACCATTGTCCACAGTGAGTCAGGATTTACTAACTATGCTGTCTACAAATTGCAGGACTATACCGAGGAGCTTATGTCGCTAAACAACATAGCACGCTCTTACGGTAGCTTTACCATAGACTGGGCGTGGGAGAGTTACATAAATAATACACCGGAGGAGTTTAGAGTCGAAATACCGATGTAATATTGAATGTTTTTTACATTGCAATTTTATTTTATGTTGTAAACAAAATAAATAGTAATTTGCAACCATTTAATTATTGACTTTTATTTTATTATTTGCTATAATAACCTACAGTTGATTAATTAAATCGGGGTGTGGCTCAGTTTGGTAGAGCGCTGCGTTCGGGACGCAGAGGCCTGGAGTTCGAATCTCCACACTCCGACCACGTCGCTGTGAGCTTCACTAAGTTCGCAGCGACTTTTTTGCGTAGCAAAAAAAATCACTGCTCACATCGTTGCGCTACAGCTCCTTTTCCGTCCTAAAGGCAACGCCTTTAGGGCGATACCAAAGGTGTTCATTTATCGGCTACGGCTTGCAAGCGCGCCGCTTAACGCCGAACACTCTCTTCACCCTTTGTGGGGGTGGCGGTGCTTCGCACCGGATGTTCGAATCCCATGGCTGTTTCCCGTGCCAGCTCGTTCGACCGTAAAAGGCAGCGTGACGCTAGACCCAATTTCGTGAGGTTGGGTTCGGCGTTATTTGTTTGTCAGCGCTCACGCTGTCGGTTAACTTTGGTTATGAATATCCGCACCACGTCGTCGCTTACTTCATTAAGTGGTGACGATTTTCTTGTGTGAAAACTATAATTGAAAGCTTGGTGAATTGCCCATTTTGTTCTTTTGCTTCTTTGTAGCGAAAGGGTGAGGTGTTATGCTTTGTTAGTTGTTATTAAATTTTGAATAAAATACATTGAAAATGTGTAACAAACTATTGAAATAAAAATAACAATAAGCTATAATAAAACAGTTAGTTGAAATTTGTCGAAAATGTGAAACCGGAGGATATGTTGCGATTAAATAATGAATTTCTCGGAAATCTAAGTTGCAAAGTTTTAGGAGGTGATTTGATTGTTGGATTTCCCAACACCATTGAGTGCACCTATACGGCAGGAAAATATGGAATAGACGATGGTGGACACGTAAAGATTTTACGTCAAGGTGTTACCGATTGGCAAGCGGTTCAAACAAGCTCCCCTACCGAAACCGGCTATACAACTGTAAAAACTACGGGGCAGGCGGATGTTAGGATTTTAGATAATTTTGAAAGTACAAGACCCTATGAAAACGCTATAATAGTAAAGGTGGAAAACGGATGCCTTTATGAGGGTGATAAGGTTATTGTTACTCTTGGCGATACCCAAAAAGGCAGTGCCGGAATACTAACCCAAACTGTTGCTGAAAAAAATCATCTTTTTATTGCCGCGGTAGATGTTTACGGCGGTAAGCTTTATCGTCATGTCCCCTCCATGGAGCGTATCGAGGTAAAAAACGGTAGCTGTGCGAGGGTAGATTTAGTTCTTCCAAGCCTTGTGGCGACAGATAAGGAATTTATTGCAAAGATTCGCACGGTAGATATGTTTGGAAACCGTTGTGAAGATTTTAGTGGAGATGTTTTATTAAAGAGCATTGATGGATTTGCCTGCCCGGAAAAAATAACTCTTTGTGAAAATGATAAAGGATGTGCCGAAATTACCTGTGTGATTTCGAAGGAGGGCGATTATAGAATTAATGTTGAAGTTCCTTCCCATAGATTACAGGCACAAAGCAATATATGCAAAGCCTCTAAAGAGGTTGAGTATAAACTTTTTTGGGGAGATATGCACGGACAGAATGACCATGCAAGCGGTGTCGGAAACATGGATGATTCTTTAAGCTTTGCAAGGGAGGTTGGCTGTCTTGATTTTTCTTCTTGGCAAGGAAACGATTTTGAGGTATCGGACGAAAACTGGAGCAAGGTGTGCGATGCGATTAAAAGGCATCACAAGCCAAATAGCTTTGTAACCTTTTTAGGTTATGAGTGGTCCGGCCTTCATTGTGCCGGTGGAGATCATAATATATATTTTTTAAATGACGATGATGATATTCACCGTAGCAGTAGCTGGTATTACCGAGACCCTATCAGCCTTGATAGTGTGGGCAGAGATGATAACGGTTCTGATTGTTACCCAATAAGTGAACTTTGGAAATGCTTTGAGGGGCGTAATGATGTAATGGCTATACCCCATGTGGGTGGAAGGTTCGGGAATTTTGATTTTCATAACTCTGACTTAACAAGCGTTATAGAGGTTCATTCTCACCATGGTATTTTTGATTGGTTTTTAGAGGACGCCATGAAAAGGAACATGAAGGTAGGGTTTATTGCAACCAGTGACGACCATACATCAAGACTTGGTCTTTCTTACCCGGTAGGTACCGAAGCCGCTGATTTTGGAGCAACCTTTGATGTTATATCCGGACTTACTGCAGTCTATGCAAAAGAGCTTACCCGCGAGGGAATTTGGGAGGCAATAAAAAGCAGAAGATGTTATGGAACAACAAACAGCAGAACGATAGTGAAATTTACTGTAAACGGTGCCTTTATGGGGGAAGAAATTGAAATAGACTCTCCCCCCGAAATAGCATTTGAGGTGGATGCAAACTCGGCTGTAGACAGGGTTGAACTCTACAGAAACACCGATAAAATCAAGGTGTTTAGCCCTTGTAAGGTGGATTTAAACAAAAAAAATCAGCGTGTAAAGATAGTATGGAGCGGCGTAAAAACCAAGTTCAGGAAGAAATCGGTTTTTTGGAAGGGAAATATTTTTGTGGAAAACGGCAGGATTGCCGATTTAGAAAATTATGCGATTGATCGCGAAAGTGACGGTATTCAGTGGAGCAATAACCAGATAGTGTCCTTTGCATCTAAAACCTCCGGTGATGAGGACGGTGTCATATTAGACATAGTGCAACCCAATGAAACCCCGGTTAAGCTACGTTTTTTGTCAAACCAAATTAATACTACGGTAGATCTTGAAGATATCAAACAAGGTTGTATAGAAATACCCACAGGCTTAATGAACTGTAAAGTTGTATTTAGTATGGAGGGTGAACCTTGCGAAAACTCAACTCATTTTTCCGGAAACTTTACAGATTCCGATTACATAAAAGGGCAAAACAGTTACTACATCAAGGTGTTCATGAAGGACGGAAATCGCGCATGGGTGTCACCGGTGTTCGCAACTGACAATACGTAAATGAAAGGGGTTTATTGAAAATGAAAGACAACCAACAAAAAACAAAATCATCGGCTCAGTTTTGGGATAATATTCTCAATGCCTATGTACTAATCATTATTATGATTCTAATTGCATCGATAGCAACATACATAGTGCCGGCAGGCCAGTTTGAAAGATACAAAAACGAGGATAACAAAACGGTTATTGATGCCGAGAGTTTTACCGTGGTTGAGTCTACACCGGTAGGTGTTATGGACATCCTTCAGGCAGTACCACTTGGACTACAGAATGCTTCCCAGATAATATTTTTTATAATAATCATTGCCGGCGCGTTTGAGGTTTTAAATAAAACAGGCTTTACGATGGGTTTTGTAGGCTCAATACTTAAGGTTAGTGTAGGAAAAGAAAAATTTATTTTTCCCGCAATCGTTACAATACTTTCCTTTTTTGCAGGAACTATCGGTATGGCGGAAGAGGTTATAGTTTTCGTTCCTATAATAATGGCTCTATGTAAATCGCTCGGCTATGATGAACTCACCGGTGTAGGACTTGCATACTGTGGGGTTAGGGCAGGACACATTAATGGAATGATGAATCCTTTTAATGTAGGTATTGCACAGGGAATTGCCGAGGTGGAGCTCTACTCCGGACTTTGGTATAGAAGTATCTGGTGTGTAATAACTATTGCAATCACCTCCTATATGCTATATAAATATGGACAAAAGGTAAAGGCAAATCCAACTAGCAGCATAATGTACGGAGTTAATCCGGTAGAAGATAATGAAGTTGATTTTAGTAAGATTGCTGACTTTACAACAAGGCATAAGGTTATTGGTTTTATCCTTCTTGCAACATTCGCCTTGGTAGTTTTCGGTGTTGCCGAATACGGTTGGTATCTAAACGAGCTTGCGGCAATATTCTTTGCCTTTGGAATTATAATAGGTGTTATTGCAAAGTTTAGCCCTATTATGATTGTTAACACCTACATAGAAGGTGCGAAATCCATCTTAAACGGCGGACTTATTGTTGGTGTTGCGGCAGGTATTTTGGTTATATTAGAAAAGGGTAACATTGTAGATAGTATTGTATACTATGCTTCAATTCCGTTACTTGAAATGCCAAAACTTCTTGCGGTTAACTTTATGTATGTATTCCAATGGCTGTTAAATCTTGTTATACCCTCAGGAAGTGCACAGGCAGGAGTTACAATGCCTATTATGACACCGCTTGCAGATGTTCTCGGAATAAACAGGCAGATTGCGGTGCTTGCATTCCACTATGGAGACGGTGTTACCAACCTCTTAACTCCAGCCTGTGGACCGCTGATGGCAACTCTTGCCGTGGCAAAGGTTCCGTTCAGAAAATGGATGCGTTGGGTTCTACCGATATTAGGTGTGTGGACGTTAATTGGATTTGCTGCAGTAACGGTAGCGCAGCTGATAAACTTAACATAATAAATAGTAAATGCAAGGAGCTGTCACTAATGATTTTATCATTTTTGACAGCTCCTTTTAACGTTTTATTTTGAGTCTTTTCACATTAGTCATTATTGTTTTGTAACAGCTTTTCATAACTATAATCAATAGCTATTGCCCCAAGTGGTGCGGTTATAACAATAGACAAAACAGCTACCGTTAGCACAATGTTACCACAGGATAATCCCATAGATAATGGGATAGCTCCTATTGCCGCTTGTACTGTAGCTTTTGGCAGATATGCGAATACACAAAATAATCTCTCTTTGAAATTCAACCTTGTGCCTAAAAGGCTAAGCACCACGCCAAGAGAGCGAATAATAATTGCTACAAATATCATAAATACAGCCGACATACTTGCGCTAACCAGGTAACTAATGTCAACAACTGCACCGATTAATACAAATAAAATAAGTTCAGCGGCAATCCATAAACTACCGAACTTATCGGCTAATTGCTTTGACCCCAAGTTTGCACTTTTTACTTTGAGAACTGTAGCCATACTTACAATGGCAAGCAGTCCCGAAAAAGGAATACTTATCATATGTTCCGCTGTTACGAGTAGAAACGACAAACCCAAAATAATAATAACCTTTGTTGTATTGCGTATATGTCGCTTTTTATAATATGAACTCTCAAAAAACATGCTTAATATAAACCCGAAAAAAGCGCCGATTAAAATGCCTAATATTAAAGAGATGGGAATATTGAATAAAGTTGAAATATGTAATCCCTCGCCGCTTGCCATTCCAACAAAGGTGGTAAACAGAACTATAACAAAGATATCATCGCAGGACGCAGCCGACAATATCATTTGCGGAATACTTTTCGCTGTTCCGTACTTTTTTTCAATTAGATTAACCATTCTCGGAACAACTATTGCCGGAGATACCGCACTCAATGTTGCACCCATTACAAGTGCCTCTATCCATGTTATTCCAATTATGTACGGTGCGAAAATTAAATAGCCCAAGATTTCGAAAGATGCCGGAATAAATGACATTAATATAGCAGGTCTCCCCACCTGTTTTAGGTCGGAAATATTAAGTGAGAGCCCGGCTTTCAGTAGGATTATAATCAATGCAATCTGTCGTAAATCAGCGGAAATATTCAGAAATTCGGGAGCAAACAAATCAAGCACATAAGGACCTAATACTACACCCGTTATAAGCATACCTATAATAGGAGGCAGTTTAATTTTTCGGCAAATTGCAGAAGTGGAAAGCCCTACAAGAAAAATAAGTCCGAGTGAAGCTAACATAAAACATCCTCCATAAGTTCACAAAAAACTGACGAGTTCTGCGACATAGAAATCACAGAAGTCACGGTATAGTTTTACACAAGGGAGAACTTCATTCCGGATCACTATTATAATATTATTTTTTTAGAAAAGGCTCACCTGACTTGTTTCGGGAAGATGGGAAAGCGTGCCAATTTCAATCAATTTTGCAACCACAGTGGAGGAGAGTTTTGCTTCCTGTGCTACCTCCTCGACCGATAAAAAAGTGTCGTGTTCGTTGCATACCCTGTAAAGCTCTTTTGCGGCGGTAACTCCGAGACCGGCGAGCGAGATGTAGGGCAAACGTATCTTTCCATCCTCTATTTGATACCTTGTGGCATGGCTTTTATGCAGTTCGATAGGTAGAAACTCGTATCCCCTCTTTAACATCTCTCTAATGTTCTGAAGCATGGTGAAAAGCTCGGCATCCTTCGCCTTTTTTTCCTGCTCTATCTTCCTTTTCAGCTCATCGTACCTGCGCATGGTTACATCAAGACCACCTGCCGCCGACTCGTAGTCAAAAACCTCTGCGGCTCTTACCGTGAAAATAACCGAGTAATACTCTATAGGATGGTAGAGTTTAAACCACATCAGTTTTACTGCTGCTATGAGGTAGGCTACGGCATGGGCTTTAGGGAACATATACTGTATCTTTTTACAGCTTTCTATATACCAGTCCGGAACGTTGCAATCCCTTAACATACGCTCGATTTCCGGAGTGAAATTTTTGGTTGCTTGACCTTTACGTGTCCATTCCATTATCTTGAAAGCCATCGCCTTATCTACGCCTTTTTTAATCAACTCGGTCATGATACTGTCTCGAGTTCCAATAACATCGGCAATGGTGCAGATATTGTTTTTTATCAAATCTTCGGCATTACCACTCCAAACATCGGTACCGTGCGAAAGACCGGAAATTTGTATTAGGTCGCTAAAGGTTTTTGGCTGTGCCGCAATGAGCATGTTTCGCACAAAGTTTGTGCCAAGCTCCGGAATACCGAAGGTTCCTGTTTTGCTGTCGATGTCCTTTTCGGTAACCTCCAACATTTCCGGCGAGAGTAGTAACGACATTACATCCTCGTCATTCATAGGCACATCAGCCATAGAAATACCGGTAAGATCGGTGAGGTGTTTAAATATAGTCGGCATATCATGACCAAGTATATCTAACTTTAGTATTGTGTCATGCAGATATTTAAATTCAAAATGAGTGGTAACCACGCCCTTTTCTTTACTGTCGGCAGGATGCTGAACCGGTGTAAAATGTTCCACCTCAAACTCTGAAGGTATAACGACCATACCGCCGGGATGCTGTCCCGTGGTTTTTTTAACGTCGACACAGCCCTTTAACAACCGTGTTTCCTCTGCCTTGCTTACCCTTAAGTTCCTTTCCTCAAGGTATTTTTTTACATATCCGAAGGCAGTTTTATCCTGCAACAGCGAGATCGTTCCCGCCTTGTAAACATATTCACTACCAAACAATTCCTCGGTATATTTATGTGCGTTTTCCTGATATTCTCCAGAAAAGTTAAGATCAATATCCGGTGCCTTGTCCCCGTTAAATCCTAGGAAAGTTTCAAAAGGAATGTCATGACCATCGCCATAAAGAGGATTATTGCAGTTCGGACAATCCTTAGGCGGTAGGTCAAAGCCGGAGTTAACCTGAGGTGTCAGCTCGTAGTAGAAACACTCTTTACATATGTAATGCGGCGGTATGGAATTAACCTCAGAAATTCCGGCAAAAAATGCAACAGCAGATGAACCCACACTTCCTCGGGAGCCGACAAGATATCCGTTATCCACCGAATTTTTCACTAACTTTTGCGCGATTATGTAGAGGACGGCAAAACCATGTTTATTTATACTGTCTAGCTCTCTATTTAGACGCTCTTCAATGTCGGACGGAAGTGGGTCACCGTAAATCTGTTTTGCACCCTCCATGGTCAGGCGTATTAAATCCTCCTCGGCACCCTCAATCTTTGGGGTGTATGTTCCTTTTGGAATAGCACGCAGGTCCTCAACCTCTTCAACGAGCTTGTTCGGGTTTTTAACCACAACCTCGTATGCCTTATCAGCATCTAAAAATGAAAATTCCTGTAGCATCTCCTCGGTGGTTCGGTAATATAGTGGTGGCTGTAGATCGGCATCCTTAAATTTGACCGAGGTTAACACCGCACGATATATCGAATCATTTTTATTTAAAAAATGTACATCGCCTGTCGCGATAACAGGAATATTCAGCTTTTCTCCAATTGCAACAATGGTTCTTACGTTTTCCCGAAGTACCTCCTCGCCGGTGACAAGACCGTTTCTTATCATAAATTCGTTATTCATTATCGGCTGAATTTCTAAAAAATCATAGTATGAGGCAACCTCACAAAGCTGTGAAAAGGGCACTCCATCGACAATTCTCTGGTAAAGCTCCCCTGCTTCACACGCAGAACCTACAATAATTCCTTCGCGATACTCGTTTAATAACCATCTCGGAATTCGAGGGCGTTTGTGAAAGTGATCAAGATGACTGCGCGATACAAGTTTGTATAGATTAAACAGACCCTGTTGTGTCTTGGCATGAAGGATAATGTGGTAGGTGCGATTAGAGTTTTCGGCTCGCTCGGTGTCCTCGGGCGTGTGCTCATCGGCAACGAAATATCCCTCTATTCCATATACCAGTTTAAACTCCTTGCCATTTTTTTTGAGTTTATCAACCTCCAACATCAGCTGTGGGAAGGCTTGACAGTTTCCGTGGTCGGTGACGGCAACGGCGGTATGCCCAAGCGATGAGACATACTTTATCAATTCTTTCGGCGAGATAAGTGCATCAAGTGAGCTCATCTTGGTATGTAGATGTAACTCTACCCTTTTTTCCTCAGCAGAGTCGACACGCTTAACGCGCTTTACCTTTACAATGTCGGTCGGGTAAACTATGTAGTCATTTTCCCATCGCTCGTCAAAGCTACAATCTCCTTTAACAAAGATGGTGTCACCAACATTAACCTCTGGAACCTTGTTGTTGTTTTCCGGCTTTGCAATAATCTTTAGCTTACAGCTTCCGGTTCCGTCGGTTATGAGTATTGAGAGTATTTTTTTGTATCCTTCGGTAAGCTCAACGCTAAAAACATCACCATAGATAATAAGCCTACCAAGCTGAACACCGACCTCCGATAAAGGTAGTACAGAGTTTGGTTTAAACAGTTTGCCGAGAAGTATTTCGCCTTCGGCAGAAACAAGCTCAAGCCCATCAATATTTGGAATGTTAAAAGGTTTACCGGCCTTCTTCTTTGCACCGGGATGTGGCTGTGTAGGAGTATTCTGTATTGGTTTATTACTCTTCTCCCATGGCGGCTTATCTGCAACCGTGGCATTAGAGACACTTGAGGTAGAAAGAGCCTTTGATTTTTCACCGTTCATCTGCAGTTCAACGGAGGGTTGCCACATGGTTTTGTCGTAGATAAGAAGGGAAAGTTGTTCACAAAAGTTTTGCGTTTTTAAAAGTTCGATATCAATGCAACAGTAAACGGTAATCTTTTCCAAATCAACCGATGGTGGAGTATCGGACAAAAAGCCGTTTATTGCTACCCCAACAGAGGCAAGTTCTTCACAAAAAAGCAGTATTGACTCGGAGTCTATCGACTCTTTGGGCATAAGGTTTTTGACGGTTACCTCCTGCCCCGAGAAAGCCGGGGTAATCGCCTTTTCGGTCGCTAATATTAAGGAGGCTGACATCGGCTTTTGTGTCGAAACAAACACATAAACTTTGCCTTTGTTGCTATCTATCTCCACCCTATTTAAAATACTGTGACTAAGATGCTTTGATAATTCAGCACCTAGCCATTCCTCGAATATATCACAAAAAAATCTATAGTCCTGCAATTTTTTCAACTTCCTCTATAAAATCATCAACGATGTTACCCTTTAGGGTGCGAATACGCTCCCCCTTCATGAACAGTACCGCACTGTCCTTGCCCCCAGCAAACCCTATGTCTGCCTCCTTAGCCTCTCCGGGACCATTTACAACACATCCCATAACGGCAACTTTAAGAGGCTTTTTTATGTGGGATAACCTTTCCTCAATGCTTGTGGCCATTTCAATCAGCGGTATTTGCGTTCTTCCACAGGTCGGACAGCTGATAAGCTCAATTCCTTCAACCTCCTTGCCTGCTGCACGAAGAATATATCTTGCCGCCCTAACCTCGTCACAAACGTCACCGGTGAGCGACACCCTTATGGTATCTCCGATTCCATCGAGTAGCAAACTGCCTATTCCAAGGGCCGACTTACTGACCGATTGCATAAGGGTTCCGGCCTCTGTGACACCTAAGTGCAAGGGGTAGTCTACCATTTGTGACAATCTTTTATATGCTTCTATCATCAACAAAACATTACTGCATTTTACCGATATAACAATATCATTAAACCGTTCGTTTTCCAAAAGCTTTACATGGTTTAATGCACTTTCAACCAAGGCTCCGGCACGGTCATTTCCAAATTTTTCGGCAAGCTGAGTTTCTATACTTCCGTTGTTAACACCAATCCTTATCGGAATTTTTCGTTCGCCACAAGCATCAACCACTGCTTTTACATTATCCGAGCCACCGATATTTCCCGGGTTAATTCTTATCTTATCTATCCCAGCCTTTGCTGAAGCAATTGCTAAACGATGGTCAAAATGTATGTCGGCAACTATAGGGCAGTCTATAGAAGACTTAACCGCTTTAAGCGTCTCTATAGCCACCATATTCGGCACAGCGAGCCTAATTATATCACAGCCAACCCTTTGCAGAGACATCGCCTGCTCTACATTTGATTTTACATCATCGGAGGGAACAGATAACATGGACTGTATAGAAATACCTGCACCGCCACCTATGATAACATCCCCTACCCTAACATTTCTTGTCATGATCCGAACAACCTCGTAACATCGTTAAAGGTGACAAAAAGCATCAAACCCATTAACAGTAGAAAGCTTGCACCGTTTATTGCAATTTCATATTTTTGTGGAATGGGACGACGTGCTACAGCCTCTATCAGTAAAAAGAAAAGTCGTCCTCCATCGAGCGCGGGAACAGGCAACAGATTAAACACACCAAGGTTTACCGTCAACAGCGCTACCACCATTAACAGCGGTTCCCAGCCTATTGCAGCGGCATCTCCTATGACAGTCACAATTCCGACCGGTCCGGAAAGGTTGTTAATCTCAACACGTCCGGTAACAAGGTCGACAAGCGATAAGAAAATCAATCTTGCAAGCGAGCCGGTATATGCTACCGATTCGGTTATTACCGATATAAAGGTTTTCTCTATCGGTAATACCGTAAAACCGGGAACAAGCTGGATATATCCGTCTCCGTGGTCGACACTCTCAAAAGTTATATCTTCTAACAAAAGTGTTTCGCCATCCCTGTTCACCGTAATGTCTGCCTGGTTATTCTCGGTTCTTGCGAGTTCATACATAATATCGTTTGCAATAAATACCCTGCGACCGTTGACGGCGGTTATATTATCTCCAACCATCAATCCTCCCGCTTCAACCGTGCTATTTTCCGAGGTGAAACCACTAATTGTTTTGCTTGCAATGCTGTCACCGGCTGACACAAGGATTGTCAGCACAATTAGCCCGAGTACAAGGTTCATAAATGCACCGGCAACAAGGATAATTGCCTTTTTTAGCTTAGGAAGTCTTGTGTAGGAACGTGGATCTTCACTTTCCTCATCCTCGCCCTCCATAGAAACAAAACCACCTATCGGTAACAGTCTTAAACGATAGACGGTTTCCTCCCCTTGATATGAAAAAATTTTCGGCCCCATACCAAGGGCAAACTCGTTTACTTTTACATTAAATGCTTTGGCAGTCATAAAATGTCCGAGTTCATGAATGAAAATTACCAATCCAAATACAACAATTGCCGAAACGGCTGTAATTAATACAGACAAAATATTCTCCTAAGTGTTTTCACGGACAAATTGTCTTGCCATCTTGTCCGCCTTAAAAATACCCTCGAGGGTATACGCCTGACCTGGTTCGTAGCAGTCGAGGGAGCTTAGCACAAGCCTTCCTATATCGTTAAACGAAATTTTTTCCTGTAAAAAAAGCTCAACCGCCGCTTCGTTTGCTCCGTTTACAATACATGGCGCTAAACCACCCAATGCTAATGCTTTTTTAGCTGCATAAAGACAGCTAAATGTTTCCTCATCGGCAGGCTCAAAGGTTAAGTTCATGGACAATATGTCCGGAGTATCTGCAACGCAGGGTATTCTGTTAGGATATGATAGTGCATATGCTATTGGGACAGCCATATCGGGCACACCAAGCTGTGCAAGCAATGCTCCATCACAAAACTCAACCATAGAATGAACAATGCTTTGGCGATGCACCACAACAGAAATCTGATCCGGTGCAAGTGCAAACAGAAATGCAGCCTCGATGATCTCCAGTCCCTTATTCATAAGTGTAGCACTGTCGATGGTTATTTTTTTACCCATGCTCCAGTTGGGATGGTTTAATGCATCCTGTAACCCGACATGTTCCAACTCGCATTTACTCCTGCCAAAAAAGGGTCCACCGCTTGCCGTAAGCCATATCTTTTTTAGATTACCTCGCTCTTCCTTTTTCTGTAGGCATTGAAATATTGCACTGTGCTCACTGTCCACAGGAATTATCCTTGCACCGGTACGATTTGATGCATCAATTACAAGGTTGCCACCTGTAACAAGGCTTTCCTTGTTTGCAAGTGCAACATCGGTACCGTTTGCAAGGGCACTAAGTGTGGGGCGAAGACCGGCAATTCCAACAACAGCATTAAGCACCATATCCGCTTCGGGAAGTGCTGCAAGTAGGCTTGATGCATCCTCACCGATAAACATCTTCTCGATAAATTTTCTCGGCTTTAAAAGTTTTGCCGCATTTTCGTCGGTTATACCGACATAGCTCGGCTTATATAAATCTATCTGTTGCTGTAAAAGCTCTGCATTTGAATTGCAGCAAAGAGCCAAGACCTTATAGTTGAGTTTATCTACAAGGTTTAATGTCTGAACACCGATCGAGCCGGTTGAACCTAAAATCACTAAATTTTTCATATTTAATTATACATTAATAAATCTAAAATAATTACCATCATAGGTGCGATAAATAACACACTGTCGAATCGGTCAAGAACACCACCGTGACCCGGAAATGCACTGCCAAAATCTTTTATTTGACATTGTCTTTTAATAGATGAAGCAAACAAATCACCCAATACACCGAGTCCGGTGCCTACAATTGAAATCGGAACTAAGGTCAATATAGTTTTTACATCTAATTTTATCATGGTTTCAAAGCCGAGAACAGCTACAATATTTATATAACAAATCGTCATTATAATTACAAATAGCAAAGAACCGAATATCCCGCCTAAAGCACCTTCAATCGTCTTGTTGGGGCTGATTTTTGGAGAAAGTTTTCTTTTGCCGATAGCACGCCCCACAAAATATGCAAATGCATCCGAGCCCCATCCGATAGCCATACACAACAGCATTACATATACTGCATCGTTGTAGTTCGGAAGATTTTCGAATACAGATTTAAAGTAGACAAAAGGATAAAAACAAAAAAGTATTATTGTGCTAAAGAAAACCATACCACCAAGCTGATGAATATCAGTCTTTTCCGGAGCCAATACCATATAAAAAGCAATTAACAAAATAAATAGAAAAAATGTAGGTACTATAAAATTGTCGATCCACTCAACAGCAGAGAACGCTAATATTACGCCGAGAATCAGTTCGACGATAAGTATCGGAAGGACTTTAACTCCAAAACAATGGTATATTTCATACAGAGATATAGATACCATTACCACCACGGCAATATTAAATATAGGTGTGAAATATGCGAAGATAACCGCAGCAAGAACCATCAACCCAACAAGGGAGGATAAAACTCGTATTTTCACTTTCTTCCTCCAAATCGTCTGTCTCTTGTATGGAACTCCTCTGCCGCAATGTCCAAATGTTTTGGGGTGAAGTCAGGCCACAGAACATCCATAAATATAAACTCACTATATGCACATTGCCACAACAGAAAATTTGATATTCGTTGTTCTCCCGATGGGCGAAGAATAAAATCCATATCAGGAGCATCCTTGGTATAGAGATTATTGCTTATAATCTGCTCATCAATATCATCGATATCGATATCCCCTGCTTTCACCATTTCGGCTATTCTTTTTGCAGAGTAAACAATCTCGGCTCTTGCACCATAGTTTACAGCAACATATAGCGTCATACCGGTTTTATCGCGGGACCCATCTTCAATTTTTTGCATCATGTCAACCAAATCTTTTGATAGTACATCCCTCTGTCCGATAAATATTACCCGATTGTTTTCCTTTTCGTAATCGAATGCTTTTATAAGATATTCCTTAAAGAGCTTCATTATGCCTTGTATCTCATCCTCCGAACGTTTCCAGTTTTCGGTAGAAAAAGCATAAAAGGTTACAGAGTTCACACCCTCGGCATTGCAATATTTTACAATGTCGGTGAATACCTCGGCCCCTTTTTTGTGGCCTAATCGGCGTGGCAGGTGGTTTTTTTTTGCCCATCTGCCATTACCGTCCATTATTATACCGATATTAAGTCCTCTTATTTGACTCATATCTCCATTATCTCTTTGTTCTTTGTGGCATAAACTTCATCCAATTCCTTAACCATCTTGTCGGTTATTTTTTGAATTTCATGCTCTAGATCCTTGAGGTCATCCTCGGTTATTTCGGATGCCTTTTTCATTGCCTTAAATTTATCAAGTGCATCGCGTCTTACATTACGAACCGCAACCTTTGCTTCCTCACAATAGGTGTGCACCTCTTTTGACAACGCCTTTCTTCTTTCCTCTGTAGGGGCAGGGAAATTAAGTCGCATTATTCTTCCGTCATTATTCGGGTTAATGCCGAGGTCTGATTTTAAAATTGCCTTCTCTATTACCGACATCAATGAGGTATCCCACGGTGTAATTGTAAGGGTTCTTGCCTCAGGTGTAGCTACTGCGGCAACCTGATTAATAGGTGTTTCAACTCCGTAATAGTCAACGGTAATTCTGTCTAACACCGATGGGTTTGCCCGTCCCGCACGAATGTTGGACAGCTCATGCCGCAACCTATCGATAACTTCATCCATCTTTTTTTCATATTTTACGGTAAACTCGCTCATAATATCACCTCTTTAATTACTTTACTAATGTTCCTATATCCTTGCCGCAAACTGCGTCAACAATATTTTGCTTTTTACTACCGTCGAAAACTCTCATTACCATTCCGTAATCCCTACACATAATAGCGGCGGTTGCATCCATAACCGAAAGATTTTCTGTAAGCACATCATCAAATGAAATCTCATCAAACAGTTTTGCATCGGGATTTTTTTTCGGATCCTTGTCGTAAACTCCATTAACCATTGTAGCCTTTAATACTACGTCGGCATCTATCTGCAGTGCACGAAGCGTCGCACCGGTATCGGTAGAAACAAAACCATTACCGGTTCCGCCGGCAAAAAAAACAACATAACCGTTTTCAAGATAATCTATTGCAGTCTCCCTGGTGAACATTTTACAGAGCTGTGGCATTGCCTGAGCTCCCAAAACCACCGTTTTTTGACCTTTTTGTCGTACCGCATCCGAAACGGCAAGTGCATTCATTACGGTGGCAAGCATTCCAATATCATCGGCAACCTGACGTGTCATGTCTCCGCTTGTGCGACCACGCCAAAAATTTCCTCCGCCTACAACAACTCCGAGCTCGGTACCTGTCGTAGCCGCTTCGGTAATGGCATCTGCCGTTGCATTTAGACAATCACCGTCAATTGAAAACCCGCTATCACCTGCAAGACCTTCACCGCTTATTTTTAATAAGACTCTTCTTTTATTTTCCTTCATGTGTAACCCCATATTTTAATCATCATTGTGTGTTTTGTGCACGCCTTGCAACAAGTGCAATCGCAAACTCGGTACGCATTTTCATCAGATCGCAATACATTTTGTCCTGACCTTTAATGTTCCCGGTGGCAAGATAGCTTGCGGCGGCACATCCGCCACTGCAAAAGTATTTTGCAAAACAGTCGTTACATTCCTTCTTGGTTAGAAGTGTTGTGTCGTAAAACTCCTCTGTAACATCAACCTTTTTAACACCTTCATCAAGGGTTCCAAGCATGTACTGAGTATGCCCGACAAACTGATGACATGGATACAGTTCACCTGTCGGAGTAACCGCTAAGTATTCACATCCTGCACCGCACCCCCTAATACGTTTTATTGCACATGGGCCTCCTGATAGGTCGGTCAATAGATGAAAAAATATAAAGCTATCATCCTGCAACAATCGATTGAAAATCTTTTCATAGCTTGCAGATATTGCATCAAGATGTTCCTCTCGTAATGCAAAATTAAATTCAGTACCGGAAACGGGCTCGATTGATATATTTCGAAAGCCTTCCTCTGCCATGTGAAAAACATCATTTTCAAAATCAATATTATCGGCGGTAAAGGTCCCTCTTATATAGTAACTCTTATCACCTCGATCCGAAATTAACTTTTTAAACTTTGGCATTATAATATCATAACATCCATCACCGGAAAGTGTTTTTCGATTTTCATCGTTAATTCCACGTCTTCCATCGAGCGAAATTACAACGTTATCCATCTCGCTGTTGATAAAATCAGCCGTCTCATCGCTTAATAAAACACCGTTTGTGGTGATTGTAAAGCGAAAATGCTTGTCATGCTGTTTTTCGATCTCTCGTGCATAATTAACGGTATCCTTGATAACCTGAAGGTTTAACAGTGGTTCCCCTCCGAAGAAATCCACCTCTAAATTACGACGATTTCCCGATAACTTGCAGAGCATGTCTATAGCTTTTTTTGCAACCTCAAAAGACATTAGCTCCCATTTACCACCGAATTTTCCGCCTTTTGCAAAGCAGTATCTGCATTCAAGATTACAGGCATGAGCCATATGTAAACACATTGCCTTTAACACAGGACTTGCTTGAGTGGCCTTTGCTTTTGCGGCCTCATTTTGGTCGGTATCCAGCTGTCCTAACTCTCTAAGATAGTTAAGTTCGGAATGCGCATTGGCAATCTCTAAATCGGAATACTCTGCCTTCGCCTCATTCTCTCTGTTAGACAACAACAAAAAAGCAAGTCGATCAACTATATGCACCGCACCACTTTCGGTGTCGAGTGCCAGCATTAAACCGCCTCGCTCAAAGGTATGGACCATTTATTTACTGCCTTCTTCGTTTTTTGCACGATTTTCACACAGCTGATTTGCTACGGTGCATGAAGTTTTACATGCCGACTGACAGGAAGTTTGACACTCTCCGCAACCGCCGCTCTTTGCGCTATCTGTAAGTGTTGCACCATTAATGGTAATTACATGTTTCATCTGTTTCTCCTTATTATGTTTTATGTTTTTTACTTATATTTTAAGCGTAGCAGACAATAAGCCGGGTTTTGTAGTATGCGACCATCTATCTGTGCCGCCCGTCGCCGGTGCGGCTAAAGCCACTTTGGGGCAGCGGACCGCCTTACGCCCCTTATGTGTTGCATCGGGTAGGGTTTACATGGCTCTACCGTCTCCGGTAGACCGGTGAGCTCTTACCTCGCCTTTCCACCCTTGCCCCGTAAAATACGAGGCGGTATATCTCTGTTGCACTATCCCTAAGGTTACCCTCGGCTGCCGTTAGCAGCTACCCTTGTCCTGTGATGCCCGGACTTTCCTCCCCGACCTTACGATCGGAGCAGCCGCATCGTCTACTCCGCTAAAATCACACCTTTCGCATCCTTTGTTGTCTTTCCTGTTAATATCAATACCAACTCTACAACCGACCATGCGTAGCTGAAAAAGCCGAAATTAAAAATGAAGAGTAGAAGCTGAATCAGACCTTTTACATTATGCCCGAGATAAAAGTTATGAATACCCGAAAATCCCAAGACAACACCAAGTATGAGAGTGTTTTTTTTACTGCGACCGTTTGTGGATGATAATGAGGAAAAGAACGACTTCAAATCATCGACAAAATGAGCCTCGGTGTTTTTTTTACCGCATCTTGTGCAATAAATCGCATCGGGCATTAATCCGGCTCCACATGTTTCGCAATAGTTATTCTTTATTCCGTGAAGTGAATTGCATACGGTACACTCCGAATTTCCGACATTAAGAAAACTACCGCAGTTTTTACAATACATAAGACCTCATACATCGTCAAAGCTTATAAACCTAAAAAAGTGAAAATTTCAGCATTAATCTCATCTCTTTGCATAATATTATACATCATCAGACGGATTATTTCAATATGTAAAGCTGTTTTACTTGAAATTTTTATTAAGGTGCTGTATAATAAATAAAAAGTATTTTTATATGAAAGGAATAACAATGAAATCTGCCTATTTAAAGTCTGTATACGAACAGGTTGAAAAACGCAACCCTAACGAGCCGGAGTTTCTCCAGGCGGTTGCTGAGGTTCTCGATTCGCTTGAAGCTGTCGTAAAAAACAACCCATCGTTTGAAACAAACGGCGTTATTGAACGCCTGATTGAGCCGGAGAGATTTATACAGTTCCGTGTTCCATGGGTTGACGATAGTGGTAAAGTACAGGTGAATCGTGGATTCCGTTGCCAGTTCAACTCTGCAATCGGACCTTATAAAGGCGGACTTCGTTTTCACCCTACCGTGACCGCATCGGTAATTAAATTTCTCGGCTTCGAGCAGATATTTAAAAACAGCCTGACAGGCCTGCCCATGGGCGGCGGCAAGGGCGGCAGTGATTTTGATCCCAAGGGTAAATCCGATGCTGAGGTTATGCGTTTTTGCCAGAGCTTAATGACAGAGCTTAACCGTCATATCGGTCAATTTACCGATGTTCCTGCCGGAGATATCGGCGTAGGCGCGCGTGAGATAGGCTATATGTACGGACAGTACAAGAAAATACGTAACGAAACGGTAGGCGTTCTTACCGGTAAAGGTCTCTCCTATGGCGGAAGTCTTGTAAGACCCGAAGCGACAGGCTACGGACTTTGCTACTTCACAGAGGAGATGCTCAATGTTCAAAAGAGTAGCTCATTTAAAGGGAAAACCGTGGTAATAAGCGGAAGCGGAAATGTTGCGATTTACGCTACACAAAAGGCAACCGAGCTTGGCGGTAAGGTTATTGCCCTTTCTGACAGTGCGGGATATATAGTCGACAATGACGGTATAGATCTTGACCTTGTTATGAAGATTAAACTTGTTGACCGTGCAAGAATTAAGGAATATGTAAAGGTGCGCACCAACGCAACATACACCGAAGGATGCAGCGGTATCTGGTCGACAAAGTGTGACATTGCTCTACCCTGTGCAACCCAGAACGAGCTTGACGGTGAGGCTGCAAAAGTTCTTAAGGATAATGGCTGTATGGCAGTAGCCGAAGGTGCTAACATGCCCTGTACACCGGATGCAGTTGAAACATTCCTGTCCTCCGGAATACTGTTTGGACCTGCTAAGGCAGCGAATGCCGGCGGTGTTGCTACAAGCGGTTTAGAGATGAGCCAGAACTCACTGAGACTTTCCTGGACATTTGAAGAGGTCGATACAAGATTAAAGAATATTATGGTGAACATCTTCCACAATGCTTATGATGCTTCGAAGACCTGCGAGTGTGAAGGAAATCTTGTAGTAGGTGCTAACGTGGCCGGCTTCCTTAAGGTTGCTGATGCAATGACAGCACAGGGCGTAATATAACTATTTAGTGTATCTTTATTGTATGCTGTATCGTTTATATGATACAGCATACTTTATTTTAATAAAAATTGGAGAGATGTATGAATAATCAGTATGGCAGTCGAAGAAGTGTCTTTCTCATTCCATGTATAGTTGTGATAATTTTGTTAGTTGTTCCGGGAATTGTCTCATTATTACTTTCATTTAATGACTACAGCCCATTGATGGGGCTTTTAAACAGCAACTGGGTAGGCTTTGATAACTATGAAGATCTGTTTTCAAACTACATTCTCCCATCATTATTTTTCAATAGTGTAAGGTTATCGGCAATTGGAGGTATAATTCCGGTCATTATCGGTGTTCTTATCGGTCGAATAGTCTATCAAGCTTCTTTTAAATTTCGTCATTATATATTTGGTGCAATGCTTTTACCAACATTTGTTCCATCGACGGTTTACAGTACGGCAGTCATTGGAATACTCGGCAGTGAAATGATGATGTCTCAAAGCGGTTTTGACATCGCTTTTTTTATCTCAACCGCTGTTCCTCAGGTATTTCTATCGACTTTTTTTACTGCATCATTCATGGCAGTATGTGAACACTCGAACATTTCCGAGGGAAGACGGGCCTATATATCCGGGGCTATAATGTTGTTTTATGCATTTGCGACCATTCTTTCACCGAATTTTGAAACAATATATTTGTTACAAAACCCACTTAATGTTGAGAATAGCACCGTTTTTGACAGCCAGCAGATAAGGTATGGACTTATGGAATCATCCTTTAGTATCGCATCAACAATATGGGTTGTTAAAACTTTATTTCAGCTTATTGTAATTGTATTTTCGTCTTTGTTCTTGTCAAAATTGCTTTCTAAAGAGCTTACCAAGTACAATATTCACATAGTCTCGCCCGAAAGCGTAAGCAGTGCAAAAATAAAAACACTGTTCTTTACAATAGTTTCGATTGTTATAACGATAGGGTTGTGTTTTTATGCCATTGTATTTAGCGGACACGGAGCAACAAACCAGGAAATAGCCTTGCCTCTATCCCCTGCCATATTTAGCAGTTTTTTAAACGCCCTGTTTGTAGCCATGCTTTTTTCAGTGTTTACTGCTCTTTGTGTGTACTCATTATCCATTATGCCAATACAAAAAGGAATATTATTTTGCTCGATTTTAGTACTGTTTTCAGGAAATATTATAGGTAATTATCTGCAATTTTATTCAATTGGATTGGCAAACAGCTTTCTTCCGATAGTACTATCCGAGTTTATTAAACCTGAGATGATTTTATATATCCTTATATTAGTGATCTTTACACCCAAAAAGGAAAGAACCTCAAAAGAGGCTCTTTCCCATATCTTGCCGTACATAGTGATTTTTACCGGAGTCGTCGCTGCAAACTTGTGGGGCGGATATATATATGATATGATATATGTATATGACCCTTCAAAATTCTCCTTATCATTAATTTTAAGCTCATTATCCTCAATGGGGAGTGGAGACGCAACGTTGATGTTGTTATTAACCGTTGTGCCGATAACAATAGCTTTTATATCTATAATTTTCTATGGAAAGCTGATGATAAAAAATGAGAGATTATAGCATGAGGCTAAATTGGTTTCTCCTCAAATAAAAGTATCGACCCGTCCATACCGCTCATACCTATTGAAAAAATACGCAAGTCTCCGACAACATCTCGAAACATTATAGCGTTTGTAGGTAAATCTCCGTAAAATTGCATCTCCACGGCCATAGGGTTCGTCGGTGATAGATGCGCCGTCATCAGTTCCGAGTTTACCCTAAAGCCAACCAGGTTGTTGTAAGTATCGATATTACCTTCAACATACACAACATTCGAGATATCTAAATCGGTTGTAATTAAAAGCCTGCGCGAATACGGCAGTTCAGTAGGTGAAATATAATTGCTGTAGGAGGAATAACTACCCAGTATACCTTCGTCGTGGAACTCTTCAACAGACAGATGTGCAGAATAGTCTGCCGTATACTCCTCTCCGTTTTCGTCTATCAGATAACATCGAGGCTGAGTCTTATTAATTATGTCGAGTATAGGGTTTGTACCACTTGGGTGCTCCACCTTTTTGTAAACTCCGTCCATATATATTAAATCCGGATTCCCGGCATTGAAGGTATACACCGATGCCGAACCATCTGCGGATATGAAATCAATTGTAATTGTGGTATCGACCGTTAAGGTGGATTCATCTACTTCTCCGCCGACGATACCTTGCACAAACAATTCCATAAACGCCGAAACCTCCTCCGAGTTGTGCATACTGTTAACAATCGAGCCGTGAAAAGGTGAAGGTGCCGGAAGGGTGTACATTACATATGTTACATCCTCCCGCATAAAATCAGAAAGGTAAATTGTCTCCGGCACCGGAACAGAGGAACTATCATCCTGTTCGGTAATCGTTGTGCTTTGAGATGACACACTTTCTACCTTCTCAGCAACTGAAGAAATTTCGGTCTGCTCAACACTGCAACCCGATATAAATATCAAACCCATTATGGAAAATAAAAATAAATTTTTCATTATTATACCCTGCTTTTTTCGATAAAACGATTATAGCACTTATACACGCTTAAGTAAAGAATTTTTTGTTTAATTTGCTCAATAAATTCCCCTTGTTTTTATCGTCAACATAATATATAATCTTATTAAGACTTTATAACATATTTTGAAAGGATGGCTTATCAATGTATAATTTTCCTATCGGAGTTCTTCTTGAATCCTTTAACACCGACAGTGCAACCGCCCTTCGTTTAGCAAAAGAGGCCGGAGCGTCTGCTGTACAGGTATACTGTGTCAGAGGTGAACTTGATGCCCGCACCATGACCTCGGAGGCTCGCAAAAACTTTAAGAAAATGGTTGCCGACAACGGTCTTACAATCTCGGCTGTTTGCGGGGATTTTGTAAGTGGCGACAAGAATGTAACCTTTAGCAATCCGGAACAGAGTGGTATGGTTATAGAACGCTCAAAGCAGGTGCTTGAGCTTGCCGCAGACCTCGGCACAAACATTGTTACCACACATGTAGGCGTTGTCCCTTCCGATCATAGCTGTGACAAGTTTAAAATCGTTCAGCAGAATTGCAGAGCCCTTGCAGAGTATGCAGACAGTATGAATGCACATTTCGCCATTGAAACCGGACCTGAGATTGCAACCACACTACGTGCATTTCTCGATACATTAGAGTCCAAAGGTGTCGGAGTTAATCTTGATCCCGCAAACCTTGTGATGGTTACCGGAGATGATCCTGTAAAGGCTGTTCACACATTAAAGGATTATATTGTTCACACCCATGCTAAGGATGGACGTCGTCTGCTTGTTGGTGATCCGCTTGTAATCTATGGAGAAATTGAGGAAGAGATCCAACACTCGCTCTACTTTGAAGAGCTTCCGCTTGGCGAAGGTGATGTAGATTTCCCGAACTACCTCAGGGCGCTTGATGAAATCGGATATAAAGGTTACCTTACAATCGAGCGAGAGACAGGTGCTGATCCCAAGGCGGATATATTTATGGCTGCGAACTTCTTAAAAGATATCATTAAGAAAGGTTAATTATAATGGATAAAATAAAGATAGGTATTATCGGAGTCGGTGGCATTTCACACGAGCATATACAGGGGTATCTCAGCAACGAAAAGGTTGAGCTTTATGCCTTCTGTGACATTGATGAAAACACGCTAAAAAAAGCGGGTGAGAAGTACTCAATAACGCGTCTTTATACCGACATAGACGAGATGTTAAAGCTTGACGAGATAGATGCTGTCAGCGTCTGTGTTTGGAACAGTGCCCATGCCCCTTGTAGTATTAAGGCTCTAAATGCCGGCAAACACGTACTCTGCGAAAAACCTATGTCAATATGTGAGGCTGATGCAATAAAAATGAAGGAAGCCGCTGATAAAAACAATAAACTTTTGATGATAGGTTTTGTACGTCGTCACGGCAACGACTGCAAGATACTTAAGGATTTTATTGATACAGACTATTTCGGTGAGCTGTACTATTCTAAGGCAACCTACATGCGTCGTAATGGAAATCCAGGTGGATGGTTTGGCGATAAGTCGCGTAGTGGCGGCGGACCACTGATAGATTTAGGCGTGCATGTCACTGACCTTGTTTGGTATCTTTTAGGCAAACCAAAGCCTGTATCGGTTTATGGTGCAACCTTTAAGAAACTCCTTAATCGTAGCCATTTAAACGACAAAAAAGGTTATGTTTCTCATACATCCGGTGATGTTGTCTGTGATGTTGAAGACATAGCAACTGCATTGATACGTTTTGAAAATGGAGCAGTGCTATCGCTTGAGGCAAGTTTTAGTCTTAACACTAAGTCTGACACCGGAACTGTTGAGATATTCGGTACAAAGGGAGGAGCAAAGCTCTACCCACAGATTGAAATCTACTCCGAGATAAACAACTATATGGTAGATGTTAATTTTGCGTCCGATACCGCCCTCAGCTTTGATGGATTGTTTAAAAATGAAATTAACCATTTTGTCGACTGTGTGACCGATAATATACCTTGTATCGCTCCTGCCGAGGACGGAATAATGATAATGAAGATTTTAGATGCTATCTATAAATCTGCCGAAACCGGACATGAGGTTGTTCTTTAAAATATAATTGCTAAATCTTTCTAAGTCTATCCCCGTAGTGGTCAAGGCAATGCCCAAACAAGATTTCCAGATAGAGTAAACCTCTGTAAAACGGTTGTTTTACAGAGGTTTTGCCTGTATTTATCAGGCTTTTCGGCAGTTTCAAGAGCAAAAATGGGCGATTATTCGAAGGTTGTTGACTGGTTGTTTTCAGGTTGTGGTCATTGTAGTAGTTAGAGCCATAAAATTGATCTTTTTTATTTGCACACAAGGGAGAAAAATTGCAGCTACCCATATTAAAATTTGCTATGTAACATACAAAGAATATGGACTTTTGAAAAATACAATCATTGCGAATGAAAAAGTATTAGGAAATTAGAATTTGATTATTAAGCCATTTTTGCTAATATTCTTGAACGAACTTCTAAAAAAGTTGTTTTGTCTTCTTCACTTAAACTACTTAGTAATTCTTCAGAAAAAGTAATTTTGTCCGTTATTGCTTGATTAAGTTTTGATTCCTCAGCTAATTCTCCATCAGTAGCGGTTCCGTGTTGTGTAGGTCCTTTTTCAGCTTGATATGAAACCAAAGCATCTACATCACTCTCTAACAGAATTAAAAAATCTTCCCAGTTCTCACTTGTGAATTGCAGTTCAAGTGATGAGGTTTCTGTTTGTGAAGTTTGATTATTATTGGTGTCACTTGTGTTTTTTGAGCAAGCAGTTAAGGAAAATACTAAAGTAATTGCAAGAGAAATTGTAAAAGCTTTTTTGATGTTCATAATTGTATCCATTCTTTTGATTTCATAAATTGCGATTTGTCTAATTATATAATAGTTCAACTTGAAAAACGTTGTAGCGTTTTTCAAGTTGATTGATTATACTATTTAATATTATAGAGCAGAAACATATCTTTTGAGATTTTCAAGGGATATGGTTAATGCCTCTGTCGGATTTTCCATGCCCTCAAACTCTACCGAAACAAAGCCGTCATATCCTTTTCCTTTAAGTATGGAAAGACACTGAACAACCGGAACATTACCGTGGCCTACTATTGTGCCTTTAAGGTAATTTCCGCCGCGTGATTTAAAAAATCCGTTTCCGGGGTTTGGCTCGTTTCCGGATTTAACTACAAAATCCTTTGCATGAACATGGAAAACATAGTTGGCTGCAATACCTACAGCCTTTTCCGGCGCTTCATCGGCGCATAAAAAGTTGCCCATGTCACAAAGCCAACCAAAGTTATCATCCGCAACGGTGGTTATTAATTTTTCAACCCTGTTGGAATCCTGAGCAAAGAAACCATGGTTTTCCACCATTGTTTTTATGCCCTTTGTTGCAGCATAACGAGTAACCTCACGGTAAGCATCGGCAAGAATTGGAAGAGCCTCGTCAAAACCTCTTCTACTTCCGTCATTAAAGCCCTGAGTAGCATCATGTCGCATACATTTAACACCGAGAATTGCAGCAATATCTACCTGACCTTTAAGCCTCTCAATCTCTGCGGCTGTATCACCATCCTTGCAGTTGATAAAATCTGCACCGATAGTATAGCTCACAACCTCCATTGAATTTTTTGCACACTCATCGGCAATCTTTTTTGCATATTCCGCCTGGGTGGAACCATCATGCGGCATGAGATCTGTAAATTCAATTCCATCATACCCTATCTGTTTTGCAGCTGCAATACAATCAAATTGACTGATACCATCCCTGCGAAAGCTGTAGGAACTTGTTGCATATTTCATGATAATCTCCTTTTTATCTGTCCTGTATCTTTACATAATCCCTATGTGGGGTAACCGGTTTGTAGGCCGGACGGATAATCTTTCCGGCACTTTCAAGCTCTTCCATACGATGAGCTGACCATCCGACAATGCGTGATATTGCAAACAGCGGTGTATACAGCTCGGTTGGTAGGTCCAGCATATCATACACAAAGCCGCTGTAAAAGTCGATGTTTGCCGAAACACCTTTATAAATTCTTCTGCGGTCTCCAATTACCTTCGGTGCAAGCCTTGCTACATTGTTGTAGAGGTTAAATTCATCAACACGCCCCTTACTAGCAGACAGGCTCTCGACAAAACGTTTAAATATTTCGGTTCGTGGGTCGGATAATGAGTAAACAGCATGTCCCATACCGTAAATAAGCCCGCTGTTATCAAAGGCTTTTTTCTCTAACAAAGCCTCAAGATAGGCAACAATTTCATCGTCGTCATTCCAATTTTTTAAGGTTTTCTTCATATCGTCAAACATGCCGACAACCTTGATGTTTGCGCCACCGTGTTTCGGTCCCTTTAATGAGGACAGTCCTGCCGCTATTGCCGAATATGTATCGGTTCCGGCTGTTGTTACCACCCTGGTAGTAAAGGTGGAGTTGTTACCGCCACCATGCTCTGCATGAAGAATAAGCGCTACATCCAACACCTGAGCTTCCAGAGCAGTGTAGGAGCCATCGGGCCTTAACATTTGCAGAATGTTTTCTGCTGTTGAAAGTTCCGGCATTGGAGGGCGAATAAAGAAATGTTCGTTCTTATGGTAGTAGCAGTATGCCTGGTAGCTATAAATTGCCATCATTGGGAAAACTGCAATCAGCTCTACTGCCTGACGCAGTATATTTGAAAGAGAAACATCTTCGGCCTTATCGTCATAGCTGTAGAGATTTAGAACTCCACGAGCTAAACCTATCATAATGTTTTCACTCGGTGATTTCATGATGATGTCACGTACAAAATGCGATGGAAGTGTACGATATTTGTTGAGAGTTTCTCTCATCCAAGCACAACGCTCTTCCGACGGAAGCTCACCAAATAACAATAGGTATGTTATTTCTTCAAATCCATGCCTGTTTTCTTCGATACAGCTGTTAACTATATCGGTAACATTTATACCCCTGTAGTACAGCTCTCCCTCACAGGGAACTCGTTCGCCATCAACATTTTTAAAGGAGACAACATCCGAAACATTTGTTAATCCGGTGAGTACACCTTTACCGCTTTTGTCACGCAATCCTTGCATAACATCATTTTTGATAAACAGCTCTGGGTCTATCTTATTATACTTTTCAGCAATCTTTGTCTGCTCAATTATGTCAGTCGTTAACTGCGATAATTTTTGCTCCATTACAACCTCCTTCACGCATATATATTCATCAATGTTTATAAGATTATATCATTAAAACCGATACATGTCAATTTTTAGATAAACACTCTATTATATGCCCACACAATACTGCTTCATATAATCATCCATAGATATGGCAAGTGTTTTATATTGCTCATTTTCACCTAAGTATTCACGTACATCCAAAACATTTATTATGGAATGAACCTTTATTCCGAACTCTTTAAATATCTCCATAGAAGCGCTCATATCTGAACCTACGCCAACCTCACAGCGGTCGACCGAAATAAACATATCCTTTACCTTCGCATCGGCAAAACCTTTGAGAACGGGCATAACCTCTCTTATTGCGGTGCCGGCTGTAATAACATCCTCGACAATAATTATGCGCTCACCCTCACCGGGCTTGTGTCCGACGATGCTTCCTCCCTCTCCGTGGTCCTTCTCTTCCTTGCGGTTGAAAAAGTACGGCTTATCTATTTTGTGTTTATTTGAGAGAGCTATTGCGGTTGTTGTAACCAACGGAATCCCCTTATATGCCGGACCAAACATGCAGTCAAACTCACCGCTTGTTATCTCGTTTATTCTATCTGCATAGTATTCACCAAGCCTTGCAATCTGCTGACCGGTTCTGTAGTTTCCGGTGTTAACAAAATATTGGGTGTTTCGTCCGCTTTTGGTCACAAAATCGCCAAAGCGTAAAACGTTTGCATTTAACATAAACTCGATAAATTCTCTCTTTTTAGCTGTTAGCATTATAATTCCTCCATTTTCTATGCGAAAAGCAACAAGCTTATTGCCATGACTCCCATCCCTGCGACAAAACCATATATGGAATTGTGGTGCTCGCCATACTCTCTTGCGGTTGGCAAAAGCTCATCTATAGATATAAACACCATTATCCCGGCAACCGAAGCGAATACCGCACCAAATAGCACATCGCTCATAACAGGCATTAATATCAACCAACCTATAAGTGCGCCGATAGGCTCGGCAAGGCCGGATAAAAACGAATACAGGAAAGCCTTTTTCTTAGAACCTGTTGCCTGATAAATCGGTACCGAAACGGCAATGCCTTCCGGTATGTTATGCATTGCAATCGCAACAACTATGGGAATAGCAACAGCGGGTTCCTGTAATGCGGATATAAAAGTCGCCAGCCCCTCGGGGAAATTATGAATAGCAATTGCGAGTGCAGTAAACACGCCCATCCTCATCAACTTATTTTTGTTATCTCCGTCGATGGTCTTGACCTCATGAGGATTTTTGTCTTCGGGGATTAATTTATCAATAAGTGCTATTAGCAAAATTCCGGCAAAAAAGAACACGACGGTAAGAAGATACCCTTCCCTTTCACCAAGTTCGGCCGACAGCGAATCCCTTGCCTTAACAAAAATCTCCACCATGGACACATATATCATTATTCCGGCAGAAAATCCAAGACTTATTGATAAGAACTTTTTGTTATCGGATTTAGAAAAAAAGGCTATTAAACTGCCTATTCCGGTCGATAATCCGGCAAAAAGCGTAAAGCAAAATGCAATAAAAATGTCCAAAAAATCACCCTCCCACAGCATCACATAACATCCAAATCAACCTCTACGAAAGTTAGGGAACAAAACCGGCTTTGGTCGTATTCAACTACCTTACACAGTGTATGCGATGGCGGATATTTCTGTCAATCCATATTTTAAGTATAGTTTAGCTTGCCATAAATGTCAATTATGATATCTATCAAATTTTAACCTTATAATATATGATTTATTGTATAACTGCCTTTAATTCCACACATTATATGTTGTTATGTTACCCAACCTGAAAAGTGTGAGTTTTCACATAATTTTGTGTATCGGTATAAAAATTATTATCATCGGAAAAGTATATCGTCACAAAGTAATCGTTATTATCTGTGAATAGATCAAAGCTGTAATTCTCACCATCAAGCAGTTCTACAGGAAGCATATATCCTTCGCTTTCCAAAGAGCCGCTTGCATAGTAGGCGGTATAACGCCCCATTCCATCCATATGTAAGTTTGCCGTTGTCTCATCACCGTCTACATGCCATATACCTGCGGTTTTATAAAGTGCTTTGCTGACTTCAATCGGATCGTTAGCCGAAGAAGTTGTATAGTAGTAATCACTCCCCTTATATGACGAGTTTATAGGAAATTCAATTCCACTCATGTCGGTAGGTATTAACTGCTGTAGCCCATTCATGGTGTAGTAGACCTCGGTGACATCAAAATTATTTAAAATTGTTACATACAGCGAGTCCATCATAAACCAGTTTAGGCTCACATTGTCATAAAAGAAAAATTCCTCCTTTTGAGGATCTTCACCGAGACCGGCTATCAAAAATGAGTCTGTCGACCAATCCACATTTGCAACACCGTTTCCGATAGAGGTGGTGTTAATATCAAATGATAAGCCGGTAAGCTCGCTCAAGCCTTCTGCAAGCATTTCTATTGTAAGCTCGCCTTGATAGTCTAAGCTGTATTCATCTATTCCGGATGCATTGTTTGAAAAAACTGCATACAAGGTAGCACTATTAGATGCCTTTTCATTCAGCACATTATTTTCGTTACCGGTTTGGTTGTTGTTGGCCGCCTGTTCGGTCTGCGGTATGGTAGGTTGAATAGTTGGCTGTTCGGAACAGGATGCAAACACCATGGTCAATAAACATGATAACAGCAGTACAAATATTTTTTTCATATCTTACCTCCATAAATTTTTCTTCGTATTGTTAAGTTAAATGAAAATTGAGACACAAACCATTTTGTGATAAAATG
>CAYJKY010000006.1:0-40385 GCA_964370825.1 uncultured Oscillospiraceae bacterium
AACTGTGAACTGTGCACTGATTTGCCGTTCGTGCAGAAAATAATACCACTCATGCAAAATTTTACACAAATAAAAAACTTTATGCTACACTTCAAGTACAAGGCATAGCAAAATAACTGTGAACTGTGAACTATGCTATGCACTGTGAACTAAAAAAAGGGGTGGTTATATTGAAAAAAGAAAAAGCAAAGTATTCATTAATAAGCAACATAAACTTTGTGGTGGGCAGAATGTGGAAAGTTTCAAAAGGATATACTTTTCTAACATTTCTATCTTCGCCGTTTACGGTCATCACATCATTTTTAGCAATTTATCTATCGCAGCAGGTGGTCTATGCTGTAGAAATTGGCTCTGACACTACACAGCTTTTAACTGTAATAGGCTTAATAACCTTGGGTGTAATAGTAGCCGGAATAGTCACTGCATTTTCGGGCATGGCAACAGATGGCTTTATGCTAAGCTTTGACACAGCTATAAGTGGGGAAATAATAGAGACTTTTATAGAAAACGACTATCAGATAAATGACTCCCCAAAAGGTTTAGACAGATTTAGTAAGGCTATTGAAAACACCAATGGCGATGTCTGCCCTACAAGAAGAATTCCTTTAGTTCTATCAGGAATTTTTGCAAACTTTTTAGGTATAGGCTCTTATGCTACTTTACTCATTGCTTTAAACCCCATAATAGTGTTAGTTGTTACAATTACGACTATAGGCACATTTTGGATTTTAAAGCGAAATGCTGATTGGTCTTATAAAAACAAAGACAATTGGACAGGGCTTGACAGAAAAATTGACTACATTATGAGGACTATGGGAGATTTTTCACAAGCGAAGGATCTTAGAATTTATGGCCTTGGCGAGTGGTTTTTCGATGTGTTTAATGGTACCTTTAGTGGTAGAATGAATTGGCATAAAAAAGAGCAGTTGTACAATTTTAAAAACGACTTTTTTACGGCTTTATTATCTTTAACAAGAGATGTAGTATCTTATTCTCTTTTGGTTTATATTCTTATAGAAAGAGGAGCAACCGGTGCAGATTTTGTGCTTTACTTTGGCTTAGTGGGTGGGTTTTCCACATGGCTTAGCGGTATGGCAAATGATTTTTCGACGCTTATAAGATATAATTTAGGCTTTTGCGAGATTAGGGAGTTTTTAGATTACCCAAATATAACAAATAGGGGAGAAGGCATAGCCGTGCCTAGAGACAGCTTTTCTATTGAATTTAAAAATGTATCGTTTCGATACGAGGGAAGCGAAGAATACACTATTAATAATCTTAGCTTTAAAATACAAAAAGGCGAGAAGATTGCACTTGTTGGCGTTAATGGTGCAGGCAAAACCACGCTTGTTAAGCTTATTTGCGGTTTGTATGTCCCTAACAGTGGCGAGATTTTAATAGACGGAAAGCCGATTGGGGAATACAATATTTTTGAATATTACAGGCTTTTCTCCGTGGTTTTTCAAGATATATTCTTAATGCCACAGTCTGTTAAAAATAATATTGTCGGCGGTGAATTTAACAAGTTTAACAAAGATAAGCTAAACAAAGTTATAGAGCTTGCAGGGCTTAAAACTAAGTTTGATAACCTGCCCGACGGAATAAAAACAAACTTAGTTAAAACAGTTCATGAAGATGCAATAGAGCTCTCGGGGGGAGAAATGCAAAGGCTTGCGCTTGCAAGAGCACTTTATAAAGACGGAAAAGTATTGATTTTAGACGAGCCAACAGCGGCACTCGACCCAATAGCCGAGAGCAAAATTTACGAGAGATATAGCGAAATGACAAAGGGGCACACCTCTGTGTTTATCTCTCACAGGCTTGCAAGCACAAGATTTTGCGACAGGATTTTTATGTTTGAAAAAGGAATGATACTTGAAGAGGGAACGCACCAAAGTCTAATGCAAAAAGGTGGGAAATACGCCGAGATGTTCGAGGTGCAAAGTCATTACTACAAAGAAAACATTGATGATAACTCTGATATAGAAGTTTTGGAGGTGGCTGACTATGACTTTTAAGGAGAGAATAGCCTTGCTTACAAGAGGTTATAAACTACTACACAAATTAACTCCGCAGTTAATGCCCTCTGTGCTTGTTTCTTCCGCTGTAGGTTCGCTGTTGCCTTTTGTAAATATATTTATGTCGGCACAAATTATCACAGCAATTTCTACAAGCGAGGACTTTAATTATATTTTGTTTCTTGCTATACTAACTGCGGTTTTAAATGTTCTTATAAGTTTAATTAATTCTGCTGTAGGCAAATGGAAAAGCTATAACGAATCGAAGTTTTGGACATTAATCGAAAAACCTGTGAAAGACAAAATACAATCGCTCGATTATGAACTTATTGAATACACAGATGTCCACTATGAAGTAGAAAAAATAAGATCCACAGCAAACTCTATGGGTGGTGGGCTGCCACGGTTATTATTTGCAGGGCAATGGGCATTATCCGGATTTTTTAAGGTTGTGTTTTCCGTTTCTCTACTTGCAAGCGTATTTACAAGCTATCATACTAAAGATGCAGGTGTGCTTGAGTTTTTATTCTCTCCTATTGCTGCTGTTATTATGGCTGTAGCAATCCTTTCGAACATTGTATTTATTATGTTTGCAGAAATGACAGCTATGAAAAGAATGCTGAACATGCAAGGTGGATTTGCAATTTTAAACAGAAAGTACATGTACTATTATCAAAACTTTTTTAACTATAAGGGTGGAAAAGATGTAAAGCTAAATGAGTTTAATAAACCTATAATCAGCGAATTTACTGCAATGATTGGTGTAATAGTAAAACTGTCTTATAATATGATTACAACCTTAGGCAAAAGAGGTTTAAAGGTAAACACCTCAAACGCTGTTACCTCTGCTTTAATGTATGCTTTTGTAGGTATTAAGGCGCTGTATGGTGCGTTTGGTGTAGGTAATATTGTTCAGTATGTAGGCTGTTTAACACAGCTTAACGAGGGTTTATCTACCTTTGTCTCACAAATAACACAACTTTTAGCTAACGCAGAGCCTCTCAAGGCGTTGTTTGACTTCTTAGACAAACCAAGCGCAAAATATCAAGGCACTTTACCGGTAGAAAAAAGAGTTTTTTGCGACAACGCCGATTATGATTATGATGTGGAGTTTAAAAACGTTAGTTTTAAATACCCCGGAACTGATATTTTCGTACTAAAAAACCTTAATTTAAAACTGCACATAGGCAAAAAGCTTGCAGTAGTTGGCATGAACGGCAGTGGTAAAACCACAATGATTAAGCTTTTGTGCAGACTTTACGACCCCACCGAGGGCGAGATAACCCTAAACGGAGTGAATATTCAAAAGTACGATTACGGCGAATATATGAGTATTTTCTCGGTGGTTTTCCAAGACTTTAAGCTGTTTTCTTTCGGATTAGGTCAAAATGTGGCAGGTGCTGTTAATTACGACAAAAAGCTTTCAGAGAAATGCTTAAAAGAGGCCGGACTTGCCGACAGGCTTATAGAAATGCCAAATGGTCTTGAAACATGCCTTTACAAAGATTTTGAGGAGGACGGCGTAGAAATATCAGGTGGCGAGGCACAAAAAATAGCACTCGCAAGGGCGCTATATAAAAAAGCTCCGTTTATTATTTTAGACGAGCCGACAGCGGCACTCGACCCACTTGCAGAGTTTGAGATTTACTCAAAATTTAACGAGATAGTTGGAGAAAAAACTACAGTTTACATTAGCCACAGGTTATCAAGTTGCCGTTTTTGTGACGATATCATAGTTTTTGACGAGGGTAAAATTGTGCAAAGAGGAAGCCACGATGAGCTGATAGAAGATGAGAATGGAAAATATAGCGAACTTTGGTTTGCTCAGGCGCAGTATTATCACGAGGAAATCATCCGTTAATATTTCTTATCCTATCTCACAGCTTGCAATACCATTGAGGTCAAGTCCTGCTGTGTTGCCTTTTAGTAGCTCGTAGTAACCTGCCGCGGCTATCATCTCGGCATTATCTCCGCAAAGGGAGATTGACGGGAAATAAAACTGTCTACCCTGACGTTCGCAGTCGGATTTTATTTTATCACGTAGCATAACATTGGCGGCAACACCACCGGCCATACACACCTTATCGCATCCGATTTTTTCGGCCGCCAGGCGTAATTTATCTGATAATATTTCTACCGTCTTCGCCTGAAATGACGCCGCAAGTGAATTTTTATCCACCGTCTCGCCTTTCATTTCCAGGTTATTTTTTAAATTCATTACCGCTGTTTTCAATCCGGAAAAGCTGACGTTAAAATCGCCCTCGGCCTTTGGAGTAGGAAGCTTGTACATGGTGGGATCACCCTCAACTGCAGCCTTTGCCACAGCAGGACCTCCGGGATATCCTAATCCAAGTATCCGAGCAACCTTGTCAAATGCCTCTCCTGCGGCATCGTCCACCGTTCTACCCAACAAATCAAACTCGGTGTAATCCTTTACATACACAATATGACTGTGTCCACCCGAAGCAACAAGGCATAAAAAAGGTGGTGTAAGTGTTTTGTGCTCAATGTATAAAGCCGCAATATGACCCCTTAAATGGTGCACCGGTATTAGCGGTACACCCATCGCATACGCATATGCCTTAGCGAAGTTTATCCCGACAAGCAGTGCGCCTATAAGTCCGGGCGCATAGGTAACCGCAACCGCATCGGGATGCTCTATTCCGGCTTCGTCCAGTGCACGCTTAGCTACGGCGGCAATACTCTCGATATGCATACGTGAAGCAAGCTCCGGAACTACTCCTCCATAAATCCCATGTTCCTCTGCCTGCGAAGCAATGCAACCTGAAAGAACCGTTCTTCCGTCCCGAACAACCGATGCCGCTGTCTCGTCACAGCTACTTTCTATTCCGAGGATTATCATTGTTTACCTTATCCTTAATCTTATAATATTTCTTTTACATATAGCAGTGCATCATCCTTAGGGTTTGAGTAAAAGCCAGGTCTTTTTCCGTTTTGTATAAAACCAAGCCCTTCGTATAAGGATATTGCCGCAATATTTTTCGAGCGAACCTCTAAAAACACTTTACTGACCCCACGGTCACCCAACACATTGACCAGGTGGTTTATTAAGCTTTTCGCTATCCCCTTTCGACGAAATGTCTCTATAGTTATTACATTGTTAATCGTTGCCTCATCACATACAATGTGACAGGATAGATATGCCGCAACGCTATTATCAATTACGGCACAAAACCCCTCGGCAAAAGGATTTGTCAGTTCTGCCTCGAGTTGATTTAATGACCAACCCTCTGTTGTAGTATTTTGCATTAAATATACTTGTTGTAATAAATCTCGATTGAAAGCACTGATATTCATACTCAATGTGCCTCTAACCAGTTACTGCCGCTTCCTGTCTCGGCAACCATGTCAACACAGAGTTTGACAGCGTTTTCCATCTCATGTTGGAGTAATTCTTTGACCTTGTCGGTCAGTGATTCATCACACTCCACCAACAGCTCGTCATGCACCTGAAGGATTAGCTTTGCATTTAGCTGTAGCTCATTGATTTTATTATAAACCCGAATCATGGCAAGCTTAATTATGTCTGCCGCAGTCCCCTGTATCGGGGTGTTCATGGCAATTCGCTCACCCATTTTTTTTACATTTGCATTCCCTGCCTTTAGTTCGGGAATCATGCGTCGTCGCTTAAAGTAGGTGGTAACATACCCATCGGATTTGGCGTTTTCAACCGTAGTTTTCAAAAACTTGTCCACTCCTAAAAACTCACTAAGATAGTTTTTAATAAAGCGATCCGCATCCTTTACAGTGACCCCTATATCCTTCGCAAGCGAAAATGCTCCAATTCCGTATACAATACCAAAATTAACCGCCTTTGCACTGCGTCGCATATCCTGCGTTACCATTAAAGGTGGAAGTTCAAATACCTTTGCCGCGGTGGTAAGGTGAATATCTTCTCCCGATCTGAAGGCATTTTGCATCTCCCTATCCTCCGATAGTGCCGCGAGAATTCTCAGCTCAATCTGAGAGTAGTCGGCGTCTACGAGCGCCCTTCCGGGCGGTGCAATGAAATATTTACGCAGTTCTCGACCAAGTTCGGTACGAATCGGAATATTTTGTAGGTTTGGCTCCTTCGAACTTATGCGCCCGGTTCTTGTCTCGGTCTGCTTAAAAAAGGTATGAATTCGTCCATCATCGTCTATCTGTGCTATTAATCCTTCAACATAGGTTGAAATCAATTTTTGAAGTGTCCTGTATTCCAATATTTTTGCAACAACAGGATGATACATTCTCAATCTTTCCAGCGTTTCGGCATCGGTAGAATACCCGGTTTTTGTCTTTTTTCCGGTGGGCAAGTCTAAAACCTCGAAAAGTACAACGCCGAGCTGTTTGGGCGAATTAATGTTAAATTCATAACCCACCTCGGCATATATCTCGGAAACAAGAAGCTCCGCCCTTTCGGTCAATTCAGCCCCAAACGCTTCTATACCGGTACGGTCAACAGCAAATCCATACAGCTCCATGTCGGATAGCACCTTTGATAATGGAAGTTCAATGTCACTGAGAAGTCCTGTCATTTCGGCATCTTTTAGATCTTCTTCGAGTATCTCAAACAGTGGAATTATACAATCGGTGATATTTTCAGCATTTATACTGTATTCTGCAGAAAGAGTAGAAAGCTCATAGTCCTTTGCCGAGGGGTTTAAAAGATATGCTGCAAGTTTTGCATCAAAGGTTACATTCTCAAGTGAAACACTGTTCTTTAAAGCATGCTTGTACAACGCTTTTGCGTCGAAGCAGTATTTTTCAGAGCTACATGACAATAGCTCTACACACCTTTGACTATCTAAGTCAACCTGCTCGTATATTCCACCATCACTCACAAGTAAATCGTCTGCACACACAAAATACAGTCGTTTTGCCTCAATGTCTACCGTTCCATTTATCAATTTGTGTCCGTTGTTGTTTTGTGGGTTGACCACACTGTCAAGCCCGAGCCGTTCTCTTACTTTAACCATCTCCAAGCGTGAAAGCAGTTCAATCGCTTTTTCCGGTTCACCATCTGTCTTTATATAGCTTTTTGGATTGGTGTCAATCGGCGCAGAACAGTTAATCTCCGCAAGGATTCGGCTTATCTTTACAGCGTCCTTAGAGTCTAAAAGATTTCTTCTTGCTGCCGGCTTTATAGACGGACTATCAATATTTTCATACACACCGTCAATGCTTTTAAACTCCGATATGAGTTTACAGGCTGTCACCTCCCCTATTCCTTTTGCACCCGGTATCTTGTCTGAAGCATCTCCGGCAAGACCCTTTACATCGATAAGCTGTCGCGGTGTTACTCCATATTTTTCCATAATCGTGCTCTCATCGACCTGCGTTGTCTCGCCTCTACCATACTGTGTCGTTGTTAATAACAGCTTAACATTAGTCGAAACAAGTTGCTGACCGTCTCGGTCACCACTGGCAATAATACATTCTACACCCATTTCAGAACAGCTTTTTGATAACGTTCCGATGATGTCATCAGCCTCGTAGCCTTCACAGCTCACAATATTGTATCCAAGATAGCTAAGTAACTCCTTAACTAATGGGAGCTGGCTTTTAAGCTCCTCCGGCATTGGAGAGCGACCCGCCTTATATCCTTCATACATCTCGTGGCGAAAGGTTTTTTTCGGAAGATCAAAAGCAATAGCTACCGCATCGGGGTTCTCCTGAGCTATTAGTTTTAGCAAAATATTCATAAAACCTACCACGGCATTGGTGAAATCTCCGTGTTTGGTTGTTAACAATTTAATGCCATAAAAGGCACGATTTAGTACACTATTCGCATCAATACAGAGAAGTTTCAATTTCTCCCTCCAAAAAATAAATAATTTTACTATTTGAGTATACCACAAAAATCAAATTTATGATATACTATTTAATATAATATTCTATCTTGTGGTGCTTAAATGTCTTTATTTTGTGGCGTTAATCTGTCTGACGGTGCTGTTTTAGCGCCGATGGCAGGATTTTCCGACGACATATTTCGTAGTTTATCTGCCGAGAACGGTGCTATAATTACCGTGTCTGAAATGGTAAGTGCAAAGGCTGTTACTCTCGGTGATTTAAAAAGTAATGAACTTTGTAGGAATTACTCTGAACTATCGCCGTTCGGAATTCAACTGTTTGGTGCTAATCCCGAGGATTTTAAGGTTGCATCTGAGAAACTTATGAAATTTAAACCGGATTTTTATGACGTCAACTGTGGCTGTCCGGCTCCCAAAATTACAGGATCGGGCGGCGGAAGCTCTCTTTTGAGAACACCAGAAAGAATCGGTGAGATAGTATCGGCTGTGATTGAAAGCGTCGGATTACCTGTAAGCGTCAAGCTGAGAACTGGAATTGATGGTGAAAATGCGGCTGTTCCTGCTGCTATATCTGCTGTAGAGGGAGGCGCTTCGTTGATTACCGTGCACGGACGTTATCAACGTCAAGGCTATCGTCCACCGGTTGATCATGTAATCGCTGCGGAGGTAAAAAGCAAAATTTCCGTACCAATGCTTTTTAACGGCGACATTAAGGATGTTAAATCTGCTGAGGAAGCCTTAGCCCGAACCGGTGCAGATGGTGTTATGATAGGTCGTGCGGCGCTTGGTAATCCTTATATCTTCAACCTTTTCAGAGAACCCTATCAGCCATCATCGACCGATAAGGTCAACATGTTATTAAGACACGCCGAGATGATTTATGACAGGTACGGAAATAGAGGGCTCATTGGTTTTAGAACCCATATTACCCATTACATCAAGGGATTTAGGGATGCAGCCGCCTTAAGACGTGAGGCGGTAAGCATATCGAGCTTAGACGATGTTAAATCAATGGCCGAGCGACTATCTGTCGATTAGGGTGAGATCATCGAGAGTTTTTGCATATTCCGGTAGAAAATATTTTATAAAATATTCAACCTCTGGAAGATTTATATTAGCTATTGCCTCCTCCTGCGACTTTAGTGCCGAGCTGAAATCCGGATTGCCTCCGCTACACTCTTCTTTGCATTTGACCAGCGCGGACAATTTATCTGCCGCCTTTATTAATATCCTTTCCCGTTCGGTTAGAGTGTTCTGTAGTGCTAGGTCTTTAATGTAATCTGAAACTCCATTCGGTAGGAGGGAACAGAGCTGCACGACTGACTCCTTTTCAAGTTTTTTATACTGCGCCTTGAGCTGTTCGTTTTGGTATTTTACAGGTGTCGGCATGTCTCCGGTTAGTATTTCACTGATGTCGTGATACAATGCCGCAGTTGCAAGTAGCTCCGGTCTAACATCATCGCATTTAAACTCCTTTACGGCTATCACGCCCAAAATATGCACTATCTGTGCAGTTTCAGCACTATGCTCGGCTAAATTATCGTTGCGGAGTTGACGCATTAACCCCCACCGATTTATATATTTCATTCTGGCAAGCAGGGCAGAAAAAGAAAACATTCATCACCTCGTCAATTATTATTGTATAATAATTTTAGCTAACATCATCCGATATGTCAAGAAAGGATATTTTATATATGGATATTTCTTTAAGTAATAGGAACAAAAGCATCCGATACAGTACAGTTTTCTTTATTGCATTTTTTACTACTCTGGTTATGTTGATGCCTTTTTTAATATACGACAAGGGCTTCTTTCTGTACTGTGGAGATTATAATTCACAACAAATCCCATTTACCATGTTTATATCACGATGGTTTCATAGCGGTCTTGACAGCTACAGCTTTGGAATTGACCTGGGTGGTTCATTTGTTAACTCATACTCATTTTACACATTAGGTTCTCCGTTTGCCATGGTATTGATGCTTTTTCCCGAGCAGCTTGTTCCGTACCTAATGCCCTTTATGCTTTGTATTAAATTTGCAACCGCCGCCACAACAGGATATCTCTATTTAAAACGATATCTAAAGGTATCGAGATATGCGGTACCCGCTGCATTGCTCTATTCATTCTCCGGATTTAGCATATATAATATATTTTTCAACCACTTCGTTGATGCTGTTGCACTGTTTCCGCTAATGTTGTACTCGCTTGATGAATTTTTCTACAAAGGCAGGAGAGGCCTTTTTGCCATAACGGTAGCACTCAATTTAATCAGCAACTACTTTTTCTTCACAGGTCAGGTGGTGTTTATTGTCATTTACTTTTTCGCAAAGCTTGTTACCGGAGAATATACACTTACTCTAAAAAGGTTTTCCTTTATCGCATTTGAGACAGTCCTCGGACTTATGATGGGGCTACTGCTCGCACTGCCTGCATTTATGAATCTGCTTGAAAATCCACGTTCAATCAGCTATAGCTACGGGTTTAATCTGTTGTTACACGGTACGTCGCAACAGTATGCAGCGATTATCAGCTCATTGTTCCTTCCTCCGGATCCTCCGTATCTACCAAATCTATTTACCGACGGTGTGATTAAGTGGACTAGCATGTCCGCTTATCTTCCTATTTTCTCTGTTGCCGGCGTTGTTGCATACTTTAGAAAAAAGGGCTCGTCATCAATAAAAATCGTTTTGGTAATCTGCCTTATTATGGCACTTGTTCCTATATTAAACAGTGCGTTTTACACGTTTAATTCCAGCTACTATGCCAGATGGTTTTATATGCCTTTACTATTGATGGCTTTGGCTACCGGAAAGGCTATTGAAGGCAATACCGGTAAATTTGCATCAAGTATATTTATAGTTGGAGGTATCACACTCGCCTATTCATTCTTCGGTTTGGTTCCGAATAAGGTCGACGGTGAAACGGAAATTGGTCTTGCGTCTAATGCCCCTGTTTTCTGGCTTACCGTGTTTACAGCAATTATCGGGCTGACTATCGGTTTTTTCTGGGTGGTCAAGTTTAAGCGCCGCTCGCTCGACTCGCCCATTTTAATAGCTTTTATATCGCTATTCAGTATTATTTACGGAATAATCCATCTTGCAACCGGCAAAATACCACAGCTTGATAACGACAGCGACTACAAATCACAAAATTATGATACAATGTCTTTAAATATGCTGTCGGAGGATGACGAATTTTATCGCACCGATGGATATGGCACCCATGATAACAACAGTATTTTCTTAGACCTTAACGGCATACAATTTTTTAACAGTGTTGTTACCCCAAGTATTCTTGAATTTTATCCATCAGTCGGCGTTAAACGAGATGTTTCTTCTAAACCTGAGTGGTCAAACTATGCTTTGCGTTCGCTACTTTCGGTAAAGTATCTACTGGTTCCAATCTCGGAAGAAGATGATTTTTTATCGAACGAACAACTTCATGGGTTCAAACATTATCAAACTATTGACCAGTACAGTATATATAAAAACGACCTGTATCTACCCATGGGATTCGTTTTTGACAGCTACATTACAGAGGACGTCTTCAACGAAACTGTGGAATCATCCCGCTCTAATCTTCTGCTAAAAGGCGTTGTTTTAACTAACGATCAAATAACCGATTATAATGATATTTTGGCTGAATTAGATCCTTTGCAGGCATCTAAGCTCACCTACGACGATATGGTTAATGATGTTGGTAATATGCAAACAGCCTATAACTTTACCGACACCGGTTCCGGATTTACTGCAGATGTAAGCCTATCCGATGATGCGATGGTTATGTTTAGCGTCCCCTATGATGTGGGATTCAAGGCCTATGTGGATGGTGAAGCGACCGCTATTGAGAATGTGAACAGTGGGCTGATGGCAATCGCTGTCCCTTCCGGTCAACACTCGATATCTTTCGTGTATGAAACGCCCTATCTAAAGCTTTCTGCCATACTTTGCTTTATAGGAATCATCGTTTATATTATATATTTGTTCACTGTGAGATATATATTTTCTCGTGATGTGATGTAAAAAATGTATTCATATACTTATTATATACAAACACATACAAGCTTTTTAGTGCAATATCAAGTATTGGAGCAAATGTGTACCACAAAACACTAAACAAACTATCTTTTTGCCCGATTATGTATAGATGACCGATGTGGTTTAATTTAATTTTTTAAATGATATACACAAAGCGCAAAGTTGAACCCCCCAAAAATACATATCATTTTCTTTTTTTACAACATGATGTATCTATTTAGGGAACTCGAAATTACTTTTACACTACATCATATCATCTCATTTCAATTTAACACTCCATTGACCAGGTGTTATGTGGCCGCATTTTTGTTCACGCTAGTCATTAATTATTTATTTTTCCCAAACGTTGTCGTTCATTAATGAGCAAAATATATTTGACCGTTTTGGTCTATCTTTTAAAACTCATAATTTAAATGTTTGTTTATTAGATATTGATATTGATTTTTGTAAAAATATGTGATAACATTGTAATATATGTTCCATATAATTATTAAACAATATAATTATTAAAAATGAGGGTTTGTGATGAATATCAAGGAAGTGCGTGCAGGAACATCGGCTGAAGTTTTCTCCTACAGTAGATCTGGGGATAGAATCAGCTTTAAAACTAAGGTAGAGGAAATATCGGGAAAATTAAATGTAAAAGTCTTAGCGGATAATATTTCACCGAGGCTTACCGGTGCTGATGAGTTTGAACTCTTTATCCGAGAGGGTTCTGAGGATTATATGTGGGAAGCCGATAACTACGGAATGAAGCGCTCCGGCGAAGGCTTTACACTGTTAGAACTTAAACTACATAACCCAGTTGCTAAAATTTCCTCGAGAAGGGCGCACTTTCGATTAACTCACATTGTTATTGGTGAACTACTTTATCTCGAAAAAAACACATCTGCAATGTCACAGGTTGACCTTGTAGATGTGAGTGCAGGTGGAGTAGCCTTTCTTTCGGATGTAGCCCTTCACATAGGAGACTCTGCAAAACTTCGTTTCCCGATAGAGGACGATGTATTAATGCTTAACTTTCAGATTGTAAGCAAGGATTTAATGCCAGCTGACTTTAAGGTTCCTTATAGATATCGCTGCAAATGGGTTAATCTGACCGCCACAATTGAGGAGTCAATAGTAAGACATATATTTAAAATGCAACAGGCTAAAAGATAGCTACTCGGCTTAGCGATTTAACAGCTGTTTCCCTAATCAATGTTTCATCGATGGGGGCGGCTGTTTTTTTAATGTTTCGATTTGCACTCCACCTGCTTACCCAGCGATCAAGTGTTGTATCATCATATTTTATCGGTAAAACCTCACTATTGTAGCCTGATATCATGTTACAAAGCTCATTACGGCTCATATTTATGTGGAGCGAAAGCTTTTCAGCTTTGCGAGAATCGTATTTATAGGCAATCTCAATAAAGTCCGGCAGGAAAACAGAGCATGCGTACCCGTGTGCAACGCCTCTCTCTTCACTTAGAGGGTAGCTCATGAGATGGCACAGTGTCGTTCCGGTTTTATTTATGGCAAGCCCACCGTAAATCGAGGCTGTATACAATTTTTCTCGTTGATTTATTGTGATATCCTCAAAATTCTTGATACTTTTCAAGGTTGAAATTCCCAGCGCAAGTCCTTCGAGCGCAAAATTTTTCGAAACAGTGTCTGCCCCTTTAATAAAGTAGGATTCAATACAGTGACTGATTGAGTCGAGGGCTGTGCTGATTGTAAAATGTTTTGATAGGCTCATTGTATATTTTGCGTCTCCATATGCGATCCTTGCATAAAGATCGTCACCGGAAATCGAGCCCTTAGCACCGGTGTCGTCCCTAGTCAATACCGAATAGGGTGTAACTTCGCTTCCTGTTCCTGCGGTTGTTCCAATTAGCACTATCGGCAGAGCTTTATTACTCCATCCATCATAAATATCGTGCTGTGGCAAGGTTGGGTTTGCAGCATACACCGCAACGGCTTTTGCAGCATCAAGTGGAGAACCCCCACCTATTCCGACCACAAATTCAGCACCGAATTCAATCGCATGTCGCCCGGCATGATAACAGGTTGATAACAGTGGATTTTGCCTAATCTCATCAAAAACCACATAGTTAATGTTCTCATTGTGAAGCACCGAAAGTAAATCCTTTAGCGCCCCACAATTTTGGGCGGAGTTTTTACCGGTAACAACAATGCACCGTCTACCGAAAGTTCGCATTTCATTTCCGTGTAACGTTAAACTATCGTTACCACAAATCATTTTGGTGGGCATATAAAAATTAAAACTCATTTTCACTCTCCTTATTTACTGTTCGCAGCCTTCAATAAATGGCGAATACATCATAATCGCAGAATTTTCGACTATTTTTCTTCCCTCGATTAAGTTCATGTCATCATCAAATTTTTGTTGGTATAACTCGTTGTGTCTGCTGTACCCACCCCAAAATTCCGATACGATTTTATGATTTTTTTCGACCCCTTTATATGTATAAAGGGGCTTTGTAGATACCCTCCACTCCCCCTCTAAACCCCTCTCTTTGACTGTTAGGATGAGCTGATAGCTGTCGTTTGTGTCGCTTCTTATCATTAGATCTCCATGAAAATAAAAGCAGGTTGCACCACTTCCGAAAGGTTGGGTTCTGTTTGAATTCGGAAACACATCGTATCCGTGCCTATGACGTTCAATAACAGTGAGCGGTGTGTGTCCCGTTATACAGAAAATAAGATTTGAGAGCTGACACAAACCTCCACCGACGCCGGACTTAAAGCTACCGTTTTGGAGTATCATACCGTCAAGATACCCTTTTTTCTCGTTGGCTTACCTATTATTTTCCAGTAGTTTAACACCTCGCCCGGCTTTAATTGTATTTTATTTAATCTTTTGACTGCAATTTTATGGTTCACCACCTTGTTTTTCTGCATCCACAGGTCGACGTCTTTAAGTTTTCTTAATAATATTGTTGAATGTGAAAAACAGCTATGTTCGAGATTTGGCTCCAAATACTCCTGTGTAAATACGCCTTTGTTCTTCAGCCAGAATAACATTCTTAAAAACCCGTAATATTTTGTACCGAACCACAGACGCACTCGATTTCTGTATATAGGTTTCCTCATAATATTAATGCAGCTCCTCATATCACTATATCGATGATTTTAATTATATCTAAAACATGGGCTATAAATCAATATAATGGCGAAAAAAATTATTACAGTGAATTCATTATATATGGATAATATATGGATTTTGAAATATTTTATAAATAATAGTTGAAAAAGAGATAAAATTATTGTATAATAAAGTGAGCGAGATTTTCTGAGGAAATTTTTCGATGTACGTTATAATTTAAGTAATTCTTTTTGGAGGTATTATGGGAGCTCCCTCGGTCCTTACGGTCGTATTGACAGGCATCTTATTGGTGTTTTTTTTACTGTTGCTGTTAACCGCAATAATTACGGTTTTCGGTCATATTATGGAGGCTATGTCCAAGCCAAAGGTTGTTGACTCAACACCTCCTCCAGCACCGGTTACCCCGGTAGTGGCTGCACCGGTTGCAGTTGCGGCAAAAACTGATGATACCGAGATAATTGCCGTTATCTCTGCGGCAGTTGCCGCAATGGGCGGTGGTACGGTTGTATCTGTTACTAAACAACAGGCAACTCCGTCGGTTAAGGGTAATGCAGTTAATGCATGGAAGCAGTCATCGATACTGTCGTATCTCCAACAAGTTTAATTAGAGAGGGCCTATAAAGATGCAAGAATTTTTTCAAACAATACAATCCATTATTATGAACTCCGGTTTCGTGGCATTTGCCGATGAACCGTTGTCGCTTGTGATGATAGCCGTTGCGTGTTTCCTTATATGGCTTGCAGTCGCTAAGAAATTTGAGCCGCTTTTGCTGCTCCCTATTGCGTTCGGTATGCTTCTTGCCAACCTTCCGCTCTCCGGTCTTTCCAGCGATGCCGCACCTGTATATGATGCAAATGGTGAGATGACCCAGGTAGGCGGACTTCTTTACTACATGTATCAGGGAATTAAGCTTGGCATATACCCACCTCTCATCTTCCTCGGCATCGGCACCATGACGGACTTTGGTCCATTACTTGCCAACCCTAAGAGTATGCTTTTAGGTGCCGCCGCACAGCTTGGAATTTTCGCAACATACTTTGGTGCGGATTTACTTGGATTTACACCGCAGGAAGCAGGCTCTATCGCTATCATTGGTGGTGCAGACGGTCCTACCGCCATTTATACAACCGGCATATTGGCACCTCATCTACTCGGTGCGGTAGCGGTTGCCGCATATTCCTACATGGCTCTTGTTCCGATTATTCAGCCACCAATCATGAAGGCACTTACCACTAAAGAAGAGCGTAGCATAAAAATGACTCAGCTACGTCCGGTTTCACAGCGTGAGAAAATTATCTTCCCGATACTTTCTACCATAATTATTTCCCTCATCCTTCCCTCAGCAGCTCCGCTTGTAGGTATGCTGATGTTAGGTAACCTTTTCCGTGAATCCGGTGTTGTAGAGCGTATCAACAAGACAGCCGGTAATGAGCTTATGAATATCGTTACCATCTTCCTTGGTATCTCGGTTGGTTCCACCACAAAGGCCTCTACATTCCTAACTGCCGACTCCTTAATGATCGTCGGGCTTGGTTTGGTTGCTTTCTGTATAGGTACAGCCGGCGGTACAATTTTTGGTAAAATTATGTGCAAGGCTACCGGTGGTAAGGTTAATCCACTAATTGGTGCAGCCGGTGTTTCTGCCGTTCCTATGGCGGCTCGTGTTGCTCAAAAGGTTGGTCAGGAAGAGGATCCGCAAAACTTCTTACTCATGCATGCTATGGGTCCGAATGTTGCCGGCGTTATCGGTTCTGCTGTTGCCGCAGGTATATTAATTAACATTCTCGGCTAATAGCTATAAATCATTAATGTTATTGAAAGGCTGTCGTTATTCGTCAGCCTTTCATATATTTTTTGTATTAACTTCATACTTTTCACATACCATCATTGTATTATTGTAATCAGTTATTTTGAAAAGCGATACGTTGTTATCGCTTTATCATTTGGGGCACACAAAGTGTGCCACTTAAAAATTTTGATGTTGTTTTCAAGTTAAACTACTATACACTATCATTATCAGGTTTTATGGAGACTATAAATGCCCAGTAAAGAATATTTAGATATGCTTAAAAAGGAAAGTGGTGATCCGCTACCTCCCATTGAATCCACGAAAAAAGAAAAAGCAAAGGATTTTTGGTACTACCATAGGATGATTTTTATCGTCGGTGGGTTTATTGTCGCCTTTGTAGGTTTTTTAATATACGATATACTCACTCAGGTACATCCGGATGTTGAGGTTGCACTATTGACGGATCAGGCATACACTTCGGAGAGTATACTGACCGCCTTAGAGGCAGATATTGCTCCGTTTTGTGAGGATTACAATGGTGATGGCGTGGTTACAGTTAACATTAATCTTTACAACCCCTCCTTTGACGCCACTGACGAAAATATCGACCCGAACATGCAGATGGCCACCGTAACAAAACTTATGGGGGATTTGTCTACCATGTCAACGACGATTTTCCTCACCGATGTATATGACGAGGCGCAGGAACTTTATCAAATTTTTTCGGTTCAGGGCGATGTCGAGACTCTCTCTGAAAATGTAGAGGAGACGGGACCGTTAATTAATGAGACTGCTATGATTCCGCTTACCACCGAATTTACTGACCCGGTTGCACAACAGCAGTATGAATATTATCATGAAAACCTTATAGTATCAACAAGGTTTTTCATCCTTGAAAATTTGAACGACGAGCAGTTTAGGGCATATGTAAATTCCGTCGAGGTTTATGATAACATAGTGGGGTAGTTAGTGTAATGCTAAAAGTCACAACAAAAAGGCTATTATTACGACCTCTCGGTGTTAATGACCTTGACGCTGTACATGAATATGCCTCGGATAAGGACAACTGTACATACATGATGTTTTTGCCCAATGAAACACGGGACGAAACCTACAGTTTTTTAAAAGCTGTTGAGGAGGGTTGGAAATGCAACCCTCCCAAATTTTATGAATTTGCAATAGAGCTCTCAGGCTCTGTTATAGGAGCTATTTCTGTGTACCCTATTGATTCATATACGGCTGAGCTCGGCTGGATTTTAAACGCAAAATATCAGGGTAATGGGTACGCGACCGAGGCGGGGTTAGCCGTACGGGATCTTGCCTTAAACTCACTTTGCTACAAAAAGCTGATTGCACACTGCGATGCACGAAATGTTGCATCATACAGCCTGATGGAAAAGCTCGGAATGAAGTTGGAGGACGACAGCAAAACACGTACTAATAAGGGTGATACCGAGCCTGTAAAGGAGTTTATGTATTCACTGACAAGGCAGGAAATGGTATGATAAGGCTTGCAAACAGCATGGATTTAGATTCACTTGCAAAACTGGCTACCCTTTTGTGGGAGAATCATGACTACGAGGCATTAACACATGATTTTGAAGAGCTGATTGCAAAAGATAACGCAGCAGTTTATCTTTATTTTGTCAGCAACAAGGCGGTGGCATTTGCACAGTGCCAACTTAGATATGATTACGTAGAGGGGACACAAAGCAGCCCTGTTGGATATCTTGAGGGAATATTTGTGTCCAAGGAATATCGAAATAAGGGAATTGCAAGAAAGCTTCTTGAACACTGTGAACAATGGGCAACAGGTAAGGGGTGCACCGAGTTTGCAAGTGACTGTGAGCTAACCAATGATGAAAGCAAAGCTTTTCATTTAGCTGTTGGATTTAAAGAGGTAAATAGAATTGTATGCTTTAATAAGAATTTACAGCAACGGCTGTAACCACATGCTTGATTTTCCTATATGTGTATGAAAACAATACTAATTATTGACGGCAGTAATCTGCTGTGCCAAATGTTTTTTGGAATGCCTTCTCGGATTGTTAATAAGCGAGGGAAGGCTATACAGGGTACTCTCGGTTTTATAGCCGCACTCATAAAGATTATAAAAAGAACACAGCCGAGTAATGTTCTTGTAGTTTTTGACGCGGAAAAGGAAAACGAACGTTGTGAACTGCTCCCCGACTACAAAGCAAACAGACCTGACTTAAGCGATACTCCGGAGGAAGAAAACCCTTTTTCACAGCTTCCGGATGTCCTTACCTGCCTTGACTTTATGGGGATAAAGTATACCGAGGCAACAGCGTTTGAAGCCGACGATGTAATCGCAAGCTATGCAATCAGATACGGGGAGGAAAACAAAATTTATATTTCCTCCTGGGACAGTGATTTCTTTCAGTTAATAAATAACAATGTGAATATAATCAGATATCGTGGAGAGAACACTGTTACTTGTGATGCCCAATATATACAAGATAAGTTTGGGATTTCACCCATAGTCTATGCCGACTTTAAATCGCTTACAGGCGACACCGCAGACAATATTAAGGGTGTTCCAAAGGTAGGATTCAAAACAGCCACCATGCTTATAAACAAATACGGCTCGTTAAAAAGCGTTATAGATAATGCAGATAATATAGAAAAACCGTCTATCAAAAAATCCATTATCGAGAATATAGATAGGTTGAAAATAAATTACGAGCTTATAAAGCTAACCGATAAAGTCAAGCTTCCTTTTGAGTTGAATGATTTTGAATACAGCTATAACGGTATAAGTTCTACGAGTGTTTTGGTAGGTGTAGGGTTAAAATAACGCAAGAAAGGTGTGCCTAGATGATCTCTCCTGAAATGATAATATTCGATTGCGGTGAAACCTTACTCACCGAAGAAAATGCTGATTTTATACGTGGGAGTGAGATGCTATTAAAACTTGCCACTAAAAATAAGTACAATGCCACAGCTAAAGAGCTAAGTGATTTAGGTTATGAAATTTGGCAAACGTACGGTCAAAGCGTAAGAGATATGGGCTTTGAGATTTCATCAAAAAAAATCGAGAAATATACATACGAGTATTTTGGCTTAGAGTTTGATTTATCTCCGAACGAAGTAGAGATATTATACTGGAAAGCAGTAGCAGATGGGAAAATTATGCCTGATGCCGATAAATTGCTTGAATACATAAACCGTAAAGGAATTCGCTCTGCGGTTATAAGCAATATAGGTTGGTCGGGGAATGCTTTAAGTGAGAGAATAAACAGACTTTTACCTAACAATAAATTTGAGTTCATTATAGCTTCGAGCGACTATATTTTCCGAAAGCCGAGTCCTATGATTTTTAATCTTGCACTCAGAAAGGCAAATTTAACCCCTTGTGAAGTTTGGTATTGTGGCGATAATCCTATAGCAGATGTAGAGGGTTCAAACAGTGTTGGGATTTTTCCTGTGTGGTATGATAACTACCACGCAAAGCAAACCGAACCAATCCCCGAGCATTTGTACATAAATGAGTGGAGTGAAATGATTTGTGTATTGGAGGGGTTAGAGTGAACGAGCTTAACAATAAAAGATTGGTAAGAAATTCTGCGAAGGCACTCATAATAAAAGATGAAAAAATCCTTGCGATAAAAATCAAAGATAGCGATGGTGAATGGTATATTTTACCCGGAGGCGGACAAGACGCGGGTGAGTTGTTGTCTGAGGCTGTTTGTAGAGAAGTAGCCGAAGAAGTTGGACTTGATGTAGAGTGTAAAGATTTGCTTTTTATAATAGAGGGAGTGACAGGTGAACGTTTTCACCGAGTGGATTTAGTTTTCCTATGTGAATACATAAAAGAAGTTAAAGACACTAACTTACACACAGACACAAATCAAGTGGGCATAGAGTGGCTTGATATAGCTACTCTCAACATTTCAAAGCTTTATCCGTCAAAGCTAAGGCGACAAATTATGAATTTTCACGAGGGAAAACCGTATAAAACATATTTGGGTAATGAAAGTGTCGGCGACACAGAGTGTGTAGATTAAAGTGGATAATTTCAATTTACCTAACTATGAGTATTTTTCAGTAACTACAGATGAGACCATTTAAAAAGGATATTTTTATGTTAGTACCACATTTACATTTTAAAGGAACATGCAAACAAGCAATAGCCTTTTATGAAAAAGCGTTTGATACAAGGGCTTACATGGTTTACTATGCAGGTGATGAAAATGGTAACCTCACGGATACTGTCGAGCATTCAGAGATGAAAATTCATGGTAGCCGTATAATGCTTAACGACAGGTTTGATACTGCAGCTGTAAACGGGCACCCTCAAATCCAGCTTGTTATTGTGTTCGAAACAAAGGAGGAATTGCTCAAAAGCTATAGAGTAATAAACAATAACATAATAGAAATTACTCCTTTATGTGAGGTTGATTACAGTCCGTTACTCACCACAATTATTGACAAATTTGGAATTCAGTGGTGTTTTATGGTAGAGGACAGACCAAAGGATTGATGTTTTTACGTTACTGAACAAACAATTTTTCAAACTCAGCTACCGGCAGAGGTTTCGAGAAATAATACCCCTGCGCAGATTCACAGCCTATTTTCTTCAGGAAGTTCTCCTGATATTTCTCCTCTATGCCTTCGGCAACGGTATGCATTCCGAGGTTATTGGCAAGCCTTATAATGCTCTCTACCACAAGGTCTCCCCTACCCTGTTCTTCGTCGTCCTCAATCTCCACAAAAAAGCTTCTGTCCAGCTTTAAGGTGTCTACCTTAAAGTTTTTAAGCATACCGAGCGAAGAATATCCGGAACCGAAGTCATCTATCGACACGAGAAAGCCTTCACGATGCAAGCTTTTTAGGATAGACTTTAGCTCCTTTTCGTTTTCCATTACGGTGCTTTCGGTCAGTTCAATTTCGATATATTTCGTTTCTACACCATATGAGGAAACTATATCTTTTATCTCCTTCACAAAATTCTTATTGCTCAAGTGTAGCCTTGAGAAGTTAACGGATATCGGAATTAATTCTTTTTTGCTGTTTGCCCATTCCGAGAGGGTTTTACATACATTTTTCAGCATGTATCTATCCAGCTCCACTATAAAGCCGTTCTGTTCAAACAGCGGGATAAACTCGTTCGGAAATACCATGCCGCCATCCTGTTCTACCCATCTTACCAGTGCCTCGGCACCCAAAACTTTTTCCTTTATAACATTATATTTGGGTTGTAGAAAAACCTTAAATTCATTATGCTCAAGTGCCTTATGCATCTTGTTGGCGATTTCGGTGTCGCGAAGCACCTTTTTGGTGAAGTTTTCATCGTAATCCCAGATGCTACCACTACCACCCTTTTTTGCATAAGAGTGTGCTATGTTAGTCTTATTGATAATGTTATTAACATTGGATTCACCGGGACTCAAAAAGTATCTTCCATATCTAAAGGAGAATTGATGATCAGCAAGCTCGGGAAGGAGCGATTTAAATCTTCTTTCATATCCTTTAGAGGATTCTTCAAGATTTTCAAAAATCACACTTTCTGAGAAAAACATAAATTCCTCGGAAGCCACCCGCGCCTGTATAAAGCTTTTATTCTCTACTGATTTTCCGGTGTTCGCAATTGCGCAAATAACCTTATTACCTGCATCAAAGCCAAACATCTCATTCACCGCTTTAAAGTTCACCATATCCATCTTGACCATGGTGTATTTTTTTTGCGGATCCTTAGCAATTGCTTCGGCAACAAGAAGTTTAAATTTTATCAGGTTAGGTATTCCCGTCAGCTCGTCATAGTAGGCAACCTGCTCCAACGCTTTTGCAGTGTTGTTTTTATTTACGACAACATAAATAATTGTTGCAAATGCAAAAAACATTATCATCGCACTTGTGAAAATCATGTTGTTGGATATATTCTGAACACTATCGTTTAGGCTCTCCTCAGATATTTCAAAAAATAAAATCCAGTCATTAATCTCTATAGGGCGATATTCTCCAAGTTTCCTTTCACCGCCGATGCTGTAGGATATACTTCCTGACTTACCTTCCTTAAAGTCGCTTATTATCCCTTCAAAGGTAGTATCTCCGGAAAATTCGGCATTGCGAAACGCATCAAAGCTTAGCACATGTGAATTTGTTGTAAGCATTATTTCGCTGTCCTGATTAATGATAAGGTTAAGTCCTCTTTCGTCGGTGAATGTAGTAAGAAGAGTTGCGAGATAATCGGTACAGTACTCCACTGCTAAAACGCCATCTATTTTGCCTTCAACATAAATAGGAACCGCAACAGTCACCACCGTCTTCTCTGTATATTTTGATTGATGCGGTTCGGTAGCAAATATCGTTCCTTCCATTGCAGCTTTATAATAGTCTTTCTGTGAAACATCGTCAAGTTTTCCGGTTGAGACAAATGCAGACCCTGCATTATCGATAACCAGTACAGTTTCAAAGTTTAACACCTCCTTTTTTGAGTTTATATACTCTAAAATCTCCCCCTCGGCAACGCCGATAATAGGAAGTGTTTCCGCCATGGTTGATATGCTGTAAACCATGTTTTCCAGCTGACGGTTAAGCGACAGCTGCTGTTGATTTGCAAGGTCAACAAGGTTGCTTGAAGCGGACTTTTCAAGCTCACGAATTACGGTATTATTAAAGGCAATCATGCTGTAGGAAATTGCTACAAAAAAGAAAACACCTAAAAATATCGTTGCCACTAAATTACTTTTTTTCATAAACACCTTACGATTTCACCGAGGTACAACCCGGTTTTCACTAATATTTATATTCGATATCTCGTCAATGCTAAACGTATATATATTATTCACCATAAGTTACTTTTTTAACGGTATAACAAAGCCGAGATATTTCATCATGTTTCTATCTTCATCAAAATTGTATACAAAGCAACATTTTTCCGACACTGCAACGGCTGAAGTTCTGAACAACTCACAGGCAATTAAAATCGACCTGACAAGGTTATTATAATCGGCATCGGAATAAACTTTAAGATACATTTCATACAGTCTTGTTGGAAGATACGTCTTATAATATTTACCCATTTTCCCGGAGGAAACAGAAAAATTGTTTTCGGCGCCAATGTACCAGTCGAGCATTTGATGAAGTTCCGGTAAAACAATCTTGTGATACATGGTCATTGCATATGGCAGTTCATCTCTTGCTATTCCCTTGGCTACATTTTGCAGACACCACCAAAATTCATTGCAACAGGAATAAAAATATAGCTCGGATGGGGGCTTAACATGGTAATCCGAGTCGCTTGGTGGGGCGAACGTTGGCAGAATGCCTTCCTTGTCTAGCAATACCACTGTGTCGCTATCTCTGCCGATAAGCTCCGGTTTTTCTGCCGGAATAAGTGTTAGGTCAATGCGCACGCAATCATCGAACAGCATCATCCAATTAAAATGTCCCTTGCCTTCCGGTTCTCTCATGGTTTCCGGAGTTTGCATAATCAAACGATTACCAAACACATCAAGCCAGCTATAGTCTCTTTTATACTCTTCAAAATTTGTAACAATATACACAATGTCGTAATCTTGATACATATCCTGAGGAGCTTTAGGATTTGCACGTGAACCATTTAATAATACAGCCTTGATATTTTTATCTTTTTGTGCTACATTAAGTATTAAATCAAACATTTGATTTTGTGTTCTCATTGCTAACCTCTATTAAGTATAGCATTAGTATAACACACCAAAACGAATATGTAAATCAGAAAGGATAGCTTATGTCAAAAAAAATTAAGATGGCAGTTGTAGGTGCCGGCACATGGGGAGAAAACCACATTAAAATTTATAATGCACACCCATTTGCTGAGGTGGTTGCTTTGTGCGACCGCGACGACAAAAAACTTAACGAGGTTGCTGACCGCCAGGGCGTGGAGCAGAGATTTACCGATTATAAGCAAATGATAACCGATTCTGATTGTGACGCCGTTGCGATTGTTACCCCGGATTATCTTCATGCCGACATAGCAATATATGCCGCAGAAAACAAAAAACACATCCTCATCGAAAAGCCGCTTGCGACCACCGCTGAGGACGTGCATCGTATGGTAAAGTCAATTCGCGAAAATGGAGTGAGAGCCATGGTAGACCTTCACAACCGCTGGTCACCTCCGTTTAACGCAACCTATCAGGCTGTACAAAACGGCGAACTCGGTGAGATTTACAGTGGATATTTCCGTCTTAACGACATAGTTTGGGTGGCAACCGACCTCCTCCCCTGGGCAGCCAAATCCTCTATTCTTTGGTTTTTAGGTAGCCACAGTCTCGATACACTACGCTGGTTAATTAACGATGAGGTTGAGGAAGTTTACAGCGTGAGCCGTCGTGGCGGACTGGATGCACTCGGAATTAACACCGAGGACATGTACCTAACAACATTAAAATTTCGTGGCGGAGTAATTGCCCAGATGGAAAATGGATGGGTAACCCCCAACGGCAATCCATCGGTAAACGACATGAAGTTCACCCTACTTGGAAGCAAAGGTGTTGCCTCGATGGATCTTTCCGGTCATAACCTTTTACAGATCCACACCACAGAGAGAGGGCGAACTCCTGATATACTTGTTCAAAACTCGGTATTCGGACAGCCTAAAGGTTTTGCTTTTGAGAGTATTCGAAGCTTTATTGACTGCCTAATTACAGATAAGCCTTTTAATGTTTCCATCGAGGATGCTGCAAATACCTCTCTTACAATTCTAAAAATTATGGAGTCTGCCAAAACAGGCCTACCGGTTAAAGTTACCGATTTATATTAACCTATTATAGCATGATCGGCTTAATCTGTCTGCCGGCAAGTGCAACCTCTACAGTATCGGAAACTTTGGAAAAATCGCAGATAATACTGGTAGGCTTTTGATAAGGATCATCCTGAGCAAACGGCACAAAGTAATAATTTTTTGTGTTTAAAAGCCTACCAATGTTCTGTGCCGAGGCAGCAAGTCCGTCGTTTGTCGCAATCGCCAACACTACGGGACGGCCTCCTCTAAGATGGCTTTTGACCGCCATGGTTACCGGTGTGTCGGTTATTCCGTGTGACAACTTTGCAAGTGTATTTCCGGTACAGGGACAAACCAGTAAAACATCGAACATTTTTTTTGGACCTATCGGCTCGGCACCCGATATGGTTGTAATAATCTCTCCGTCAGACAGCTCGGAAAAGCTTTTTTTCCAGTGACCGGCAGTGCCGAATCTAGTGTCGGTGTTAGCCGCATTTGCTGACATGATAAAGCTTAGTATTGCTCCATTTTCCTTAAATTTTAACATCTCGGAATACACCCTTTCAAAGTTACAGAAGCTACCACAAAGTGCAACACCTATTCTTTTGTCATGCATATCTTACCCCCTAATAAATCCTCTATCGCCCTTAATGCGTATTCTGCTGCTGTTATTGGACTGTATTCTGCCGGTAGTCCGGGTGCCCAATCTACAGTCAGGCCACATGCCTTTGCATCTTCAACCTCAACTCCCCCTGGTGACGAGGCGAGATCCAATATATATATATCATTCTTTGCCATCACAAGCAGCTCCTTGTTTATCACCTTTGAAGGAACGGTATTTACTATTATGTCTATTCCGAATATCAAACCTGTAAGTGCCTTAAGCTCATAACTTTTGTAACCTGCTGATTTTGCCTCGGCTCTCGTCTCCTCCCTTCGAGCAAACACTGTAACATCGCACCCAAGCAAAAAAAGCATCTTCGACAACAGTTTGGCTATCCTGCCATATCCGATAACCGCCACCTTGCTACCTTGCAGTATCTGTTGTCTTCGGCTCAACAGAAGGATTAGTGCACCTTCTGCAGACGGAAGTGCATTTAAAATCGCAAAGGTCTCCAACTTTGAATAGTCGTAAAGTTTTATATTTCTTGCTTCTTCAGCCTCCGTGTCGCTGATAGCACCCGCAAATACCACCCCTTTATAGCCACGTGCCACAAGGTTTTTTAATGCATCGCCCTGTTTCCTTAAAGGGGTCGGTAAAACAACCACATCAGAGAGTGTCATTTTTTCCTTTGGCAACAACTCTATACCACGCTCTATCAATAGCTGTGCAATATATTTTTGCCGCAGATCATCCCCCAAAATACAGAAAGTCATAATCCTCCTTAGATAAATTGTTGTTACCCATTAATATGGCGATATGGCAAAACATGTTACACCATAAAGATTTACACATTATCATCACATTATATGTGATGTGTTTGTAGGAAATCACAAAAATGTTAACAAATGTTCTACCTCTAAAACTGTTGACATTTGTCTGTGTAATTGCTATAATAAAGACACTCCAAAAGGAGACGATCAAGGTAATTAACAACAGTTCGAAGGCAAACAAAAACAACAGCCTTTGAGACATTGAAAGGAGGTGGGTCCGATGGACAGTGAAACGGCGGCAAAAACTTCAGAAAACGGTCGGACAGCCCACACAATAAAAACCTGGCTAAAAACAGGTAAAACAGAGGGTTATAGCAGATACTTATCTGCATGAATACAAAAGGGAGTAACCATTACGGTTTTGCTCTTACATGACGGCAAGGTGCCGAAAAGTATAACTATACTCGACAATAGTGTAGGCTGTCTACGGTCTGAAAAGATCGGAATGTAGAAGTATTATTTGTCAAATGTGCGTTAGGGTTACAAGATATAATCACCTTATCATTCAGATGGTGAAAGCATTTGAATATAACAAAAAACATAACATAAGGAGAGGTATTTTTAGAAGACTATACGGCACAGATGAAAGAGCCGATAGTAGTTGTAATCATGAAGATAACAAGTCAAAATTCTACCCTATGCAACAGTAATCATTGTATACTTTCACATTAAATAAAACTGAATATTTATCTTTATATTTTATAAGTAGCAATTTTAATTTGTAGCCGACCAATGTTGAATGGTCTATCAAGAGAGTTTAGCTTTACCACGCTATATATAGATATTTAAGCAATCCGGTAGTACGGTAAAGAGCATGTATTCTTATCATCTTTTTGGTTTATTGGTAAAGAGTTGATAGTATTAAGCCGTTATTAGTGTATCTATGATGATAGACACTAAGAAAGAACAGAACGGTAAAAAGATTTTGAACGTAGTAGGTTTATTCGCTGAATGGGGTAACAGGTTTGCGATGTCTCTTATTTAATCAGCCCTGATGGTGTTTAAAGAAAGGCACAAAATCTTTTTAATACTTGACAAAAGCATGATGATGCTCAGCAATAATATCGCACCGCAATTTAGAGCATAAATATATTCGAGTTTAGGATGGTGCGAACGGCATAGTTGATAGATTATAGACTACGGTTGCAGATACAAAAACCATTCACACAAACTTTTATCCCCTACCCTTGGGTATTCCCTTGGGTAGGGTTTTCTTTTTTATCACGACGCATGAGTTGTCCGGCGCTTAAATTCTAATATTGCGTATCCATAGTAGTTCAACTTGAAAAACAATACATTTTTCGAGTTAACTGATCTTCAACCGAGGATGAGGGACAGTGGTATGCTATTAAATGTATGCAAAACGACAACTGCTTTTTTAGCAACCTTTTAATATGCGACTATCGTATTAAAAGCAATGTGTCTATATTTACATTGCTTTTTGCCATACTATATTTGTCTTAGATTTTTATATGCTTTGTTATAATAATCAATAGAATTTTTGCGATTTATGTGATATGATAAAATGTATCCTGTTATTAATGGGGCAATCGATAATGAAAAGGTTGCAAATAGTAATATTAATTTTATAAAATCGAGATTTGAGGAATATGATTTTTCAGCGCAGACATTTCATGGGGTTTTACAGCCACAAGGATATGAAAAATGTGCAGAAATATTAAAAGCAAATGGTCATTTAGCTTTGTTTTGGAATATGTATATCACCTGCAATAATCCTCTTGATAATTAACTGTTTAAAATTCCTAAAAAATGTAGACCTTGCCGATTTTCTTTCAGAAAATGATTGTGAAAATAGAATTAGGACTATTGTTGCCGGGGTAGAAAATAGCGGGTTGCTTTCGACCACAAAGGTAATCCGCAAACTGTGAAAAGGAAAATACGCTGCCGATGAGTTTTACGGTTTTGCACTAACAAGAAATACCTTTATACAAAAAAGTGAAAATGTTTTGCCTGAATTCACCAACAAATAAGCGGCTAAGTGAACCATTTTTCAAAATGATGACGGTCGAAAAAAAGAATAACAAGGGGTGTTGAATTGTGAATATTATTATTAGATTAGCATGTCCGGCGGATGCTTTGAGCATGGCAGAAGTTCATGCACGCTCATGGGAGGTGGCATATAAAGATATTATACCTATGGAGTATATTTTAAAACAAAGTGAAAAAAGACCTGCTTTATGGCAAAGGATAATTACCGTTGATAATAAAAATCAATATGTAATTGAGTTAAATAATAAAATTGTCGGAATAATGTGTGTTGACGTTCCACAAGTTGAAGATGTCCCAATATCTAACGATATTGGATACAACGAAAGCTTTTGGGAACTACATGGAATATATCTTCATCCGGATTATTATCGTTTAGGTATCGGAAGTGAAGCTATGAAATTTGCATATAAAAAAGCTATGGAAAATGGTGCAAAAAATATGCTTTTATGGGTTTTTAGGGATAATGTATCAAGTATAGAGTTTTACAAAAAATGTGGATTTTCAGAAGATGGTGCAACTAAAACATATAGCTGCGGCAAGGATATGGTTTGCGTTAGAATGAGAGCTTCACTTTTAAATAAAGTAAGATGAAAATATACGAACCGATTTTATGCATGATAAAAAGCGGAGTGATTACTGTGAAAACATATACGATATGTGGAAGTATGCAATTCACAAAACAAATGAAAGATATTTCCTGGAACTTGGAAACTGTCCATGGGTATAATGTGCTTCAATGCGTCTACAACGAGCAAAGCAAGGCTATAGATGAAAAAACTGTAGAAAAACTTAATAAAACCCACTATAAAAAAATAGAGCTATCAGATGGAATTTATGTTGTAGACATAGATGGATATATAGGCTCAGCCGTAAAAGCTGAGATAGAATATGCGACACAAAGTAAAAAAGAAGTTATTTATCATAGTGAATTTAACATGGGATAAATTAGGAGAAAAACATGGGTACAGGAATTTTGATATGTGGCTTAAATGGTTCAGGCAAAAGCACTTTTGGAAAAGCTTTAGCAGAAAAACTTCATTTTTATTTTATAGATAACGAAGATTTATTTTTCACCCAGAAGAATGTATATACATCTCCACGTTCACACAATGAAGCTATTGAGATTTTATCAAACGCGATAAAGATGCACCCTAATTTTGTTTTTTCCTCGGTAAAAGGTGACTATGGCGCAAGTTTTACTTCGTATTTGAAATGTGCTGTTTTTATAGATGTTGACGAAAAAACTAGACTAAAAAGGGTTAGAGACAGAGACATTCAAAAATTCGGTAACAGAGTATTACATGGCGGAGATTTGTATGAGAGCACAGAGGGCTTCTACAAATTTATCCAGTCAAGAGATGATACTTATGTAAGCAAGTGGTTAAACACTTTAGAATTAAATGTCATACGCATAGACGGGACTAAACCTATAGACGAAAATATCAATTTGATTTTGGGACTTATATAATGAACACAACACTAAATCAGGCGAAAAGGTTTTTACTGCTAAAACAAGGTTTGCTGGGTGAGCATAAATTTATAAATGAAGATGGGGCATTTAGCTACATAGAGCAATCAGCCTGTTTGCAGTTTGACCCTGTTGATAGCTGTGGCAAAAATGCAGAACTCTCGCTACAATCGAGGGTGAAAAATTTTAGAAAATCCATGCTTCATAGCTTGCTTTACGACAAGCGAATTTTATTCGACTACCCAGATAAGCAACTTTCTATAATTCTCACAAAGGACTTACCGTATTTTACACGCTATAAAAACAAGGCAATAGAGAGTGGGCTGCGGTTTGAAGAAACAACAAAGCTTGAGCCAGAGGTGATAGATTACATAAAAAAGCATGGTGCTGTGTCATCCTCTGACCTGCCCGATTTAGGCGAAGTGCACTGGCATTCTGCAATACACTGGAGTGGAAATTGGGATAAAAAAGGTAAGGCGACAAGAGCAGTACTCGAACAGCTTTACTCCACAAACGTTCTCTTAATTCATCACAAACAAGGTAGCAGAAAATACTACGACTTAGCAGAAAAATATATATCAGCTGATATTTTAAACGCACCTGACCCACTGCCAGATGATTTCGAGCATTTAAAGTGGCGAGTTTTCAGGCGAATTGGTGCAGTCGGTTTAATTTGGAATAAACCCTCTGATTTATGGCTTGGAATTGGTGATTTATCATCAAATTATAGGAATAAAATCTTTAAAGAACTTATAATAGATAATAAAATAACCGAGCTTAACATTGACGGATTTCGAGATAAATTCTATATAAAAACTGAGGATTTACCAATTTTAGAAAAGGCGAAAAGTGAGGAAAAATTTAAAGAAAGATGTGAGTTTTTAGCTCCACTCGACCCATTTATGTGGGACAGAAAACTTATAAAAAAACTGTTTGACTTCAACTATTCATGGGAGATTTACACACCAGAAGTAAAACGAAAATACGGCTATTATGTGCTACCGATAATCTTTGGAGAAAACTTTGTCGGAAGAATTGAAGCTGTAAACGACAGAAAAAATAAAACTTTACTTGTGAAAAATATTTGGTACGAAGAAAAAATAAAGCCAACAAAGAAATTGGAAAAGGCAGCCAACATGGCTATAAAGAGATTTGCTAAGTTTAATGAGTGCGAACAGATTAAAATGGAGTAATAAAAATGCATAATTATAACTTTAAGCTTGATAAAAAAGATAAAAACATAGGTACAGTTTATCTCCCTAATGAAAATTCTACAAATTTGCCTGTAATTGTGTACTGTCACGGGTGGAAAGGGCGTAGGCAATTATGGACTCCGACCGAAAAACTGTGTGAATTTGCTATGCAAAATAACATAGCTTTAGTTACATTTGATTTTTATGGTTGTGGTGAAGCAGGTGGGAATTACAGTGAAATGACATATAATAGTATGAGCTAATGAAATCAAATGGTAGAGATGCTACTCATATTGAAATTGAGAATGGAACACATGAATTAGAAAATGTAACTGAAGTAGCATTTGAACATATTTATAAATGGCTTTTGCCGATATTAAACTAAAACGATAATATATGCAAGTATATAACAATGTAAAACATGGAGGAAACCAAATGAAGGCGAATAAAATGCCACCAAACGGAACTATCGGAATATTCTGTCCAAGTCACGTTGCTGATTTCGACAGATATGAACATATACGTAAAAACATTGAGAGATTAGGCTATAAAGTTGTATTTGGTGAAAACATATACAAAGATACCTTTGGTTTTGTAGCAAGTGCCGAGGAACGTGCAGCAGATTTAAACAGCTTAGTATCAAACAAAGATATTGATTTAGTTTTATTTGCCGGTGGTCATGGAGCGGTAGATATTTTACCATATATTGATTATCAAAACATTAGAAAAAACCCAAAATTATTTGGCAGTTATAGTGATGGAACCTCAATCCTTAATGCAATCCATTCACAAACCGGATTAATAACTTATTATGGTTTTGGTGCATGTCAATTTGAGGATTTACGTCATTATGATTACTTGCAGTTTTGCCAACATTTTGTTGATGGATATAGTTCAAAAAAATTTGCAAGCAACAGTAATTGGATAACACTGAATGGCGATGTGAATGAAGGCGAATTAATTGGTGGATATGCACCCTTATTCGGATTAATGCTTTCAAATAAATATTTTAATTTTAATGTAAACAGTAAATTTATTTTGTTTCTTGAAGATCACGAAAGTTTTTGCAATGTGGGGTCTGTGAGTAATTATCTCTCATTTATTGAGCAATCATCTTTTATGAAAAATGTGACAGGGTTAATTTTCGGACATTACTCAGTCAATCTTCCTGTGGACTTAGAAAAAGTTCTCGAGCGATTTGGAAAGCGAAACAAAATCCCGGTTGTATACACTGATGATTTTGGTCACGGAACAAAACATGCTATTTTACCAATCGGAACAAATGCAAAACTCGATGCTAATAACCATACAATAGAATTTTACGACTATGAGTAATTAAAAGAACTTAAACCATGGAAGGTTGACAATATTTTGATGTAACTCGGGCAGTGACATACAAGAAAGGCCCCTCAAGCCTTTATATTTTCAAAACATTGGAATTCGCACCTCGTTATATAGCTTTTTGCTTTCAATAAATGCAATAGCTCACCGTTAAATAATATTGTCTTGCATTTTTGATAATGGTTATAGTATAATTAGGTCAGTTAACATAAGGGGGATGCATGAATTGGTTTAGAAAGCTAATGTCCGGAAGGTACGGTTCCGATAAGTTGAATTTAGCACTGCTTGTCCTCTCTGTAATAATCGTGTTTGTAGGAAGTATATTTGATTCTTCCGTTGTTGTTTTCATTGCCTACGCACCATTAATATTAGCGTTACTGAGAATGTTTTCCAAAAACATCTATGTTCGATATGCGGAAAACCAGAAATTCTTAAGGTTTTTTGCACCTATTCAAGCTCATACCGATAAGGTGGTAAAGCTGTTGATAGGAACAAAAACGCACAGGTATTACAACTGCCCGTCCTGTAAACAGATGGTAAGGGTTCCCAAGGGTAGAGGTAGTATTGAGATCAGTTGCCCAAAATGCCAAAACAAGTTCAATAAAAAAACATAATTCATATTTTGTTAAAGGTCTGAATTGTGCAGTAATGGATTATTTCAAAGCTGTCCGGTAGGGTGGCGATATAGTTTTTATGCTCCTTCTCCCATGAACTTATCGCATCCTCATTGAGCGAAGAAGCACCTATTCCACGACACGCCTTCATTCTCCCGTGCCATCCCTGCCGAGTAAAGGTAACATTAATATCAAATGCAACACTGTCTTTTATCGTAAACAGCGATTTATGCCGGTTAGGATCGGATATAAAATCCGGTTCAGCCAGTGGTTGTCGCTTAGCACCTGCACCTGTCCAGTCCGGGTTATATTTAAGCACCAACTCCTCGCTGTTTTTTGCAATCTCACTTTCGTTTGGCAACCAAACCATAAAAAGAATTGCAAAACAACCGTCATCCTTTAAAACATTATGTATCTTTGGTATTGCAATTTGCTGATTAAAATACATGAAGCACTGGCATGCGGTGACTACATCAAAGCTTTTATCCGGAAAGTCAATGTCCTCTACAGGGGAGACAACGTAGTCAATATCCATTTTTTGATTTTGTGACAGTTCACGAGCAAGCCTTATCTGATTTTCCGATACATCGGCACCGGTAAATCTTGCGCCATAGCGATAAAGATTTCTCGGTAGAACTCCTGTTCCCGTACCGATATCCAAAACATTTTGTCCCGGCACACATAATCCGAGTTCTATAATTTTGTCATAAAACTCCTGTGGGTAGATATCTCTATATCTTGCGTATTCCTCTGATATCCTGCCCCAATCGAAGGGCTTTCCGTAATCTATATCCTTGTTTACTATCATCATTGTACCTTTCAATCTCTGTGATACTAAGTATAGCTGTTAGTGTTTATAACGTCAATAATAATAACAATAATATATAAAAACAAAAATAATTCTATTGACTTTGTAGCATAATAACGATATATTTATTAAATGATAGTATGTTTACTTGGAGGGCAATTTAATGAATGCAAAAATTAAAGTTGCGCAGTATGGGTGCGGCAAAATGAGTCGTTGGCTGATGCGCTATGCCATTGAAAAGGGCTGTGAATTGGTAGCCGCATTTGACGTTAATCCGGCAGTTGTCGGCAAGGACGTCGGCGATGTCATCGGTGATGGTTACCCTACTGTAAATGTCAAGGTGTCTGCGGCGGAGGATGCCGAAAAAATCCTCAGCGATTTAAAGCCGGATGTATGCATTATCGCCACACGTAGTACCGTTGCAGAACTTGAGGATATATTTACAATCTGCGCAAATAACGGAATTAATGCAATAACAACCTGCGAAGAAGCACTTTACCCGTGGAATTCATCACCCGCTTTGACTAAAAAACTTGATGAACTTGCAAAGAAGGGCAACTGCACGCTGACAGGTGTTGGCTACTGCGATCTTTACTGGGGCACAATGGTGACCAATCTTGCCGGCTCGCTATTTAAAATTGATACAATCAAGGGCAGCAGCTGGTATAATGTAGAGGATTATGGAATAGCACTCGCCGAAGGTCATGGTGCCGGACTTTCTACAAAGGAATTTGCCGAACAAATAGCAAACTACAACGACTATTCTTCAGACGATATTAAAGCCGTAGTTGAGAGCGGTGAGTATGTACCATCCTATATGTGGAATCAAAACGGATGGCTGTGCGGTAAGCTTGGGCTTACAATCACCTCTCAGACACAGCAGTGCTTCCCTTGCACATACGACAAAGATTTAGTTTCCGAAACCCTCGGCCTTACAGTCAAGGCAGGACAGCCTACAGGTATGCGTGCGGTTGTGACCACCACCACCAAAGAGGGTATCACCCTTGAAACCGAGTGTGTGGGCAAGGTTTTTGCACCGGAGGAGTTTGATAAAAACGAATGGACATTTTGTGGGGAGCCGGATACAACCGTTATCGTAAACAAACCTGCTACGGTGGAGCTTACCTGCGCTACACTGGTAAACAGAATACCCCAGCTGATAGATGCACCGGCAGGATATGTTACAACGGATCAATTCCCATATAATCTGTTTGCCATTAAACCGCTAAACGAGTATGTAACCTCAAAATAACATCAAATCAAAACGGGCTATAGTATTTTATAGTTAAACACCTGTCGGACTAAACGGTCAGACAGGTGTTTGTTTTCTATAAATTGATACATTCATACATTACAGCTGTTCCGTTTCGGCTAGATATACGCCTATAAAACAGCCGAGCGCCGTTACAAGCTGATCTTCATCTAAATCGAACTTATTGCTGTGCAGTGGATATATACAGTCCTTGTCTGGATTGTATATCCCTACCCTAAAAAATGTTCCGGGGATATGCTGCAGATAGTATCCAAAATCCTCAGATACAGGTGTTTTTTCAATTTCGGTAACCTCGTATCCAATTTTTTTCGCTGTGCTTGCGACCAAGCTTGTCTCCCGTTCATGATTTGTCAACACGGGATAACCACGGGTGTATCGGTAAGTATATTGAACCCCATACATCTCGCAGGAGCTTTTAACCGCAAGTTCGATCTTCCTCTCTAACAGCTCGGAAACCTCCATTTCGTAGCTTCTTGAGGTGCCTTCCATCACAACTTTACCCGGAATGACATTGTATGAATGACCACCATGGATGTTGCATATGCTTATCACTGCTGATTTAAGGGGCGAGACGAACCTGCTTATTATACTATTTATGTTGACTACTGCCGTAGCCATTGCTGTTATTGTGTCTACCGTGTCGGAAGGTCTGCTACCGTGCCCACCTTTACCTGTAAATTCTACCGAAAAATTATCGGTTGCAGCCATATAGTTACCTGCTCTCACCCCTACAGTTCCGGCCGGTAATTCATCCGATACATGGTAGCCGTATATCCGGTCTACCCCGTCGAGGCATCCATCCTCTATCATAGGTGCGGCACCACCCGGAAGCAACTCCTCGGCGTATTGAAAGATGAATACAACGTTCCCTTTCAGCTGATGAGGATTTTCATTAAAATGATGTGCAAGACCCAACAGTGTAGCAACATGCCCGTCATGCCCGCAGGCATGCATTACCCCGGGAACTTTGCTTGCATACTCATGCGATTTTTTCTCCTGTAGCCTTAAGGCATCCATATCGGCACGAAAGGCTATACACTGACCCGGTTTATCCGATGTAATTTTTGCCACAATTCCGTGCTTCCCGGCGGTTCTGTAACTTATTCCAATCTCATCGAGCTGCTTTTTAATATACTCAACCGTTTCCTCCTCATGAAAAGAGACAGACGGATTCATGTGAAGATGTCGACGATACCGCACCATCCTATCAAACTGTTTTGCCGCAAAGTCATTTATTTTGTCCTTCAAAATTAAAACCTACCTTTCATGCAAAAAAACAATGACACGCAACGGCCTTTTTGCCTGTTGTGTGTCACCATTGTTATTTTAATTTATATCATACACGCACCCTGTTGTCAACAAAATTCACTATAATTATTTAATTTTATTATCTTTTTTTACGCTACTTTTATCTACGGGGCGTTTCTTTTTTGGCTTTTCACCGGTCGGGTCCATCCTATCCGCCATGGTGTAAATATAGTTTAGTGCATCCGATAATGTCCCAAGGCTGTCTATCAACCCTTCTTCAACCGCTGTTGAACCACTCAGAACCGTTCCGATGTCCATCACGAGTTGATCGGTATTCATCATCAACTCGGAGAAACGCTTTTCGGAAATATTGGAATTTCTTGCCACAAACCCGGTTATTCTGCCTTGTATCTCCCTTAAATATTCAAGGCTTTGAGGCACCGCTAAAAGGGTTCCGGAATGTCTAACGGGATGCACCGTCATGGTTGCCGTCGGGACAATAAAGCTGTAATCGGCACTGACGGCAAGAGGTATCCCGATGGAGTGTCCTCCGCCGAGCACCAATGACGCGGAAGGTTTCTTCACACCGGCTATAAGTTCCGCCAATGCCAAACCTGCCTCCACATCCCCCCCTACCGTATTTAATATTACAAGCAATCCATCTATTTCAGGGTCCTCCTCAATTGCAATCAGTTGAGGGATGACATGCTCATACTTTGTCGTTTTTTGGCTCTGTGGTGCTATGGTGTGTCCTTCCACCTGCCCGATAATACTCAGGCAGTGTATAGCTCTTCGCCCCTTTGTTTTAAATACACTCCCGTTTTCTATTACGGTTTCGGCGGCTTGATTTTCCTGCATAGTTTGTTCTCCTATGGTTTATTTTTACTTATTATGCCCAAAAATTATATATTCTTGTCAAAATTTAAATTTTTGGTTGCAAATGCGTTTTTATAGTGGTAGAATATAGTGTAGAGTTCTTTCATAAGAGGTAGGGATTGTTTAAGAAATTACGGCGCAGCTCGGAAGGAGTTCATGCGCCTCATAACAAGTTAACCGATAACAGCCGAACACGTATCATGCCTGTTCCGGATTTTATCTACCTTCCGTTACGTCAGCATATCGGCGCACCGGCTAAGCCCATTGTCGGAAAGGGCGATGAAGTTTTTGTCGGAACAAAGGTTGCCGAAGCAGGTGGATTTGTATCCAGCCCAATCTACAGTGGTGTTTCCGGCAAGGTAAAAGAAATTACCGAGCTGCAGTTTGCAAACGGAAAGGAAAGTTGTATCGTTATCGAATCGGATAAGGAGCAGACTCTTTCCTCCGAAATAGTTCCGCCTAAAGTGGTGGATTATGATACCTTTGTTAAGGCAGTGGCGGAGAGTGGACTTGTCGGTCTTGGTGGAGCAGGTTTCCCGACAGCAGTAAAGCTTTCTCCCAAAAGTCTTCTTGCCATAGACACCTTAATTATTAACGCTGCAGAGTGTGAACCTTACATCACGGCTGATAACCGTGAAATGCTTGAATGTCCTGACCATGTAATGGCAGGCATAGTATTGGTGAAACGGTTTTTAGGCATAAAAAATATTTTAATAGGTATTGAGCGCAACAAGCCGGACGCCGTTGACCTTATGTTCAGCCTTGCGGCCGGGGATAAAAGTATAACGGTTGTGCCGCTTGAAACACGATACCCTCAGGGTGCCGAAAAAATATTGATAGAGACCATGACCGGCCGAGAGGTTCCGGTTGGGGGGCTACCCTCGGATGTCGGCGTTATTGTGTTAAACGTTGCCACGGTATCCTTTATATCAAAATACATCGAATCGGGAATGCCTCTTATAAAAAAGAGAGTAACCGTAGACGGAGATGCCATTGCAAACCCACAAAATTTCGAGGTTTTCATAGGAACCCCCATCAAGGATGTTATAGATTATTGCGGTGGTTATTCAAAACAGGTCGGTAAGCTGATTATGGGTGGCCCTATGATGGGAATTTCAATTCCAAACCCTGATTTGCCGATACAAAAACAGACAAACGCTATCCTTGCACTTTCACAAAAAAAGGCAAGACCTCCGATTACTACCGCCTGCATTCGATGTGGAAGATGCGTTGCCGCATGTCCTATGGGCCTTTCGCCGGTGGAAATATCCGATGGATACGAGATTGAAGATGTTAATGAACTGACTGTTTTAAATATAGCAAGCTGTATAGAGTGTGGGTGTTGTTCCTTTACCTGCCCGGCAAAAAGGCCGCTGACACCAACCATGAAGCTTGCAAAGGTTATGCAACGAGGAGGAAAATAGTATGAACGATAAACTTTATGCAAGCTCCTCCCCTCACCTATTAGACAACATTACCACAAGGCAGATAATGTTTAAGGTGTTGTTGGCACTTCTTCCTGCAGCAGCAGCAGCCACCTTAATTTTCGGGTATCAAGCGGCCGTACTGATTTGTGTTACTGTATCTGCATGTGTTGCCTTCGAGGCGATATGGGCAGTAATAACAAAACGTCCTCAAACTGTCGGAGACCTTTCGGCGGTTGTGACCGGTGTGCTACTTGCCTTTAATCTTCCCTCAAACCTACCGCTTTGGATGGCAATTGTGGGTGCTTTTGTTGCAATTGTCATTGTAAAGATGCTGTTTGGTGGAATCGGCAATAACTTTGCCAACCCTGCAATTGTTGCAAGAATCGTGCTTGCACTTTCCTTTACATCTGCAATGACCGATTACCCATACGTTCCGTCAGTAACTTCTGTCGAGGCGCTTGCCGGTGCCACCCCCTTTGTTGCCGCACAGACGATAAGTGTTCAATATATCGACTTAATAATTGGTACACACAGTGGAGTTTTAGGCGAGACAAGCACCATTGCCCTATTGATGGGCGGAATATATTTAATTATGGCAAGGGTAATTTCCCCTGCCACACCACTATGTTATCTTGCGGTTATACTTGCCTTCACCCTTGCAACCGGACGCAATGTAATACTTGAACTTGCAGGTGGCGGATTAATGCTTGGTGCATTTTTCATGGCAACCGACTACACCACCTCACCCTTTACCCTTAAGGGTAAAATCATCTATGGTCTCGGATTAGGGCTGATAACAGGATTAATTCGATATTATGGCAACATGACAGAGGGTGTTTCCTACGCCATACTGATAATGAATATACTTGTTCCTTATATTAACAAGCTAACACGCCAAAGGGTATTAGGAGGTAAGGGTCTTGCCAAAATCAAAAAATAAGAATAAAAATCCGGATATTTTACAGAAAACTACTCTTAACGTGGAAATAAGCACTGATACAGAAGATGTGACGCAAACCGAACCAGTAGAGCTTGAAAATGCAGTTGAGCCTTCCGAGCTCGAAACTTCCGGTGAGGTTGCCGAGGTTGAAACTTCCGATGAAGTCGAGACGACCGACGATGTTGCCGAGGTTGAAGCTTCCGATGAAGTCGAGACGACCGACGATGTTGCCGAGGTTGAGGTTTCCGATGA
>CAYJKY010000006.1:40485-93188 GCA_964370825.1 uncultured Oscillospiraceae bacterium
CTTCCGATGAAGTCGAGACGACCGACGATGTTGCCGAGGTTGAGGTTTCCGATGAGGTCGAGACGACCGACGATTTTGCCGAGGTTGAAGCTTCCGATGAGGTCGAGACGACCGACGATTTTGCCGAGGTTGAAGCTTCCGATGAAGTTTCCGAGACAGATAATTCCGAACCTGTTACTATTGCAGATCTTAAAACAAACGTTGATGCATCACCTATACCGGATATATATGATCAATTAGACGTCGCCGCTTCGACTGAAGTGCCGAGCACGGTTAATATACAGGCGATCCCAACAGAACAAAATGTGTGGTTAGAACGCCTTAAGCCGGTTATGGTTTTATGCGCCATCTGCATGGTTGCCGCACTTTTACTCGGTGTTACCAACGAACTAACCGCACCGATAATAGCAGCAAATTCTTCCAATGCTGAAAAGCAAAGTATGCAGGAGCTTATCGCTCAAGCGGATGACTTTGTAGCAATAGAGCTGACCACCGAGCAGCTTGAAAATGCCGACACCGCATACACCGCAGTTCAGGGTGAGGAAACGGTCGGTTACATTGTTACCACATCCTCCAAAGGATATGGCGGAGATGTTCCGTTGGTGGTCGCATTTGATGCCGAGGGAGCACTTAACGGAATAAGCATCGGTGACAATGGCGAAACACCCGGCATCGGAGATAGAATTTACGACGAGGCTTATTTAAGTCAATTTATCGGCATAACCGTACAACTTCCCGAAACTGAGTATGACGGACTTAGTGGTGCAACCTATTCATCGGGTGCCGTCTACGAATCAGTCAACAAGGCACTCTCGGTAATATTAGCAATCACCGGGGAGGAGGAGTAAAGTTTGAAAACAAGTTTTCAAACATGGAGTTTTGTTCCTTTCAAACGAAGTGCGTTTGAATTTCGTCACGTTGTGCCGAAACCGGACAAAACATCAAGAAAGGAACGGTCATAATAATGATAAATAGAGTAAAGGATTTACTGGTCAAGGGTATTCTCCTTGAAAACCCGGTACTTCGATTGATTATAGGTGTCTGTCCGACTCTTGCGGTAACCACAACCGCGTTTAATGGGGTTGGAATGGGGCTTGCCGCAACCTTTGTGTTAATATGCTCCAACATGGTTATTTCGGCGCTGAGAAACATTATTCCGGACAGGGTTCGCATACCGGCATATATCACGGTAATAGCGACCTTTGTTACCGTTGTCCAGATGGTGGTAAAGGCATATCTACCGGAGCTTGATGCATCACTCGGCATCTTCCTTCCGCTTATTGTTGTTAATTGCATCATTCTCGGTCGTGCCGAAATGTTTGCATCTAAAAACACCGTCTTTTACAGTGCTGTAGACGGAATCTCGATGGGAATAGGCTTTACCATAACCCTTCTTCTTATGGGCGGAATACGAGAACTGCTCGGTGCTGGCACTTTTTTTGCAATCCCTGTAACCCAAGGTTATATTGAACCAATGGCAATTTTTGCCGCACCGGCAGGAGGCTTTTTTGTATACGGAATATTAATTGCCCTTGCACTTCAGCTTGAGAAACTCCCCTTTTTCGGGCCTGCACCTACCGACCACAGCTGTATAGGGTGTCCTAACGAAAGCGGTTGCCCCGCATTTGAACGTGAGGGAGAGTTGAAAACTGCCGTATCGGAAAATGTTCAGCATGAAAGACATTCAACAGATAGAGTCACGACCACCCCGGCTCAGGCCGAAAACAAAGATTTTGTTACCAACGAAGAGAATAGTGAGGAGGTAAACTAATGGGAGCAGAGCTTGCAATTATCTTTTTTGGAATTATTCTTGTGGACAATTATGTCCTTGTTAAGTTTCTCGGCATCTGTCCATTTCTCGGAGTTTCAAAAAAATTAAACTCGGCATTTGGCATGAGCTGTGCCGTTATAGCGGTTATGGTGCTCGCTACTGCGGTAACACATCCGCTATACACCTATCTACTTTACCCTAACGGGTTAGATTACCTTTCCACCATAAGCTTTATTTTGGTTATTGCAACACTTGTTCAGCTAGTGGAAATATTGCTAAAAAAATTTATACCTCCACTTTACAATGCACTCGGAATTTACCTTCCTCTTATCACAACAAACTGCGCTATACTCGGTGTTACTCTGCTTAACATTGAGAATGAATATGGGTATGTTGAAAGCTTGGTGAATGCAGCCGGTGCCGGAATCGGTTTCATGCTTGCAATGGTCATGTTTGCCGGCGTACGCCGCAGGTTAGAAAATTCAAATCCGCCAAAGGCATTTGTCGGATTGCCAATAACGCTTGTTTCTGCAAGCATCGTCTCCCTCTCCTTCATGGGATTTGGCGGCATAATAGAAAACATTTTTCAGTAATCGGAGAACAAAATGACTATAGTTTTACCTATTATCATAATAGCGGGAGTTGGTGCCGTGGGCGCCGTTGTCTTGGTTGTATTCTCGGAGTTTTTTTCGGTTCCGAAGGACGAAAAGGCGGAACAATTGGAATCGGTTCTTCCCGGAGCAAACTGTGGTGCATGTGGCTTTGCAGGCTGCTCTGACTATGCTAACGCAATAGCATCAGGAACCTCGGACAAACTTAATCTATGTACTCCGGGCGGTAACAGTGTTGCAGCATTGCTCGGCGATATCATGGGCTTGACGGTTGATGCTGTCGAGGCAAAAAAAGCTGTTATCCGCTGTCAAGGAAACTACAACAACACCGCAGACAAATATCTATACAGCGGTGTTATCAGCTGTGAGGCTTGTTCTACACTTTTTGGTGGCAGAAGTATATGTGGCTACGGATGTCTCGGTTATGGCGACTGTAAGGTAGTATGCAAATTTAACGCCATAGTTGTAGATAATGGACTTGCAACGGTCGATATGGAAAAATGCACCGGCTGTGGTGCATGTATCGAGGCATGTCCTAAAAAGATAATTTCGCTTGTTAGCGAGAACAATAAGCCGGTTGTACTTTGCGCCAACAAGGACAGGGGTAACATCACCCGAAAAGCCTGTAGCGCCGGATGTATCGGCTGTATGAAATGTACTAAAGTATGTCCAACATCGGAGAAATCGGTTTCGGTTAAGGACAACAATGCATCGATCGACCATGACCTATGTATAGGCTGTGGGAAATGCACCGAGGCATGTCCGGTGAGTTGTATTTCTAAATCGATCAAAAGGCAATAATCCGCAAAACACCTTAAAGTATATTATTTCGTTTTTCGTTGCATGTCTCGTTTTATTGTAGTATAATTTAACTAAGGTAATAACAAGGGGATTTTATTAAAATTAATGATAAGAAAATTCCTATTATTAATATCATTATGTGTTTTGCTTTCGGGTTGTAGTTTATTAGATTTTTTAAACTCAAACTCCGATGCAGAACTTGAACCGTTGCCCGAAAGCCCTGTAAGGACAGCTCTGAATGTCGCCGAAAGAATACCCTCTGCGGATGGTATCTCGGTGCTCAGTTCAGAATATGTGGTTATCGACCACTCTAACAGTGCAAAAGGCTATATCATGGTTGAGTATGTAGGAGCACACACCGGTAAAATTAAATTTCGTGTGGTGGATGCCGCCGGAATTACCTATACCTACGATCTACACGACAAGAGCGGGTTTCAGACATTCCCGTTAACATCGGGTTCCGGAAGTTATACACTGACTACATATGAACAGGCCTCCGGCACCGAGTACTACACGGTTGATACCCAGAATATCACCGCCACCATTGAAAACGAATTTACACCTTTTCTTTACTCAAATCAGTATGTGGACTTTAGCGAAGCTACCATTGCCGTTCAGGAGGCAAAGGAGCTTTATGAGTATACCTCTACCGACATTGAATTTATTGAAAGGGTTTTTTACTATACTCAGGACAGTATTGAGTATGATTATGATAAAGCAGGTGCAGCCGCTGACGGAACACTTGCAGGATACCTTCCGGTGCTGGATGAGTCGATTACGTCCGGCATGGGAATATGTTTCGACTATGCAGCCGTTATGACGGCAATGTTGCGCTCACAAAATATTCCTACCAAGCTTGTTATTGGGTATGCAGGTGATGTGTATCATGCTTGGATTAATGTTTACACCGATGAAACAGGCTGGATTAGTTCAATAGAGTTTGATGGAGTTGAGTGGAAGCTTATGGATCCGACCTTTGCAGATAGTGGTGCTGATACGACTTTTATTGGAACGGGGGAAAATTATGCAGAAAAATACGTCTACTAGCGAATCGAAAAACCAAAATTCGTCGCAAAAGTTATTAACTTATGCGGATCTTTCAACCTTTTGTGAGCAGTTAGGACTTATCCTCGGTTCCGGTATTACGGTGATTGAGGGCTTCTACATTATGCTTGAGGAGGCAGGAGATGAGGCATCCAAGTCCCTGTTTGGTGGCATAATTAACGAGTTAGAGCTTGGAAACCAGCTTTCAAAAGCCTTATCTAAGTCCGGTGTTTTCCCTGCTTATATGATAAGCATGATACAGATAGGCGAGATATCGGGACGACTTGAAACTGTTTTCAACTCCCTTGCACTTTATTACGCACGAGAGGACAATCTCCGCAAAACTATTAAGCACTCGGTTACATATCCACTTATTATGGTTGCAATGATGCTTTTGGTTATTACAGTATTGGTGGTAAATGTAATGCCGATTTTTAACTCGGTCTTTCAGCAACTAGGAAGTGAAATCACCGGATTTTCAAAGTTTTTAATGGATATCGGAACAGGAATTTCCGAAAACATTGCGGTTATCTTTGTATTACTCGGGGTTATTGTTCTGCTTGTTTTGCTTACTATTTTCACAAAAAAGGGGCAGGAGTTATTCAAAAATTTTAAGGATAATTTTTTTGCTACGCGTGGAATTGTGGAAAACATTGCTGTCGCAAGGTTTGCTGGCGGGCTGTCTCTTATGCTTTCCAGCGGACTTGACACCGATGACAGTCTAAACATGGTAGAGCGCATGGTCGAGAATAATAGTCTAAAAACTAAGATCAAGGCTTTGCGTAACGATATGCAAAACGGGTCTCCCTTCTCCAAAGCTATGATTGAAAACAAGATATTTGCCGGGGTCTATGCGCGCATGCTCGCAGTTGGCTTTAAGACGGGACAGGTAGACGGGGTAATGGAAAGTATCTCTAAACGATACGACGAGGATGTCACCCGAAGGCTTGAAAATGTTGTTTCCATCATTGAACCCACCATTGTTGCGGTGCTTTCGGTTATCGTAGGTGCTATCCTACTATCGGTAATGCTACCGTTGATGAGTATTATTTCACATATGGGTTAAAAAATGAAACTATTGTTGTCTAAAAAAAGCTATATAATCAACATCGTAATCTTTGCAATGATAATCGGAGTGTCGTATTGGGGCTTAACATCGCTTGACGACACCAGCGACGAGCTTCAGTTGCAAACCTTAGAGGATGCGATAAGTCGAAGTTGCACCCATAGCTATGCAACCAATGGTGCATATCCTCAGGCTCTTGACGAACTTATAGAGGAGTACGGATTGCTGATAGATGAGACGAAGTATATAGTTCACTACGATGCATTTGCACCAAATATTATGCCTGATATAACGGTTTTAAGTAGGTGAGTAATGAATTTAAACATGAAGCAAAACAGACATACCGTGGACATGCTTTTTACGCTGTCTTTGTTTGCGGTTTTTGCCGTTACCTCGCTAATGCTTGTGTTTTTCGGCACACAGGTATATGAAAATATTGCCATGGACATGGAAAGTGAGTTTACATCTCGTACCGCAATTTCCTATATAAAAAAGCAGATAAACCAAAACAACGCACTTGGTGCAATTACCGTCGGTGAAGTTGAGGGAACCCAAGCACTCATTATCAACGAGTCACTTCCGGAGGGTGAATTTAAAAGATATATCTTTTTACATGATGGTTATCTTTGTGAGCTTTTCACCAAGGCTGATATCACCCCAACCATGACAGCAGGTCAGCGACTTTTAGAGATTTCGCTTTTTGAGATAGAGCATCAGGACAATTTATACACCTTTACAGTAGCCGACAAAAACAACACCACACTATCCTTAGCGCTATCTACCCTGTAGAAAGACAGAAAAAACTGAAAGGAGAACAGTTATGAGGACACATTCAAAATCCGGTCTGTTTTTAATTGAGCTTATCATTTCGATAATGTTTTTTTCACTTTGCTCGGTTGTATGTGTCAACCTGTTTCTCAGTGCTCACAACATTGCAAAGGAGAGTGAGGAACGTAATGGAGCTGTTGCCGCCGCACAGACTGCAGTGGAAATATACAAAGAGGGTGGTATGAGCCTGCTTTCCGAGATGACCTTGGCCGAGATGACCGACTGCGCCTACTTTGCAGATTTCAACAGTTCGGGTGAGTACACCCGGGACGGAGAATATCATGCACGTTTTGAGGAAACCTCGCAGGACGGACTATACACACTTTCCATCGAAATGTTTGACAGTGATAAGGTCATCTATGACTTATCCGCAACAGTCTATCAACCATAAGGAATTGAGAAATGAATAATAAACCGCAACAGATGGGAGTTCCTATCGGCACAAGTCTTTTGCTTGTGGTGTTTGTTCTGCTTGCGCTTATCACCTTTGCTACTCTTTCCTACGTATCGGCAGATACCGACAATAAGCTTAGCCAAAGTGTTGCCGATACCACAAAGGAATACTATGCTGCAGAAAGCAAAGCTCACACAACCTTGATGGAAATACACAGCTCCCTACAAAATCTAACCTATAGTGATGAGGATTTTTCAGACGAGTTAAAATCAACTTTTCCCGATTATACAGTTGAAATGAGGGATACCCAAATATACCTTTCATTTTTAACTGTTGTCGACGAAAAGGAAAGTATTTTAAGCGAAATATTAGTTATGCCACAAGGTGATTACAGCATAACGAAATGGCAGTTATTGTACACACAAGAGTGGGTAAGCAATACAGAATTTCCGGTTTTTCAGTAATAACGTGAGGTGAACAATGGATTTTAGTACACTGGTTCAGGATATTGTACAAAAAGGCGCGTCCGATATTTTTATTATTTCAGGTTTGCCGGTTACCGCAAAGCTAAAAGGTAAAATGGCAATTTTTAGTGAGGATTTGCTTAAGCCGGCAGATACCGCTAATATTATCGAACAGATTTATAGCCATGCAAATAATCGTGACATGACTCGCCTGCTTGAAAAGGGTGATGATGACTTCTCTTTTGCAATAAAAAATCTGTCTCGCTTTAGGGTTAACACATATAAACAGCGTGGCACTCTTGCAGCGGTAATTAGGGTAATCACATTTAGCCTCCCCCACCCCGACGAGCTTCACATACCAAAAGAGGTAATGAACATCTGCCGCAACGAACGTGGTTTTGTTCTTGTAACCGGATCTGCCGGCAGCGGAAAGAGCACGACCCTTGCATGTATGATTGATGAGATTAACAGAAGTCGTCAACAACATATAATCACCCTAGAGGATCCTATTGAGTTTTTGCACCCTCACAGCAGTAGCATTGTTTCACAGCGAGAGGTTAATCTCGATACAGAAAGTTTTGTTATGGCTCTACGAAGTGCACTGCGTCAAAGCCCCGATGTGATACTTATAGGAGAGCTTAGAGACCGTGAAACTATTGAGGTGGGAATGACGGCGGCGGAAACCGGACATCTTGTTCTTTCCAGTCTACATACCATCGGTGCGGGAGCGACGATCGACCGTATTGTCGATGTTTTTCCGCCGGATCAACAACATCAGATACGCTTACAGCTTGCTATGGTGTTAAATGCAATAGTCTGTCAACAGCTCGTTCCAACAGTTACCGGCGAAAGAATTCCTGCATTTGAAATAATGACGGTAAATCCTGCAATTAAAAATTTAATAAGGGAGAATAAAATTCATCAAATCGACAATCTGCTTTCCACTTCCGGTCCGGGAGACATGATGCAGAGCATGGATAAAAGTTTACTTACCCTTTTGCAGTCCGGAACCATAGACAAGGAGACCGCACTTGCACATACGTCAAACCCTGAGCTTATGGAAAGAAAAATTGCGGCGGCGGGTTACTAACACCTATAATCTGACATGCCTGTGAACAATGATAAACAGATAAGGTCTTTCACCATTTTTTCTTATATTAATATATAAATAAAGGAGCGTATAATGTCAACTCCGCAAAATGAAACGCCACATTTGGATGTTAGGTTCAACATGCAAAGCTATGAGCAATTTTTAAAAGATAACGAAAAATATAAATTCAACAAAATATGTATGACAGAGGTTATCAATGCTGACATGATGATTGCATGTTTTGACGAGGATAAGTATTACAGGACAAGCTCTGAAATTCTCACAATGGGTAATAATGCATATAAACAGATTGGAATTGACCATCTCATACATGTTTATATTCACTCATATAAGACCTTTATGGCAGTTGCCAATGATGATATGAGTGACGATGATTTTTACAATCTAATGAAAGCTAACCATGAACAGTATGAGCATATAAGAGGGCAACAAACCGGACTCAGTGGAATTTCACGTTTTGCAATAGCTTTTGGCGATGATCTGGTTAACCGATGTTTAGCTGCATATTATTTAAATAAAAATTTGCAAAACAATTTTATCGAGGTTGCAAACGAAAGGGAGATCCTTCAGAGCGAGCAGGAGGAACGTCTTAAAATTTATGATATCTTATCCTATGCACTTGAGAATGATAAGGTTGTGCCGTATTTCCAAGGGATTGTTGATAACAAAACCGGCAAAATAAGAAAATATGAAGCATTAATGAGGGTATGCTGTAAGGACAATAAGGTTCATCCACCCGGATATTTTTTGGACGCCTCTAAAAAGCTTAAAATGTATCTTTCTTTAAGTAAGGCATTAATCAATAAGGCTCTTACACTCTTCGAGGACAAGGATAGTGAGCTTAGTATAAACCTATCACTGCATGACATACAATCTTCGGACTTTAGGCTATGGTTTGTTGAAAGACTTAAACAGCACTCCTCTACGTCAAAGGTAATAATTGAATTTGTCGAAACAGAAAATTACAGTAAAAACAACGAGCTCTTTGATTTCTTAATCAAACTGCGCGGACTTGGATGCCTTATCGCCGTCGACGACTTTGGGGTAGGATATGCTACCTATACATCTATTATTTCATTAAAGCCTGATATAATAAAAATAGATGGAGATATAATTAAAACAGTTAATACAAGTCAGGACAGCAGAGATATTTTAAGCTCTGTATGTTATATGGCAAACCTGATAGGTGCCCAAACTGTTGCAGAGTTTGTCGAAAACGAAGAAATACAAAGCATCATTCTAACGCATAAAATAAATTATTCACAGGGGTACCACTTTGCAAAACCTGAACCTTTCGACTGTCTTAATATTAAATAACAGGTCGTTCGTTACATTATACCGGTTATTGGTTACAACAAAACAAAATTTCAAGCATTTAGGTGTATACTTTAAAAAAACGCTTGGAAGGATGTTATGAAAAAGTTATCTGCCACCATTATTACATTATTAGTCTTGGTTTTCTCATCGGTTATTTTAGTCTCCTGCATTGAAAGGCAGGAGACTATTGCAGTTGCACCAAATTCGACACTCTCGGCCATCGGCGAGGAGGATCTCGACAGTAATCAACTTAAGGTTTTGACCGACATCGGTAATAATTTTGAAGCTATAAACATTGGTAGTGAAAATGGCTATTATCAGATGATAGGACAAAACATTTACTACACCGATTATGATACCGCTACACGGCTCGTGCTTTGCAGTAGCCCTAACTGTGAGCACAACGACGAGGGATGCAGCTCTTTTTTTTATGGTAACGGCACACTGTTTTTAGACTACACCTCTGAAAATTTGTTTTTTCTCGGACGAAATAATCCGATGAGTGAGCATGCTACCGAAGAGGCGGCACTAAATAGCGATATTATTGGGCTTTACCGCATGGATTTAAGCGGTGCGGGTAGGGAGCTTATTTTTGAGTTCGCCAAAACCGAAAATCTAGCCGGAACCACCGTTATATCGGATACAGAGTCACTGTATTTAAGCTATTTCAGCAGTGAAGGAGGCCACAAGAAATATCTCGGCAGGATTGATTTAAACAGCTCTCGACTTTCGCAGATAAAAGAACTTGCACATGATGAACACCTTGTTTCGGCATCAGGAAACATTTTATACACCGAGCAGGACGGTAAAATATACGCACATAACATAGAAACGGGTGATACTAATATTCGTTACGAACTTAACTATGATAAAGAAAGTTTTGCACTTTATGGCGATATCATATACATATATACAACCGCCTCGGGTGAAATCACATCGTATAATCTTGTTAGCGGAAAACAGACCACTATAGCAAAGACGCCGGGAGGTGCGACGAACAGCTTTATCGGCATAATTAGTGAGAAATATATTCAGATTTTAGATTATTATGAGGATGAGCAACGCCATCACATAGTCGATGTTAACTCCAACGAGGTATACAATATTGAGCTGAAAAAGTCGGTGGAGTGGTCAGAACATGGAGCACTACCACTTGCAATAATTGCTGCAACCAATGAATATGCCCTTATCGTGCCCGATAGCAAAGAGATAGAGGTTATAAGCTACGACCCCGGAGGAGTTCCTTTCACCTCATTAATTCCGGTAGATGTTAACGCCTTGATAACATGGGATGACTTGTTAGCTTCAAACCCGAATTATATCTATATCGAGGAATTTGCTAATTCAAATGGTTAGCCGTTAAAGAGTTATTCTATATTATTTATCACCCTGCAAAATTGACATGTGACATGCTTCGGGTTATTGCAAGATCGTTAAAAACTATGTGCCTGTCGCCGTTGATGTCGTAATTCGATATTCCAAATTCCTGCTGTTATAGTATCCCGAACTGTAAAGCTCTGCAACATCGATAGTACTTACATTTCCGCCAACCACAATCCAATGCGTGTCGGTTGGTATTTTCTCCGCCGAAAGCTTCGACGCAGGTTCTGAGTTTTCTTCGACACATATAAATTACGAGGCTGAATTAAGGCGCAATTTAATATAATTAATAATAAACTTTACAATAAGATTTTTAACAATACACCCTTGTTCTTCATCTAAGCTAACAGTATTCAAATGTATTTATTTCGTCATTATGTAGAAAATACTCTAAAACTAAAGAATTCACACTTCTAACATTGACATGAATAAATGACAGGTGTATACTTATTATTGTGAAAAAGCACACATTCTGACACAGTACGAAAGGACGGCATTTAATGGCACAAACACTAAAGGATTCACAAAGAAACAAGATATTAAACTCGGCCAAACATGAGTTTTTGAAAAAGGGCATACCGGGTACCTCACTACGTTCCATTGCGAGAGGTGCTGATATGGCTGTAGGTAATATCTACCACTACTATGCAAGTAAAAAGGATATTGCTGATTGTCTGTTGGGACCGGTTATCGATAAGTTCAGTGCCGTGATTGAGGAATATTCCCAACGCAGAGTAAAGGTGTTTGAGACACCTGGAGATCTAATGCTGTCTGAAGATGTGCTCCGCGAGTATATGGGCGTTGTTGCCGGTAGTCTCGCCGATATAATTAAGGATCACAGGGACGAATTGCTAATAATTGTCAACGACGACAGAATAAACGAGCAATATAGTAACTGGCTACTGCAGCTGTTAAATCAGCTCTATGGAAAGATAAAGCCGTCGTTTATCAACTCTGATGTTCAGCTCAACATGTATTCCAAGGTTATAGCCAAATCCATCTTTGCCGGAATTGAAGAGGCTGTTAATTTCAAGTATGTCAACAACATCAACCACGCAGATTTTAAGACAATTTTAAGCGTTTATCTTCAAAAGTTTTTCACCGTATAAATGCAAAAAAGTTGCACATACAAAGTAAAAAGGTTGTTGCAGTTTTAAAATATGCCGTAGGATTTTCTGTCCTACGGCTGTATTTATGATTAACTTGCCGATATATTTTTTAATGGAGTTTAGCACATATGCAAAACATTTTTCAAAAAATAACCAATAATATTAACTTAGATAAACAAGATGTATTAACGATGTTAGCGGTGGATATATTTAGCGATAGCTATTATAAAATACTTAGCTGTGCAAATACCTATTCAAGAAAAGCATTTACAAACAAGGGAACAATTTTTGCACAGATAGGAATTGACTCTTATCCGTGTTCTGTCAACTGCGCCTTCTGCCAGCTAGGTAGCGATAATTACAATCAAGGTAATAATAGCCTTATGTCTTTTAATGACATTATAGAACAGGTGAAAACACTGGTCGGCCAAGGTGCAAACGAAATTTTTCTTATGTCAACCGCAGATATTGATAAAAATTTGTTTCTAAAAGCCGGAAAAACAGTGCGTAACATTATTCCTCATGGAATGAAGTTGGTGGCAAATACAGCTGATTTTAATTTAGAGTATGCACATAAGTTAGCAAATGCTGGGTTTACAGGAGTCTATCATATATGCCGCTTAGGAGAAGGTGTGGTCACCGCAGCAACATTATCGGATAGGATTATTACTTTAGATGCAATAAAGAGTGCTAATCTTGAGTTGTATTATTGCGTAGAACCCATTGGGCCGGAACACACAAACGAACAAATTGCAGAGGAAATATACAGGGCAAAAGATTATGAAGTAAATGTAATGGCTGTAATGAGAAGAATTAACTTTGAGAACAGCCCTATGTTAAAACATGGAGAGATTTCTGCTGCGAGGTTAGCTTTAATATGTGCTGCATCAGTGCTATATGTTAAACCTAACAGAGCAATGGGAGTGCATGAACCTGAGATTATTTCTTTAATTTCCGGTGCTAATCAGGTATATGCTGAAATAGGATCCAACCCCAGAGATATTTCACAAAAAACAGAGGGTAGTAGAGGTTTTAGCGTACAAAAGGCTCAGAATATGTTACTCGATGCACAGTGGGAAGTATAACCGTCCCATCGCTCAATTTTATTCACTTCCACAAAAGCAGGTATACTACACATAAAAAAGGTAAGCGCAACCTGCACCGCGCTTACCCTTTTTATTTTTTACATTTTATTGTAGGCTTCAAGATACCTGTTATAGTTATCCTCATAGCTATCTGTGCTAGGGGTAACCGATTTATACACATCCGGATATGTCGGTTTTATTCCGCTTATCATCTGTGCCACATGCACCCCACCCATTACCGATGCCTGTTTAATCGGGTCGATTAGTAGTTCTTTTTGCATAATATCGCTCGCCATCTGAAGCCAGAATGGCGAGTTTATTATTCCGCCGGAAATTAGTATCGCCTCCGGTTCCTTTGCGACCGAAGTTACAATGTCGTAGCACTGCCTGAGATTAAATAAAACCCCCTCCATCGTTGCATGAAACATGTCTATAGGTCGGTGATGCGGTGTCAGTTCGTAGAAACCGCCTTTCGCTTTGTCATTCCAACCGGGCGATCGCTCCGAAAACAGAAACGGCAAAAACACCGGTAAGTTCTTTCTGTCGACGACTTGTTCCTCCAGCTCTCGGTAGGATATCTCCCTCGAAAAAAAGATATCTTTCGCCCAGTCGACACAGTTGCAGGCACCTGAGGTTGCTGCACCCACAAGATATGACACGGGAGAATAATAGCACCAGCTACCCGGCTTTTCCGGTATCATAGGTTCGTCGGTTGTCATGCGCAGTGCTCCGCTTGTACCGACCGACATTGTCATGCGCCCCTTTAAATTTCCACAGGAGGCAAGCTGATTAAGTCCTCCGTCGGCAAAGGCAAGAGTCACCGGAATTCCTGACTTTACACCTAACAATGCAGATGCATTTTCGGTAAGAGGGCAGGTTGTTTCATAGTCTGCAATTTCCGGCAGTTGGCTTTGGCTTACGTCACACAGCTTCAGCATAAAGTCACTGTACTGTAGCATGTTGATGTCCATAAAAGCAGAGCCGGATGCAGTACAAACCGACGCAAGGTGTTTATCGGTGAGCTCATAGTGGATATAGCTTCCGAGGTCAGTGATGACGCTGTTTTTAATATCTGTGCCGGATTCTCTCAGCTGCATCACCTTATATGCCGGATATGCGGAGTGAACCAAACAACCGGTGGTATGATATATTCTGTTAAAAAGCTCTCGATCGCTACGAATCCTCTCCGCCTGAGTCGATGCACCGGTATACTGCCAGCTGTATTCCTCGGCTATAGGTTTCATCTTTTTATCGCATAGCAGAAGGCTGTGCCAGGTAGAGCCGATCGAGATAATGTCAATATTCTCTCCCTCGGCAACATTTCTTCCCACCCTATACAGTGCCGATAAAATATCCTCCGGCTTTTGCATTAGAGATTTAGTGGTTGGCTTTTTATACTCCTCCGACTCCACCCTCTTCACCACATTATCGGAAAACAATAGCGCCTTTGCGGCACTGGTGCTCGCCTCAAGTGCCAGAATATTCATCCTTAAAACTTCTCCTTATTTATCCATAGTCCGAGTGCGGGGTTTGGAATGTAATAAATCTCTTCGCCATCCGGCATGGTGTTGTAGCCATATTTAAGCTGTTCCGGGTCATAGAGATTTGACATCTCGTCAAAATCTGCGGCTATAAACCCTACCTGCTCTATCTCCGCTTTAGAAATGCTTTTCACAGCATAGGTTACGGAAAATCTTCCATCCGATGAACCATGGATAAGATGGGCGGCGGCTCCTTGATTTTCCTGCAAATCTTCATTATGCTCATAGTGGTCGATCACCTTTTCCCTACCACAGTAGCCGTACTTTCTAATAAGTGCATCACAGGTTTCATCCTCACCGAACTTGGTGATACCAGGTGCCAAAACAATAAGTTCTCCACCGTCGGCTATAGACATCCTTGTACGGTATACAGCCTTGTTTCCGAGCCATGTACTCCTAAACTCCTTGGGCTCAAGGTAGACAACACACTTCTTTATCCCCTTTTCAACAAAGTGGATATTTTTTTGCTGTGAAAGCTCTATTGCCTGCTCCAGAACCTTCCTGTCATCCCCGATAAAAAGACCATGTGTGTCAATAACGCCTTCGTCGGCGGTGGTTACCGTCAGCACATAGAGTATCGGCAGATGTTTAATAAAGTGCTCACAGGAATAATCAAACAATCTTCTTACCGGTGAATGATCCTTCCCCATCAATCTCTCCATGCCATAGAATGCGCCTATCATATGGGAGGAGTTTATCATGTTGGCGCCACCGACGCCTACAAAAATGTTTTTACTGTGGTTTGCCATTCCGATAACCTCATGTGGCACCACCTGTCCGATTGATAGTATAAGATCATAACTTTCATCGAGTAAAAGGCGATTAAGCTCCACCGCAACCGGAAATATCCAAACCCCTTCCGATATTTCCTCAACATAGTCGGACGGAACCTCTCCGATTTTCTTAACATCGTTACGCCAATCATGTACAATAAATTTATCATATGGTATGTCGCCAAACATGTTTTGCGCCTCTGCTGGCGTTACCGCCTCATGTGTCCCGAGTGCCGGCAGAATATCAACCGAACACCCAATATTGTCAAGCAGATGATAATAGATGTTGGTTATCAACCCAGCATTGGAGTAGTAACGTGTAATATCGGGAGGAATTATCAGCACCTTGTTTAACCTTTTCCCCTCAATAGATTGCTTTATTGCATCGGTAATCTGTTCTACAGTAAGACTTTTATTCTCACCGACAACATTTATATTCATTCCTTCACCTCTTTATACGTTGTAGGTAGATGCAGAAGTATTTCCGCCCTGACCTGTCCAGTTTGTGTGGAAGAATTCACCTCTCTCCTTGTCTTTACGCTCATAGGTATGAGCACCAAAGTAATCACGCTGAGCCTGCAGTAGATTTGCGGGAAGATTTTCGGTTGTATATCCGTCAAGATAGGCCAATGCCGAGCTCATTGCCGGTACCGAAACGCCATGAAGAATTGCGGTTGAAACAACGCTTCGCCAGCTTCCGAGGCTCTCCTCAAGCTGTTTCTTGAAATATGGATCCAGTATCAGGTTTACGAGCTTGGGGTTCGCATCAAACGCGTTACGAATTTTGTCTAAAAAAGCCGATCGAATTATACAACCACCACGCCACAACAGTGCAATGCCGGCATAATTCAAATCCCATCCATATGTTTTTGCGGCAACCATCATAAGAGCATATCCCTGTGCATATGATATTATCTTAGATGCATACAGTGCCCTGCGAAGCTGCTCAATAAACTCCTTTTTGTCACCATTAAACTCAAGCTTATCACGTTTAAAAATGCTTGATGCTGCAGCCCTTTCCTCTTTTTGAGCCGAAAGGCATCTTGCGAAAACCGACTCGGCTATAAGTGTCAAAGCAACACCCTCGTCGAGTGCGCATACCGCCGTCCATTTACCTGTACCTTTTTGTCCTGCGGTGTCTAAAATATTATCCACGGTAAATGAGCCGTCCTCGTCCTTGTGTGCAAGTATGTCACGAGTAATCTCTACAAGGTAGCTGTCAAGTTCGCCTTTATTCCATTCCTTAAAAACTTCATGCATCTCGAGCGCCGACATGCCAAGAACATCCCTCATAAGCTGATAGGTTTCACATATCAACTGCATATCGCCGTATTCAATTCCGTTGTGTACCATCTTCACAAAATGACCTGCACCGTCACTACCGACCCAGTCGCAACACGGTGTACCGTCCTCACTTTTTGCGGCAATTGCAGTAAATATGTCCTTAATCTCCGCCCATGCTTTAGGGCTTCCGCCCGGCATTAGCGAAGGTCCCTTTAATGCACCCTCTTCACCGCCGGAAACACCGCTCCCGACATATAGTCTTCCCTTGGATTCGACGTATGCGGTGCGCCTTATGCTGTCGGGGTAGTGGCTGTTGCCGCCGTCTATGATTATGTCGCCCTCCTCGGTAACCTCCAAAAGTTTTTCAATCATTTCATCGACAGCACCGCCCGCCTTTATCATCATAATAATTTTTCGTGGCGTTTTTAGATTATCGACAAGCTCCTTTAAATCCTTTGCGGCGATAAAATTAAGCCCCTTTGCACGATTATTTACAAACCGTTCCGCCGTACTGTGGGTTCGATTGTATACAGCAACGGTATAGCCTCTGGATTCGATATTCATTGCAAGATTTTCACCCATTACCGCGAGTCCTATCAACCCTATGTCTGCCTTTTGCATATTATGTTTCCTTTCTACTTACCGTATGAGTCAATTGTAACACTCTTTAAAATAACAGTCAATACAAAAGATGTGTACAAGATAACCAAACTATTATAATTTCCTGTTCACAATCCATATCGCTAACCACCCCACTGCTCCACACAACAACAAACCAAACAATCCGATAACACTTATAATACGGTTTGAAAAGTCAAAGAGGATGTAAAAACTTAAATATTTAAGTGGGTCAATACCCATATAGGTTAACACGACAGGCAGCAACAGCACAAGAGAGGATATCATTACCGTTAGGATGTAACTTGGCGCCTTGCTTGATACCCATATAATTATTGATGCTATTGCCATACATGCAAACACCCTTGTAATTAACATTAATAGCATTACAACAATAATCGGAATTATAAACGGAATAATGTTGTACTCTGCAAGGCTGTTTGCCGGAGATGTGACGCCCGGGAAACCATAGTCTTTTGCTACCTGATAATATCGTGGAACCATTGAAGCAACGGCAATAATACCGGCACTTATATATGCATTTCGAAGCTTTATTTTGCCGGTGTAACTCCTGCCGAGTGGCATCGCAGTGATTACCTTATTCATTCCACTTGTGCGTTCGTTCACCATAATTCCCGACAGCAAAAGTATTATCACCATCGTCGCAAAAATCAGCTCTTTAAGGCTTAAATCCCTCTCGTCAAATCCAAACAGTTTTTCGTATCCTGTTTCGTACACAACATGTGCACCAAAGGTGTTGTTCACCCTGATAACATTTTCTTCAAGTCGTCTAAAGGCCTGGTAATCCAGCATAAGCGCATAGTCTGAATACACCGCCATATTGTACTGTTCTAATGTTATTTCGTTGTTTTGCATCGCCTTTTCGGCATCTCTTATCGGCTTAAACTTTTCGAGCTGTTCGCTCATATATGCATCGCTCTCCTTGTCATACCGACCGGTTATAGCCTTTGCATGCTGTTCGTAAAACATCTCCTCCGGTGTTATATAATTTTCAAGTGTGTGTGCAGTATAAATTTGAAACCCGATCGCCGTCACAAGCAGTATAGCACCGCCATTTAATACAAGCAACTTATACCATTCGGTACGGTTTACTGTGGTGGGGCGGATTTTGAATTTGAATATTGTGGGCAATGAAATATTTTTGTTGCCGAGGAGTGTCATTTTCACAAAGCAATGCAAAAACAGCGCAGAAAAAACGCCGAAAAACAACACACCCGAAACCGCCGCCACGATGTTAAGCTGTATCGGCATATTGTTTAACCAGTGCAGGTTGCGGTAGGAGCCGAGAATTTCGTCCGTCTGTAACAAACTTGCAAGGTTTGCGTATTTTATCACGTTTAGTGCATGGGTTGCCGGAATTAGACTGCGGATTATCAGATGCGCTAAAGGCATTACCACCGACAGCAAAACACCGACAATAGTATTTTTTGCAATTAGCATGGCAAACAGCACCCATGCACCGCATATCACCGCCGCAAGCCATTTTGTTAGCAGGTACAGTCCGAAATACTGCCCTACACTAATTTTCAAGGTGGATCGCATCAGGTAGGGAACCGATTGTATGGTGCGGTTTAAATCGCCGAGACCATAAACCACACCGCAGTAGACAAGGTTCATTAAATACAGTGCCACCACTGCAAAAAGGATAACCACCGACACGGCACAAATTTTTGCAACGGCTGTATGTAATCGCCCTGCCGGCATGGCACGAATTAGTGAAAGACTGCCGTTTTCACGCTCCTGCCTAACCGCCGTAAAGCTGATTAATATCATAATAAAAATCAGGATAACATCGGTCATATAAAGATTAAGTGCGGTATATATTCCCATCTGCGGAAAGTAATCTATCACCGTGCCACTCATCCCCTCAAATGCCTTTGAGGTTGCCTCTATATTATTCTGTGAATATCCACCCTCCTCGGCAAAGATGGAAATACCGGAGAGGGTTTTTGCACGTTCCTGTAGGTCGGCTAAAAACGTCTCATAGCCGACAACCGTTTCAACCTCGCTTAATATCTGTTTCAGAAAGTAGTATTCATCGTTAAAATTATCGGTGTATCGGATATAATCGCCCGACTCGTATAGCTCTTTATATCTTTCAAACTCCTGCCGATAGTCCTCACGCAATAGCCGGTCACCCTCCTCCTTATCGTAGGTGGCGACATACATTGCCTGTTCGATTTTTGCAATTGCGTCTATTTGATTATTCAGCTCGATTACATATTCAAGCTGATGTTGCGGTGAAAGGTTTTCGAGTTCGTCTCCCATTTTGCGGTAATCAATGTTATCGTCTGCAGTCTGCATAAAGAGAAGTAGTAGATTAACCAGTAACAATGCCGATATGTAGATAATCAGCGTAGAGTTTGAAAACAGTTTTTGAAGTTCTCGGCAAACCAATCTCATACACTACCCCTCTTCCCCAAAGATGTTAAGGTACACCTCCTCCAATCCTTTTCCGGGTGCGTGTTTATCTATCAGATTTTGGGGTGAATTCATATCCACTATGTCACCACCTTTTAGCAGGATAACGCTATCAGCAACGCTCTCTATGTCGGATACCACATGGGTTGCGACAAGCACCACGCTGTCCTTTGCTATCTCTGCCATAAGCTCCCGCAGTCGTACACGTTCCTTTGGGTCAAGCCCTGCCGTCGGCTCGTCCATAATCAGCAGTTTTGGGTCACCCATAATTGCTGTTGCGGCGAGCAAACGCTGTTTCATTCCGCCGGAATATGCCGAGAGCTTTTTTGAAAGCTCCCCCGACAGGTTCACACGCTTTGCAACCCGCTGTACCTCGGCAACGGTCTCCTTTTGCGGTATCTCCTTTAACGCCGCCATGTAGGATAGAAAATGTCCGCCGGTAAAGCCGTCGTAAAGCGTCTGTTGTTGCGGCATAAAGCCGAGCAAGGAACGAAACTCCTTGCCCATCTTAACCGTATCCTCACCTTTCCAACGTACCGTTCCGGAGGTCGGTTCAAGCCCTCCGGTTATTATGTTTATAAGGGTGGATTTGCCGGCACCGTTTGGGCCAAGCAAGCCATACAGACCGGTTTCAAGCTCGAAAGTAACACCATTAAGAGCGGACTTTACTCTCTTTGTCTTGCCGTATATTCCGGTTAAGGTGTAGTCCTTTTTTAGGTTTTTTATTGTTAACATAATAATTTACCTGTCGCCATAAGCAGGCAGTAACGGTTCGGGATTTACCCTTGCGCCGTTTTGTATTATCTCAAAATGCAGGTGCGGCGCTGTTGAATTTCCGGTGTCTCCAACCGTAGCTATGGGTTGCCCCTTTACCACCACTTCGCCTGACGACACAAGCAGACTGCTACAATGTCCGTAAAGTGTTAAATTACCGCCACCATGGTCTACCATAACATATATCCCGTATCCATAATCGCTGTATATAGCCTTAACCACCTTTCCGCTGTTGGAGGCTACTATATTTTTGCCGTTAATGCTCTCTTGATAGGACCACTCGGTACCGACATCAATTCCGTTGTGGTCGTCCGGGCGACCCAAAAGTATTCTCGGGCCGAAACCGCTGGTTATCCTCGGGTAGCCGGGCACGGGCCAGGCATAGCCCTCTCCGATGTATTCAGTTCCGGTGCTGTTCTCTATAAGCTGTCGCAACTCCTCTTCATATTGTGCCTTTGCAGCGTTATACTGCTCTAATATTTTGTCGTTTTCCAGCTGTGTTGCGGCAGTTTCCGCCTCAATCTGGGAGAGTTCCTCATTCGCCAACATCAGGGTGTTTGCATATTCTTCATTTTTCTCCTGCAATGTACGCTCCTGTGCTTCAAGGTCGATAAGCTGTGCCGATAAAGCCTCCTCTCGCAAAGCTAAGTCAGCCGAAAGCTCTGCAAACTCTTCGATTAAAGTGTTATCCGCCTCGGCAACTCTGGACATTGCGTCCGCCATCACTAAAAATTCTGAAAAGTTATTTACACCGAGCAGTACCGAAAGGTTGGAGGAGTTGTTGTAAATGTACATATACCTCAATCTATCCTCTAACAATTCTTTTGCCTGTGCGAGCTCCTGCTTGGTTATATCAATCTCCTGCCTGGTGGTGGTGATATCCGCTCTTTTAGCCGATATATCATTAAAAAGTAAATCTAACTGTTGCTCCACAACAGCTATCTGGTTTTGTGTGTTTTCCTGCACCTGTGCCACTTCGGCCTTGTCAACTTCAAGCTGTGCCAACTCCGTTTTTAAATCCTCCAGTTCACCTGCAAGACTTTCCATCTGCTCCTTGGTAGAGGTTGCATGGGTGACGACTGCAAAAAAAACATAGAGTATAGCCGCAACTACGACGGTTATACAGAATTTTTTTAGCCTGATGTCCCTGTTGATAAACAACAAATTCATATCGTCACCTACCCTTTAAACAAGCGGAATTTTGATGTAGTTTTCAAGCCCCTCGTGAAAATCCGTCTTTGTGATTGAAGAAAAAGAAAAAACTTGCACAGGAAAATTTACGGTTGAGCCGTCGTTTTGGGTAAAGGCAATACTTTCCATTTCTATTGAATCAGCAACAATATAGTTTTCATCGTTATAGCCGACAATCTCCACAAGAAGATTTTCCTCCTGTAGTTTCTCCGACTTCACCATAAGTTCGTGTGGATAAACTCCGCCACCGTTTAGCTCGGCATAAAATAACTTTTGGCTAAAGTCTGCGAGGGAAATATAGCATAAAAGTTTATTATCCACAATATAATCCAGTCCAACACCGGCCACCTCGCCGTCATACAGCCGTTCGTATATGACCGACTCCTGCCCTGTCCGCAGATCAACAATCTTTAGCTGAGTCGTCTTCCTGTCTAAAAGGTACAGCTTATCTGCCTGTGTCTTGTGCATTGCTGTCGCATTATTCCAGCTGTATAAAGGTTCGTGTTCTGTTCCGTCTGTCAGGTGCAGTACATATTCGTTGTCCATCGTAGCTATTTCGGAGGTGAGTGATTTTATTATCAGCTTATCATCAATCGTTCCCGCAATCTGAGGACTGATAAAATTTTCAAGTAGCTGTGTTGAATACTCGCCGGTAATTTGAGAAATCTGTGCTAAATGATATTCCACTTCTATTCCTTGCTCCGTCTGCACCGTTATCTGCAAAATCAAAAAGAGATTTTCCTCGTTATATGCTATATTTCCGGTAGGTATTACATTGCTCTCAAAGGTTACAAGGGTTTCCCTGCCTGAGCCGTTGTAGGACATTTTTTCAATTCTCGGCAGTGCCGCCTCACCGAAATAGTCAAAATCTGCGGGCATAGCTCCGGAGTGAACAAGATATAAACTCTCATTTATATCAAAGACATTAATTATATTTCCGGAGTATTCGGTATACGCATTACAGCTATCGTCGCTGTGGGTGCACTCCGGGCGATTACAGAGCACCGTCTGCACATTTGCCTCATAATCAATATAGTTTATCAGGGTTGCTGCATTTTGGTTTTGGGTAGTGAAATAAAGTCCATGCTCGGTGTTTGCACCGCCTAAAAAAAAGAATGTATCCAGCCGTATGTCACTTTTGTTATCCGGGTTATCCTGTTCGGTCGGCAGGGGTGAGGAGCTCACAGAGGTGGTGTCAGAGTTTTCATGCGGTGTACTGCTCTGCTCGGCTTTCTGCACACAGGCTGAGAGTGTGAGTGCAAGAATAATGGCTAATACGATTGTCTTCCCTAAATTCATCACAGCCTCATTCGACGTTATTTTTGTTCCTTTTAAGATTTTAGCATAAACATAAAAAAGTGTCAACACTTTAGTAATGAACAAAGGATACAGCGGTGTGAATTCAGAGAAAATTAAGTTTATTTGTAATTTATTCAATGATTATCGTAAACCCATTATTTTCTGCTCCAATTCTCGGTAATTTTATATTAATATTTTACAGACAGGAAACAATTATGTCTATATTTTACATTTCAATAGCTTAGTTGCAAAAGAAATGCAAAATATATCGCAATTAACATCACCGCTTGGCACCGATAAAACCTTCTGCCAATAATTGTCGGGGCGACCGCAACAAGCATTAGGGTAAACATTACCGGAATATCCGCAGTCATATAACTTATAGGTAATGTTTCTGTAACACCGGACAGGATGGAACACAGCGGAAGTATTAGACAGATATCTATGACATTTGCACCGATGACATTGCCTACCGAAAGGCTATGTTCCCTCTTTTTTGCAGCGGTAATTGCTGTTGTTAGCTCCGGCAAGGATGTTCCTATTGCGATTACCGTAATGCCGATAACCGTCTCGGGAATGCCAATATACTTTGCAATAATACTGCCGTTTTCGACAAGCATATCCGCCCCTATTACTATTGCAGATGCGCCACCCGCAAAGTATAAAACATTCATTATCAATTCGGATTTTTTGTAGTCCATCCTCTGTTGTTTTTCAGATATCCCTCCGCTTTTTACACCTAAGTAAAAGAATATCACAAGGCATAAAAACAACATGAGACTCTCGGCAGGTTGAACCTTTCCATCTAAAAGCATTACAAAAAGAAGTAATGTCGCCGTAATCATTACGCCTGCTTTACGTGTAAAACTTTTGGAGTCTATTGTTCCTTTAAAAGCAAATATCGACACCGATAGCACAACCCCTATGTTAGCCAACACGGTGCCAATCGCATTGCCGTAGCTCATTCCAACACGTCCTTCTAATGCCGCTATGACCGAAACTGTTATTTCGGGCAGGGTTGTTGCAAGGCTGACGACCGTTGCTCCGATAATAATCCTCGGAACACCTGTAACAAGACTTACCCAACGTGCGGCATCCACAAAAAAATCTCCACCTTTCACAATAATAAAAAGCCCTAGTGCAAATAGGACTACAGTTAAAAATATATTGACCTGCATGTTCTCCTTATCTCTCGAACAGTTGGTGTTTAAGCAGTGCAAACACCTCCCTTGAATGGGAGGAATGGATAGCCAATAAAGGAATTGATGTAGGCACTGCGGTTGCATTATTTACACCCTGTTGCTCTGCATAGCTCAGCGCTCGATAGCAGTGAAAACGGTTGGTAACTATCGCAACCCCACTCTCAGTATCGATGTCATTTTCCTCAAAAAGCTTCATCGCATTTTCTATATTTTGTTTTGTATCATCGGAATTTGGATCTACTAAAATATCCTCTGCCGGTATTCCGTTTGAAAGCAGATATCTCTCCATCGCAACCGCCTCGGGTATCAGTTCAAACCGACCCTTAGATCCGGTTACACACAGCGTTACACCTTCGTTTGAGTTGTAAAATTCTATCGCTCCGTCCAGCCGATGCCTGAGTGTTTCGGAAACCTCCTCACCATGAAGTCCCGCACCCAACACTATGACAGCTTTTTCTTCTCCTGATGCAATTGGACTTTTTACGGTCGATACTATGATAAACATAACAATGTAAAATAAGAGCGCACCACATAGAACAACTGCAAAAATTCGTCCTATACCTGCCCTACTGAAATCGTTGATGCTGTCAAAAAACACTGCATACATTACCGAAAGCAAGGTTAAGAAATACACGAAAGCCGTGCCGATGTTGATTCTTGTGTTCAACATCAGCACAACACTTTCAAAAACAAGCAGTATTGATATAGCAATAATAATTATTCGTACCATACCAATATTATACAACCTTTTTTAAAGCTTTTCAAGGGGGAGCAGTGCTTTACGTACTACAATTGCTATAGTATTATGCAGACCAGACCTGTGCATCCTTCGTTTATAATTCTCTCTACCGTCTCCTGCATTCTTCCTCTTGCATCGGGTGGCATATGACCGAGTTTATTTTGAAGACCTTCGTTAACCAACTCGTGCAGTGATTTGCCGAAAATGTTGGAGTTCCAAAGCTGTTCGGGATCATTTTCAAAATCGCTCAAAAGCGATGTCATAAGCTCTTCACTCTGCTTTTCGGTGCCAACAATCGGGGCAACTTCGGTGTTTAGTGTTGCTTTCATCATGTGTATGGACGGTGCGCTGGCTTTAAGTTTTATCCCAAACCTGCCGGAATGTTTTATAAGTTCCGGTTCTTCGAGCAACAGTTCGTCACGGGTCGGCATTACTATTCCATATCCTGTTGCCTCTACCTCATTCAGAGCATATTTTATTTTTTCATATTCCTTTTTGTCCTTTGCAAGCTTTATTATACAGGGCATCAGGCTAGCCTCGTCCACAATATCAAGACCTGTTGTCTCTCCGAGTATCTTATAAAATATGTCGTCGTTGAGGTTTAATGCCACCGTAACACTTCCCGTGCCGAGATTCACATCCTCTAAGAAACAGTCGTTTACGTTCGGGTTTTCCATCATGGATGAAATGTCGTTAAGCTGTTTGATATGCTCCACCTTGTCCGCAAAAGAGAGAACATCATCATATACCGACTGTTGCAGCCAATGCCCTTTATCCAGCATATTTATCCATCGTGGCATGTCGACCTTTATCTCCTTGACAGGAAATTCATACAGTACCGAACGCAGAATGTCGGAAAAATTCTCCTCGGTAAGATCGAGGCAGTTAACGGGTTTCACGGTAACACCGTAACGCTGTGAGAGCCCCTGTGCAAGAGTCACCGACTGTTCACTGTACGGGTCTATTGTGTTTAGCAGAACCACAAATGGCTTTTTCAGCTCAAGCAACTCCTCAATTACACGTTGTTCCGCCTCTTGATATGCCGCTCTCGGAATTTCGCTTATACTGCCGTCGGTTGTTATTACAAGTCCAATGGTGGAGTGGTCACGAATCACCTTTTTTGTCCCAACCTCGGCGGCGGTGTCGAATGGTATTTCGTTTTCAAACCAGGGTGATTTAACCATCCTTGGCGTTCCATCCTCCAGATGACCCATTGCACCCTCAACAACATACCCCACACAGTCTATCAATCTTGTGTTAAAATGGGTACCGTTATCAAGGTCTATGGATATGGAGTGTTCCGGTATAAATTTGGGTTCTGTAGTCATAATGGTTTTACCGGCTGCCGACTGAGGAAGCTCGTCTACTGTTCGGTTTCTTAACTGTTCGTTATCAATTTCAGGAAGAATCATCTCCTCCATAAAGCGTTTGATAAAGGTACTCTTGCCGGTGCGAACCGGCCCTACAACTCCAATGTAGATATCCCCACCGGTTCGGGTTGCTATGTCACGATAAATATCAAAGTTCACGTTTTTTCCTCCATCAGTTAAACCGGTACGATAAGACGCTGTTTTACCTTTAGTGTCTCATCGGTAAGGCTGTTGTGTGTCATTATTCCTTCGGGGGACGCGCCGTATCTTTTGGCAATATCGAATACTGCCTCGCCTGCATCAGCAAAATAAATACAAAGTGCAGCATCAACGGTATCCGGTTTCGTTTCAAGCAACTCTATACCCTTAAGAACTGTAAAGTTGTTTTTTCGGCAGATAATTCCGTTCACCGACAACGACACCTCAACCGTTGCATCTCTTCCGATTTGATTGCACGTCGTGTTGGTGACGGTAGGCGTCAGATCAATATAACAGGATTCACACAGACTATTTGTTGTCGGTAATCTGTATTCGCCCGCATTATCAAGGCAGTATAGCTCGCCAAGCTCATTTTCACAGATAAGGTGAACCGTGAGATCTCCCATCAGCTGTGCGCCGGTCTCGGTTGTCTGAATTTTGATTGCACCTATGGTGGTAAAGCAGTCCACAACCGAGGTAACATCGTCATCGAGGGGGGCAGGTATACTGAGAGTTAAGTCAGACGAAATCTTCTCTCGATCGGTGAGGAGTTCCAGCCTGTCATATTCATTAGTGTATCCCGATTCGATGGAAAAGGCATCTGCAATAGCCGACCTTGTCTCCTCTGCATAAAGCGCTGCTGATATCCCACAGCTCAGAGACAATGCATAGCCTCCACTCTCCGTTTCAAGAACGTTACATCCGGTAATCGTTACACCCGGGCAAACAATAAGGTTTTCTATCAATTCGCTTGTTTCTATAACCTGATTTATCGGTACGGTTTTCATCTCCTTGATAAAGTTACCCTCGCTCGATATGTAGCTTATTGATGTTTTGGTTTCGCCCTTTATAATTATCCTGTCTCCGACCTGCTCGGTTGCGGTTATACTTCCACCGCTAAAACTGTATAAAATACTGTCCGGCGTTTCGTAAAGCTCGATTTCCTGTTCAACGGTAAACTGTTTTTCTACCGTGCTCTGATAACTTGTAAATTTAAGTTCCTCCTGCTTTTGATAGATGGTGTCGGACTCGATTGAGGAGGTTATCTCGGTATCGGCAAAGGAGCGAATTGAGGCCGTCATACCGTAGGAGCCTCGAACATCAATTCTTCGCTGGTTGATGGCACGGCAGTTTAGATATTCGCACTGTCCACTCACAGTGATACGGTACTGACCATTGCCATCACCACGGTGGTCAAAGCTTTTTGAAAAAGGCAATTTTTGCTCAAGACGAAAAACCGCATTGTTGTCCTCCGCCTGATAAAACACCGAAACCCTGTGGTAGCCCTCGATTAATATTTTCCCTGAGATAAGACTTTTTTGAAACACCGTGTGACCGATGGTGCATTTGACAATCCTAAACACCTCGGCAATATAGTCCGGCACCAATATCTCGGTCTCGATGGGCAGTTCGAAATAACTGTCGGTCAAGCCAAGATAAACCGGAATGTTTTTGCTTTTAATATTAGCTTCCATAATTAATTCCCCCTTGTTGTTTCATAATATATATACTATTTAATATTAAATATTATTCTACATCGGTTGAAATAATAGCTTAGGTGTGATAAAATTATAATAATTAAAGGCGAGTTTATAAGGAAAGCCTATGCGAACGAAAAAATTTATTAGAGAATACAGCGAGGTGCTACTGGCGCTGTGTTCCATCACATTAATTACATTTCTGATTATCGGTGGTTTTTCCAGACAGGACGATTACAATGCAACACGAACGTACTCGGTTAACAATAATCCCGAGGCTGTAGAAACATGGAATCTATCCTACAATGACTTTGACAATAAGGTGTATCGGTTGAGCGGAAGTCATTACTACCCCAATTTACTGTTGACGCCGGAAGACATAGATAATCATGAATCGGTGCCTATTGAGGGAGCCGAACCGGTTGAGTATCTTACCCAGCGTTTTATTATAAAGGTGCCACAAAACGGTCAGGCATACAATATAACCATGGAGGGTGATTTCTGGTCTGCCAAGGCGTACTCCAATGGGCTTCTCATCGACAGTAGCGGCACACCTGCCGACAACTCCGATGATTTAAGGGTAGGGCGTGACCCTATTACAATCTACGCAAGCCCCGACGAGGATGGTTATATCGATATCATTGTTCAAAATGCGGCATTTCGACACAATCGTATCAAGGCTGAGGCGTTAGTCGCATATGTTTCACTTGTGCCTACTGGGCTTGGATATGTTTACACACCTGTTGACCGTAGCTTTGATGCCGTTTTGGTTGGTGTATATATTGGGCTTGCAATGTTTACACTTGCTCTGTTTTTCACCCATTTCAATCAGACAGAACACCTATGGATGGCGATTATTTGCGCTTTTATGGCGATAAGTAGTGGTGTAGACGGCGCGACGTTTTCGGAGGTTATTCCGATAGCGAGTGAAGATTTTGTCTACTATATGTATTTCCTCGGGCAACCCATTATAATGTTATTCTTTGTAATGTACTTTAACGCGGTTTTTGCAAACGTTCTTTCTGACAAAATATTAATGGTCTTGGGTGGATTAACTATTATACTTCTTGCCATAATTGCCTTTACTCCACCGGTTGTCTTTACTGCAATAGTTTCTGTCTACAATATCCTTACTCCTATAATCTATCTAATGTTCCTAATTCCCTTTGTTGTGAAAATGAGAAACTTTTGGCCGGAACACATAATATCACTTTTCGGCATGGCTGCCCTCGGTCTCAGTGGTGTTTATGATTTTTTCAACCCTGATACCTACTCCAACAGTTCCAGCTATTCAGCATCTGATATTGCGATACTTTTGCTTATCGTCACCCAACTGATATATCTTTATATGACAAACCGACGTCGTGCAATAGAGGCGGTCGAGCACAGCCGAATAGCGGCACTGGAGAATGAATCGTTAGAGAAGATTGACCTTTTAAAGACAGAATTTCTTGCTAATATATCCCACGAACTTAAAACACCACTTGCTGTAATTTCCGGATATGCACAAACTGCAGCAAGGAGCCTTGAGAGCAATGGAGATATCGCCGAAAACGCAAAAAAAATGCGCCTTATCAACTCAGAGTCGGAGCGATTGGCACTTATGGTGTCTCAGCTTCTTGACGTTACGAGGATAGATGAAGGAAGAATGGTACTCAAGTGCAGACCTACACAGCTCGACCCACTCATAAAAACAACCCTTGATGCATACGTTCCGGCTTTGAACAAAAACTCTAACAGGGTTCTTTACAACCGTGCTTACGACCTACCGGATGCTAACATTGACGAAACAAGAATACGACAGGTTTTGGTTAACCTGTTATCCAACGCCATGAAGCACACCGAAAGTGGCGAGATAAAAATATCCGCCGAGTTACAGGACACCGTTATACAGGTTTCGATAGCCGATAATGGTAAAGGGATTTCCAAAGAACAACTTGCTATTCTATTTGAGCGGTTTTCAAAAAAAGAAGCCGGCTCAGGCAAAGATGCCGGAACCGGTCTTGGTCTTTATATCTGCAGACATATTGTGGAGGCTCACGGCGGTAAAATATCGGTTACAAGTGAACTGTCTGTCGGCACAACCATAAGTTTTACCATTCCGACAGCGTCCGACGACTGAGAAGATATCTACCCTGAGGCGTTGATATAATCTCAATTGGGCTTTCCTCTAACACCGACAGCTTTTTGCGCAGTACAGATATATATTTGCGGACAATTCCGCTATCCACACCTTCACCCCATACCTCCTTGAATATTTCCTCACGTGTAAAAGCGTGTTCCACATTTGTTGCAAGAAAAGATAGTAGCTGAACCTCCTTTTGTGAGAGCGGAACCTCTGTGTCTTCGAATGTCACAACCCCTTTCATCAAATCTATTGTAAGGGGATGCAGGTCTACAAACCCAGAATTTTGCGAACCGCCACGTCTCAACTGTGCCATTATGTGTGCAGAAAGAACATTATAATCGACCGGCTTAGTCAAATACGCATCCCCACCCTGCTCAATTCCTTTTACGATGTCATCAGCATCTCCGAGGCATGTTAAAAAAATCACCGGCGCTGCAGAACGTGTCCTGAGCTTACGACAAAAATCAAGTCCGGTTCCATCCGGCACCATAACATCCAGAATATATAGGTCGGGGGTATATCTATTTGAATACGCCTCGGCCTTTTTAATTGTATCGGCTGGATATGTGACGTACCCAAGGCCCTTAAGATGGGAACAAAGGGTGTCTCTTAAAGCTTTTTCATCCTCTAAAACCAGAATAGATGTATTCGGCATGGTACTTACTCCACAACTATATCTATTGATGCATTACGTCGTTTGCCGGCAGGTTTTTCCTTTACCGGGGGAAGATCTGCCTTATCGATGTCGGCTCTCTTTGGAGGTGCTTCGATGGCGTTTGTCATGCCGGCACGCACCTTTGCCTCAATTTCGGAAAATATCTCAGGGTTATCCTTGAAATACTGCTTTGCATTATCTCTCCCCTGTCCTAGTCGAACCTCGCCATATGCAAACCATGCACCGGATTTTTGAACTATGTTCATCTTAACCGCCATGTCCAATAACTCACCAAACTTTGATATACCCTCACCAAACATGATATCAAACTCAGCTTCTCTAAAGGGTGGCGACACCTTGTTTTTCACAACCTTTGCACGGGTACGGTTACCGGTGAACTCTGTACCGTTTTTAAGACCCTCTATCCTTCTAACATCAATTCTTACAGAGGAATAGTATTTTAAGGCTCGACCACCACTGGTGACCTCCGGATTTCCGTACACCACCCCAACCTTTTCACGTAGCTGGTTAATAAAGATGCAGATGGTAGAGGTTTTGCCGAGTATTCCTGTAAGCTTACGTAACGCCTGACTCATTAGCCTTGCCTGTAAACCTACATGAGAATCTCCCATCTCGCCTTCAATTTCTGCCCTCGGAACCATTGCTGCTACACTGTCTATTACTATAATATCTATTGCACCGCTTCGTACCAAAGCCTCGGTAATCTCCAGTGCCTGTTCGCCGGTATCCGGTTGAGCTACCAACAACGAGTCTATATCAACCCCGAGTGCCTTTGCGTATACCGGGTCGAGAGCATGCTCTACGTCGATAAATGCTGCTTCACCGCCTATTTTTTGTGCCTCGGCAACACAGTGAAGTGCCAAGGTAGTTTTACCGCTACTCTCGGGGCCATATATCTCCACAACCCTACCACGGGGAAGCCCTCCTATACCCAGTGCGGCATCAAGACCTATGGAACCGGTAGAAATTGCATCCACCTGCATGTTAATACTATCACCGAGTTTCATTACGGCACCTTTACCATATTGACGCTCTATCTGTGCAATAGCGGTATCTAACGCTTCCCTCTTACTTGCCATGTTACAAACCTCTCTTTTCTTATATATAACTTATTATTTATTTTATATGGTATCGAGCGCCTGTGCAATGTCGGCTATGATATCCTCCGCGTCTTCAATACCTATTGATAATCTAACCAATCCCGGCGAGACTCCTGCCGCTAATAGCTGGTCGTCGGTAAGTTGACGATGGGTAGTGCTTGCCGGGTGCAGAACACAACTTCTGATATCCGCAACATGAACCTCACGTATAACTAAATTTAACGCATTGCAGAACTGCCTTACTTTTTCTCGTCCTCCGGCGATGTCGACCGACAAAACACCGGAACAACCGTTTTGCAAATATTTTTTTGCCAACTCACGCTGTGAATCCCCTTCGAGAGCCGGATAATTCACCGAATTTATTTTATCATGTTTTTGTAGGAACTCGGCAACCTTAACGGCATTTTCACAGTATCGTTGCATACGCACTTCCAGAGTTTCAAGTCCCATATTTAATAAAAAGGAGGAATGTGCGGCCGGATAGCATCCAAAATCCCTCATTAACTGCATACGAGCCTTCACTATATATGCGGCAGCACCGAAATCACGTGTATATACCACACCGTGATAGCTATCATCAGGGGTGCATAAATCCGGGAATTTTCCATTTCCCCAGTTAAAATTACCACTATCGACAATGACACCTCCAACCTGTACCGCATGACCGTCCATATACTTACTGGTAGAGTGTATGACTATGTCAGCGCCAAACTCTATCGGCCGGCAAAGAATAGGTGTCGGAAAGGTGTTGTCTACAATCAAGGGAATATTTTTCGAATGTGCTATTTTTGCAAATTTCTCTATATCAAGAACCATAAGAGCAGGATTTGACAATACTTCGGCAAAGATACACCTTGTGTTTTCCTTTATCTGCTCCGCAATCTTTTCATCCTCATCTGACTGATCGACGAATATTGCCTCGATACCAAAGCGCTTTAATGTTACACCAAGCAGGTTTATACTACCACCATATATTGCTGAGGAGCAAAGTATACTGTCTCCGGCACTACATATGTTAAGTATCGACACCAATGTAGCGGCCTGCCCCGAGGAGGTGCACATTGCGGCAACACCGCCCTCCAATGCAGCTATCTTTTTTTCGACGCAATCAGTGGTCGGATTTGAAAACCTTGAATAAAGATGTGCTGTGGGCATATCAAACAGCCGTGCAATCTCTTCGGTTGTATCAAACCTATAGGTTGTACTTTGAACTATCGCCGGAACCCCCGGCGCACCGTTCTCCGGACTGTATCCGGCATGTAGACATTCGGTAGCTTTTTTCATTATTTCAAAACCGTCCTTTCTTAATTTTATAAATAATCTATTTTTAGATACTATACTACATACTAATCATATTTTGTTTTTGCAATTTTGTCAAGTACTGGCAAAATTTTTTGTCAAGTACTGGCAAAATTTTTTGTCAAGTATCGGCTAATTTATTATGCGTTATATTTCTTGTCAAGCACAAATTTTGTCTTTATAAATTTTCTAGTTTTTAGTCAAAATTCATGTTGAAGATTATATTAAATTCTACAAAACGGAGAATTTTTTGTCGAACCTTGTCCGTTAAAAAAATAACGAACTTCACATATTAAACACACTGTTATGTTGATAACTTTTAACATTCTGTTGATAACATGCTTTAAACAGTCAAAAAACATACTGTTTAAGGTAACTTATTAACACTTTCAACAGCCTTTTCAACAAAGATATTGACCAGGTAGGATATTACTAATAGTATATATTCCACCAAAAGAGCGGAAAATACATTTTACCTACCGGAATAAAAAAAAGATAACAAACCATACTTAAAATAACTATTATAAAAATGATTTAAATCACCGAGTGTGTAACCTTAACAAGGAGTGAAGAAGATGAAAAACAAACATCAAGCGGTCAAATCAAATTTCACACAGATAAAGTGGCGAAGAAGTTTCGGATTATCCGAAGCAATAATGTTTATTGTAGGAATAGGCACCGGTATATTAGCCATGTTGTTTTTCATTTAGCGTGTAAGCAAAATAATTTCATTTCTACAGACAATAAAAGGGATGTAAACCTTACAATAAATTTAAAGTATTTTACCCTTGTAAAAGAAACAATATTATGCTATAGTGATATCATGGTGTTTTGTGGGGTAATTATGAAGTTTATTAAGAATCATATACTGGTAACAACGATAAAAGGGGTCGGTGCAAATCCGAGAATGTCCATTTTGACCGAACCGCTTTGGTATATTCCGTTTGCCCTTTTCACCCCATTTCAATCGATATATATGCGCCAGATTGGTCTATCCAGTGAGCAAATCGGCTTTACAATTGCCTTCGGTCTATTACTACAGGTGTTTGGAGGCCCGCTCGGAGGAGTGCTTGCCGATAAGATGGGCAGGCGAAAATCCACCTTTATAACTGATATTATATCTTGGAGTTTCCCATGTTTGATATGGGCATTCGCACAGGATTTTTGGTGGTTTTTGATAGCTGCCTCTATTAATGCATGTGCCTCCATCACCCATGTTACCTGGGCATGTCTTTTTATTGAGGACTGTCCGCCAAAACTTGTACGCAATGCATTTCTGATTATACAGGTAGCCGGGATGTTGTCGGTGTTTTTCTCTCCCATCTCTATATGGCTGGTTGCCGAACACGGTGTTGTGCCCGTTGTTCGAGTTCTATACATTATTTCCGCAATATCCATGACGGTTAAGTTTATTCTTCTATATCGATATGGCAAGGAGACACAGCTCGGACTTAAGCGTATGGAGGAAACCAAAGACACAGGTTATCTTAAGTTACTTGCCGGATATAAGGACGTTTTTATAATCGTTCTTCGCTCAAAAAAGATGATGTTCGTTGTTGCTTTTATAACCATAATGAATATATCACTAATTCCTATTAACTCCTTTTTCTCGATATATGTCACCGAAACTCTGCTACTTCCCAGCGAACTTATAGCACTTTTCCCAATGATAAGAACGGTAATAATGCTTGTGTTTGTATTGCAGCTTCAAAGCATAATACAACGATTAAACATGCGGCAGGGTGCAATAATAGGACTACTTCTTTACATAGCGAGCCACATAATGTTATTAACCAGCCCACCTCAGAGTATGATCGGCATTGTTGTTTACACCCTTATGGAAGCGGTTGCCTTTTCCTTTGTTGCCCCAAGAAAAGATGAGTTGATGGTGCTTTATGTTGATGAAAAAAACCGTTCAAGAATATTTTCTATCTATCTTACCGTGATGGTTGCTATAAGTGCTCCGTTTGGAATGATTTTCGGCTGGTTATATGAGCTTAACTCTCAAATACCGTTTTTTGTAAACATTGGATTATTTATCATTGCCATGATATTGATTGTAACCTCAAAGGATATTAAAAATCACGAACAGCATATAGGAGAATAAATTATGTTTGCCAAAAACCGTGCTCGAGATAGTATTGAAGATATGCTGATTACGCCCTTCTTTCGCAAAGAGGCAAAGTATATTGGCATTGAATTGGAGTTTCCCATACTTTTCCCCAACAGCTCCTTGAGTTCAAAGGAAATTGGGGTGGAATTTTTAACTTCATTAATTAGTGCCGGTGAATTTGAAGAAGAACCGGCAACCTGCTCGGCTGTGGTAATGAGGGTAAACAACGACGCAGGTGATAGTATTAGCTATGATTATAGCTATGCTACGATTGAGTTCTCTATGTCCAAAGGGCTTTGTATACAGGAGATTGCAAAACGCTTTTATCGCTATTTCGATATCGCTTTTGAGTTTTATGCATCAAAAGGATGTATTATTTCCGGAATGGGTAGCAACCCAATGATGCCGGATGTTATAGAGTATACCGACAGCAACTACACAAACACTCTTCGCAACTTTATAGAGAATTTTTGTCCGCAAAAGGATCCGAAGTATTACCTTACAAATATGCAGTCGGTGCAAACACATATAGAGGTTCCCGGCAATAACCTTGTAGAAAAGTTTAACACCCTTTGCATGTACGACTTTATAAGGGGATTGTTGCTTTCAAATTCACTTCCCGAGCCGTCAAACCTGCCTTCCGGAGTGGAATATGCCGACGGCACCCTTTGTGCAAGGGATTTAAACTGGGAGGGGTCGGGCTTTCCCAACACCGGAATATGCAGTGACGAGCTCTCAAGTCTTGACGCTCTTATTGACTATTTCACCGATAAGGAATTATGCTTTAAGCAGGATGGGTTATCCTTCGAGTGCTTTAAACCTATTCTGCTAAAGGAGTATTTCAACCAACAGGAAAAGGTTGATAACATTAACGGATATTTTAATGTGGAAAGAGTAACCATTAACCGCTACAATGTGTTAGAGGTTCGGGGGGATTGTATTCAACCACTAAGCGACACCTTTTCTGCCTCTGCATTCAGCATTGGCATATGTAATAATTCAAAAAAAGCCTATGAGCTGTGCCGAGACTTTTTGGCAGATAACCGCCTTTCCCATATGAACAACCGTGAGTTACGAAAGGTGGCTATAACCGGTAAATTCACCGAGCTTGTACCCTCAAAAACATTGTCTACATTTTTATACAACGCACTCGAGGCATCCAAAGAGGGATTACTTTCACGAGGTTATGGCGAAGAAGATTATTTGACACCACTGTATGACAGGGCTACAACATTAAAAAACCCCGCCATTAAGCAACAAATGTTGCTTAATGAGGGGAAGGATATTCTATTAATTGCCAAGGAAAATTCGGTTTATGGACGTTAACCCGCTATAAAATCATTTGTGTTTAGGATTAGCTTTTATTGTAACTACAGCCTTAATGATTGCAGCCGAAATGGTACCGAGTTCTTGTTTGGTCAGTGAGGGAATATTTTCATCCCTTTCCAACACCATATAACGTGGTGGGAGCTCGTTTAGTGCAAGTGCCATTATCTCCTTACGGCAACGGTCGCAGTCACAACAAGAAAATTTATTAAGTGCAAGATCCAACTTATCCTTTACCCAGTACTCCTGTATATTTATATAACGAGAGTTGCCGACCGACGGTGCATGGTGTCTTTGCAGAGGAGGTTCATCCCCATAATAGTAACTTCCTGTCTGCTCATCCTCCATCCCTTGTGTCGGCATTAATTTTTTATACATATCCTCTTTATAAAGTTCTTTTCTGTTAGACAAGTTATTGTTCACTCCTTTTAAGTCTTTTCCCGAGTAATTCCGGTATATATTTTTCGATTGGTACGGCAAAAACCAAATATGCCGATGCTACATACAACATTGAAAGCACAATTGCCTCCGAAGGTGTTTGAATTTCCGGAAATGCAATTCCTACCGATGTTAACAAAAGAGGTAGCAGTGTTTTAATTATGGACTCGGTTCCTATTATTGTCGCTGACATGCTTCCGGCTTTACAAAAAATCGGTATTCTTGCAAGCGTAACCGATATTAACACGGCGGCCACCAGATATAAGATGTTGTAGAGAAATTGCGCTAAGGATGTCATCACATATCCCTGCTCTATCCCAACAAGGCTTGTAAAATATCCGATGTTATAGAAGAAATTAATATACATAAAATAGGCTGTGGCCATGGTTATCAACACTATCACAGATATGCCGACAGCCCTATTTTTTTTAAAAAATGAGATAAGTCTTCCATCTTCAATTACCCTACGGGTCACATCGCCTATGCAGAAATAGATAATAAATCTTACCGCCTGATCGATTCCCCACGGAAGTGTCGGTGCTTCGTTAATCAACTTTACCGCCGCCGACATTCCAAAACATAAAGCAGTGAGCAGTATTGGATTTTTTATCATTTTTCTTAAAAAGTAGTAGATTACCGACATAATAAACAAGCAGGGAAAGAACCACAGTGCAGTGACCGCAACACGTGTTCGGCTTGCATACATCATGTCGCCGAAAAAGGATATTATGTCACCGAGGGTATACTCATAAATAACAACCCTCATGGCTAAGGTGAGGAGGCTAAATGAAAAATATGGAACCATTGTTCTTGTAAACTTAGTTGCAATCAGCTTTAAAGGTGATTGCATTTTTGCATTTAACGCAAAAAAACCTGAGGCAAAAAAGAAACAGGGTAGTTGAAATGCAATCGACAGAAACCCTATTCGTCCAAGTCCCGGTGCATGACATAGATAAACGCTGTATACGGCAATTAACTTTAGGCAGTCAATCCAACCATACCGCTTTGCATCAGATTTCACCAAATCCCTCCAGCATCTCATTAACAAAGCTTTTATAATCTTGAACCGCATGGCATTTCGGAGAATAGCGTAGGATGTTTTTCTGGAGAGCCTGTGCTTCCCTCATTGCCACACTGTCCCTGATTCTGCTGTTAAAAAGTTTCACCCCTAAATCCTTTGTTATTAGCTCAGCAGTACCGAGAATTTCCTTTGAAAAAACACTTCTTGTGTTAAATCTTGTAAGCAAAATGCCTTCAATCTTCACCTTGGAATTACAGTATTTCTTTACCTTTTCAACGCTTTCGTAGATCTGTGCAAGTCCTTGTAGGCTGAAGATATCCGCCATCATAGGAACGATTATTGACCCCGATGCTGTGAATGCGTTAACAGTAAGAAGCGATAGCGCAGGAGGTGTATCGAGCAATATATAATCATATTTTATAGGAAGTGTTTTTATCGCCTCACGCAACAGATATTCACGACCCGCCGAAACATATTCAAGCTCTATTCCGGATAGGGTAATATTACTTGATATAACATCGACTGTACTGGTACGTTGTATCGCATGTCTCATCAGCACATCACCACGTAAAACCTCATAGATTGAGGCACTATACTCATTATCCGCACCGAGCGAAAACGCAAGATTTCCCTGTGGGTCCATATCTATAGCGAGGACACTGTAGCCCATTCTTTTAAGGATAATTCCGACGGTAGCCGTTGTGGTGGTCTTCGCCACTCCTCCCTTTTGATTGGAAAAGGTCAGTATTCTGCCCAATCGACACCTCCGATAAATTCACCCTTGGTTGGTATTATATCACATTTTGGGTAGTAATTCAACATTTTAATCCTTTTTTTCGACCTTTTTGAGTTTATCTATAGGCAGCTACACGAAGTCTTCTATAATCTGCCGTCCAATTTTCACCATCAAACATACTATTACTTAATTCGTTTTCAATCATGTTAAAACCATCAAGCTCTTAAAGATAACTTTTATTAGCCTACTGAGTGGGACAGGCTATGACTTTGAGCGTTTATTCTCATTATTATTTGTTATGGTATTTCTTAGCTCGATCACAAGCGTCTAAAACCATGGCGGTAAGCTCGCTCGTATCTGTAAACTTTTTCGGCTCAAAAAGGTAGCTATGAAAAAACAGTTCCACATTCTCACCGTACAGATCACCTACCTCAGCCACTATAGTCGTTTCGCAGCTAATCGACTCACCATCGGTAAAGGTGGGACGTGTTGTAACCCCGGTAGCCGACGGATATTCCTTCCCATCTATAATTACCGAGGTAATATATACACCTTTTTTGGGACGAACAAATCCCTGCTGCCAATATTGATTAATGGTAGGGAATCCAAGTTTCTCCCCTATTCCGAAACCGTGTTTCACAACATAGTCAATGCTGTAGGGTCGCCCGAGCATTGCGTTTGCTTCCTCTATATCTCCGTTTTTAAGTGCCGTTCTGATACCGGTAGAGGATATTTTCACACCTTTTGCATCACATCGATTAGGGATTATCACATTAAAATTGTTCTCATTGCCGGCATCATGAAGCATGCCGACATCGCCCCTACGCTTGTACCCAAACCTGAAATCCTCACCACATACTACTGCCTTACAACCAAATCGTTTAACAAGTATGTTGTCGATGAATTCCTCGGCAGACATGGTGTGATACTGCAAAAACTCCTGCTGAATACATATATCGATGCCTATTTCCTCTATATGAACGTGTCGTTGTATGTCATTTTCTATAAGCTCTCTCGGATGGGGGGGCAAAAGGCAGAGTGCAACTGATGGGTATCCAAGTTCCCTCCCTGTGTTTACCGCAGCGGACAAAATCGCTTGATGGCCTTTGTGTACACCATCAAAACTGCCCAGTGCAACCACCGAGTTTTCAAGATTTATAAATTCATTATTTGTTTTCATTTTGATCTTTTGAGGGTTTGTTTTGTTTTTTGATTCCTGTCATCTGCGGAGGAACCGGTGGTTGCATTGGATTAGGCTGCGGTTGCTGTGGAGGATACGGTATTGGCATTCTTGCTGCCATCTCACGTCTTTTCTCCTCCCTTATACGCTGTTTTTCCATGCGTTTCGGTTCGGTAGCCTTGTAGATAGCCAGTACAATAACCAATATTACACCGGCAAAAACTAAGGTTGGAAGTAGCGTTGCAAATATGGTAACAAATGATGAAAGCAGTTCTATAAGAAAGTCAACCCCTTGAAGGAATGAGTTTGCTACATCGGCAAAAAATCCCTGCTGGGTTATGACGATGGTTCGGCTTTCGGTGAGTGTAAGATTTATGGTGCTCATACTAACCTGACGCTCAAGATAAAGTCGTTGTTGCTCATAGCTCTCACGCTCGTAACGAACGTTCGACAGCTGGTATTCTATCTCCATTATTTCGGTGACATTTTCTGCCTGTTCAATAAGCTCGACAAGCCTCTCTTCCTGTGCTTCGAGTGCTTCCACCCTTGCGGTAAGATCAATATATTCGGTAGTAACATCCTCGCTGGACTCGTTCATGGAGGTTATTGTTGCAGCGTTCTGCACCCCGCTTAATAGTTCGTTGTAGTTTTCCGAAGGAACCCTTATGGTTAGCTCAATGACACGGTGTTCATCGGCTTCCGAACCGTTCCTCCAGAGGCTTGAATCGCTAATCTCTCCGCCGTGCTTCTCAACCTCGTCGGTTATGTTGGCAAGCGATGCGTCAAACTCCTCGGTTAGCATTCCGAGAAATGCGGTTTTAATTATCATCCTCCCGTCGGCATCTGCATCGGAGGAGCCTTCGCCCACGACGTCGGCGGTAGCATTTGATGGCATCTCAGAAATTTCCGGTGCCTCCTCCATGGCATATTCATATGACTCGGTAGTTGCCGAATCGTATCCTGAAGAGGACGAGCCACAACCTACCCAAAGTAGGGCTACAACAATAGCAAGTAATAAAAATGATAACTTTCTCATACCTATAACCATTCCTTCCTTATATTTTTTTTATGACAGGACCGTTTCTGGTGTCTTCCACGGTGTAGCCAAGGGCTATCATACTCTCCCTTATACTGTCGGCCGCTGCAAAATCTTTCGCCTTTTTCGCAGCCGTTCGCTGTTCACAAAGATTAACTATCTCGTCGGGAATTTCTTCCTTTTCAAAGAATATTCCAAGCACACCGCACAGCTCGTTTAGAGTGTCCAGTGCATAGCGAATCCCCTTTTTAGACATATTATTTTCGGAATTAACTACCTTTACAAGCTCAAATATAACAGATAATGCATCGGCGGTGTTTAGGTCATCGTCCATCGCTTCGCAGAAGTCTGATTTTGATCTGTTACAAACATCGTCAACATTGCCGCCATCCTCCTTAGCTGAGGACAGTTCTCGTTCTAGCCTGCCGAAACAGTTCTCTATGCGCTCAAGAGCCGACACACTCTGCTCTAAAACCTCCTCACCAAACTGAAGTGGACTGCGATAGTGTGCCGAGAGAAGTAAAAATCTGATGGGCGAATAACCAAAGCGTTCGGCAACATCCCTTGTGGTAAAAAAGTTACCTAGGCTCTTGCTCATCTTGTTTCCACCCATGTTTAAAAACCCGTTGTGCATAAAAAAGTTTGCAAAGGGTTTTCCGTTTGCCGCCTCGCTCTGAGCAATCTCATTTTCATGGTGTGGGAATATAAGGTCAACGCCACCACCGTGAAGGTCAAAAGTCTCTCCGAGATACTGCTTTGCCATTGCACTGCATTCTATATGCCAGCCCGGGCGACCCTCTCCGAACGGTGCAGTATAACTCGGCTCTCCGGGTTTCACACCCTTCCACAGGGCAAAGTCGGTCGGATTTTCTTTACTCTCACCGGGGTTTACCCTTGCACCTTCCTCGAGTTCCTCCATAGGCATATGACACAACTTACCGTATTCGGAGAATTTGTTCGTTCTAAAATATACGTCACCCCCGCTTTGGTAGGCAACATCCTTTTCAATCAGGGTTGTTATCAGTCCTATCATCTCGTCGATATGCTCGGTGGCACGCGGTGTGTACGTTGGCTCAAGACAGTTCAGCCCGTTACGGTCGACAATAAACTCAGCCTCGTAACGTCGGGCAACCTGTTCCACCGTAACACCCTCTTCATTAGCTTTCTTTATCAACTTGTCGTCGATATCGGTAACATTGGAAACAAAGGTAACCTTATTTCCTCTATACTCCAGATATCTGCGAAGAACATCGTATACTACTAACGGTCTTGCGTTTCCTATGTGTATAAAGTTGTAAACAGTGGGGCCACATACATAAATTTTATAATGACCCTTCTCAATAGGTATGAATTCATCCTTATTTCTGGTTAATGTGTTGAAAATCCTCATTAATTGCATCTCCTATTTATCGGCTATAAATGCCCTTCCTTTGTAAATATAATCCACCCCCGTAGCGAAGGTTACCATTGCTACAATCCACATCAATGTTGATATAATCTGTTGTGCCATAGGCACTTCAAACCCGATTTCAGATGCCACCAAAAACATGAACCACACAATAGTCACGACAATCTGCAGAACGGTTTTAATCTTACCACCAAAATTGGCGGCTATGACCTCACCATGGCTTGCCGCTATTGCACGCACAGCGGTTACCGCAAATTCCCTTGCGAATATTATTAATATTACAACAGCATTCGTGTAACCCATAACAAGCATGTATATAAATGCTGTGCTGGTGAGCAACTTGTCTGCAACAGGGTCGATAAACTTTCCAAAATCGGTAACAAGATTGTTGCGCCTTGCTATCATGCCGTCGAGCATGTCGGTTATCGAGGCAATAATGTATACAATCATTGCATAGGTGAGATTGTAAGGTATGAAATCAAGCTCAAAAAGCAGGCACAACACCGGAACAAGAAGTATTCGTAACATTGACAGTTTGTTGGGAAGATTCATGTAAAAACTTTTCTCCTTAATAATTATTCGGTAATCTCTCCGATAAGGTCATACCCCTCTACACCGGTTATCGTCACGTTATAACGTTCGGATAAAATCAGGGTATCATCGACCAATATGTGGGTGTCTACCTCCGGTGCAGAATAATCATCTCGCAATATTATTCTTCCTGTCTCTTCACATATATCCTCGGCAAATGCCATTATTGTGTTGCCTACCTTATTACTAAGCATTTTTTCCACAACCTCATACTGTGCCTCCATAATTTTTTTATGACGTTGTTTTTTAACCGACGAAGATATTTGGTTTTTCATCCCTGCCGCCTCGGTGTTTTCCTCCTTTGAGTATGAGAAACAACCGAGATGATTAAAATGCGCCTCCTTAACAAAGGATAGCAGGTCTTCAAAGTCAGTCTCACTCTCGCCAGGAAAACCTACCATAACGGTTGTTCTTATACAGATATCCGGCATCGCCGCCCTTAATTTCGCAACAACCTTTTTTATGATTTCACTTCCACCTCTTCGCCGCATCGCCTTTAGTACATTATCACTTATATGCTGAATCGGCATGTCGATATACCGCGCAATTTTTGGCAATGCAACCATGGTATCAATTAAGCGTTGGTCAATATTTTCGGGGTATGCGTACATTATTCTGATACATTCAACCCCTTCAATCTCGTGTAATGCGGTAAGGAGTTCCGGCAGTTCACTTTTCCCTGTAATTTCCTTTCGAAACGCTGTGGTATCCTGCGCAACAAGTATAAGCTCTCTGCTACCGGAAAGCACAAGTTCGCGTGCTTCTTCACAGATACTCTCGATATCCCGGCTACGCTGTCTACCACGTATCATAGGTATTGCACAGTAGCTACAGCGGTTGTTACAGCCATCGGCAATTTTTATATAGCTATAGTGTGCCGGAGATAACAGCACCCTACTTCCCTCCTCCGTCATCTGCTCGATTTCGGATTTAAAAAGGCCGCCCTCCCCGTCACATATTTTTTGTACTATTTCTACAATATCCCCGTTACATCCGGGTGTTACTACCGCATTAACCTCCGGTAATTGTTGCAATATATCGTCGGCGTAACGCTGTGCAAGACATCCTGTCACCACTATCTTCATTTGTGGATTGTTCTCCCTTGCGCTGTTGAGCAGTAGTATATGCTCGATGCTCTCCTGCTTTGCATCGGCAATAAAACCGCAGGTATTAACGATTACCAGTTCGGCTTCAAACAGTTCAGGTGATAATGTATGTCCCTCTCTCAACAGTCTTCCGAGTAATCTCTCGGCATCAACTGTGTTTTTTGAACATCCCAGAGGCACCAGTGCAATTTTCATTTAATTTATCCTTTCCTAAATGATGTGATTTTGTTTAATAATCATCATCGTCGGTAATTTTTTCCATCATAAGCCGCACCTTCTCGTAGGAAAAGCCACGACGAAGTAGCGAATCGGTCACCTTTTTATATTCTCCCGAGGCAAGTCGTGTAGCGTATTTTCTGCTTAACTGTCGCTCTATTATCTCCTCCTCGTCCACATCAATGCAAAGCGATTCGATAACTTCCCGTTCGATGCCCGCAAGTCTCAATTTGCCGGCTATCTCCTTTTTCGACTTTCCTGCCCTTACATATGCCTCAACGCGCAACTTTGCGATGTTTTCCTCGTCAATATATCCGCTTTCCACAAGGTACTCGGTCGCCTGTTGTGCCTCCTCCTCGGTATAGTTTCTTCGCAACTTAGCGATAAGTTCGCAAACTGTATGATCCCTCATAGAGAGAAACAAAAAAGCCTTTTCTACAGCCTTTTTCATGTCTTACAAATCCCTCTCATCTGTTGTAATGCTACGCATGGAAAGGCCATCGTAGCGTGTCTTTTGTTTGACGTTAACAATTATACCACACGCAAACGTCATATGCAACAAATAGAGTTACAAATGCATTGCACCTGCTTTATAATCAATATTTTTCCACAAAGTCGGTCCAAACCTTTTTTGCTTTTTCCGGTTTCTCAATATTCGATGCGTCCAGCACCCTAATCATCCAAGCCATGTTTTCGCCGAGAATCTGCATTATCTGGATACCCTCTGCGTCCTTTAGCACCTCTCCCGGTCGGTTTCCGTGAATAACTGTCCAGTAATTTGAGGTTGGCAGTACCATCTCGGAGTATTGAAGGTATTTATATAGTTCGTCTACACTCGGAATCCCTCCGCTTCTTCGAACGGTTGCTATAGCCGCACCCACCTTGTGTCGCAGAGGATTACCGTTGACACCACACACCATAAAGAACCTGTCTAAAAAGCTTTTCATTCCGCCTGCAACCCCACTGTAATAGACCGGTGAACCCAGCAAAATCCCATCTGCATCCTTCACTTTTTGCACTATATCTCCAAGCTCATCATCATATGCGGGACAGCATCCATTTTTAGATTTTATGCAGGCATTACATGCGATACATCCTCCCATCTTCATAGACCCTACCTGAATAATTTCCACCTCTATTCCGCTTTCCCTGAGCTTATCTGCCACAATATTCAAGGCAGTAAAGGTATTTCCGTTTTTTTTGGGACTACCGTTTATTGCGATCACCTTCATAATGTCTCCTTTCAATGTAAGACGTTTTGTTTATTAATGTAGTGTATTATAGCCCGGTAGAAACGTTTGGGTTATCTTTGTTTCTTCGTACGCCAAAAAAACATCCGCTATCAGCTCACCTAATTCATATCCATTGGAGCCGTTTTCCACCACTGCCGCAACTGCAATCTCCGGATTTTCTGCAGGACCATATGCAATTATCGTCGCATCATAATTTCCATTTGCTGCCTGCGGGGTGCCGGTCTTTGTTGCCACCACGTATGGCAATACCGAAAGATATTCCGCCGCCTCAAAGGTTGTAGACGCTGCAACCATGCCGTTTTTAACATGATCATATCCGGGACTGTCTAACATCACGGTTGTTGGCTGTTCATCATGCACCTGTTGTACAAGATGTGCAGTGGGAACACGCCCTCCCGTTGCAAGAGTAGAGGCATACACCGCCATCTGCACCGGAGTAACCGATATATCGCCCTGGCCGATTGCAGCCTGAACGACATCGCCTACAAACCAATCCTCCCCTTTTGCATCACGATTTTCCGGTGTAGATAGCAACCCTATCGCTTCCGGCACCTCAATGCCGGTAGGTCTGCCCAACCCCATCGCGAGGGCAGTTTCAGAAAAGCCATAAATTCCGAGCCGTCGTCCCATCTCATAGAAGTAAACATTACAGCTGTGTTGTAGTGCCCTATGCAGATTAACGCTTCCATGAACTCCGGTACATCCCGGCGTAAAACCCACATCAGAAAAATGATTATATCTGCCGGAGCAGTGAACCGTTTCGGTCGGAGATATCACACCATTGTAGAGGACAGTAACCCCAACAAGCGGTTTAAATGCCGAGCCGGGACGGTAAAGTCCCGAAAATGCTCGGTTAAAAAGCGGATTTTGCGAATCATTAGCAAGGGTGCTGTACTGCTCGTTGTAAAGATTTAAATCGTAGGAGGGTGCGGTTACTGCCGCAAGAATTCCACCACTATCCACCTCCATGACTACGACAGCTCCGGCGTATACATTCCCGAATTTTTCGTTGAGACGCTCTATAACATTGTCGAGTGATTCGGTGACGGCTATTTGAAGTTCGCTGTCTATGGTGAGTTGCAACGTTTCCCCCGGTTCAACAGGATCTATAATCGTCTGGGTATATTGTTGTGAACTTAAACTTCGCTCAATTACCCATTCACCCTCCTCACCTCGAAGTTGCTCCTCAAAAGCCTTTTCAAGACCATCACGCCCAAGCAGGTCGTCTGCATCATAACCGAGTTCACTCATCTCCTCAATTTCTTCCGGATAAAGCGGACCTACACTTCCAAGGATATGCGGCATTAGATCTCCGTCAACCACAGATCTCTCAGACTGCTCTCGTATGCTAACGCCCGTCAACACTGCACTGTTTTCAGAAACTCGATGCAACAAGCTTTGGGTTATATCTTCGGCAAAAACATATGGTGTTATATAGCTGTACTCTAACTCCTCCATCCTTTTTCGGATGCCACACAGCTGTCGTTGAATCCCTGTTGGATATTCGGAAAGCCCATAACTTTCCACTAGTTGCTCGAGCTCTTTATCCGTTACCGTTGCAGCCGGAGGGGTAAAGCCTTCCGCATTGCAAATATTAACCAGTTCAAATAGAACCTGATTTAGCTGTTCCGGCGGTAAAAACGGTCTCTCGAGCAGTATTTCAAACTTGAGCTCGTTTTGGACAAGAACAACTCCGTTTCTGTCCTTGATTTCTCCCCTGTCCGAATCAACAAGGTATCGATACATAACAGCATCCTGTGCAACAGTTCTCAGTTCGTCACCGTTTACAACCGTTATCTGTGCGGCTCTGAACGCAAAAATAATAAAGACCAGTGCCATCAGCACTCCGGCCACCTTATATCTCATTCTTCACCACCCTTTCACCGCCAAGCTTAAAGGTTAGCCTTAAAACGGCATAGACCGTAGGTGAAAACAATCCGGTGTAAAGTATTGTAGGCAGGGTATATTCGGTAAATGTTTCGGTTATTGTGCTATACCCTATCATAAATCCGTAAAAGAACAGATCAAGGATACAAAGAAGTGCACTCACTGCTGTGACCTCTAACATAAAGCTACCCACCATAATCGGTTTTTCGTTATGATAATGATGTGCAATTATGGCAACCACAAACAAAAAAACCCCGAAATAACCGAAGGAGCGACCGACAAGGATGTCCCATCCAAGTCCACACAAAAAGCTAATCGATGCCGAAAACACCGAAAAGCGGCTTAGTGATGAATACACAACAACGGCAGGTATAATTAAAATCGGTTTTATTCCACCAATCACAAACAAGCCCGGCACCTGTTGTAGCAGAAGGCACAACGGCAGAATAAGCGATGCAATAAGCAACGCTGTCACCTTTCTTAATGCCCTGTTTCTACTCACCGCTCTGCACCTCGTTGCTCAACACAACAAACACCGACGAAACACGACTTACATCCTCGGCCGTGTTTACAATCGCCGTCATACTTTTTCCGCTTGGAGAAAGTTCAATGGACTCTACCGTTCCGATGATAATCCCCTGTGGCAATATACCTCCTTCACCGGAGGTGACCACAAGCTCGGAAAGTTGAAGCTGTGTATCCTTCGACAACAGCTTCATGGTTGTCACCTGTTCTACCCTCGATTCGTCTCCGGTCACAATTCCGGTCTCCCTACTACTACTGAGTAATGCCGAAACATTGAGTGAGGGGCTAAGGATAGTTCTTACCACCGAATAACCGGTCCCTGCCTCGATAACAACACCACACAACCCGGATTCGGACACAACGGCATCACCCACCGAGACATCCGATTCGGTTCCTACATTTATGGTGAAAAGCTCAAAACCCGCAAGCGGATCACGTCCCACAACCGTTGCGGGCAGATAGTCATCCTCAGGATTTTGAAGTTGCAATGCTTTTAAATCGTCCTTCGCATCCTGTTCGGAAATAACCGTTTCGTAATTCGCAAGCTGCTTTTGGAGAGCCGATATCTCTACCTTGAGTTCGGTGTTCTCCTTTGCAAGTTCCTCCACCCTGAAGAGATTGTCGATATATCTTAGAGCATCTCCGCCTGCCGCCTCGGCAATACGCAGCGCAGGTGTCATTACTGACACAAACACACGTTGCGGTGCCGTGACAGGGTTTTCAATACTGCCGGCGTATCCTATCAGCACCGACAGAATAATCACCGTTGCTATCAGCACCGCAAATTTTCTGCTCTTAAAAAATTTTTTCATTAAAGTATTCCGTCAAGGAAATCAAAGGTTCCGATATCGATCTCGGATATTGTATACTCAACGCCCTGTAAGGCAAAGTCGGACAGCATTTGTTCAATGTATCCGCTGTTCAGTATCAAAAGCACAGCCGCAAACAGTACCGCCGCAACGGTTAACCATATAATCAGCAACACCCTTTTAACTACTTTAATTACCTTTTCTTTTTTGGTAGAAGGCTCCACTATTTTCCTCCCTCCAGCTCTCTATAAGGCTGTGGTTACCGTTTCTAAGTACCTCCGGCACCTCACGGCCTCGCCATACAGCAGGACGTGTGTACTGGGGATGTTCAAGGTATCCCTCCTTATAGTGGCTCTCATTTATGTAACCCTGTGCAGTGGAGAGCACCCCATCCTGCAACCTAATGATGCTGTCTGCGATACATACCGCTGCCGCCTCTCCTCCGGTCAACACGAAGTCACCTATAGATATCTCCTCATCGGCAAAGTCATCGATAACACGACGGTCAATTCCTTCATATCTTCCACAGATAAGCATTATGTGCGAGCATTCAGCAAGCCGTTTTGCCGTCTGCTGGGTGTATCTCTCGCCCTGTGCGGTCATAAAAATCCTGTGCGGTCTGCCCGCTACCTCTTCCACCGCCTCACAACATCTCGCTATGGGCTCCGGTGTCATTATCATGCCATGTCCTCCACCAAACGGTTCATCGTCGGTCTTTCGGTGGACGTTGTCACTGTAATCCCTGATGTTGTGACAGTAAAGTTCTACCTTGCCTTCATTAACTGCACGCCCGGTTATACTGTTTGATAGAAAATCACGGCAGATATCCGGAAAGATGCTTGCAATGTCAATACGTATCATCATCCCTCCTCATCAAACATTCCGGGTATGGTGTGTACAAAAATAACTTTTGCATCAAAATCACGAGACTCAACAAACGGTTTTGCAGCGGGAAAAAGATGGACTTTACCATCCTTTTCCACATGATATACATCGGAAGATCCGTGGTTGTCCACCTTAATAAGTGTTCCGTAGGTCTCCTTGCTATCAGCATCAACAATGGAAAATCCGAGTATGTCGGCTATAAAATATTGACCCTTTTCAAGCTTGGCGTCACTCCGTTCAAAATAAATCGAACAGCCGATAAGCCGCTCTGCGGCCTCACGGCTGTCTATTCCTTTAAGAGAGAGGATTGCGACATTTTTATGTATGCGACAGCCTGACACCATGTATTCGGTGTCCTCGGTAAATAACCGTTTAAACTGTATGGCAAAATCTGGTGAATCGGCAATGACGTGTAACTTCACCTCACCCGAAACACCATGTGCCGATGTAATATCACCCAAATAGATGCGATTAGTCAATCTCTACTATCACCTTTTCGCCGCCACGTACCGCCGCCGCACGCATAACTGTGCGGATGGCCTTTGCAATCCTGCCCTGTTTACCTATCACTCGCCCCATGTCCTCCGGTGCGACCGATAGTCCGAAAATAACGGTGCCATCCTCGTCACGACGTTCGTTAACCGTGACAGCCTCCTTATTCTCTACAAGACCCTGTGCAATTATTATCAGTAGTTCTTTCAAGAATTCACCTCTAACCTAAAATGTTGTGGCGCTTTAGAAGTGCGCGCACTGTATCTGTAGGCTGAGCACCGTTCGATAGCCAACTGCGAACCTTATCAGCATCGATTTTAACCTCTGCCGGCTCCTTTGTCGGATCATAAAAGCCTATTTCCTCAATAAAGCGACCGTCACGGGGAAAACGTGAATCAGCTACAACTACACGATAAAAAGGTGCTTTCTTTGCTCCCATGCGACGAAGACGAATTTTTACTGCCATTGATTTAGTTCCTTTCAATAATATGTTTTTAAATTTGTATATAAATTGCTGTTATGGGAAAATCCCAAGCAATATATCCCTTTAGGATCGTATCAGATTAGTTTAACATACCCATCTGTCTTGCCATGTTTTTCATGGCTTTTGGATTTTTGCTAAAGCGTTTCATCATCTTTTCCATTTCAAAAAACTGCTTCAAAAGGCGATTAACCTGCGGAACATCGGTTCCACTGCCCGCCGCAATTCTACGTTTGCGTTTCGGGTCGATTATGGAAGGCTTCTGTCGCTCCTTCTTTGTCATGGATCTGATAATTGCCTCTACATACTTCAGTTGATTTTCATCAACATCCTCCGGATTAATCTTATTTGCACCCGGTATCATTGAAATCAGCGAGGTGATTCCTCCCATTTTCTTCAGGTTTTGCAGCTGATCCAGCATATCGTTAAGATCAAAGTTTCCCTTTGAGATGTTATCGACCGATGCACTGCCCTCTACATCTAGTGCCTGAGCCTTTTCGATAAGCGACATTACGTCGCCCATTCCTAGTATCCTACTCGACATTCTCTCCGGATAAAACGGTTCAAGGTCATCAATTTTTTCGCCGGTACCCACAAATTTAATCGGTTTTCCGGTGGTCGCCTTAACCGATAGTGCGGCACCGCCCCTTGCATCACCGTCCAGCTTTGCAAGAATAACACCGTCCAGTCCTACCTTTTCGAGAAACTCCTTTGCAACCGAAACGGATTGCTGACCGAGCATGGAATCCACAACCAACAAGGTCTCATCCACATTTACCGCTTCTTTAATGTTTGTGAGCTCTGCCATGAGCTCACCGTCTATCTGCAATCGTCCGGCGGTATCCAGAATGATAATGTCATTTCCATAGTCACGGCTATATCGATAGCCCGCTTTTGCAACCTCGACCGGGTTTGTGACTCCCATCTCAAAAACTGTCGCTCCTGCGGCCTCACCAACCATTTTAAGTTGGTCTATAGCCGCCGGTCGATAGATATCGCAGGCAACAAGTAATGGCCTGTGACCCTGTTTGATAAAGTATTTTGCAAGCTTTGCGGCGTGTGTTGTTTTACCTGTTCCCTGTAGTCCACACAGCATCAACACTGTAGGTGGTTTTGAGTTGATGTGTATTCTGGATACATCGCTACCCATCAATGCCGTAAGTTCATCGCTCACAATTTTTATGACCTGCTGTGCCGGTGTGAGACTATTCATGACCTCAGCACCTATCGCACGCTGCGTTACATCGTTAATAAAGTTTTTTGCAACCGGCAAGCTTACATCGGCGTCAAGCAGTGCAAGGCGCACCTCACGCATAGCTACCTTTATATCGTTTTCCGACAGCTTTCCACGCCCTCTAAGTCGTTTAAAGGTGTCGGCAAGACGTTGTGATAAACCTTCAAATGCCAAAATAATCCTCTATTCTATATTACTCGTAAAGAAGTTCCGAAATCTGCACAATCTCCTGTGCATTTCTTCGAATTTCTGCCGAAGTGGTGTAGTTTTTATCATTGTAAAAACCTATGTCCTTTGCAAGACGTGTAATCTCATATAAACTTTTTTGAATCTGGGTGTATTTAGCGGCAAATCCTACCTTGCTCTCTAACTCTAACAGGTAATTTTCACCACGCTTTATGGAATCTCTCACGCCCTGACGTGTGATACCGAAACCCTGCGCTATCTCGGCAAGCGAAAGGTCGTCGTTATAATATTGCTCCATAACATCACGCTGCTTCTCGGTCAGCATTTCACCGTAAAAGTCCAAAAGAACCGACATGTTAAGATTTTTGCCCACAAAATCCTCCCAAATACGACAACTGTAAAGGTGTTTACTTTCACATTATATATTATGCTTTCGTATTTGTCAAGGGGTATAGGGCATAAAAACTCAAAACTGTGTTGATTTTATGTCATAGCTATTGTTTATGGATGAAAAAAATGGTAAAATAATGAATATACTTACGGAGCTCAAAAACATGATTAAAAGGGTGTTATTAAATTTAGCTTTAACATTTATCCTTATCGGTTCTTTCAATGTTTTCGCACTTTACGATAGTTGGGTAGAGTATAACGAAGCAGGGGCAACTATTACTGCGTACATAAACAAAG